>VXNJ01000001.1:0-663085 GCA_009840625.1 Chloroflexota bacterium | reverse complement strand
TTTCATCCCACCCCCCCCTCACTTATCACCCGTCGGACTCTGTCTGTGCTCGTCTCGGGGGCGGCGCGGCCGGGCGCGCCCCCCCCCGGCGCCCCGCCCCCCCCCGGCGATGAACCGGTCGTGACTTTGGTCGGCGACGGCGGGCTACTCATGGGCGCCGGCGAGCTGGAAACCCTGGCCCGGCTGGACCTGCCGGTAACCGTGGTGGTCGCGGTCGACTCCTCGTTGGCGCTGATCCGCCTCAAAGCCGAGATCGACGATTTGACCGAGGTGCCCAACGACTTCTCGCGCGCCGATTACGTCGCCCTGGCCGAGGCGCTAGGGGTCAGCGGGCGCCGTGCCCGGAATCTGGACGAGCTGGAAGACGCCGTGGCGACCGCAGTCTCGTCCGGGCGACCCGCGTTGATCGAGGTCCCGGTTGATTACACGGCCTATCGACGGATGGGTGGCTAGTCCGCCGCGTCTGGGGCACACGCCCGGATAGCACCGTCCTCCACCGTCCCGCGGCGACCGCTGACGGGGTACGTGCCGACCGACCCGCGTCGCGAGTCCGGCGCCTTCTGCTGGGCGTTGGGCTGGCGCTGGCGCTGGCAGTCTCGGCGCCGACTGGCGCGAACAGCGTCCGCGCCGACGGGGCGATCCCCTACGACCCCAATCTGGTCCTGCGATTTGATGGAATCGGCAACGGGCACGGCGTCGGGATGTCGCAGTGGGGAGCCTACGGACGCGCCCTGGACGGGCAGACCGCCGAGGAGATCGTGCACGCCTATTACAGCGACGTTGCGATCGAACAGCGCGACCTGTCCCAGCAGCAGCTGCGGGTCCTGATATCGGACGACTACCGCGCGCCCGCGGTCGATGGCTCATACGCCGGCAGCAACGGACTGCGGGGCCAGATCTGGGCCTGGGGCGGACCCTGGGAGATTGCCGGCCTGAGCGATCCGGTCGAAGCGGGCGGCCGGGTCGAGTTTTCCTCGTATCCGGGTGAGGCGAAGTACCTGGTCCAGATCTTCAATTCGCAAAGCGTGCGAGTCGGCCAGTTCGACATGTACCGCTGGATTCGACTGCGACCGCTGTCGGCCTCGACCACGTTTCAGGTCTGGTACAAGGAAACGACGCCGGTGCCCGGCGGAAATAGGGCGATCTACTACGACGTCTTCCGCGGCGGAATGCGGGTCATCGTCCGTCCCGGGGGCACTTTGCGGACGATCAACGAAGTCGATGTCGAACAATACCTGCGCGGAGTGGTCCCGGTCGAAGTGGTCCATGACTGGCCGCTGGAGGCGTTGCGCGCCCAGGCTATGGCGGCGCGAACGTTCGCGGTGAGCCGGATAGCTCGCGGGGGAGTCGACTGGGACGTCGACGACACCCCGTTCTCGCAGGTCTACATGGGCGTGAATGCCGAGGAGCCGGAGACCGACCTGGCCGTCTTTACCACCGCCGGGCAGGTGATCACCCACAACGGAGCACCGATCAACGCGCTTTACTTCTCCAGCTTTGGCTCCCGCACCGAAAACTCCGAGGACGTATTCAGCGCCGCCCAGCCGTGGTTGCGGTCGCGCCCGGATGTCGACGCCGCCGGCCTTCCGTACGACGCGCTGGGCCCCTGGACCGGCTGGTCTACGTCCGAATTCGCAATGTCGCACCTGGCCACGGCCCTGGCGGCGCGCGCCAATACCGATGTCGGGCAGCTGCGGTCGATCGACTTTTCGGACCGCTCCGAGTCCGGCGCGGTGCGGCGCGTGACGATCGCCGGCTCATCGCGCCAGATCACGGTCGCCGGAGAGTTCTTCGTCCAGGTATTCAATGTTCGAACCCCAACCGAACTGGGCCTGCTCTACAGTCACAATTTCGAGGTGGTAACGCCCGGCCGGACGACGCCGGTGGCCCTGATTCCGGGCCCGGATCCCGGCATCGAGGAAGGTTCCTTCTACTACCCGCAGACCGGCCGGACGGTATCGCCCCAGTTCCTCGATTTCTTCCGCGACGGCGGAGGCATAGCGACCTACGGAGTCCCTTTGACGACACCGCGCAACGAGGGCGGCAAGCTGGTGCAGTATTTCGAAAAAGCTCGTCTCGAATTGAATCCGGAGCTGGCCGGCACGCCCTACCTGATCACGCTGGGGCTTCTGGGCAGCGAGCTTACCGCGGGAGTTTCATTCAGCCCCGATCCGGCCAATACCGCCCAAGGCGACGCGTTCTTCCCTGAAACCGGCCACAGCGTGCGTGGCGCCATGCTCGACTACTTCCGGTCCAACGGTGGAATCGACCGGTTCGGATTTCCAATTTCGGGCCAGATCGCCCAGGGTGGACTGGTCGTGCAGCACTTCCAGCGGGCGCGCTTGGAGCACCCGGCCGGATTTCCGGATCAGGTGGTGGCGGCTAACGTCGGGTCGGAGTTGCTGCAAGGACTCGGCCGACTATAGGGTCCGGAATTCCGGAAGCGGTCCCTCCGCAGCTGCCGGTGCCCGGATTCAATTGCGACCCAATACCCAGGCGATGGTGCGGTGATCGGTCTGCCAACCCGGTCGCCCTGACGCCGGACCGGCCGCCAGCTCCTCAGAGGTAGTCGGCCAGCGGGGTCGCGGTCAGGGCGTGGTCGGGAATCTCGCTCGCGTGGCTGCCCTGAGCCGGGTACTTGTAGACGTTCCCCTCGTAATTGGCCAGGGTTGCGTACTCGTCATCGAGGCTCAGCAAGCGGTTCGGAGCGACGGTCATCTTGCCGCCGCCGCCCGGGGCGTCAATTACGTACTTGGGCACGCCGAAACCGGTGATGTTGCCTTGCAGGTAATTGATGATGTCGAGACCGGCTTGGATGTTGGTGCGGAAATGATGGGTCCCCTTCACCAGGTCGGCCTGGTAGAGGTAATAGGGCTTGACCCGGATCTTGAGCAGACCCAACATCAGTTCCTTCATGACCTCGCGATCGTCGTTGACACCCTTCAGCAGGACCGTCTGGCAGCCCAGCGGTATGCCGGCGTCGGCCAGTCTGTTGCAGGCAGTAGCGGCTTCCTCGGTCAACTCGCGCGGATGGTTGAAGTGCGTGTTGATGTAGAGCGGATGGTGTTTTTTGAGCATCTCGCAGAGTTCGGGCGTGATGCGCGAAGGCAGCACGCACGGCAGCTTGGATCCGATCCGCACGACCTCGATGCTCGGAATTGCGCGCAGCTCGGTCAGGATCCGGTCCAGGTGCTGATCCGAGAGCAGCAGCGGATCGCCGCCGGAAAGCAGGACATCGCGGACTTCGGGATGCGCGCGCAGGTAGTCGAAGACCGCCTCCATTTCCGACCAGCGCGGGACCGGGTACTTGCCGACCTTGCGTTTGCGGGTGCAGAAGCGGCAGTAGATGGCGCAGGTGTAGGTGACGGTGAACAAAACGCGGTCGGGGTAGCGGTGCGTCAGGTGCGGAACCGGCGAGTCCTCCCCGTCCTCGCCCAGCGCATCCTCCATGTAATAGGTAGGGTCGCTCAGTTCTTCGGACGATGGAATGACCTGCTTCCAGATCGGATCGTCCCTTTCCTCGATCAGGCTGGTGTAGTAGGCATTCGAGAAGAAAGGGTAGAGCTTGCGGACCGAATCGATTTCCTCGGCTTCCAGGGCGTCCACGGCGGGCGCATCCTCCCCGTGCCGCAGGCTGTTGCGCATCTCCTGCTTCCATTGCGCTACGGCTCGGGTCACGCTTGGTCCTTCCACGATCGGCGGATTGGTGGGCGCGGCTCAGGGGCAGGGCGTCCCGCCGCGCAATGTACCGCCGGTGCCCGCAATTGTCTTAAATGCCCCGGGGCGTTCAAAGCGGCGATTCGGGGTCCTGCGCCACCGGAGCCATCACGGCGTCGGCCATGCCGTGCAGGATCTTGGACGAGTCCGGGCAGGCGGTGGCCAATATCCCGGCCAGCTGGACGTCTTCGCCGGAATCGATGAAGTAGGGTGAAAAGCGCCCCCGCACCCGGCTATCGCGCAGCCGGTTCTGGTCCATATCGAACCATTGAACGCTGAATCTTCGGCTGGCAAAGTACGGCTGCAACACGTGCGGGCTTTGCTCGAATGCGACCATCGCCGCTTCGAGCGCATCCCCCCATTCGGGAGCCGGCACGTCGTGGCCGATCGTCACCCCGCGCGAACCCCAGGCCTGCGGAGAAAACCCGGACGGCTTGATCACCATGCGCCGCCCGCGTTGCGTGGCCCCGCAAAGGTCCCGCCAGCGGCGCACGGGCCGCCCGGCGCTGGTCAGCGGCGGATCGATCGCCGCGAACGGGGGCAATGGGGTGGGATCGATGACCCAGGTGGGCGGCAAATGCTGCCGCAGCGCCGCAAAGGAGTCGTCACCCAGCTGGCGCTCCCAAAAGCCGGTCAGCTCGGGATGGTGGAACAGGGCCAGCAGCAGCTTTTCCTCCAGGGGCGCGCGTGGCGGAGGGGTGATGACCACCTGGCGCGCCTGCATCGCTTTGAACATCGACTCGGCCCCGGGTACGTTTTCCAGGTCGAACAATTCGAAGAACCGGTAGATCAGGTCGACCTTCGGGCCCCGCCCGGGGGCACCAAGCCAAACGCCGGCATCGTCGAACTCCAGTTCATCCGGCCAAACCGCCCGACAGCGCAGCCCCAACCTGCACAATTCCTCGGCCAGGGCGGTCAATTCGGGGCGGTAGGCGTCGCCTTCTTCGGAAACGACGATCGCCACGAACGGATCGCCAATTCCAGCCTGGGCGACCAGACCGGACTTGAACGATTCGGCCAGGGGAGCGCCAACGCTCTCCAGTCCGGCCCGGGAGTACCCGTCGCGCAACGCCTGAAGCACTCCCAGACCGCCGGGCACCGAATCCAGTTCGGTGGCCAGGATCGCTCCCTGCTCGGTCAGCATCAGGTCGGGCCGAATCACCAGCGGAAAGCGATTACGCAGTCGATTGCGGCGCGCCAGCGAAATCACGAATTCGGATTTGCCGGCATCCAGGAGCTTCGCCGGCCAGCCGGCCACGTTTCCGCGTACGCTGTCCTGGTAGAGGCGGCCCGCGGCGCGGTAAAAGTCCGCCAGCAGCGGACCCAGGCGTTCGATCCGATCCAAAGTCGCCGGCGAGACGCCGATCGGTTGCGGGCTGAGCCGGAATGGCGCTCGCGATCCCTTTGCCCCGGACTCCAAGTCGCCGTATAGGCCGCTGGCCGGCAGCGATTGATCAAGGCGGGCGACCACTTCGCTGGGCGGCAGGGGGGAGGCAGCGGCGTTCGTCTGCCGCAATGCGCAGCGCTTTCTCGATTGAGGTTTTGGGGAGGCATGGCATTGTACGGGCCTATTTCCAAAGACCCCTCAAAATCGACCGCGCCGGCTTGACCATTAACACGGTTACTAACCTAGGGATGGCGCGTTGGCGGCCGGCGCGCCGCGTACGTGGCCGAACCTTGGCGGGAGGGATGAAATGCTGCTCGCGGCCCAAATACTGCTTACGATCGCCACCCTTGGCTACAGCGCCATCCCGACGCTCGTTGACCTGGGTCCCACCCACGCAACAAACCCTTCATGGACCGGCCATGCGCGCTACCACGTGGTGTGGCAGGTGGCGAGCCTGGTGATCATGGCCCTGCTGGGTCTATTCCTGACTTGGACCGCGACCGGGCCGGGCATCAGGCTGTGGATCTCGGCCGGACTCTGCGTTGTCGCCTACGGCGGGTTCTGGGCCGCGCTCCTGACCCGTCCGAAGTACCAAGGTATCTTGCAGGACGAGGTCAACGGTGTCCCCGAGGTTGGCTTCAACGTATTCGGCTTGAAGGCCTCGATCGACGCCAACGTGTCGCAATTTGCGCCGCTTTCGCTGATCGCCCTTATAGCGATTGGCCTGATCGCCGCCTTGCCGCCCGAGGCCTAGGAATTGCTCTCGGAGGCCGACCGCCAAGCTGCGGCCGAAGCGATATACCGCGCCGAGCGGACCCGGATTCCCTGCCCTCCGCCGTCACACGAATGGCCGGGCATGCAAATCGAAGACGGGTATGACGTGCAGCGCCGCTGGGCCCGAATCCGCATCGAAAACGGCGCCCGGATAGTCGGACGCAAGATCGGGCTCACCAGCCGCGCCATGCAGGCGGCGTCGAATATGAGCGAGCCCGACTACGGGGTGATCCTGGACGACTCGTTGTACCGGGACGGAGCCCGGATCCCGGCCCGGACCTTCATCAAACCGCGTCTGGAGACGGAACTGGCGTTCGTGATGGGAGAAGACTTGGGCGGGGCCGGGTGCCAGGTCCACGACGTCCTGCGGGCCACCGAGTACGTGACCCCGGCGCTGGAAGTAATCGACCGCCGCACTACGGTGCCGCGGGACATCGCCGACGCGATCGCGGACAACGCCGGCTATGGCGCGATCATCCTGGGCGGTCGGGTCATCCGACCGTTCGACGTCGATTTGCGCTGGATCGGGGCGACCTTGGCCAGGAACGGGGTCATCGAAGAAAGCGGCGTCTCGGCGGCGATCATGGGTCACCCTGCGGCCGGGGTCGCCTGGCTGGTGGAAAAGCTGGCGCCGCTGGGGGACGAACTCAAAAAGGGTGACATTGTGCTGGGTGGATCGTTCACGCGGCCGGTCGATGTAGCTCCCGGCGATGTGGTGTTTGCCGACTACGGCCCGATCGGCGCGATCGGCGTCAGCTTTGATTGAGGGGCGGCGACCACGCACGCCCGGTTGACATTTGTCGATCCCCGATGACGACGGTCGCGATTTAGGGGCTGGTAGTTGCGCTGGTGGAATTGGCCGCCGGGGAAGGGCGGCAAATCACGAGCCATGCGACGCCCGGCAGCGGACCGCGAGCCAAGCGGAAGCTTCCATTCCGGCGAAATTTGGTGATAATTGGGGGCACGCCAGACCCCCGGCTGATTCCCCCGGGGCCTTCCCGGCCGACGCGTGATCAGACAGCCACCGCGCGACTTTGCTCGCGGAAACGTCCAAGACAGCGGTGGCAGCAATCAATACCCACCGCAAGGATTCGTTGGATATTGCCTAAAGCAGCATCCAGGCTGATTGCCTTAGTGCGGGCGAAGAACCTGGGGCATATGGCCAACGGGCCGCTGATCCGGTTGCTGCTCATCGTGCCGGCCGCGGTCCTGCTGGCGGGCTGCGAGTTCTTCGTTGCCGCGGTCGCCCCGACCCCCACCCTGGTGGGCTCGGCGTCGTCCTCCAACCGTCCGCTGGTCACCGTGGACCGAGGGACGATCGAGCAGGCCATCCGGGCCACCGGAAGGGTGGTGGCGCGCGAGCGGGAAGACCTCTATTTCGTCTCTGGAGGTCGGATCAAGTCGGTTTCGGTGCGCCAGGGCGAGATCGTCGAAGCCGGCACCCTGCTGGCCGAACTGGAGACCGGAAATCTTGAGTCCCAGGTCGAAAGTGCCCTGGAATCGTTCGAGACCGCCTCGCTGCGGGTCAAGGCTGCCGAACAGGCCCTGGCCAACGATCAGGCGAACTCGCTTCAACAGCTTCTGACGGCCCGTAACGACGTGATCCGCCGGCAAGAGCAAATCAATCTCTCGCTCAACGGCGGAGACCCTGACCTGGTCACCTCGGCGCGAGCCCAGCTGGCGGCCGCCCAGATGGCCTACAGCAACGCCCAGACGAAACTCCAGGTGTTGCAGGCATCGCCCGCCAACATACGGTCTGCAGTCGACTTGGAGCTAAACGCCAGGCTTGAACGCCTGTCTTCGCTCCAGCTTGCGCTGCAGGACCTGGCCGCCGCCGGCCCGCCGTCCGGCGGCGAGGCGCGCGCCGAGGCGGCGCGCCGCTTGGCCGACCTGCGCAGTGCCGTGACGGTCGCCCAAGCCAACGTCCTGCTGGCACAGGAAGACCTCGATCGAATCCGCAACGGCGCCACCGGCGAGGACCTCGAGCAAGCCCGACTGGTCTTCCGGCGCGCGGAAATCAATTACGAGAACTCGCTCGAGCGCAACTTCAGCGGCGATCAGCGCGAACAAGCCGAAATCACCTACAACCTGGCCCTGCTGGCTTACGAGCGTGCGGTCAATCCGGGCGACGAGGCCGACGTCGCCAAAGCCCGCGTAGCCCTGGACCAGGCCCGCACCCGCCTGGAGCGGGCCCGCGAATCCCTGGCCGATGTGCTGGTCGACGGCGATGAACCCGGCGCGCTTGAGCGCCTCATCGCCCAGGTGCAATCCGAATACGGCGTCAGGGTTGCCAACGCCCAGCTGGCGGTGGTGCAGGCCCAGCGATCGGTCGATGAGTCCCGCGTGGAACTCTCCAACATCGATGCCGGCCTGGGTTCGAACGAGCAGCGCGCCGCCCAGGCGAGCTTCTCCCAGGCCAGCAACAATCTCGCCCGCGCCCAGTCCCGTCTGGCTGAACTCCTTGATCCCCCGCCCGCCGATCTGGACGTTGCCCAGAACGCGTTGGATGCGGCCATTTCCCGCCGCGACAACCTGGAGGAGCGTTACGCGCAGTTCGAACGCAAGGAATCGCAGAAGGACATCGACCTGACGATTGCCACCAACAATTTCGACCAGGCCAGGATCCAGCTTGAACGCCTGCAGGCGCAGACCTTCGAAAACCAGATCGTGGCTCCCTTCGGCGGGGAAATAACCTTCACCCGCGGTCGGGCCGGCGACCAGGTTCAGGCATACCAGGAAATCATCGGGATTTCCAACCCCGAAAACCTGGTGATCGAATCGCTGATACCGGAGACCGATTTCGAAAACCTTTCGATCGGTCAAATCGTCGACGTCCAGCTGGACGCATTCCCGGGCCGCAACTTCGTGGGTACGGTTTCCTCGCTGCCGCGCAACATCGTCTCCAACACCGGCCAGACGATCAAGATTCCGGAGACCGAAATTGAAGTGGACTGGGCCGGCGCCGCGGTCGAACTGGGCATGCTGGCGCGCCTCAAGGTCACGGTTCAGGTCAAGGATGACGTCCTGAAGGTGCCGGCCGCGGCGGTGCGCCGCGTGAACGCCCGCGAATTCGTCGAGACGATCGTCGACGGGCAGCGCCGCAGCCTGCAGGTGACCACCGGAATCGCGTCAGACACCGAAATCGAGATTGAATCGGGCCTTGAAGAGGGCATGGAGATCTACGCGTCGCCGTAGGCGCAACGCAGCGGCTTTGCAAATGACCGGTCGGAGTCGCTGAGGCGATGCTGCTGCCGATGGTGGTCTTTGCCGCCAAACGCCTGCTGCACAAGAGCCAGCTGATCCTGGCCACCGTGTTGGGCCTGATCATTACCGTCACCCTGGTGACGGCGGTCCCGGTCTTCTCCGACGGGATGTCCGAATTCCTGCTGCAGCGCGAGCTCAAGGAACCGAGCGTTGACCGGCGCCAACCCGCCTCTTCGGTCATGCTGCGCCACTTTTCCAGGCCCGAGGTCAACGAAGCGCCGACAACGGTCGAGGAATTCCTGACCGCAGACAGCTTTTTTGCCCATCGCATCGGCCAGCTGACGGGCATGGATGAAATCTCGCAGGTCACATACCTGCAGACCGACGTCCATCCGGTCTTGCCATTCGAGGCCTCGCTGCAGAGCGGACGCCGCGAGCGCACCCTCGAGTACGCGTGGTTCGCCACGGCTTCCGATATCGACGAGCACATCCGGTTCCTGGAAGGTCGGGCGCCGACCAGCGAAGTCGGCTCCATCGAGGTGAACGGCGAACCCGCCATGTTGCTGGAGGTGTCGGCATCCAACAACTTGCTCGACAAGTTCGGCTATCTCGTCGGTGACCGGATCAAGTTGTTCTACACCGACCAGGACACCGAGGAGGAGCACCCGATAGCTTTCGACATCGTCGGGCGGTGGGTGCCGACCGATCCCGACAACCGCAGCTACTGGTTCTACAGTCCGATCTCGACGTTCGACCGCGGTGGATTCATGATCAATCGCGACGTCTACCTGGATCGGCTGGTCGCCACCTTCCCCGGCATCTTCTACGAGGCGACCTGGTATTCGGACTTTGACCCGGCCTCGATAAGGGCGTCGAGTTATCGGGCCGTCGCCGGAGGGTTGGTGACGCTGCGGGCCGCGACCAACCAGATCCTCCCCGGGACGAAGCTCGATTATTCTCCGCAGGACGTGATCGTCAGCTTCAACGACAAGCTGTTTTTCCTGAAGCTGCTGCTGTTTATCCTGGCGGCCCCGGTAGTGGCGATCATCCTCTACTACGTGAGCCTTACCGCCGGCATGGTGATCGACCAGCAGCGCAGCGAAATCGCCGTCCTCAAAAGCCGCGGCGTCGGCACCCTGCAGATCGTAGGGGTTTACATAATCGAAGGATTGTTAGTAGCCGCGATCGCCCTGGGTCTGGGGCCGCTACTGGCCCTGGGGCTGGCTCAGATCATCGGCAAGACTTACACGTTCCTGGTCTTTACCGACCGCGAAAACCTGCCGGTGATGCTCACCCAGCAGCACTACCTCTACGCCGCCGGGGCGGTATTCCTGGCGGTCCTGGCGACCCTGGTACCGGCGATCGGGGCGGCCCGGCTCTCGGTGGTGGAGTTCAAGCAGGACGTCTCACGCACCCTGGGCAAGCCCTTCTACCAACGCTTTTTCCTCGACGTCCTTATAGTCGGGATCGTCATCTACGGCTACATAAACCTGCGCGAACGCGATTCGCTGCTCTCGTTCGGGCCCGGCGGCGAACTGTTCTCGGACCCGCTGTTGGTGGTGATGCCGGTGCTGTTCATCTTCGCCCTGGCCCTGCTGTTCCTACGCTTCATCCCTTACCTTGTGGCCCTCCTGGCCGCGATCGGCGGGCGCTACTGGGGAGTCGGTATACACCTCGGTCTGCGACAGATCGGCCGCAGTCCGGGCCAGTACACCAGGCTGGTCCTGCTGTTGGTGCTGACCTTTGCGCTGGGAACGTTCTCCGCCTCGATGGCGGCGACGATCGACCGCAACATCTCCGACCGCGCCTATTTCGAAGTCGGTTCGGAGGTCCTGTTTGAAGAGACCGGTTTCTGGGACGCCGACAACGGGGTCTGGATCATCCAGCCGGCCGACTTGCATTCACGCGCCGTCGATGAGAACGGTGAACCGATGCTGGAGCAGTTCGCGCGGCTATGGCATGACGACGACGCCCACTTCATCCCGCCGGGGCGCAACCAGGCCGACACGGTCAACGTCTACGGGGTGGATCCGATCCCGTTCGCCAAGACTGCATGGTGGCGTTCGGACTTTGCTCCCTATCACATCAATTCGATGATGAACGCGCTGGCCGGCGACGAACGCGCCCTGCTGGCCGACCGCTCCTACTTCGGCGACCAGCTGCTGCTTCGACAGGGCGATCCGCTCACGATCCGCTTCGCGCAGCTCGATCTCGAATTCTTCATCGCCGGCTGGATCGATGATTTCCCGACCCACTACCCCGAATCGGGCCCGTTCGTGGTCGCCAACCTGGACTACATCCACCGCAACATCGGCGAGAGCCCCTGGAACATCCTGGGGATACCGGCCGAGGGAGTCGCTGTCCCGGATATTGCCGAAAAACTCTGGGAATTGCGCATCGACCTGCTGCGCTACAACGTGACCGCCCTGACTATCCAGGACTCGCGGGCCGACGCGACCCAGACCGGGACCTTCGGAATCCTCACGGTCGGGTTCGTGATCTCCACGCTCCTGACCCTGCTGGGATTCCTGCTTTATTCCTTCCTCTCATTCAGGCGGCGCCTCCAGGAATTCGGCGTATTGCGGGCGATGGGACTTTCAGTTCGGCAGATGATCAACCTGTTCATGTTCGAGAACGGTTTCCTCATTGGAATGGGCACCCTGGTCGGAACCGCGCTGGGGATCCTGACCGGCAACCTGTTCATCCCGTTTCTGCAGCTTTCGGCCGACCGATTCGCCGACACGCCGGCCTTCATCATCGAAACGGCCTGGGGCGACATCGGCAAGATATATCTGGTGCTCGGGGTGGTGTTGGTGGTGGCGGTTCCGGTCTCGATCTGGATGCTGCGCCGGATCCGGATACACGAGGCAATGAAGTTCGGGGATGAGACTGGATGAAAGACTTCACCAGCCACATTGAAACCGGCGAGAGTCTGGTCGTGTGCTCCGGGCTGGTCAAGATCTACAAGGTCGCGGACCTGGAAGTTGTCGCCTTGCAGGGCTTGGACCTGTCCATCGGGCGCGGCGAACTCATGGCCATCATCGGCAACAGCGGATCCGGCAAATCGACGCTATTGAACATCCTGGGCGGGCTGGACCGGCCGTCGGCCGGCAGCTGCCGGATGGGGGAATTGGACCTTGTCAACTGCTCCGAGTCCGATCTCGTCTACTACAAGCGGCATATCGCCGGCTTCGTCTGGCAGCAGAGTTCCCGCAATCTGATTCCCTATCTGTCGGCGCTGGAAAACGTCGAAACGCCGATGATCTTCTCCGGTCTTTCCGGGCGGGTGCGACGCGATCGGGCGCGCGAGTTGCTCGATACGGTCGGCCTGGGCGACCGGATGGGCCATAACCCGGGCGAACTCTCCGGCGGGCAGCAGCAGCGCGTGGCGATTGCGGTGTCGCTGGCCAACGATCCGGACATCCTGCTGGCCGACGAACCGACCGGTGAAGTCGACACCGAGACCGCCCACCTGATTTACGACCTGTTCCACGATCTGAACCGCGAGCGCGGCCTGACCGTGGTGGTGGTTTCGCACGACCGCGGAATCGCGAACCAGGTGGACCGGGTGGTGGCGATCCGCGACGGACGCACGTCCACCGAGACCGTGCGCCGAATCGGCGGCGAGCACACCGACGAGGTCTCGCACGAGGAGTACGTGATCGTTGACGACGTCGGACGCCTGCAAATCCCGCACGAACACCTCGAACACGCCGGGATCGCCGGACGCGCGGTCGTCGAATACGAAGAGGGTCGGGTAATCATCAAGTCGGCCGCCAACGGCGACGAAGAGCAGCCCCGCAACGCGCCACGCCGGACCGGGCTATTCGGCAGGGACCGGTGAGCACCGAAACCGCTACCGCCCTGGTGGGCCTCAAAGGCGTCTGCCGGTATTACCACGCCGGCGAGGCCAACGAGGTCCGCGCCGTTGATCGGGTGGATCTGGAAGTCAAGCGCGGGCGATTCATCACCCTGCGCGGCCGATCCGGTTCAGGCAAGACAACGCTCCTGAACCTGGTCGGTGGACTGGACAAGGCGACCGGGGGCGAGGTTTTCTTCGACGGCAAGGCGCTTGCCTCGCTCAATGACAACCAGTTGACCGAGCTGCGCCGCCACGAGATGGGATTCGTTTTCCAGACCTTCTCGCTGCTGCCGGTGCTGTCGGCATACGAGAACGTGGAATTGACGATGCGGATAGCGGGCATGCCCGCCGGCCAGCGCCGCCAGCGCGCACGCGAACTGTTAACGTTGGTCGGTTTGCGCAGCCGCATGCACCACCGTCCGTTTGAGCTGTCCGGCGGTGAGCAGCAACGGGTTGCAATCGCCCGGGCGCTGGCCAACGACCCGACCCTGCTGATAGCCGATGAGCCGACCGGTGCGTTGGACTCGGTGACCGGAATCGAGATCGTACTACTTTTCCGCCGCGTCGTCGACGAACAGGGCATTACCGTGATCATGGCCACGCACGATCCGGCGCTCTCGCAGTTCACCGACGACACCTGGCTGATGGAAGACGGACGGCTCAGTCACGCCGAAGGTCCCTTGGACCTGGATCTTCCCGATCTTGTCCAGCACGTGGAATTTGCCGAACCGCTGCTTGATGTGAATAAATCCCAGCACGATGCCGAGGAACACCTGGGCATCGCCCAGCCCGAAGCCGAACCGGCCGGCGACGACCAGTTCCGGCGGCCGGACCCCGAGTAAGCGCGGCCGCGCTTGCCGGCGGACGACCAGGTCAGCGGCGGCCGACCCGGCCGGTCGCTGACGGCGCGCAGCGACCCGGGAACCCGGATAACCGGAGAGCCGGCTGCCAAGACCGACCTGCGCGTCCGCGCCCTGGGCGAAATCGACGAGCTGACGAGCTATCTCGGGGTGGCCCGGGCTCATAACCCGCACCCCGAATTGGGAAAAATCCTGGTTCGTTTGCAGGAACTATTGCTTACGCTGGGCTGCGAAATAGCCGACCCCGAGCGTCGCGGCGAGGTGTTTTTGACCGCCGCCGATTGCCGGGCGCTGACTGAAGCGGTCCGGGTTCACGAACGCGCGCTCCCGCGGCTGGTCCGGTTCATCGTCCCGGGACCGCCCTCGCCGGCGGCCGAACTGCACTACTCGCGTTCGATCGCCCGTCGGCTGGAGCGCAGCCTGCAGTCGCTGGCGGCGACCGAACCGGTGTCGGAGGCGGCCTTGGCGGCCGCCAACGAGCTTTCCGACCTGCTTTTCGCGCTGGCACGCCGCGCGGCGCACGCCGCCGGCGAAGTCGATCACGAGTGGCGTCCGCGCGCACCGCTGTCGGATAGCGATCTGCAGTGACCGGGTCTCGGCGGATTTCAATTCCAGCTGCCAGCGGCCGTGCGTTTGTGCCGCGCCGCCGGCGGACGCGGACCTAGCCTATCCCGTGAGGATGCGTGTCGGCACCGATTGCTGGCAACATAGCAGATGCCAACCAGCCGTTCAAACACCCAGTGAACCGTCCGCCGGGATCGTATTCGACCCTGGAGAGGCTGCTATTGAGCCCCCTGCGGCGCTGCGCCAACCCGGCCTTCGGAGCGGTAGCCCGTCTGCTGCAGCGGGTAGGTGTCAGCCCCAACGCGGTGTCACTCACCCAGATTCCGCTGGGCGTGGTCATAGCTTGGCAACTCGGGCAGAACCCGATTTTGGCCCTGGCGCTTTTCGTTTTAGCGCTGCTGCTTGACGGGCTTGATGGCGCGCTGGCCCGCATGAGCGGACGCGCTTCCGGGTACGGAGCGCTGGTGGATCAGGTGGCCGACCATGTCCGGGAACTTACGGTCATGGCCGGATTTGCGGCCGCGGGGTTGATCTCGGGCGGCGTTGCAACTATGTACGCCGCCGCCTATCCGCTGCTCAACGCCCTGCTGTGGATCGGCGATCGCCACGGCCGGCCCGCGCGCGTGTCGGCCAAGGTCTGGCTCACCTTCTACCCGTTCTTCGCCCTCTGGGCGCTCACCGGGGTCAACTGGCTGAATTGGGCGGCTGCCGCGACGGCGGCGCTGTTGCTGCTCTCCAGCGCCTGGCAACTCTGGCTTTTGCGAACGTCACGCCTGTAACCAGGGGATTGGCGGCGCCTAGAAGTCGACGACCGCGCCGTCCCTGCCCCACCACAGCTGCCCGCTGAAATTGGCGGCCACGTCGGCAATCGCACGCGCGGTCTCGCCAGGTCCGTCCATGGATGTGGACTGGTGGTTGATCAACAGCCGCCTGGCACCGGCCTCCTCGGCCATGCGTCCGGCCGATTCGGTCGAGGTCTCCGAAATCACGCTGGGCAGAGTCCGACCGTGGACCTCGCGGTGGACCGCCTCGATGACCGCCAGGTCGGCATCGCGGCACAGTTCGACCACGGCCTCGCAGGGCGCGGTGTCACCGGAAAAACCGATTACGCCGTCGTCGGTCTCGAACCGGAAGCCGTAGCACTCGATGTACGGCTGGGCGTGCTTTACCTCCAGCGCCGAAACCTCCCAGCCGTCTCCGCTGGCCACCGGTCCGGATTCGTACTCGGTCACTTCGACCACGGGCGGCGGGCGCTCGCCCTGCCCGCCGCGCGAGTGGTAGGCGTTGACACTCATGGGGTGATTGACTCGCGCAACGACGTCGTACCAGAAAACCCCGCGGTCGGGGCTCCACAGCCGGTCGTGAATGTCCCGGACAGGACTCGGGCCATACACCTTCAAGTCGGGTTCGACGCCGATCGACTGGTCGAATCGGGTCATCAGAAAACAGGGGTAATCGGAGATGTGATCAGAGTGCAGGTGGGTGAAGAACAGGTGCTCGATTTCGGTGCAGCTGACCCCGAACTGGTGGAGCAGTTTGTGGGTGGTGGCCGGACCGCAGTCGATCAAGAACTTCTGGCCGACCGCCTCAAGCAGGAAGCTGGTCCCCCAGCGTTCGATCGTCGGGGTCGGAGTCCCGCCGCCGACTACCCCCAGCCGCGCCATCAGGCGATGTCGGCCGGGCGCACCCAGCCGCCGGTGCGCGCCGACTCGTAGATGGCCTGCGCGATCTTGAATTCGGCCAGCGACTGTTCGGGGCCGGCCTGGAGCGGCTTGCCCTCCAGCACCGCGTCGGCGAAGTCCTCGATTTCGCGCGCAAAGGCGCCGTTGTATCCGGAAGCTTCCATCACCGACCGCCCGTTCGGCGATTGGGCGTCGAAAAGCCGCAACTGCCCCTCGAATCCGTCGCCGATAGCGATTTCGCCTTCCCGCCCGATGATGCGCCACCAGTCCTGGGGACCGAGCACGCCGTCGATGTTGAGCGCTTCGAAAACCGCGGTTTTGCCGGATTCGAACCGAAATATGGCCTGGCACTGCGATTCGCCCTGCATCCGGGCAAACGGATACCCGATGACCGCGGTTACCGCTTCGACCTCGCCCATCCAATTGCGCAAAGGTCGGATCCAGTGCGAGGAACCGTCCACCACTATCCCGCCGCCGGTTTTCTGCGAGTCGAAGCGCCAAGGGTTCTCGGCCCGGAACCACTGCGGGTCGTATCCGTAAACGAAATTGGCGCGCGCGGTTACAACCTCGCCAATGACCCCTTCGTCGATCAGTTCCTTGGCCCGCACCAATTCGGGCCAGAATTCGCCGTTCTCGGCCACCGAGAACACCACCCCGGCCGCCCCGGCCGCGGCCAGGATCCGATTGCACGAGGCCAAGCTGGTGGATATCGGCTTCTCCAGCAGGACGTGCTTGCCGGCTGCGAACGCCTCCAGCGCAAGCGGTTCGTGCAGGTGGTGCGGGACCATGATGTCGACCGCGTCGAAGCCTCCGGCGGCGATGGCCTCGGCCAAGCTCTGATAGGGTCGGCCGCCGGTGCGCTCGGCAAAACTCTGGACCCGCTCCAATTCCGGATCGACAAGTGCGGTCACCGCGACTTTTCCGGCAAGCTCGTTCGCGCCGGCCAGGTGATATTCGGCTATCGAGCCGCAGCCGACCAGGGCCAGCCGCAAACAATCACTCATGAGATCGCATCTCCATCGGGTTAATTGGGCGGTTCATGATCTTCGTCTTGGCGGTCCAGGACCCGACCGCGCTGTGCCATCCAGCCGGCCGCGTCCCAGGGTGCGCCCCATAGCCACCACCAGATGCGCCGTACCAGTCGCATCGATCCGATCGCCCAGATTACGACGAAGGCCACGAATCCTACGCTCAGCGGCCAGATCCACAGCGCCGGAATGACAATGCCGCGCGAATAGAAGATGAAATTCAACCCCATGCCGGCGGCGGCTATCAGGAGTACAGCCGCCGGCAAACGCAGCCGCGCCCAACCACTCATCGCGGTAAGTTAGTTGGCCTTGGCGCCGGCTGCTTGGCGGCTGCCGTGTTCGAGCATTGCCCGGATTTCGGCGACCTCGTCGCGTAAATCGGCGGCCCGCTCGAATTCAAGCGCGTCGGCGGCGATGTGCATTTCTTCTTCGAGTCGGGCCATCCGGCGCACCGCCTCGGCCGGAGTCAGACGGGTCAGATCGGCCCGCTCGCGCCCCTTGCGGACTTCCTGCTTGGCGGGTTGATCCGGATCGAGATTGAGCATTTCGCGAACGTCACGCAGCCGTTTGCGAACCGATTCGGCGGTAATGCCGTGGGTGCGGTTGTAGGCGACCTGGATTTGGCGCCGGCGGTCGGTTTCGTCGATCGCCCGCCGCATGCTGCCGGTTACGTAATCGGCGTACATGATCACCGAACCGTCCACGTTGCGGGCCGCTCTACCCATCGTCTGGATCAGCGCTCCTTCCGAGCGCAGGAACCCCTCTTTGTCGGCGTCCAAGATGGCCACCAGGGTAACTTCCGGCAAGTCGAGCCCCTCGCGCAGCAGGTTTATTCCGACCACGACGTCGTAGGCGCCGCGCCGCAAATCGTTCAGGATCTCGACCCGCTCAAGGGTATCCACCTCCGAGTGCAGATAGTGAACCTTGATGCCCAGCTCTGCCAGGTATTCGGCCAGCTCCTCGGCCATTCGCTTGGTGAGGGTGGTCACCAGCGCCCGCTGTCCGCGCTCGGTCCGGGCGTTTATCTCGTTGATCAGGTCGTCGATCTGGCCTTTGGTGGGCCGCACCGTTACTTTGGGGTCCAGCAGGCCGGTGGGGCGGACGATCTGCTCGACGATTCGCGAGGAGTTCTGGTATTCGAATGCGGCCGGCGTGGCCGACGTAAATATCGCCTGCTTGACGTGCGCGAGGAACTCATCGTGCGAGAGCGGGCGGTTGTCGAATGCCGACGGCAGGCGGAAGCCGTACTCGACTAATGCCTGTTTGCGAGAGCGGTCGCCGCCCAGCATCGCCCCGACCTGCGGCAGGGAGAGGTGCGACTCGTCTATGACCATCAGGAAGTCGTCGGGGAGGTAATCGAGCAGCACCCAGGGCGGGTCGCCGGGACGGCTGCCGGCGATATGGCGCGAGTAGTTTTCGATCCCCGAGCAGTAGCCGACTTCGCGCAGCATCTCGATGTCGAAGCGGGTTCGTTGCTCCAACCGGGCCGCGGCCAGGACGTTGTCGGCCGCGCGCAGCCGCTGCAGTTGCTCGGTCAATTCGACCTCGATCGATTCGATCGCCGATTCAATCCGCTCGCTCGGGGCAACGTAGTGACGCGCCGGGTAAATCTCGATCGCATCGTGCTCGGCCAGGATCTCCCCGGTCAGGGTGTCTATCTGCAGGATCCGCTCGAGCTCGTCGCCGAAGAATTCGAACCGCAGGGCGAAGTCGTCGTAGGAGGGAAAAACCTCAAGCACATCGCCGCGCAGGCGGAAATTACCGTGCGTCGGCGCCTGGTCGTTGCGCGCGTACTGCAGGTCGGTCAGCCGTCGCAGCAGCCGGTAGATGTCGTATTCGGCGTCCTTTTTCAGACTTACCGTCATCTGCCCGTAGTCGACCGGCGATCCGATGCCGTATATGCACGAGACCGAGGCAACGACGATCACGTCGCGACGCGAGAACACCGAGCGCGTGGCCGAGAGCCTAAGCTTCTCGATCTGCTTGTTGATGTCGACCTCTTTGTCGATGTAGGTATCGGTCCGCGCGATGTAGGCTTCCGGCTGGTAATAGTCGTAATAGGAGACGAAATATTCGACGGCGTTTTCCGGGAAGAACTCGCGGAACTCGGAGCAGAGCTGGGCGGCCAGGGTCTTGTTCGGGGCCAGCACCAGGGTGGGACGGTTGACCTGCGCAATCACGTTGGCGACCGTGAAGGTCTTGCCCGACCCGGTGACTCCGAGCAGGGTCTGGAATCTTTCCCCGCCGTTGATGCCCTCGACAAGCCCGGCGATGGCGTCAGGCTGGTCGCCTGCGGGGGCAAATGGGGCGTGCAGCTTGAATAGTTCCATAGTGGTGCCGGGTGGAGGCCGAAGCAGTCGATTTTCGCCTGCACCGCGCGGCGTTCAATCCATCGGAGGTGGGATAATCACCGCGTTGGCCGAGGTGGCGGAATTGGCAGACGCGCTAGCTTGAGGGGCTAGTGATCTTCGGATTGTGCGGGTTCAAATCCCGCCCTCGGCACCCAAGAACGCCCCCTCACGCCGGCGGGCGGATGGCGCCGAATCGGGCGGGGTCGAACAGGTCGATGTCATGCTCGGTGCGGCCCGACGTTGCCAAGTCGGCCAGGATTTCCCCGATCGCGCTGGCGAACTTGAACCCATGCCCGGAGAATCCGGCGGCGAAAACAACCTGCGGCCAGCGCGGGTCGGCGCCGATTACGAAGTGCCCGTCCGGCGAATTGGTGAACATGCACACCGAGGCATCCAGCGTTCTGCCGGCGGCCTCCGGAAAGCATCTCCGGGCGACGTCGCGCAGCTCCTCCTCTTCGTCCGGTCGCCGATTCCTGTCCAGGGCATCGGGATCGGCTGGGCCGCTGGCCAGATCGAACTTGCCGATCTTGAAGCCCGCCCTCTCGAAATCCGGAAACCCGTAGTACTCCACATCATCAAGCGTGAGGATGAAAACCGGGAACCGGCTTGGCTTAAACCACGACCGGGTCAGGGTTTCGAACCAGACAACTACCTGGCGGGAGGGTACCGCCAGACCCGCCAGTTCGGGCATGATCTGGGATGCCCAGGCACCGGCCGTCAGCACCAGGGAGCCGGCGTCGTAGTCTGCGCGGTCGGTGCTGACCCGGACGAAGCCCGGGTGGGCCTCCCAGCCGAGCACCCGTTCGCGTTCGTGGACGGCGGCGCCCAGTGCGCGGGCGGCCTCGGCGTGCGCTTGGACGCAGCGCTCGGGGGCCAGGAAGCCGCCCTGCGATTGCAGCACCGCCTTGAATCCGGACGGCAACCGATACCCTGGATAGCGCGCGGCAAGTTGCGCGCTGGTCAGGACTTCGTGCTCGACCCCCTGCCGACGGCAGGCCGCCAGCGTTTGCTCGAAGCCGACCGATCCCGGCTCACCGGCGTGCACCGACCCGGTGATGGTAAGCAGGGACTGGCCGGTTTCTGACTCGAGCTGGCGCCAGAGCCGGTAGGCGCGGCGCCCCAGCGGTACGTATTCGGGTCCTTCGTGAAACGCCAGTCTGATGATCCGGGTTAGCCCGTGCGATGATCCCATCTGGTGTGGAATCTGAAATCGCTCCAGGGCCAGCACGCTCCGGCCGCGACGGGCCAGCTGGTAGGCCGCGGCGCTGCCCATCGCCCCAGCCCCGACGACGATTACGTCGAAGTGTTGGGTGCGCAGGCGGTCGGTCAATTCGCCCTCCACGGGGGCCGGGTGTGGATTGGACGTGAATTCTCCTACGCGCGATCCGCATCAACCGCTTCCCCGGGAGCGCTTTACCGGCGGCGAGAATCCACCCGTGACCAGGGCGCGATTGATCCACCAGCATCCGGCCAGCGCGGCCGGGCGCGTGCGCCAACTGGAATCGGCCGGTATTGCGGTCGACTATTCGGACACTCCCGATTCGGCGGGACTGCGCCGGCTGGTCGAGAACGTTCCTGACGTCTACCTGATCGACCTCGAGCGCCTCCCATCGCACGGCCGCGAAATCGGGCTCTGGCTGCGGCGGCGAACTTCCACCCGCCGGGTCCCGCTGTTGTTTGCCGGAGGCGCGCCGGAAAAGGTCGAGCGGGCCAGGGCTCTGCTGCCCGACGCCGCCTTCTGCACCTGGGAAGAAGTAGCGCCGGCCATCGCCGACGCGCTGGCAAATCCGCCGGCCGATCCGATCGTTCCCGCATCCCAGATGGCCGGTTATTCGGGCACGCCCTTGCCCAAGAAACTCGGTATCAAGGAAGGGTCGGTGGTCGCCCTGATCGATCCGCCAGCGGAATCCGACCAGATCCTGGGTCCGCTCCCGCCGCGCGCGCGGCTCGTCCACGGGCAGCAGCCTGACGCCGACTTGACGATTTGGTTTTGCCGGGCCCGGGCCGATCTCGACGCCCAGGTCGCCACGGTGCGCGAACGCCTGCCCGACGGTGGACGACTTTGGATTGCGTGGCCCAAGCAGTCTTCCGGGCTCGCTTCGGACCTGCGCCAGGCGGGAGTGCGCGCGGCCGGCCTCGCTTGCGGACTCGTGGACTTTAAGATCTGTGCGATCGACGGAACCTGGTCCGGTCTGCAGTTCGCGCCGCGCCGCAATTGAACCGCGGAAAGCAGTGATTGGCGGGCAGATCGCGCCGCCCGCCCTGCAAAGCCACTTGCGCCATACTTGCTGCGGCCATCGGCCTGCTCAATCTCCCTGCTGTTGCGGTAAGACCTGACCATGACTGAATCCGGGCTGGCGATCTGGACCGGCGGATTGCATCGCGTTTTCGATCGCGTGCATGCGGTCCGCGGCGTTGACATCGCCGTCGCCCCGGGCGAGATCTACGGATTTCTCGGCCCCAACGGGGCCGGCAAGACGACTACGCTCCGGGTCCTTACCACCCTGCTCCTACCGAGCGCGGGGCGGGCAAAGGTGGCCGGTTTCGATGTTGTTTCCGACGCCGCCCGGGTCCGCCTCAAGATCGGGACCGCGCTCCAGGACGTCGGGCTCGATCCCAAGCAGACCGGGCTCGAACTTCTGCGCCTGCAGGGGTATCTCTACGGTCTATCGCGCCGCGACGCCAATCGCCGGATAGCCGAACTCGAGCATCTGATCGACATTGGGGACGCGATAAAGCGCCTGATCGGAACCTATTCGGGCGGCATGAAGCGGCGCCTCGACCTTGCTGCGTCGCTGATACATTCCCCCGAGATTCTTTTCCTGGACGAACCGACCACGGGCCTGGACCCGATTTCGCGGGCGCGCGTGTGGGAGCACATCCGCTCGGTCAATCGCGAGTTGGGCGTGACGATCTTCCTGACCACGCAATACCTCGAGGAGGCCGATGCCCTTGCCGACCGGGTTGGAATCATCGACGAGGGCGTTCTGGCGGTGGAGGGAACTCCACGCGAGCTCAAGCGGGACATCGGATCGGACGTGATCGTGGTCAGCGTGGACGATCCCGTAATCGCCCTGAAAACGCTTCAAGGCCTGCCCTGGGCCGGGCAGATCGACACCTTTGGCCACGAACTGTCGGTGGCCGCCCCGGGCGGTTCGCGTCAGATCAGCGAAGTAGCCATCGCCCTGGCCCAGGCGGGGGTGGAGGTGGATGCGCTAACCCTTCGAACTCCCACCCTGGACGACGTTTTCCTGCACGTTACCGGGGCACGGATGTCGGGCGGAGCCGAACCGGCGGCGCCGGCGAAACTCGAATCGGTGGGCGGACATTGACGACCGCCGAGAGGGTCGTGGCCCGCCCCGCCGGGTTCTGGCGCGACCTGGCCAGCCTGGGCGAGCGGGCGATCCGGTCGATTCCCCGCGACCCGGAAACCCTTGTCGGAGCCCTGATCGTGCCGGCGTTCTTCTTTTTGATCAACGTCGGCGCCCTCCAGGACCTGACCGAGGGATTCCCGGGTGCGGAAGGCTTTGACTACAAGGCCTTCCAGATCCCGGTGGCGATCCTGTTTGCGGTCACCGGACTCAGTCGCGCCAACATCCTGGTCCTGGACATCCAGGGCGGCTACTTCGACCGGCTCGCGGTCACCCCGGTCAATCGCCCCGCAATGATGCTGGGATTCATGGTGGCCGACATGGTGCTGGCGGTGGTGATGACGATTCCGGTCCTGATCCTTGCGCTGGTTGTGGGGGTGGAATTCAAGACCGGCGTGCCGGGGGTGATCGCGTTGCTGGTGCTGACCGTCTGCTGGACGGCCATTTACAACGGATTCCCCTACTCGATCGCTCTGAAAACTGGCAATCCGGCGGCCGTCAACACCAGCTTCATAATCTTTTTCCCGGTCGTATTTCTCAGTCCGGTATTCGTTCCACAGGAGGCCATGACCGGCTGGATGGCCACAATCGTTACCTTCAATCCGGTGACCTATCTGCTCCAGGGAATGCGCTCACTGGTCAGCGAGGGCTGGGTGATTTCCGACATCCTGGGCGCGATTGCCGGAATCGCCGCTATCGGGCTGATCACCTTCCCGCTGGCCACCTGGGCGCTGTTGGGCCGGATTCGCCGCAAATAGGGCCCCGGTTGGCCGGACAATTGATATCATTTAGCCAGCACAATGCCATCACATCGGTGCTCCCAATGCCGAATATTTCCGTCCGCGATGTGCCCGAGGCGGTGCACCTGGCTTTGAAGGCAGAAGCGCGCCGCAACCGGCGCAGCCTCAATCGCGAAATCCTGAATCGGCTGGAGGACTCGCTGGCGCGCGAGCCCCGCGACGCCGAGGCGCTGCTTGAGCGAATCCGTTTGCGCAAGCGCGTGATCGGGCCCATCGCGGCCGGTCCGGAGATCGTGCGGGAGTTGCTGGACGCCGGCCGACGATGATCGTTGTCGATGCCAACGTGGTTATTGATCTGCTGCTCGACGTGGATTCGGGGCGTGACTCTGAAGAATTGTTCACGAGGGATCCGGACTGGGTGGCTCCGCGACTGTTATCCAGTGAGTTGAACAACGTTCTGGTCGGATTCGCGCGGCGGAATCTGCTGGAACCCGCAGCGGCTGCAGAGGTTATCGGCGATGCCGAAGCGATATTTGACGGCCGTCTGGTTGAGGTGTCTGCGTCCGCCGCGATGGCCGCCGCGCTTGAATCGGGACTGAGTGCTTACGACGCCGAATACGTGGTCGCGGCGCGCGCGCTGGGAGTGCGGCTAGCGACTCGGGACGGAAAGATTCTGCGAACCGCGCCCGACGTCGCGGTTGCGCCCGCGGCGGCCTGATCGGGGTTTCGAAACCGGGTAGAACGTCACAGGGGACGATTCGATCAGACCTCAAACCGGTTCATTGCGCTGAAGCCGGGGCGCTCGCCCTTCAATCCAGGGCGGTATCCAGGATCGCGTCGCGATCGGCTCGCCGCGCTGAATTGAGGGCTTCGGCCAGCGATTCGTCGTGCAGGGCCAGGATCTGGACGGCCAACAGGGCCGCGTTGTGGGCTCCGGCCTTCCCGATCGCCAGCGTGCCGACCGGGATCCCGCGCGGCATCTGCACCGTTGAGAGAAGCGAGTCGAGTCCGTCCAGGGCCCAACCCGGCATGGGGACTCCCAGCACCGGACGGACGGTCTGCGCGGCCACCGCGCCGGCCAGATGGGCCGCCCCGCCGGCAGCGGCAATGAAAACCTGCACCCCGCGCCGTTCGCAGGACCGTATCCATTCAACCGTGTCGTCCGGGGTTCGGTGAGCGGAAAGGACGCGCGCCTCGAAGGCGATTCCGAATTTCTCCAGCTGCTGGGCAGCGCTCTGCATGACCGGCCAATCGGACTTGGACCCGAAGACCACGCCAACCTGAAGAGTTTTTTGCTCGGACATCTACTGACCTTGTGCTAGTGAGAATCCGGGATTTCCGTCATAGGTGTAAAGGTTCGCCGCCGAGACGAAATCGATGCCGGCGGCGCCCAGGCGGGCGAGCAGCTGGGCTATTTCTTCGTGCGAGGCGGGATCGCGCTCAAAGCGGCAGCGCCAGTGTTCGGAGACTATGGCGTCGCTCGAATCACCCGGCCAGACCTTCAGGCCGCGGTTATCGATAACCGTCAGTTCGAATCCCTGGCCGAGCGGCTTTACCCTGCCGGCCAGCTCGCTCGGCGCGGCGCCATCCCAGTCGACGAAGACATCGACTCCGACTATCTTTTTGGCTGGCCGAGTTACTGCCGTGGCCGCGGCCACGGCGCCCTCCTCGGGATCTCCGAATTTGGAAGGACCGAACCGCTGCGGACGGCTACCGATCCGCTCGATGACCGCATCGGCGAATTCGCGGGTGCCGACCTTGCGCGAACTGTGCTCCTTCGAGTACATGTCGTAGGTGTGCACGCCGTCCTCGATGGTCGCCAGCCAGGCGTCGCGAACCCTTGCCGCCACCTGCCCCTGGCCGATGTGGACCAGCATCAGGATCGCGCCGTGCAGCAACCCCGAAGGGTTGGCCAGATTCTGTCCGGCGCGGCGCGGTGCAGATCCGTGGATCGCCTCGAACATGGCGCATTCGGCCCCCACGTTGGCCGATCCGCCCAGACCGACGCTGCCGGCTATCTGGGCCGCGATGTCGGAGAGGATGTCGCCGTAAAGGTTCGGGGTAACGATCACGTCGAATACTTCGGGCGTGTCGGCCAGCTTGGCCATGCCTATGTCGACTATCCAGTGTTCGTTCTCGAACTCCGGGTATTCGGCGGCCACTTCGTCGAACACGCGATGGAAGAGGCCGTCGGACATCTTCATGATGTTGTCTTTGGTAAAGCAGGTCACCTTGCTGCGCCCGAACCGCCGGGCATATTCGAACGCGTAACGGCAGATTCGTTCGGACCCGGAGCGCGAGATCAGCTTCAGGGACTGCGTCACGCCGGCGGTGGGTCGATGTTCAATTCCGGCGTAGAGATCCTCCTCGTTCTCGCGGACGATCACCACGTCCATGCCGGGATGCTTGGTTGCGACGAAGGGGTCGTAGGCGACGGCCGGGCGGACGTTTGCGTAAAGACCGAGGGCTTTGCGGATCGTGACGTTCATGCTCTTGAAGCCGCCGCCCTGCGGAGTGGTTATCGGGGCTTTCAGGAAGACCTTGGTGCGCCGCAACGATTCCCACGATCCGTCCTCGATTCCGGCGGTGAATCCGCGCAGGTAAACCGGCTCGCCGACAACGATCTCTTCAATCTCGAGCCGGGCGCCGGCGGCATCTAATATGCGAAGCGTTGCGTCCATGATTTCGGGGCCGATACCGTCCCCGTGGGCAACCGTTATCGGGACGTTGGATGACAAGCGCGGCTCCGTTGGGTCTAGTCGCTGGGATCAGGGTTTATGGGCGGAGCTTGTCCACGGGCGCGCCGCCAATGCATGGTCCGGGTGGACAGGCGCCCGGTCCAAAAGAGGAATAGCGCCAGCCCCGCGACCAATCCGATCGCGACTGCGATCCATTGCGCCTGGGAAAAGGGGCCGTAAAGCTCGTCCTGGCGCAGGAAAGTAATCAGGAATCGGAATAGCGAATAGGAAAACGCATAGAGTGCGAAGACCCGCCCGGACCCGCCCCAGCGGCTGATCGCAAATATCAGGACCGCCAGGATGAGGACGTCGGCGAGCAATTCATAGAGATGGGCCGGGTGGGCCGGGAACGTCGCGCCGGTCGCGTCGCGGGCGGCCAGGGTGGCCGGATTGGTGTAAAGAAAAGCCCAGGGTAGATCGGACGCGACGCGGGTGTGCTCGCCGTTGACCACGTTGGCCAGACGGCCGATGGCCTGGCCCAGGATCAGGCCCAGCGCGCCGACGTCGGCCACGGCCGGGATGTAGATCCCGTGTCGCCAGGCGGCGATCGCGCCCCCGGCCACCCCGCCGATGATTCCGCCCCAGATCGCGCCCCCGCCGCGCCAAATCTGCGGCGCCAATAGGGGGTCGGAAGCGTAGATCTCCGGCCATTTGTCGATCACGTGCAGCGCCCGGGTGCCCACGATTCCGGCGATGATCGCCCACAGCGCGATCGCGTCGACGTCGTCGACCGTGATCCCAACCGCGTGAGCGTAACGACGACAAATCCACCAACCGGCGGCAATTCCGGCCACGACGATCGGTCCGTAAAACCGCAGCGTAACCGGCCCCACCTCCAGGTAGGGACTCAATGGGATCTCGATCAAACCGAAGATAAAGCGGTGTTCTCCCGCGTGCGCATGATGGCGGGTGCCTTGCGGGCCGTCGCAGGGACTATGGCCCGCACAGATTTTGCCCAATGACAGCTCCCGGCGGGCGTCGATCTCCGGTCTCCGCGTAACCGGTCAATTCGACGAACCCTCGCCCCACCGGCTGGCCGGCCTGCCGGGCTTGGACCGATCCCTCCCAGTAGATCGTGCCGGTGCTGGCGCTCGTGTCCAGCTCCTGGTCCGGGATGGTCGGAATCAGATCCAGGTTCAATCCCGCCGAAGGGACTCTCAGGTTCCAGCGGGCCGGGTAATCGGCGCCCGAACGCGGGCTGCGCCAGTCCGCCAGAACCTGGATTTCGATCGCCGTCGCGTCCAGATGCGCGGCGGCGCCCGTGCCGCCGACCAAGGTGCCATAGACCGTCGTCTCATCCCCGTCGGCGTCACGCAGGACCGTCGCCATCAATTCGCGGCCGTCGTCCAGCTGCAGCGAAAACCAGTCCCAGCCACCTTGCCCGGTCACCAGGAAATCGCCCCACTGGTGGTCGAACCAGGCTTGCCCGGTTACGCTGCGTTCGGCCCCGCCGAGGGTGAGCTTCCCTTCGACCGCAAGCCGGGTATGCGAGTAGTAATACGACCATCCGGCGGCGCCGAAGTCGATTACGCCTCCCTCACCGTGCAGCACCGGCGGCTTGGTCGGCCGCAGCATCAGATCGAAGCCGAATAAGTCGTCGCCGGCCGCGATCGAGAAATCGTTCTCCCCTACTCCGAGGGTCCACCCGCCCACGCAGAGCCAGTCGCCGCGGTTGGCGGCGCCGTGCACGTTCGAGGTCCGCTCCGCGTAGCGGAAGCTGCCCGGGTTCGGGTCTGAGATCGCAACGTGGGCGGCGAAGCTGGAGCCCAGGTTTTGGCGGTTGGCGGCGAAGATCACGAATTCGAACCCGAACCAGGTTCCTTCGCGGTCCTGCAGATGGCCCGTGAAGTACCACCATTCGGACAGGTCCTGATGGGACCGATGGTCGCGCGGCAGTTCGATCGGCGGGAGGCCGGGTATTTCCACTGGCGCCGGCGCGGCCGGGTCGGGCAGCGGGGTAAGGGATTGGGCGCAGCCGGCCAGCAGCAGGCCGATTATTAATCCCGGCAGGGCGTTTGGCGGCGCGGCCCTCATCGGGGCTGCAAACGATACGCCCGAACGGGCATCCACCAGTTCCAGGCACCGGCCAACTTCATTGCCGCCGGCGCCAGCAGCGAGCGAACTATCGCCGCGTCGGTGGCTATCGCGATCGCTCCGGCGACTCCCAGCGCCTTAACGGTCACCACCTCGGCGCTGGCGAAGGCCAGGCCAACCACGATCACAACCAGCGCCCCGGAGGTGATCACCCGCCCGGAGGCCTGCAACCCGTTGGCGACCGCCGCCTCAACGTTGCCTGATTCGAGCCAGTTTTCCTGCACCTGGGCCAGCAGGAACACCTCATAGTCCATGCTGAGGCCAAACAGCATCGCAAACAGGATCACCGGCAGGGTGGCATCGATGTAGCCGAGCGGCTCGAACCCCAGCAGCGGCGCAAGCCAGCCGAATTGGAAGATGAGCACTACCGCGCCAAAGCTGGTCGTTAGCGAGAGCAGGTTGAGCGCGACCGCTTTGAGCGGCAGTATCAGCGAATGGAACATGCCCGCCAGCAGGACCAGAGTGGCCAGCAGGATGACCCCGATCACAATCGGAAAGGTCCCGTAAACGGCGTCGACGAAATCCGTGTAGTTGGCCGACCCGCCGCCCAGCTGTCCCTGCAACTCCAGGCCGGCAACCCGGTCCCGGATCGCATAGACCAGTTCGCGGCCGGCGGCGCTATTGCCGGCAACTGAAGGCGTGATTCCAATCAACGCCAGGTTGCCGCTGGTGGAAACCTGGGCAGCGGCGCGGGCGATCGGATCGGATGCGGCGGGACCGTCGGAGTAAAGCAGGCGATATTGATCCAGGGTTATGCGCGGATCGATGCTCACGATCCCGCTGGTTTTCGCCACCCGCGGGTCGGCTTCGAGCGATCGGACCAGCCGCAGCTGCTTTTCGAGGGCGGCGTCGCTGAAGGGGCCGTCTTCGAATTCCAAGACTAGAAAGAGCTGCGCCAGCTGGCCGGGACCGTATTCGGATTCGAGCAGCTCGAACGCCTGCCGGGCATCGGCGCGCTGGGGCAGGACGCGCGCGTCGGGAAGGGTGATGCGAGCTTCGGAGAGCGGTATCACGAATGCCAGTAGGACCATTGCAACCGGCACGAAGACCCTTATCGGGTGCTTCATGACCGCGCGGGCGGTGCGGGCCCAGAATCGGCCCCCGCCGAATAGACGCGGCAGGATCCGGAAACGGTTGATCGACGGCCCCAATATCGCCAGAACCGCCGGGGCCAGCGTCAACGCGCAAAGCGCCGCGACGGCGGTCACCATGGCGCCGACGATTCCGATCGAGCGCAGGAACTGGAATTCGAACATCGTCAAAGCGGTCAGGCCGATGATGACCGCCGTCGCCGAGAAGGCGATCGTCTTGCCCATCGAGGCGCTGGTCGCCACGACCGCCGCCCGGGGGCCGGCGCGGCGCAATTCGCGCCGGTACCGTGAGACCAGGAAGAGCGAATAGTCCACGCCCAGACCGAGTCCCAGCAGGGTGGCGATGTTGAGCGCGAAGATGGAAATCTCGACCGCGCCGGCAACCATCCAGACAAGTGCCAGGCCCACCCCCACCGAAATCGCGCCCATGACCAGCGGCAGGGCGGCGGCGGTCAGGCTTCCGAATACCGCCAGCAGGACCAGCAGCAGAAACGGAACCCCGAGCAATTCGGCCCGTTGCAAATCGGACTTGGTGAACTGCTCGATATCGTGGTAGTAGGCGGCCGGACCGGCCAGTCGCACCTCCAGCCAGGAACCGGCAATGGCGGTATTGACCGGCCCCGTCAGCGCGTGGGCCCGGGCGGTCTGCAAATCGGTGGTCACGTGCAGGAAGACGGTCTTCCCCGAATCGGCGCGCTGGAAGCCGGCCTCGCCCAAGGCCTGGACCGCGGCGACGCCCTCGACCGCCAGGACCGCGGTGCGCAGCCGCTCGATTTCGGCGAGGGCCGCGGGCGAATCGATTCGCCCATCGGAGTCGTGAATGATTAGCGTGAGCACCGGCAACGGCTGCTCGAACGCGGCGGCGTACCGCTCGTAGGCCTGTGCGGCTTCCAGGTCGGGGGAACTGAATCCCCCGGCTACGAGCCGTTCGGGTACCTGGACCGCAAAAACCGACCCGACTCCGGCCAGCAGCAACCAGCCGAAAACCACCGCCCAGCGCCACCGCACCACCACCCGGCCCAGGGATACAAACACTAGGCGCCATCGTCCGGGTTCGATCTAATTTTTTAATTATGGGTGTTTTTGGGCATCCTGATATTGCGGGCGAAGAAATGGAGTGCATGCCTTGACGCGCATCGCGATTGCCGGCGGTACCGGCATGCTGGGTCGGGAGGTTTCGGCGGTGCTGGAGGAAAAGGGCCACTCACTGGTGCTGCTTTCGCGCCGGGCTCAAATCGCCCCTGGCTACGAGCAGGTCGTCCAATGGGACCCGGTTACGAGGCCGGCGCCGGCCGAGGCCCTCTCCGGGGTCCAGGCCGTCATAAACCTGGCCGGTGAGCCCGTATCCGGACGCTGGACGTCGGCCAAGCGCGAACGCATCAGGACGAGCCGGGTTCGAGGAACGACGAATCTGGTGCGCGGCATGCTCGATGCTCGGCCGGGACCGCAACTGCTGATATCGACCAGCGCGATCGGGTACTACGGCCCGCGCGGCGACCAGGTCCTCAACGAACGCGCCTCGAGCGGCGACAGCTACCTGGCCCAGGTCGCCCGCGAGTGGGAAGCTGCGGCCGAGCAGTTCGCCACCGCCGGCAATCGCCTGGTTACCATGCGGCTCGGAATCGTCCTGGGCCACGGCGGGGCTCTAAAGCAAATGCTGCCGCTGGCGCGCCTCGGCCTCGGCGGACCGCTGGGCAGCGGCCGGCAATGGTGGTCATGGGTTCACATCGCCGATGTGTGTCGGTTTGTGGTCGGGGCAATTGAGGATCTCGAATGCACCGGAACCTACAACCTGACTGCCCCAGAACCGGTTCGGCAGAGGGAATTTGCGCAAACCCTGGGACGCGTTCTGGGTCGCCCAGCGGTTCTGCCGGCGCCGGCGTTCGGCCTGCGCCTATTGCTCGGCGGTTTCTCGACTGAACTGCTCGACAGCAAGCGGGTAATCCCGGAACGCCTCCAGAACTCCGGTTGGCGGTTCGCGCACCCCGATCTGTACACGGCACTCAAGGGCCTTATCCTGCGCAGGCGATCCGACGGGCCGCCTGCTAGCGTATGAAAAACATGGGCGCCCAAGGCCAGGGCGCGACTCCCTCCTGCCTGATTCCGGACCCAAATCTTGTCCAATTTCGCCGCCACTCTTAGCCGCTCGCGCGGACTGGTCTTGGCCGCCGTCGGGGTTGTTGCCGCCGCCGCAATCGTGCTGATCGGCATCGGCATCGGCGCCCAGCAAGCGGAAGTCGCCGCTCCCGAACCGGCGGGCGCTCCGCCGCCGCCGATTACGGTCACCCTCCAGGATCGGGGTCCCGCGCCCGAGTTTTCGGGTATCGGAGCCTGGATGAATGGCGAGAAAACAACGATCGCGGGCCTGCGCGGCCAGGTTGTCCTGATCGACTTTTGGACACTGGGCTGCATCAATTGCCGCCGCACCCTTCCCTATGTGCGGCAGTGGCACGACCGCTACGCGGCCCACGGGCTCAAGGTAATCGGCGTGCACACGCCGGAATTTGCCTACGAAAAGGACCAGGAGCGGGTCCGCCAGGCGATGGCCGAATTGGGCGTGACCTGGACAGTTGCGATCGACAACCAAAAAGGCACATGGTACGCCTGGCGCAACCGCTGGTGGCCGCGCAAGTACCTGATTGACGCCGCCGGCACCCTGCGCTACGACCGCATCGGCGAGGGCGCCTACGAGCAGACCGAGCATGCGATCCGGCTTCTCCTGGAGGAGAACGGCGCCGACCTGAGCGCCGTGCCATTCGGCGCTCGTCTCTAGGCGGTGGCGCTCAGCCGGTCCGGCTCGGGCGGACCCGGGCCGGTCGGTAGGGGTCGTCTTTGGTCAGCGGGTCGCTGGCCAGGAAGGCCGGCAGATTTCGCCAGGATTGGGCGGCGAACTGGGCGTCGCGCAGATCATCGCCCAGCAGCTGCAACCTGACCGGGTCGGGCTCGCCGGGATGGAATTCGAGCACCGCCGCCTGAAAGTACTGACGGATGAATCCGGGATCTCCGATCGCCAGGACCGCGCCCGCCTGCCGGTCGACCCGGGCCTCGGTCTTGGGCAGGCCGAATGACTGCACTCCGCCAAGCCGGTTGAAGAAGTCGGCGAACCCGGTGACCGTCCCGTCAACGGCCCGGTTTGAGACCCGGCGGCCCCAAGGCTCAAACACCTGCCCGGGATGCGGGTTGGTCGGCGCGTACTCGACTCCCAAGTCGGTGCTGCCGCCTTCGCCGCCGCCGAAGTAGTCCCAGGCCAGCCGCCGTTCGACCAACCAGCCGGCGCCGACCGAGTGGAAGTCGACCACGCCGCGCTGGTAGTACTGGCTGAGGGCCCCGGGTTCTACGATCAGGACCTCCGAAACCGGATAGCCCCAGCGTTCCAATCCGCCGGTTGCCTCGAAATGGGCGCGGAAATCGGCGACCGCGGTACCCCCGCCGGGGAGCTCCACGTCGAGCACCGGAACGTTGTGGGCCAGGACGTCGTGTGCCTCGACGGCCAGATGCAGGTTGTCGAGCACGGTTATCTTGCCGAATGCCGGTTCAGGCGGCTGCGGAGGCGCCGGAGCCACGTAATTTGCCGCGTCCCTGATGCGCACGGTCACGAAATCGATGATCGGGGTGAACCGCCCGAAACCGGGGGTCGCGCGATCGATCATCAGCAGGACGAATGCCTCGTCATCGCCATCCGAAACCCGCTCCTCGGGAACGTCCAGGGCGACCAGGCGGGCGCTGCCAAACGGCACGTCGACGTTGATCGGCCGCGGCAGGTCGCTGGCTTCGGCGCCATGGCCGCGGTTCTCGGACTTGAGCAGCAGTCGGGCCACCACCCCGGCCGCTTCGCGGTCCTGATGTTGCAGGCCGACGGCCAGCGGGCGACCCTCATCGGCGTAGTAGACCGGATTGTCGAACCCGGTGACCGCGCGCGAATCCGGGTCCAGGATTACCTCCACACCGGGAACGATCTGCTGTCGCCAGAGCGCCGGCAGGTTCGATAGACCGAACCCTTCCCCTTCGGCGCCCGGATTGTCTCGGACGTCAACCACGAGCGTTCTTGCCGGACCGATCTCGCCCAGCAGGTCCGGCGGCAATGCGGTCAGACCGGCATTGCTCAAATCCAGCCGACGCAGGTGCGGCAACTGCGAAAAATCTGCCGCGTTGATGTCGGCCACGTCCGCATGGCCGGAAAGATCGATCTCGGTGACGTGAGCCAGTTGCGCTATGCTCACCTCCTCGCAGGCCCTTTTCCGCGGCAGCCAGGATTCGATCTGGGTGCGGACCGCCGGATGGCGCTGGCAGAGCGAATGCCGAGGGGCGTCGTTGTCGCGCACCAGAAGCGTCGAATAGTCGATATCGCCGTCGTTTATGTCGGGCCGCGGGGCGGTCCCCTGACAACCCGGAATCAGGTCGAGCAGCAGTTCCAGTTCATAGTCGGGTTCGATTTCAGCGTTATCGGGCAAGCTGATCACCAGCCCGAACACCGACCGGATGCGATCCGAGGCGTTGATTCGCAGGCGCCATTGGCGGTGTCCCTCGAGAGTTATCTGCAAGCAAACGTCAATCGCCTCGTCGCCGACTTCCACGCCGGCCCCGGGCGGAATCGAGGCGAATTCAAACTCGATCAAGGGGCGCGAGCCTTCCGGCGCCGAATACCCCGAACTTCCGAATCCGACCCGGGTTCCGGTGCCGCCGTCGAACACCAGCAACAACCCTTCCGGCAACTCTGAGATGTCCACGTCGTCGGGCCCCAACGGGTTTCCGGAAAAACGCAGGCGGTCGATGTGACCGGCCGCAAAGTGGTAACTGATCAGCGCCTCGAGTGAATCGTCGCGCCAGCTGAACTGTTCCAAGTCCAGATTCGAGAAGTCGAGGGTGGCCGGGCGTCGGCCCGGGGTCCGGTCCAATTCGCGGGCCAGCTGGGCCAGCTTGGTGCCGGGGCGCAGCGCCGGATCTCGATCGGCCTCGTAATTGACGTAGAACTCATCGCAATCGTTGTAGTCGAGGTCGCCATCCGAATCTATGAGTCCGGCCACGGTGGGCGAAATGGTCGGCAGCAGGCCTTCGTAGAGCCGCTCAAATGCCTGGAAATGGTTGGGGTCAAGGAAGTGGCAGAGGTTGTAGTTGCCGTCACCGGCCAATTCGCCGGTGGCCGGCCGCGGTGCAAGCGCCAGGACGCTGGCGGCGATCGCCAGCCCCAACAGGAAATTGACGTGCCGGCGCCGCGCGCCTTGGGCGATGGCCTGGACGCCCGAACCGACTGGGGCGGTTATGCCAGCGGTCCTGCGGCCACGCCCAGGCCGGCGGCGGCGTCGCGGATGTTGGCCGCCGTGGCGTCGGCGATTTCTATTCCGGCCGCGCGGTTGTTGGCGCGGTTCATGCATTCCGGTTCGCCGGGCACCAGGACTTGATCGAATCCACCCGCCGGGGGCGTACCGTGCATCCGCGCGACCAGTTGGCGGACCCCTTCTCCGTAGGTTTCGGCACCGACCAGGGCCCCGGGATCGACGGCGATGATGCTGCCGCCCATCAGCAGGCCCGATGCCGACGCGTAGGTGCCGGTCACGGCTGAACCCAGCGCTTCGACCAGAAGCGCCAGTCCGTAGCCCTTGTGGGCGGCCGCTGGCACCATCATCCCGCCGGCGTAGAAGTCGGCTGGATTGGTCGACGGATTGCCGTCTTTGTCAAGGATCTGACCGGGTGGCAGCTGGGCCCCTTTGTCGCGGGCGACCCTGACCTTGCCTTCGGCGGTCGAGGTGGTCGCGAAATCCATGACGATCGCGGGTCCCGCCGGGTTGGGGACTCCGGCCGAAATCGGGTTGGTTGACAGCGCGCGCGCCGCGCCGCCGAACGGCGCCCCGGCCCCGGCCCCGGCGCCGCCGCCCACTGCCATGATGGCCAACACCCCTTCCGCGACGGCCATTTCCGACCACTGGCCGACCCGACCCAGATGGTTTACCTCGCACAAGCCGACCAGGGCGACTCCGGCGGACTTCGCCTTGGCGATCGCGATCTCGGTCGCGTATTTGCCGGTGAAGTGCCCGAATCCCTTGTTGCCACTGATGAGGGCGGTCGTGCCCGACTCCTTGAGCAATTCCGGCCGACCGTCCGGCACAATTCGCCCGGCCTCGATCATCTCAAGGTATGACGGGATCCGGATTACGCCGTGCGATGGGTGGCCGGACAAGTCGGCCAGGACCAGCGAATAAGCCATGAAATCGGCTATGTCGGCCGGGGTTCCGGCGCTGGCAAAGATCGACCGGGTCAGTTCCTGGATCGCGTCAGGGGCGTAGCGGGGCATGGAAGATGCCGAGTCCTGGGTCTGGTTCAGGCAAGTAAACGATCTGCGGCCGGAGCGGCGCGCGGTTGACTCAACCGCGGCCCAGCATGAACTTGAGATCTTCGCTCATCATATCCATGCTCCAGGGTGGGTCCCAGACGATTTCAATGTTCACCTCGTCGACCTTTTCCATCTCCTCGACCGAGCGTTGGGTTTCGGAGATCAGTTGCGGCCCGTAGGGGCACATCGGCGAAGTCAGGGTCATTTCGATATCGACCTTGCCCGCGTCGGGCTTGACCTCGTAGACCAGACCCAGATTCCAAATGTCCAGGTGCAGTTCAGGATCAAGCACGCCCTCCAGAACCGCGATCACATCATCGCGCGATACGGTCTGCTCGGACATTTGGGGCCCCTCCGTGGCGGCGTCTGCAGATGCTGAGTCCATTATCGCCGCCGAAGATCGGAACGGGCGGCGGAAAACACCGAACGGCTTGCAAACAAACAGGCGGCCAGATTATAATCAGCAAGCTGATGCGGCATCTGGTATTTGATCCTTCGAGACGGGGATTCTGCGCCCTTTTTGCAGCCCGTGATTTCGGGCTCGTATATACGCCTACTCGCCGCGCCGGCTTCCGCAAACCCCAAGAGAGAAAGCCGCCAGAACTTCTTGTCGCCGACCGCAACTAACCGCAACAAGTACACCGCCGCCCAGATCCGGGCCCTCAAGGGGCTGGAGCCGGTCCGCCAGCGCCCCGCCATGTACATCGGCGACACGTCTCTGACCGGACTGCACCATTGCGTGTACGAGGTGGTCGACAACAGCGTCGACGAGGTCATGGCCGGGCACGGCAACGCGATTTCGGTGGACCTGACCGCCGACGGGTACTGCGAGGTTGCCGACAACGGTCGCGGCATTCCGGTGGACCGGCACCGCGACGAAGGCGTCTCGGCCTTGGAAGTGGTAATGACCAACCTGCACGCCGGGGGCAAATTCGACGCCGACGCCTACAAGGTCTCCGGCGGACTGCACGGTGTCGGGGTTTCGGTCGTGAACGCCCTCTCCGAGCATCTCGAGGTCCGAGTTTCGCGCAACCGGCGCGAGTACTTTCAGGAGTACTTCCGCGGCATCCCGAAGTATCGCGTGCGCCCGCGCGGGAAGATCCAGGACAAAAACGTCACGGGAACCCGCGTCCGATTCAAGCCCGACGGCGAGATATTCTGCGACGAATCCGGCGACCCGATCGGTTTTGAATTCGACATCCTGGCCGAACGCCTGCGCCAGCTGGCGTTCCTGGTGCCAGGGATGGAAGTGAACCTGACCGATCAGCGCAGCGGGCGCCACGCGACCTTTTACTTCCAGGGCGGCATCAGGTCCTACGTCGCCAGGACCGCGCGGAGACTGAAGCCGGTCATCTCCGATCCGATCTTTCTGAGCGATTCGATCAACGACGTGCGCGTCGAGGTCGCGCTCCAGTACACCCGCGCCGCGCGCGAGCAGGTGACCGCGTTCGCCAACACCGTCCACACCATTGACGGTGGAACCCACCTGTCCGGCTTCCGCTCCGCGCTTACAAGCTGCATAAACCGACAGGGCCGCGAGATGGGGCTGCTCAAAGAGAACGATTCCAACCTCACCGGCGACGATGTGCGCGAAGGACTGGTCGCCGCAATTTCCGTCTTCCTGCCCGAGCCGCAGTTTGAATCCCAAACCAAGGTCCGGCTCAACAACCCCGAGGTTGCCGGGCTGGTGCAGTCGGTGACCAATGCGGCGCTCGCCCAGCACCTGCACGAGAACCCCTCAGACGCCCGCGCGATCGTCGTGCGCAGCATTGAGTCGGCGAGGGCCCGGGTTGCCGCCCAGCGGGCGCGCGACATGGTGCGCCGCAAGGGCGCGTTCGACTCGCTGGCTTTGTCGGGGAAACTGGCCGATTGCCAGGACCGCGATCCCTCGCGGACGGAACTCTTTATCGTCGAGGGCGATTCGGCCGGCGGCAACGCCAAGCAGGGCCGCGACCGGATTTTTCAGGCGGTGCTGCCGTTGCGCGGCAAGATCCTCAACGTCGAGAAGGCGCGCATCGACAAGATGCTCGAAAACCAGGCGATCTGTGACCTAATCGCGGCGATCGGGACCGGCGTGGGCGAGTCTTACGACGCCTCCAAACTGCGCTACCACCGGGTCATCATCATGACCGACGCCGATGTAGACGGCGCCCACATCCGGAGCCTGCTGCTCACGTTCTTCTTCCGGTACATGCCGCAGCTGATCGAAGACGGCCACCTGTTCATCGCCCTGCCGCCGCTGTTTCGAGTAACCCGCGGCCGCAAGACTCGCTACGTCTACAGCGAAGTCGAACGCGACGCGGTGATCGAGGAATTCGGCGGGAAAGTGACTCTTCAGCGCTACAAGGGGCTCGGCGAAATGAACCCCGATCAGCTCTGGGACACCACCATCAACCCGGTCGGACGGACCCTGCTCAAGGTCCGCACCCAGGACTTCGACCTGGCCGAAGACCTGGTTTCGCGATTGATGGGCCCCGAAGTTGCCCCGCGCCAGGAATACATCCTCGAACACGCCCGCGAGGTTCGAAACCTGGACGTCTGAATCCCAATCCAGACACAAAACCGGAACGGCAATGTCCGAGCAGCGACCGCGGGTCATCTTCGACGTCATGGGCGGCGATCATGCGCCCGGACCGATGGTCGTCGGAGCTCTGCGGGCGGCCCGCGATTACGGCATATCCAGCCTGCTTGTTGGTGACCGGGCCGCGATCGAACCGCATTTGGCCGAAGGCGGTCAGGAACGCGACCTGATCGAGGTCGCCCATGCCGGCGCGGTAATTGGCATGGACGAACATCCGGCCGAGGCGGTCAGGAACAGGCCCGATTCCTCCCTGGTGCGGTCGATCGAGTTGCTGCGCGACGGCGCCGGCGGATCCACGGTTTCGCTTGGCAACAGCGGCGCGATCATGGCGGCCGCAGTGCTGCGGCTGCGTCGCCTGCCCGGGGTGCGCCGCCCGGTAATTGCCTCGCTGCTGCGATTGCCAGGCGGGGCGACGGTCTGGATGGACATAGGCGCCAATGCTGACTGCGACGCGGATCATCTCTGCCAGTTCGCCCAAATGGGTGAGATTTATGCTCGGTCCGAGCTGAGAATCGAACGACCTACGGTGGGGCTGCTGAACATGGGCCACGAAGAGGGCAAGGGTCCGCAGGTGGTCAGGGACGCGGCGGCGATGATTGCCGCCAGGGGGTTAAATTTCGTCGGCAACGTCGAGCCCCAGATGATGCTGCGGGCCGAAGTCGACGTCGTCGTTGCCGACGGGTTCACGATGAATATTGCGGTCAAGACCCTCGAAGCGTTGGCCGACATGATCTTCGGCACCGTGCGCGACTATGCCCGTTCCTCGCTGCGGGGTCGGCTTGGCGGGATGCTGCTACGACCGGCTTTCGCCGGCCTTCGCTCGCAAGTTGACTACCGCGAGATCGGAGCCGCCCCGCTGCTCGGGGTCAACGGACTGGTCCTCATCGGTCACGGTCGCTCCCGCGAGCGCGCCGTGGTCGGCGCCATCCGCCAAGCCGACAGGCTGACCAGGGTCGACGCGGTTTCCCAGTTGGCGCGTGCCTTTGCCCCCTGATCCGGGTGCCCCGCGAATCGCGGTAATCGGCTGCGGCTACGTCGGCCTGGTTTCGGGAGCATGCTTTGCCGAGCTCGGCAGCCGTGTGCACTGCCTGGACATCGACCGCGCAAAGATCGCCCAACTGTGCGCCGGCGAGGTGCCTATCTACGAGCCAGGACTGGAAGAACTGGTCCGGCGCAACCGGGAGGCGGGCCGACTGGAATTCGGCGATTCGTTCGCCGTTGCAGTGCCGAACGCCGACTTCGTCGTGATTGCGGTAAACACGCCGGTCGGCGACTTTGGGCGGGCCGACCTTTCCGCGATCGAGAAGGTTGCCCGTTCGATCGCCGAACACGTCCGCCCCGGGACGGTGGTCGTGGACAAGAGCACGGTCCCGGTTGGCACGGCCGAGGTCGTCCAGCAGCTGATCGCCCGGCACGTGGACTTCCCGGTACCGGTGGTCGCCAATCCGGAGTTTCTGCGCGAGGGATCGGCGGTCGACGATTTCCTGCATCCCGACCGGGTCGTGCTTGGCACCGCCGACGAAGCGGCCGGTGACGCGGTGCAGGGCCTGTACGCCGGGATAGCGTGCCCGGTGGTGCGCACCGACCTGCGCAGCGCCGAAATGATCAAGTACGCCTCCAACGCGTACCTGGCCGCCCGGATTTCATTCATCAACGAAATCGCGGCAATCTGCGAGCGGCTGGGCGCCGACGTGACCACCGTGTCCAGAGGCATGGGGCTCGACCAGCGGATCGGATCGCGCTATCTGCAGGCCGGAATCGGGTGGGGAGGAAGTTGTCTCGGCAAGGACGTTCTCGCGCTGGAGCACATGGCGGCGGTCGCCGGTTCGCACCCGCAGCTTTTGCGGGTGGTGCTGGAAATCAACCGCGACGCCCGCCTCGGGGTGGTGCGCCGGCTGCGCGACTTGCTGGGCGACGTGCGGGGCCGCAAAGTTGCGCTCCTGGGTCTTGCCTTCAAGCCGCAGACCGACGACATCCGCGACGCTCCGGCGCTGGAAATCGCGCGCTTGCTGCTCGCCGACGGCGCCGAAGTGAGCGCCTGCGACCCGATGGCTGCCCGGCGGGCCGCCGCCGCGGAGCCCCGGGCACAGGTCTCCGACGATCCCTTGGCCGCGTTGACCGGGGCCGACGCCGCCGTGCTCTGCACGGAATGGCCCCAGTTCGTGGAGCTGGACTGGGAAGTTGCGGCGGCCAGGATGCGGGGGCGGATTGTCATCGACGGCCGCAACGCCCTTGACGGCAAGAGCCTGCGCCGGCTCGGGTTCTTGTACGCGGGCGTTGGTCTTCCGGGCCCGGAAGCGGCCGCCGACGCGGTTTCAAGCGCGTGATCTCGAACCGGGCGATTGCCGCCCATCTGGAGCGCATCGCCCAGGCAATCGATCTGGCTGACCCGGATTCGGGGCGCTCGCGGACCTACGGTGCGGCGGCGCGCCGCATCGAATCGTCCAAACGGGATTTCGCTGCCTTGGCCCAGGCCCGCGAACTCACCGGCGTGCCCGGCATCGGTCCCTCGTTGGCGCGAACGATTGGTGAGTTTGTCAGCAGCGGTTCCAGCAGGCGCTTGGACGAATTGCTCCAGCAGATCCCGCCCGGGGCATGGCAACTGCTTTCGGTCCGCGGCCTGGGAGCACGCACGGTGGGCCGGATCGTGCGGGACCTTGGAGTTTCCGATCTGGATTCCCTGCGGGCGGCGGGATCCGACGGTCGACTCAGTCAGCTGCCCGGCATCGGAAGTCGCAAGGTGGCGCAGATCCTGGCCGAAATCGAGCGGATCGCTGCCACCCGCGGGTTGTTCTCGCTCGGGCACGCGCTGGCCACGGCGCACCTGGAAGCCGCCCGGCTCGGGAATATCGATGGAGTCAGCGCGGTGCGCTTGGCCGGTGCCGCGCGAAGGGCGTGCGAGACGATGTCGGGCGTCGACCTGGTGGTCGCGGTGCGCGATCCATCGCGCCCCGCGTTGGCCGCCCTTGGCGGGGAATCGCTCGTCCAGCTTGACCCGGATGAATTGCAGGAACCAATTCCAGTCCGGATCCGGGTATCGGCTGAAGAGTCGCTTGGCTCGGCGTTGGTGCTGGCGACCGGCTCAGACGAACACATTGCCCGGTTAACCGACCTGGCGCGGCGGCGTGGCATCGAACTCGACTCGCCCCAGACCACTTTTGGAACCGAAGCCGAGCTTTATCGGGCGGTCGGCCTGGACCTGATTCCGCCCGAACTTCGCGAGGGGCGGGAAGAGATTGAACTGGCCCGGCGCGGGCAGTTGCCGCGCCTGCTGGAGCACCGCGACCTGGGCTGCGATTTGCATGCCCACAGCGACTGGAGCGATGGTCAGGACAGCATCGCGGCAATGGCCGAGGCGGCCCACCGGGCCGGCCTGCGGCAACTCGTGATCAGCGACCATTCCCAGTCGCTGGCGGTGGCCAACGGACTTTCCCCGGAGCGGGTGGCAGCCCAACGCGACGAGATTGCGGCACAGGCGCGGCAATGGGGGGAACTGTCTCTCCTGCATGGCACCGAAAGCGAGATCCGCGTCGACGGATCGCTTGATTTCGAGCCCGAGGTGCTGGCGAGTCTCGACTGGGTAGTCGCATCAGTGCACGCCGGACTGGGCCAGTCGCGATCGGCGATGACCGAACGCATATTGACCGCGATCTCCAATCCGGCGACCTGCGCGATCGGTCATCCGACCGGCAGGATCGTGCTTGGTCGTGAGGGGTTCGATTTTGATCACGATGTGGTCTTTGCGGCCGCCGCCGAAACGGGTGTCGCGCTCGAAATCAACTCGCAGCCCGGCCGGCTCGACCTATCGGCCGACCTCGCGCGCCGCGCAGCCCGCGCCGGCGCCGTATTGACCGTCAACAGCGACGCTCATGCGGCCGCCCAATTGGCAAATACACAGCTGGGGGCGATGATCGCGCGGCGGGCCGGCCTGACCTGCGCGCAGGTGATTAATGCTTGGGAGTGGGAGCAGATCGCGGAGCGCCGGGCGCGTCGCCTCGCCGGAGCTTGAGGTCGCCCGCCGCTTTCCTCCGCCCCCCGTCCCGGGAGAACTGCTTCTCAACCGGATCGCGCAGCGAATGGCGCAGGAACTCGGATATCTTGGCCAGGTATTCGTCGCGCAGGATATGAAAGCCTTCGACGTGCTCGGCTTCGTCGATGACCCAGAGGTGCTTTTCGGCGCTGGTAGCGGCCTCGAACAACTTGCGGGTGCTCTCGGCGCTCACGATTGAGTCCTGCCCGCTCTGGACGACCATCAGCGGGCGTGAATGCAGCGAAGCGACCAAGTCGACCGGCCGGATGTGGTCCATCCGGTGTCCGACCAGTCGCTGACCCAGCCAGACTACCGGACCCACGAACAGCCAGGGCGGAAGCCCTGTTATTCGTTTGAATGCCCGGGCCACGTTCTCGCGCAGGGTTGCAAATGGACTGTCGGCGATAACCGCCTCCAGCCGCTCGTCCAACGCGGCGGCCATGATCGCCACCGAGCCGCCCATTGAATTCCCCCAAACCGCCAACCGGCCCAGCTCCACTTGGTCTGCGGCCCAGTCCACGACGCCAAGGAGGTCCAGCATTTCCCGGTAACCCATCGTGGTGGTGCTGCCCTCGCTCTCGCCGTGGCCGGAGAAGTCAAACAGTACGACGCCATATCCGAGCTTGAGCAGCTCGACGCAGCGGCCGACCATTTCCTTGTGGTTGGTCCAAACCCCGTGACAGAGGATTACCGACGCCGGATGGTGTTTGGGCCGGGCGATCCATGCCTTGAGCGTCATGCCGGTCCGGCTTTCGATCTGTACAGGTTCGAGTCCCAGCACCGAGGGGTCGAAATCGGGCGCATAGCCCTTGGGCGTGTGGCGTGGGTTCGGGTGGGTCAGGTACCAGGCGGTACGAAAGACCAGCAGCGTCCAGAGGCCGGCCAAGCCGATCGGTATCAGCAAAAGCAAAAGCAGCCAGGGATTCACTTACGAATCGCCTCCTTGGCGGGCCGCTCCAGCAAGCTGGCTCACGAATTCTTCCGCGCGGGCCAGGCGTAATGGGCGATCGGCCAGGCCGCAGATTTTCACGAACGCCGAGCCAACGATCGCCCCGTCGGCCAGCCCGTGCAGCCCGAGGACGTGCTCGGGGCTGGATATGCCGAACCCGACCGCCAGCGGGCGGTCGGTCAGCGAGCGCGTGCGGCGCAGAAACGTCGCCAGTCCCACGCCCATATTTTGCCGAGCGCCGGTCACGCCGGTGAGCGAGACGACATAAATGAACCCCGACTCGTTCGCCAGCACCCGGACGGCGCGTTCGGGATCGGTGGTCGGGGCAAGGAACTGAACGAGCGCAACGCCGCGGCCGGCCAGCGCTTGCGCCAGCGGCCCGGACTCTTCGGGCGGCAGATCAACGGCGATCGCCGCGTCCACCCCGGATTCCGCGATCGCGGCGGCCAGGGGATCGATTCCGTAGGCCAGGAACGGATTGGCGTAACCCATTAGGATCAGGCCGGCATCGGTTTCGGCGCGCAGGCGGGCCGTGAATTCCAGGCAATCGCCCAGGTTTACGCCGTTTTCGAGCGCGACCTGGGACGAGTGCTGGATGGTGGGACCTTCGGCGATCGGGTCGGAAAACGGAATGCCCAGTTCGAGCACGTCGGCGCCGCCGGCCAGGGCGGCGCGGGCCAGTTCCCAGGACTCTTCGAGCGACGGATACCCGATGGTGAGGAATATGTTCAGCGCCAATTCGCCGCGGCTGCGGGTTCGCCGGTAAATCCGCTCGAGGCGCGCCGTCATTTGCCGGCAAGCCCATGCTCGGCGATGGTCTCCATGTCCTTGTCACCGCGCCCGGATAGGTTGACCACGACCGATTGGTCTTTGCGCATGCCGCCGGCCAGTTCGAGCGCGAAAGCCACCGCGTGCGCCGATTCGAGCGCCGGAATTATGCCCTCGGTGCGGGCCAGGGCGGTGACCGCTTCGAGCGCCTGCCGATCGGTGATCGAGGCGTACTGCGCACGACCGCTGCTGGCAAGGTGGGAGTGCTCGGGCCCCACGCCCGGATAGTCCAGGCCGGCCGAAATGCTGTGGGCCGGGAGCACCTGGCCCCACCGGTCCTGCAGGACCATCGTGCGCGTTCCGTGCAAGACGCCTTCCTTGCCGGCGCCGATCGTTGCCGCGTGCGAGCCGCTGGCCAATCCGTGACCGGCCGCTTCAACGCCGTGCAGGGCGACCGCGGAATCGTCCAGGAACTCGTAGAACAGCCCCATCGCGTTGGAACCCCCGCCAACGCAAGCGACCAGGGCATCGGGGGTACCCCCGACCAACCGGTTGAATTGCTCCCGGGTTTCGCGTCCGATCACCGCCTGGAAATCCCGGATCATCATCGGGTAGGGATGCGGCCCGGCGACCGACCCGAGCAGGTAGTAGGTGTCGGCGACATTGGTGACCCAATCGCGTATGGCCTCGTTGATCGCGTCCTTCAGGGTTCGGGAACCGGACTCCACCGGGACGACTTCGGCGCCGAGGACCTGCATCCGCACCACGTTCAGGTGTTGACGCTCAATGTCCAGGCTGCCCATGTAGACCACGCATTTCTGGTCCAGCAGGGCGCAAACCGTCGCCGAAGCCACGCCGTGCTGCCCGGCGCCGGTCTCGGCGACCACCCGGTCCTTACCCATGCGTCGGGCCAGCAGACCCTGGCCGATGGCGGCGTTTATCTTGTGGGCACCGGTATGGGCCAGGTCCTCGCGCTTGAGATAGATGCGCGCGCCGCCGGCCAGAGCGCTCAGGCGGGACGCCTCGTAAAGCGGAGTGGGTCGCCCGACGTATTCACGAAGGTATGTGGCCAATTCTTTAGCGAACGCCGCGTCGGCGCGAATCGCGCGATAGGCGTCATCCAGTTCGTGCACCGCCGGCATAAGCGTCTCGGGCATGAACATGCCGCCCCAGGGACCGAAATGCCCGCTGGCGTCCGGCAGTTCGCGCAATCGCCGCGAAGGAGCGGTCATGAAAGCTCCGCCGCCCGCTTGGCGCGCTCAACGAACGCGGCGATTTTGCGGCGGTCTTTCCGCCCTTCGGTTTCGACGCCGGAGGACACGTCGACCCCCCAAGGCCGCAAGCGGATCACGGTTGCGGCGACGTTTTCCGGGTCCAGCCCCCCGGAGAGAAGGTAATTGCGTCGGCCGACCAGCCGCGGCGCCTGGGTCCAGTCCCATGCCTTGCCGGATCCGCCGCCGGCGGGCGAATCGACGTGGACCAAGGCGGCATCGATCGCCCCGAGATCCGGTTCGAGGCCGCCCGAACCGACTCGGAAAGTCGGAATCACGCGCTCGGCCAGTTCCCTGGGCGGAGGTTTCCCCAGGTCGTGCACCTGGATGTAATCGGCGCCGGTCTGGTCGAGGGCGCCGGCCATCTCGGCCGCGTCGGCCGCCACCATCACCGCAACCGACTTGGCGTTCGGCGCGGCGGCGAATATCTCTCGCGCCCGCTGCGGCGAGACCTGGCGACGCGATCGGGCCAGAATGGCGCCGATGAAGTCGGCGCCTGCGGCGGAGGCGGCGGCCGCGTCGGCGGGATTCGATATTCCGCAGATCTTCACCCGCGGCGAAGGGGCCTTGATCAAAGCCCGCATCCGGTCCACGTCGCCGCTGTGACGGGCCAGGGTTTCGCCTATCAACACGGCATCGGCACCGGCGGCGGCCAGCCGCGCCAGATCGTATTTGTCCTTGACCCCGCTTTCGGCAACCAGTACCGCCTGACCGCCGATTTGGGGGGCCAGCCGTTCGGTGGTCGCCAGATCGGTTCGGAAGGTTTGCAGATCTCGGTTGTTGATCCCGATCAACGTCGCGCCGGCCGCCAGCGCGCGGTCCAGCTCGGACTGATCGTGGACCTCCACCAGAGCGTCCATGCCCAGTTCGCCGGCCACCCCGAGCAGCGGCTCGGGATCCTCGATCGCGGCCATGATCACCAGTACCGCGTCGGCGCCCAGCGCGCGCGCTTCATGAACCTGCCAGGGGTCGATGACAAAGTCCTTGCGCAGGACCGGAAGCCGGCAGGCCGCCCGGGCCCGAATCAGGTCCTCATCGCTTCCGGCGAAGAACTTCTCGTCGGTTAACACGGAAAGTGCCGCCGCGCCGGCCAACTGATAGTTGGCGGCAACCGCGCTCGGGTCCAGGTCCGCGATCCGGCCGGCGGATGGTGAGGCGCGCTTTAGTTCGGCTATGACCGCCAGTCCGGGCCCGGACAACGCTTTCGCAAAACCGCGCGGCGCCGCCGCCGCCAGCGCTCGCCGGCGGATCTGAGCCAGCGAAACCTGGGCTGCGCGCTGCCCAAGTTCGGCGCGCTTGTGGGCGAGGATATTTCGCAATACGCTCATGGTTTGGGATTTGATCCGGTTATTTGTCGCGCGGTATTGGCTCAGACCGCATGGGTTGCAGCCGTGAAATCGGCCAGCTTGCGGCGGGCGTCGCCCGAATCGAGGGTTGCCCTGGCCAGCGCGACACCGTCCCCAAGTTCGTTGGCCCTGCCGGCCACCAGCAGCGCCGCCGCGGCGTTGAGCAGCATGAAGTCCCGCGGCGGTCCGGACTCGCCGGCAAAGACCGCGCGGATGATCTCCGCGTTTTCAACCGGGTCGCCGCCGGCGACTTCTGCCAGCGGTCGTTCTTTGAGGTCGAAATCAGACGGTCTGACTTGGAACTGTTCGATGCGCTCGCCCCGAACCGAAAACACCCGCGTCGGGCCGGCGATGGAAATCTCGTCCAGGCCTTCCAGCCCGTGCACTACCAGCGCCCGGCGGGTTCCCAGTCGGGCCAGCGCCCCGGCAACCAGATCCAGCAACTCGGGCCGGGCGACGCCCAGCAGCTGGCGCCGCGCGCCGGCCGGGTTGGTCAGCGGCCCGAGGATGTTGAAAACCGTCGGGATCCCGATCTGCGCCCGCAGCGGGCCCGCGTGGCGCATTGCCGGATGAAACGATTGGGCGAAAAGGAACCCGATCCCGACCCGGCTTATGCAATCGCCGACCTGTCGCGGCGTCAGGTCGATCCGGGCACCGAGGGCTTCGAGGACGTCGGCCGAACCCGATCGCGAGGAGGCGGCGCGGTTGCCGTGCTTGGCGACTACCGCGCCGGCGGCCGCGGCGATCAACGCCGCGGCGGTGGATACGTTGAACGTGTTCTTGCCGTCTCCGCCGGTACCGCAGGTATCGATGTGATCCTCGCCGGCGACCTCGAGCGCCAGCGCCGCCCGCCGCATGGCGCGGGCCAGTCCGGCCACTTCGTCGGCGGTCTCGCCCTTCATTCCCAGGCAGGCGACGAACGCGCCGAACTGCGCCGGTTCGAATTCACCGGACATGATCTGATCCATGACCGATTCGGCCTCATCGGCGGTCAGGTCTTGGCCCTGGTAGACCTTGGCCAGCATTTGGGCGATCATGCGCGCGGCCCGATCCGATAGAGCTCTAGAAAGTTGCGCAGAATGTCGTGCCCCTGCGGGGTGAGGATCGACTCGGGGTGAAACTGCACCCCATGCACGGGCCGGCTCCGGTGGCGGAGCCCCATGATTATCCCGTCATCGGTCTGCGCCGAAATCTGCAGCGAATCGGGCAGCGATTCGCGCTCGACGATCAGGGAGTGGTAGCGGGTGGCCTGGAATGGTTGCGGCAAATCCTTGAACTCGCCCGCGCCGTCGTGTTCGATCATCGAAGTCTTTCCGTGCATAAGCGACGGCGCGCGAATGACCCGCCCACCGAACACCTCGCCGATGCACTGATGCCCCAGGCAAACCCCCAGGGTTGGCAGGTCACGAGAGACTTCTTCGATCAGCTCCATGGAAACTCCGGCTTCATGCGGGGTGCAGGGTCCGGGTGAGACCACGACCGCCTCCGGCCCGAGTTTTCTGACCGTGGCGGTGTCGATCGCGTCGTTGCGGTAGACCTCGACCTCGCATCCGAGCTCGTAGAGGTACTGGACGAGGTTGTAGGTGAAGGAATCGTAGTTGTCGATCATCAGGATCATTTGCTTGCTCCGTGCGCGCGGTCAATCGCGGCCAGCAGCGCGGCGGCCTTGTTCATCGACTCGTTGAACTCGTATTCGGCTTCCGAATCGGCCACGATTCCGCCGCCGGCCTGGACGTACCCGATCCCGTCGCGGACGACCATCGTGCGAATGCCGATGGCGGTGTCCAGGTCGCCCGAATAGGCGAAATACCCCACCGCCCCGCCGTAAACTCCGCGCCGGGTGGGTTCAAGTTCGTCGATGATCTCCATCGCCCGGATCTTGGGCGCGCCGGAGAGCGTTCCGGCCGGAAAGCAGGACCGCAGCGCGTCAACCCCGCTTTTGGCCGGGGAAAGCGAACCGTCGACGTGCGAGACGATGTGCATAACGTGCGAGAACCGGTCGACTTCCAACAAACGGGTCACGGAAACGCTGCCGCCGACCGCCACACGGCCCAGGTCGTTGCGCGCCAGATCGACGAGCATCACGTGTTCGGCGACCTCTTTCTCGTCCTCCAACAGCTCCTCGGCGATCCGGTCGTCGCTGGCGCGGTCTTTGCCGCGCCAGCGGCTGCCGGCCACCGGAACGGTCCGCATCCTGGACCCGCGCACCCGCACCAGCATTTCTGGAGAGGCGCCGCAGACATGCATGTCGGGCAGCTGCAGGAAATACATATAAGGAGACGGGTTCAACTGCCGCAAATGACGGTAAACGGCGAACGGGTGAACCGCCAATCGCCGCTTGAGTCGCTGCGAGAGCACCACCTGGATGATGTCTCCGGCGGCGATGTATTCCTTGGCCTGGCGAACCATGGCCGCGAATTCGGCCTTGGACATGTTCGTCTCGACCGGACCGGCCGCGCCACAACCATGATCCAGCGAGGCCGGCCGGCTGCCTAGCCGCTCGGCCAATTGATCGAGGCGCTTCAGCGCTTCCTGGTAGGAGCGTTGCGGGTCATCGCTCGGGTGGGCCAGAGTCACCAGCTTCTGGGTTCGCGACACGTTGTCGAACATCACGAAGGTGTCGACAAACATGAGTTGAACGTCTGGCAGTCCTACGTCGTCGGCGCGGGTGTGCGGGAGTCGCTCAAAACTCTCGACCGCTTCGTAACCCAGGTAGCCGATGGCCCCACCCTGAAAAGCAGGCAGCTCCGGGAGGGACACGGCGTTGATTTTCGCGAGTTGACGAGCGACGACCCGCAGCGGGTCCCGGTAAGCGACCGTTTCGGTTCCACCGTCGGCGAAAGTAAACGTCGCCGTGCCGTCGCGCATCGCCACCAACATGTAGGGGTCCGACCCAACGAAGCTGTAGCGGCCGACGGATTCGTCCGGTTCGGCGCTCTCCAGCAAAAACGCGGGCCCGTCGCCGGCAAGCTTGAGGTAAGCCGAGACAGGCGTCTCCAGGTCGGAGAGCAACTCGCGGTAAACCGGGACGGCGCGGTTCTGGCGAAGGTGACCGATAACGGCCTCGACGGCGGGAGCGGTGCCGATCATCTGCACCGGGGTGGCCATTTGAAGTCCTTCTGGGCGGTTGCTTTGTGAATTGACCGCCGGGACGAATGGCTATATCAGCCACGCGCGGTGCCACCCAGCTTGGTCGGCCCGAATTGGCCGACCCTCTCTGATTCGGGTGCGGACGCTCGGCGGCGGCCTACCGCCGCTGAGGGTCGATACCCAGTCCCGTTAACGGAGTTCCTCTACCGTCGGCGCCTACTGTGGGATTTCCCAGTTCGGGCCGCAGCTCCCGGGTCCATTCACCTGGCGGCACGTCGCCGGCATCTCACCGCTAACCGACTCTCTGTGCTCGCGCCGGGATCAGGTTACTAGTCCCGTTCACAGCCTTTGGGCGCAATTAAATTGTCAGAAATTATCGCAGCCGCTCCAAGGGTTGGGGCGACCCGGCTAGCTGCCTGAATCCTCGGTCGGGATCAATACGAACTGGCGGGGATCGACGCGTTGCGTGATTCCTTGCCGCAGGTTTGAAATCTGGGTAGACATCGATTCGAGATCGGTTATCGATTCGTAAACGCTGGCAAATCGCAAGTAGGCGATTTCGGACAGCGGTCGCAACCGTTCCATTACCATCCCGCCGATTTCGACGGTCGGAATCTCGTGCAGGGCCAGGCGCGAGATTTCGGCGATCAGGTCGTCGACCAGCGACTCGATCTGATCGCTGGAAACGGGCAATTTGGCGGTGGCGACCCGGACGCTGGCCAGGACCTTGTCCCGCCGGAAAGGTTCGCGGCGGCTGTCGCGCTTGACCACCACCAGGTCGCGCGCGACCGCGCTTTCGCGGGTCTCGTAACGAGTCCCGCAGGCAAGGCACTCACGACGGCGCCAGGAAACGCCGCGCTCGAATTCAAGTTTCGTGGTCCGCGAATTGGGGGAACTGCAGGTCGGGCAGATGAATCGCTCGACTCGCTCGTAGGTCGTAAAGCGCCGCCCGCAGTTGCCGCACTCGCGCCGCCGCCGGGTGGCGTCATCGGCGTGGCGGCTGTCGACCACCCGCAGATCAAGGCTCTGGCAATGCGGACACCACACTCGCTGCCTCCTTGAATCCGTAGGCCCGACCCGGTGGCGGGAGGGAGCGGGCGCTCGCCCCGTTTAAGCCACTCGATCAAATAATGCCTTAGTGGAGGCTCGGTTCCCGTTCGCGGCCGACCCGCGATCCTCGGGCGGACGCGAGAATTGACGGTCGCCTCTGGCGCGATTTCCCTCCCGTTAGCCATCGGCGCCGAACCATCGCACGGCACGGGTGCCGTCACGCGCTGGCCCAGTCGATCGAGAGCGCCCGAACAGCGTAATTCGGACGCGCTGCAAACCAGGCAGGAGCAACTATTGATGCAGGCCGCCGCCACGCTGCCTGGACCGCCTGAGAAGCGGTCGGCCCGCGCCGAGTCATGGCTGACCACCGCGATCCTGATCATGCTGGCCGCCCTGGCGCCGCTCTCGATCGACATGTTCCTGCCGTCGATCCCGGATATCACCGCCGAGTTTGCGGCCGACTCGGCCACCATCCGCCTGGCGGTAACGATGTATCTGCTGGTTTCGGCCGGCGCCGCATTGTTATTTGGACCGATTTCGGACCGTTTCGGGCGGCGGCCGGCCCTGATCGCCGGCATGCTGCTCTACGTGCTGGGCGGGATCGTGTGCTGGGTTTCCCTTTCGGCACCGATGCTGGTCGGGGGACGCATCGTGCAGGGGTTCGGCGGCGGAGTCGGGATGGCGGTCGCCAGCGCCACAGTCATCGACATTTACGGGCGCGACCGGGCGGCGCGGATCCTGGCCATCATGGGCGTGGTGATGTCGCTGGCGCCGATGCTGGCGCCGATAGTCGGCGGTGTTTACCAGGAGACTGTCGGTTGGCGCTGGGTATTCGGAACGCTCACCCTCATGGGCGTTGCCCTGATATCTGTCTACCTGCTTTGGATTCCGGAAACCAATCGCCACAAGGATCCGGACGCACTGCGACTGCGGCGGATTCTGGGCAACTACCGGACTCTGTTCTCGACGCGCGTGTATGTGATTCCGGTAACCCTGTTTGCGGTGACGTTTGCCGGGCACCTGGTGTTCATTTCCACCTCCGCCCTGGTGCTGATTGACGAGATCGGAATCGGTCCGGGACTTTACGGAATCGCGTTCGGAGTCGTTTCCTCCGGATTCATGGCCGGCGGGGCGATCGGCGGCGCGCTGGCCGGCCGCCAGAGCGGCCAGCGGATCATGATCGGCGGCATTGGGATGACCGCCGCGGCCGCGCTCGCGCTGCTGGCGGCGGCCTGGCTGCTGATCGAACCCGGTTCGGGGCTCTACGGGGCCGCGCTGCTGGTGGTACCGATGTTTTTTACCGCCATGGGGGCGGCGATCGTTCGCCCGGTAGCCACCGCGGCCGCACTTACCCCGTTTCGCCAGATGGCCGGACTGGCCTCAGCGGTGTTGGGGTTCTCGATGATGTTGGTCTCCTCCCTTTACGCGATTGGTTTCGCGGCCCTGCTCGAACCGACCGCGCTTTCCATGGCCGGGGCCATCGCCTTGACCGGGGTCGGTTCGTTCCTGCTGGTGCTGCTGGCCGGGCGTCAGATCATGCGCTGATCGGATCGCCGCGTCGGTTTGAGGAATCAGGTGACGGCCGCCACCGGCCCGTCCGATCGCGGTAGATTGCGACGCGGACGCGCCGAATCGCACCTGACAACTGCGATCCTGGTCGCCTTGGCAGCGTTGGCGCCGCTCTCGATCGACATGTTCCTGCCGTCGATCCCGGACATCACCGCCGAATTCGCGTCCGATTCGGCCACCATCCGCCTGACTGTGACCGGGTACCTCCTGGTCTCTGCGACTTCGGCGCTGCTTTTCGGCCCGGTCTCGGACCGGTACGGCCGGCGCCCGGCGTTGGTCGCGGGGTTGACGCTGTACGTCGTCGGCAGCTTATTGGCCTGGTTTTCGATTTCGGCCCCGATGCTGGTGGCGGCGCGGATCGTGCAAGGTTTCGGCGGCGGCGTGAGCATGGCGATCGCCACCGCGACCGTCATCGACGTACATGGCCGGGACCGCGCGGCCCGCATCCTGGCGATCATCGGCGTGGTGATGTCGCTGGCCCCGATGGTGGCCCCGATCGTGGGCGGCATCTATCAGGAAACGGTGGGTTGGCGGTGGGTATTTGCCACCCTGACCCTTCTGGGGGTCGGGCTTATCGCGACCTATCTGGCCTGGATACCGGAAACCAATTTGCGGCCCGACCAAGATGCGCTGCGGCTGCGGCGGGCGGCCCGCAACTACCGCAAGCTGTTCTCCAGCCGGGTCTATGTGGTCCCGGTGGCCCTTTTCGCGCTCACCTTTTCCGGCCACCTGGTCTTCATCTCTACTTCGGCCCTGGTCTTGATCGACCAGGTCGGGATCGGCGCGGGGCTTTTCGGGGTCTCCTTCGGGGTCGCCTCATCCGGACTTATGGCCGGCGGGGCGATCGGCGGAGCGCTGGTAGGCAGGCTCCGCGCAGACCGGATCTTGGTCGCCGGAATCGGACTCGGCGCCGTCGGCTCGCTGGCGCTGCTGGGGGCGGCGCTGCTGCTGATCGAACCCGGAACGGGCATCGTGGGGGCCGCCCTTATCGTGGTGCCGATGTTCTTCGTGCTTTTGGGCACGGCGATGTCCTGGCCGGTCGCCACCGCCACCGCGTTGACCCCCTTCCGGGACATGTCGGGCCTGGCCGCGGCCGTGTTGGAGTTCTCCATGATGGCCGTTTCGTCGATTTATGCGATCGCGTTCGCGGCGCTGCTGGCCCCATCGGCAGTCACGATGGCCGGTGCGATCGCGGTGTCGGGGGTCGGGGCCTTTCTCCTGGTGCTGTTGGCCGGACGCAAGGTTATCCGCTAGGGTTCGACGTAATTCAGAGCGGGGTAGATCCGGCGCGGTGGGATCATTGGCAGAGCGCCTTGGCCCGAACGCAGCGGCCATCGCCAACGCCTAGGACCTGATGCCACCCCCCGCCAACGCGGCCGCTGCCGCGCCGCCCGACGCCAAGCACGACGCCCGCGCCGAATCACGACTGACGACCGCGATCCTCATCGCGCTGTCGGCCCTGGCGCCGCTCTCGATCGACATGTTCCTGCCGTCGATCCCGGACATCACCGCCGAATTTAAGGCCGACTCGGCCACCATTCGGCTGGCGGTGACCATGTACCTGTTGATGTCGGCCACGTCGGCGATGTTGTTCGGGCCGGCGTCGGATCGGTTCGGGCGCCGGCCCGCTCTGGTGGTCGGCATGTCGCTTTACGTCCTGGGCGGCGTTCTGGCCTGGTTTTCTGCTTCGGCCGAGATGTTGGTGGCCGGGCGGATCGTGCAGGGGTTCGGCAGCGGCGCCGGCATGTCGATTGCTCGCGCCACGGTCATCGACGTCTACGGGCGGGAGCGTGCCACCCGGATCATTGCGCTCATGTCGGTGGTCATGGCCCTGGCGCCGATGCTTGCGCCGATCGTCGGCGGCATCTACCAGGAAACCGTCGGCTGGCGCTGGGTATTTGCGACCCTGACCCTGATGGGTATTGTGCTCATTGCGGCATACATCCGCCAAATCCCGGAAACCAATCTGCAACGCGATCCGAGGGCGCTGTACGTGCCTCAAATCCTGCGCAATTACCGGACGCTTTTTTCCACCCGCGCCTACGTCGTGCCGGTCGCGTTGGTCGCGATCGTATTCGCCGGGCACCTCACGTTCATATCCACTTCCGCCCTGGTGCTGATCGACGACATCGGAATCTCTCCCGGGATGTACGGGTTGGCATTCGGGATCGTCTCGGCCGGCTTGATGGCCGGCGGAGCCATTAGCGGGGCTCTGGTCGGCAGGGTTTCGGGCCCCGTGCTGTTGTTCGGCGGAATGATCCTGACCGCGGTCGGCGGTTCGACGATGTACCTCCTGGCGTTGCTGGTGCGCGAACCCGGCTCGGCCCTCGTCGGGGCGGCCCTCATCGTGGTTCCGATGTTCTTCACCACGATGGGTGCCTCGGTGGCCAGGCCGGTAATCACGGTGGCGGCGTTGACTCCGTTCCGCCACATGGCCGGATTGGCCGCGGCGGTGATGGGGTTTTCGCAAATGCTGGTCTCCTCGCTCTACGCGATCGTTTTTGCGGCCCTTTTTGCCCCCACCGTATTGACTATGACCGGGGCGATCGCCTTCACCGGCATCGTCGTCCTGACCCTGGCAACCGTAGCCGGCCGTGGCATCACCCGTTGACCGCGACCGGCTGACTCAAGCCAGGGAGTTGCAGAAGCGGCTGCAGCAGCAGGTCCGGATCGAACCGCTGGACGCATCACCTGCGCGGGTGGCGGGAATTGACGTCCATTTCGAGCCGAATGGCGATCGCGCGTGGGGTTCGGCTTGCGTGGTGTCCTGCCCGGATTTGCAGGTAATCGAATGCAAAATTGCCGCGGCCGCGATTGACTTCCCTTATCGAACCGGCTATCTGTCATTCCGCGAATTGCCGGCCGTGGCCGCGGTCCTGACCGCGCTTGCCGAACGCCCCGACCTGCTGCTGCTCGACGGCCATGGCATCGCCCACCCTCGCCGTTTCGGTCTGGCGTGCCATGCCGGCGTCGAATTTGACCTGCCGGCCGTCGGCTGCGCCAAGTCGCGTCTCTGCGGCCGGTTCGTCGATCCCGACAAGGAGGCCCTCGCGCGGTCTGACCTGACGGATGGAGCGGAGGTGCTGGGCAAGGTCCTGCGCTCGCGGGCCGCGGTCAAGCCGATATTCGTCTCGGTCGGTCACCGAATCACGCTGGACCAGGCGGTCGATGCGGTAATCGGGTGCCTGGACGGATTCCGGATCCCGCTTCCCCTGCGTATGGCCCACAACCGCGCCCGGTCGGCGGCCCGGAACGGCGGCGTGTAGGTCCATGGACAATCGCCGCGCCTACGACGACGTCGCCGCCCACTACGACCTCGAGTACCCGGGCCCGCGGACCGGCGAGCTGGAATTCTGGCAAGGCCAGCTGCCGGCGCCGGACTCGAAGGTGCTTGAACTCGCCTGCGGTTCGGGGCGCCTGCTGGCGCCCCTCGCCCGGGGAGGTGCCGTGATGACCGGCATCGATTCCTCACCGGCGATGCTGGCCCGGGCCCGCGAACGGCTTCGCGCCGATCCGGCGGTATGCGGTTTCGGCGCCAGACTCCATCTCCAGTCGATGCAGGATCTGGAACTGGAAGACGAGTTCAGTCTGGTCATGGCCGCGTTCAACGCGCTTCTGCTGGTGCCGCACCGCGAGCTGCCGCTGGTTCTGGAACGGGTCCGGTCGCATCTGGATAGGGGCGGAAAGCTGGTGGCGGAACTGTTCGCGATGACCGGATTTGACGCCCTGCCCGATGAAGAGTCGGCACCGTTGGCGGGCGGCTCGGGTTCGTGGTGGCGGGATAGGAGTTACCGCTACGATCCCGATTTGCGGGCCGGAATCTCGCACGTCAGTTACCGCCACGGGCGTGGACGGATTGCCAGCCAGCACAGCTACGGACTGCATCTCCACAGCTGGCCGGAACTGGAAACCCAGCTGGTCGGGTCGGGTTTCTGGATCGAATCCCTATACGGAGGATTCGACCGCCGCCCGTTCCGCGATGCCGGAGGCCAGTTGATCTTCGTCGCCCGGCCGTCCGATTGAACCGCCGCTGGTCCCCAAAATTAAAATCCGATCAGGGGCACGAAACAGCCACGGGCAAATTGGCCCCGACCAGCAGACGACCGGAGGCGGAATGGCTTCGACCGAGGCCGACAAGCGACCGCGCAGCCGCGAAAAAGTCTTCGTGGTCCGCTGTCCGGACGGCCAAGAGCTTGCGATCCGCAAGGCGCGCCTGCGCTGGACCGACAGTTTCACCTGCAAGTGCGGTACCGTGCTTTCGCTTGACGAGGTCCTGGATCAACTCCACGAACAAGGCCATGACGTTCATGACCTTGCGCGCGGCCGCGGCAAATTCCGCGAGCGCGTGCAGGGCCTGCCGATGCCGCAGGGCGGGTCGTTCGTGGCCGGCGAAACGCTGCAGCGGTCGGACGACGCCGGCCGGTCCGGTTCCCGGATCTGGCGCTTCAAACCGGTCGAGCGGGCGCGTCCCTTCGAGAAGGGCTTTTCCAAGGTCCGCTGAAAAGTTCAGCGGTCCGGTTTAGCTTCCGTCTAGCTGATCTCCAGCGTCGGGTCGAGCCCGAACCACGAACTGCCGCCGGACGAATTCCCCCAGGCCAATAGATCGGCGAACGAGACAGTCATCCCCGCGTCATCGCTTGCCCTGGCGGACAGGGAGCCATCCCGGACCGCGGCGGCGACCAGGTCCACCGGCAAGTCGAGCAGTTCGGCTGCGGCCAGCATTGTCAATGGGCCTTCAAGGGCGTTCCTGAGCGCCTCTGACTTGGCGGCCAGGACGGCGTCGGCGTAGCGCTCAAGGCCCGCCCGCGGCAGCCGTCCCAGCGACTGACGATCGCGGGTCCACTCGAGGACCCATTCGCCGTCGGAGAGTTCCAGCGTGAAGTAGGTGTCCGGATCTTCGCCGAGGGCCCGACGTGCGGCCAGGAACTGACCGTCGACGCCGGGCAGCGTGCTGGGGCCGCGGGCCGCTAGGCGCGAGATCATCAGTTCGCGCAGGGTTGCGTCGGTTGAAGCGGCCATGTTAACTCGATTCGATGATGCCGGGAATGACGATGTCCCAGAGACCGGACATCCCGCCGCCGGCGATTACCGCGTCGGCGTATTCCTCGGCGTTGTCGGAGGGGATGTAGCCGAGGTCGGCGACCGCCGAGGTGATGTCCCAGTAAGAGCGGGCGTTGTTGGAGACGCCGTAGTAGACGCCGAAGGAGATCCCCGCGGTTTCGACCGAGCGGGTTACCAAGTCGATCAGGTCGCGGTCGGACAGCCAAGTCGAAAGGATCCGCCGCCCCTCCCATTCGGTCGGTTTGGCCCGGTACTTGTAGCTGCCGATCCGCAAGCAGACCACTTCCATCCCGTAGCGGTCGGAATAGTAGTTGCCGAGCGCTTCGCCGTAGACCTTGGCGGCGCCGTAAAAGCCGTCCGGACGGTATCCGACGTCCGGCCCGGCCGCCTGCCCGGCCAGCTCCTGCCAGCCGGCGGCATGGTTGGAGCTGGCGAAGATGAAGCGCTTGACGCCGGCCAGCCGAGTCGCCTCGTACGCCGCGTACAGGTCGATGATGTTCGACCGCAGGTACGGTTCGAATTCGTCGGTGTCGTGGTTGGCCTTGCCGTGCATGTGGACGATCGCGTCCTGGCCCGAAAATGCCGCAACCGTCTCGTCCATGTCCGAGAAATCCAGCTCGATGAACCGCGGATCCGGATTGGAACTGCGCGAGGTTGCGGTCAATTCCCAGCGGTTGCTCAGATCCTCCATGATCGTGCGGCCGATCTGACCGGTCGCACCGGTGACCAGCACCTTCAATTTGGACATCGCGCCCCCGTGTTTTAACCTCGGGGCCATTATCGTTATTTGGGGCCTGGAATCGCCAGCGACCGCATCCGAGGGGGAGATGTCATAGCTGCCAAATTAGCCGTCGGTCTTTGCGCCAACGCGCACGTGCGGGCCGAGTACATCGGGGTAGGCGACCTCGCCCGCCTCGGAGATTTCGCCAGCTTTGACTGGCTTGAGTCGGATCTCGAATCCGAATGGCATCGGCCGCCCCCGTACGACGCCCACGCCGAAGCCGCCCTGGCCGAATTCGCGCTTGGACTTGACGCGTTGATCGTTTGCCATGGGTCACCGCGCATCACCGGTTCGCTGCTGTCGATGACCCCGCGCCTGCGCCTGGTCGGCGAGCTGGAAGGCGACCGGCTGGCGCGCCGGATCGACGTGGCGGCTTGCTCGGCCCGCGGCGTTGTCGCGGTCGATACGACGCAGGGTTCCTCGTACCCCGTCTCCGAATGGGCCCTGGCGTTGATGATGATCGGCCTGCGCGACGCCGGGGCGTTGTATCGGCGGATCATCAATCACGAGGACGTTCCTTCAGGCGACACCCGTCCCGACCTGCCTTTCTACCGGCGCGGCGAGCTCGAGGGAAAGACCGTGAGCATGCTCGGTTGCGGGCACATCGGGCGGCGCTTGATCGAGTACCTGAGACCGTTCAAAACCCCAATCCTGGTCCACGATCCCTACATCCCGATCGAGACCGCCGACGCGATCGGGTTCGAGTTGGTCGGCTGGGAGGCGGCCTTCGCCCTGGCCGACGTTGTCGTCTGCCTTCTGCCATTGACCCCGGCCACCCGGCACAGGATTGGCTGGGCCGAGTTAGACCTGATCCGCCCCGACTGTGTTTTCGTGAACGTCTCGCGCGGCGCGGTGGTGGATTCCGATGCCCTGATCGAGCGCTGCCGGGAAGGCGACATCAGCGTCTGCCTGGACGTCTTCGATCCCGACACGATCCCGATCGATTCGGAGATCCGCGACCTGCCGAACGTGTTCATCTCCCCGCACATCGCCGGCAACACGCGGGCCTCGCGGACGCGTTTTTTCGAGTTGATGGTCGATGAGATCGACCGCCTGCGAAAGGGGTACGAGCCCCGTTTCCAGCTCAGCGACCGGACGCTGGCCAACCGCGCCGGCGACCCGCCTCCGCCGCGTGGGTGACTCGATGCGTCGCAAGTACCGGGCCCTAAACGACGCGGTTTACGACCATATGACCGCGGTCAGCATGCCGCCGGACGAGTTGCTGTCGGACCTGATCGCCGAAACCGACGAATTGACCAAGGACTGGGCCGGAATGCAGATTTCGCCGGCGCAGGGATCGTTCATGAATTTGCTGACCCGCCTGATCGGTGCCCGAACAGCCCTGGAACTGGGAACCTTCACGGGTTACTCGTCGATCTGCATTGCCCGGGCGCTCCCGCCCGACGGAAAGCTGATCTGCTGCGACGACAGCCCCGAATGGACCTGCGTGGCGGAGCGCTACTGGCGTCGCGCCGGGCTCTCGGACCGGATCGAATTGCGCCAAGGCGAAGCGCTGCCGATAGTCCGCGCCATGCCGAAACGGGAACAGTTCGACCTGGCGTTCCTCGATGCCGACAAGAGTTCGAACTGGCTCTACTACGAAGAGGTCCTGCCGCGCCTGCGTCCGGGCGGAGTGATCCTGATCGACAATGCGCTTTCCGGGGTGGATTCCGAAGACTCCGAGCGGTCCCTGCGAGCGCGCGAGCTAAACGAGCGCATCAGCGCCGACCAGCGCACCGACTCGGTCCTCCTGCCGATTTCCGACGGGCTCACGTTCGCGCTGAAGCGCTAAGTTCCGAAGCGCGCGAGGATTCATTCCCGGTGGTGCTAGCAATTCCGGAATGTACTCCTGCAATTTGAGACGAGCGAACACGAAATGTTGGGCAAGTCGCGATCTGCGCACCTCTAATGCCGATGATTGCACTCAGCTGGCTGGGGAGATAAACACCGCCGCCGCGGTCGTTTCGACAAGCCGCCCAAGAAACGCTAGGAGTGCTTCAAGAATTGCGGGATTCCGGCAACAAAGTTACCGGGACGATTGCCCGCAGGGAAGCTCGGGATCGGCTAGCCAATTCCAAAGCAGGGAATGTAGTCGAATCGCTGATTGAACGGCAATTGGGTTCGACCTCTGATTGCTGACAGCCCCTTCCCCTAGCGTGGTCGGAAATCTGCCTCACGAGTGTCAACGGTTCTTTTGAGTATTAGTATGTAGTAGCCATATAAGGTGGTATGGGACGTATGGGTACGCATGAAAACCACGATCGATATAGATGACGAGCTACTTCGCCAAGCCAAAAATCTGGGAAAAATGACGGGCCGTCCGCTGCGGTCGGTGGTTGAAGAAGGCTTGCGAATCGTCTTGCAGGCCAATAGCCGGCGACCTCGCTACCGATTGCCGGACCTGAGCGTCGGATCGGAAAGCCGTCCCGACCCATTGGAGAAGTACTCCTGGCAGGAGTTGCGGGACGTAATTTACGGGGATGACGAATTACGTTGATCGCGGTGGACACCAACGTACTCGTGTATGCCCACCGCCGCGAGTCCAACAAACACCGTGCGGCGGCGCGGTTGCTGCAGACGTTGGCCGAAGGCGATGCCCCCTGGGCAATCCCCTGGCCTGTTTGCTCTGAATTCCTAAGCGTCGTGACGAATGCTCGCTTTTGGGGCAGAGAGTCGATTGACCGCGATGCCGCGTGGAGGCAATTGAATGCGTGGGCTTGCTCACCGTCAGTAAAGATGCTCTCCGAAACTGATGGTTTTCTTGCCGTATTCGAAAGAATCGCGCGGCGTCCTCGTGTCAACGGGCGGGTCGTGCACGATGCCAGGATTGCGGCCATTTGCATTGCTTGGGGCACAGAAGTTCTATTGACATGTGATCGGGACTTCAGTTTGTTCCCCGAGCTCAAAACCCGGGACCCGCTCCAACCCGATTGACTCTGTAACGGCCGGCGACGACGGCGCCGTGGCCATCGCAATAGCCCATCAACTGCCTGGCCGCTGGATCGCGCGCCGGACGATCTAGGAGCGCGTGCGCTCCCCGGTGCGGTTGGTTCTAATTGGTTTGCCCCGATCCAAGCCCGTTTCTCCCCGCACCATGAACACGCGCCATCGCACGCACTACCACTTTCAGCCGGCCGCCAACTGGATGAACGACCCCAACGGGCTGATCCAGCATCGCGGCATGCATCACATGTTTTTTCAACACAATCCCGACAACCCCTGGGCGGAGCGGATCCACTGGGGGCACGCCCGGTCTGAGAACCTGATCGACTGGCAGATCCTGCCGATTGCCCTTTCGCCCGGCCAGGTCGGTGCCGACCCACTCTCCTGCTACTCGGGTTGTGCGGTGAGCAACGACGGCCAGCCGGTGATCATTTACACCGGCGTGGCCCCCGAACGGGCCTGCGTCGCGTTCGGTAACGAAGATTTGAGCGAGCTAGAAAAATACGGCGGCAATCCGGTTATCGCCGGCCCTCCGCGCGGTTTGACCACCCCGGGGTTCCGTGACCACTCGGTCTGGCGCGAGGACGGGGGTTGGCGGATGATCATCGGCTCCGGCGAAAGCGGCCGGTCCGGTCTGGCGCTCGGGTACCGGTCGCCCGATCTACTCGGCTGGGAATACGACGGAGTCTTTGCCTCTTCAATTGGCCAGGAAAGCTCGCCGATGTGGGAATGCCCCGATTTCTTCACGGCTGGCGGACGCGATTTCCTAGTCGTGAGCATGCACCCCGATCGACGGGTTTTCTACTACACCGCGCCCGACCACGGGCGGGTCTTCGAAGGCGCGCCGGGCGGTCGCGTCGATCTGGGCCAGGCTTTGTATGCCCCGCAGAGCTACACCGATCAAACCGGTCGCCGGATCATGTTTGGCTGGCTGCAGGAAGAGCGGCCCCGGCAGCTGCAGGTCGACGCCGGTTGGTCTGGCGCGCAGAGTCTGCCGCGGGTGCTGGGCAGCGACCGGGCCGGCCGGCTGGTGTGCAGTCCGGCGCCTGAAGTCGATGCGCTGCGCATTTCCGCAACCCCCGACTGGCGCGAACCGGGCCAAGTTGCTGGCGACCGCATCGAAATCATTGCGCGTTTTTCGTGGGTCGAGAACGGTGTTTGCGGGCTGAGCGTTCTGGATTCGGGCGACGGCCTCGAGCGGACTGAAATCACCTATGGCTTTGCCAACGATTGGCTGACCCTTGATGCGTCTGGATCCAGCCTCGAAGCGCGCAACCACCGCACCGTGTCCGGAGGACGACTGCATTTGCCGCCGGGCGAAGACGTTGAGCTGCGGGTGTTCGTCGACGCCTCGGTCGTCGAAGTGTTCGCCAACGGCCGGGCCGGCGCCCTGCGCGCCTACCCTGAGCTGGACCAGAGCATCGGGACCCGCGTGATTTCGCGAATCGATGACCCCGGGATCCCGGTCCGCGAGGCCGACCTCGATAACCTGACCGGTTTTGCGGCCTGGAGGCTGCGCGAGGCAAGCCCGGGCCAATAACATGGTGCGCCCCCGCCCGCGCATTGGAGAAGCCAGTGTCCGAACTGACCGTAATCGCCCACATCACCACCGATCCGTCCAAGACAGAGCAGTTCATCGAAATCTTCAGTGAGAACCTCATCAACGTGCACGAGGAAGCGGGCTGCCTGCACTACACGCTGCACCGCAACACGGAGGATCCGGAAAAACTGGTGGTGGTGGAGCGCTGGACCTCCGCCGAGGCACTTGCCGAGCACGCCGTCGCACCGCACATGAACGCCATGCGTGAGAAGGCGGCCGGCATGTCGCTCAACACCGAAGTTCTCAAGTTCGCCAAGATCGACGCCCCGGGGATGCCCGAAAAGTCGAACATCTGAACTTGACCGCTTTCACGGCCGTGCCCGGCGTGCAGCCAACACGAAGCAGTCGCGCCGGCTTCTAGAATCGATTTCCGCCAGGATATCGGCGGGCGGCGAGGTTGTTGTCGGTCGGAATGAGAGATTCCACGTTGTGGATCGGGCGACCTGTGGTCACCGGATCGCGGTCGCGCACGCTGGTTCTCGCCTTGATCTGCGCCGCCGCGATGTCGCTCAGCGGATGCGACCTGCTGCCCACGACGCCCGAACCGACCGTGGCGCCCAACCCGACTGCCGCGCCGCCGGCCACCGTCCCCACCGAGTCGCCCGAACCGCCGCCGGATAAGGCGCCGACTCCCACGCCGGTGGTTACGGTGCCGCCTCAGCCGACGCCAACGCAACCGGTCCCACCCGCGCCGACCGCCCCTCCCCCGACCCTGACTCCGACCCGGGTAGTTCCGACTCAGTCCCCGACCGTGGCAGTGCGCGGCCGCGTGGGCACGGCGGCGGTCGCCCGATCGATCGACTCGCAGCAGCGGCCGCGCGAGCGAGCCACCGAATTCGATGCCGGCGAACGGGTCTACGTCTCGGCCGAGTTCATCGGGATTGGCGCCGGCTCGACCATTGGAATCGCCTGGAAACGGGGCGATGAACCGGTGTTCGTCTACGAGCAGCCGGTGCAGTCGGCATTCACGCGAGGCTATTTCGCCTTTTACCTGGACCCCGGCGATGCCATCCCGGGCGCCTACTCGGCGGACGTCCTAATTGACGGCCAGGTTCAGCGCGAAGTGGCGTTTACGATTCGCGGGTAGCGCAGGCGCAGCGAATTCCCCAGCACCAGCAGGATGCTGAGCCCCATCGCCGCCGCAGCCAGGACCGGATTGAACTGAAAGCCAAGCACCGGGTAGAAGATCCCGGTGGCCAGCGCGACCAGCAGAAAAGTGCTGCCGAACGCGATTGCAAGGTTGGAATTCACGGCCGTGCGGACTTTGGCGATAAGCGTGAATGCCGCCGCAATCCGCTCCAGCCCGCCGGCAACGATGCTCATTTGAGCAGCGTGCGCGGCCAGGTCGGATCCTGTTCCGATCGCGATTCCGACATCGGCGCGGCCCAGGGCGGGGGCATCGTTTACCCCATCCCCGACCATTGCGACACAGTGGCCCTCGCTCTTCAATTCGGCGACGAGCTCGGCTTTCTGGTTCGGGCTCTGATCGGAGTGGACGCGTTCAATCCCCACCGCCGCGGCTACCCTGGCCGCCGCCGGCGCGCGGTCGCCGGTTACCAGGATCGGTTCAATGCCGGCGCGTCTCAGCCGCGTGATCTCATCGGCCGCCTCGTCTCGGATTTCGTCCTCTAGCGCAAAGCTGGCCACTGCCCGACCGTTAACCGCCACCTGTGCGATTGCATAACCGACGTCGCCGGAGACTTCGATAGGGCCAACCGAATTCCTGCGCAGGAAACCGGGCGAGCCAACCAGCAATTCGGCGCCGTCGACCAGGGCCCGAACTCCGCCACCGAATTCTGCTGAAAACTCTCTCGCGGCCGGAACCGTTAGGCCGCGTCGGCGCGCCACCTCGCAAATCGCCCGACCGATCGGGTGCTCTGAATGGGATTCGGCGGCGGCGGCCAGGGCGATTGCATCGCCGGCGTCCGTTCCCGGAAGGGTTTCAATGTCAACCACCTCCGGGCGACCGTGGGTCAGGGTCCCGGTCTTGTCCAGCATCAGGACTTTGACCCGGCCGGCGGCACCGATGACGGCCGGATCGCGCAGCAGGATTCCGTTGCGGATTCCCAGCGAGATCCCAACCGTCGTGGCGGCCGGTATCGCCAGCCCAATCGCGCACGGGCAGGCGACCACCAGAACCGTAAACAAAGTCCGGAATGCCGCCGCCACACCCTCATCCGGGGCGAGCAGCAGCCAGGCCGCCGACGAAACGATCCCGACCAGCGCGATCACCGGTACGTACCGGGCAATGAACCGGTCCAATGCGGCCTCGCCGTGACTACGGCGGCTGTGGGCGAGCTCTACCTCGCGGACTATCTGGGCCAGCACGGTCCGATCGCATGCCTGCTCGACCTGGACCCGCAGCGATCCGTCGTGGTTGAGCGCCGATCCGATGACCCGATCGCCAGGGCCCTTGGCGACCGGTCGGGATTCCCCGGTCAAGAGGGATTCATCGACGGTTGATCTTCCGGACAAGACCACTCCGTCGAGGGCGATCTGATCGCCGGGCCGAATCACCTGGATATCGCCGGGCCGCAGGTCGCGGATCCTGACGGTGGCGATCTCGCCTTCGCGCTCTACCCGGGCGTCGCCGGAGCCGACCAATTCCAGCAGGGATTCGTACGGTCGGGTGGTGGCCGCCAGGGCCCTATCCTGCAAGTGGTGTCCGAGGGCGACGATAGCAATGACCAAGGCCGCCTCAGCGAGGAACACCTCGCCCGGGGTGGACCCGCTCCAGGCGGCGCGTCCGATCTCAATCGCGCTCCACAGCAGCGCCATTCCCGTGCTCATCGACACCAGGGAATTCATATCGAGGTTGCGGGTGCGCACCGCCCGCCAGGCGGCGCGGTGGTAGTCGGATCCCAGCAATGTGAACACCGCCGCCGCCACCAGCCACAGGACCGGCAGGTTGCTCATGAAAGCCGGGGATGGGATCCAGGCTGCCTGGCCCCACAGGACGACCAGTCCGGCCAGGATCCCGGCGACCGGTCCGGACCAGTCCGGCAGCGCATCCGTGAGATCTTCCAAGTGATCCATTAGCCGGTCCCACCATGCGCGGGCTGCGATGGGGCCCGAATCCGGGAAATGCACCTTGCCGGCGGTTTCCGTCCTGACTGCCAGCGGCGTGATGCCGACCGCTTCCAGGGCGGCGTTAATCTGCCCGCGGCCGACATAGTCGGCAAAGTACTGGCACCAAATCTGATCGCCCCGTACTTCGGCTCGCAACAGACCGTCGAGTCCTCCCAGCGCCGCCAGCGCGGCAGGCCGCAAATCTCCGTCTGCGGGGCCGAGGGCTATCTGGGATTCAGCGAATTCGACCTCGTATCCGATGGCGCGAATCCGATCGCTGATTGCGATCGCATCGGTGGCAGCCGGATCGTAGCGGGCAACGACCGCGCGGGTGAGCAACGAGACGTAATGCTCGAGTACTCCGTCACCGGCGACGGCTCTTTCGACGTTTGCACGGCAAGCGGCGCAGGTCATTCCCTGAACCGGGATTTGAACCGTCCGTGGCCGGGATTGCGCTTCAGCTATCACGGCCCAAAGTACCTATTTCCTAATCTCGACCCCACCCTGTTAGGCCAATTATCGAACTTGCCAGCCAGGGCGATCATGATGCCCACCGAAGTACGCGTTGCCTCCGCCGGGCGTGGTCGGAACTCTAGGCGCGGTCCAGTCCCAACACGGCGCGGATGCCGTCGTCGATCGCGTCGGTGAGCGCCCGGGGCAGTCGCCCGGCGCAATCACCCAGCCAGGACCGATCGACCAATTTCAGTCGCAACGGCACCGCAACCGAGTCCACCGGCAATCCCGTTACGGCCGCGTCAAGCAACACATTTCCGGCTAGGCCGGCCCGGTCGGTGTTGGAGATTGGCGGCACCACGTGCGTTTGCCAGAAGTCCACGCCGAGGATTTCGTCGGAGGATTCGACTACGACGGTCGGCGCTCGTCGAGTTCAATCCAGCAAACTGCGCCGCGCGCTACCACGGAGCCGATCTATCCATTCGCTCGGCCACTGCCGCCGCATCCTCTTCGGTCGGCTGATTGCCGTCTGCCAATGCGGCATCGACCAACAGCATCTCGGCGCACGACATCGTCGATCGAGCCGCGTGACGTCGAAGTTGCCGGGTCACCCATCGGGAGAAGGGGACGTCGAGCCGGTCAATGATTGGAATGACGTCGTCGGGCAAGCTGATTGTTTTGTCGGGCATGTATGTATTGCATGTAAGTAATCGTCAGTACCGAGTCGATGTTTCTCAACTAATATCGGGCAACCGCGGTTAACCTGAATCATCCGGGCCGACAGAGCCAAGCACTATCTGATATGGCTTCCGAACTGACCACTCCCAACATTTCGCTGACCGAATCCGCAGCCTCGGCGTTCAACAGCATCGTCGACGCACAGGGTTATGACGCCGCGGCGATGAAGGTGGCGGTTGCCCCGGGCGGCTGCGGCGGCTGGGAATACCAGCTGGGTATTGCCCGTCGCCCCACCGACACCGATCTGGTCACCGAGTCGCTGGGCATAACTCTCTACGTCGATTCCATGACGCTGCCGCTGTTTGACGGTGCGGTGATCGATTTCGCCGACGGCTTGATGGGTCAGGGATTTTCGGTCAGCAACCCGCTGTCGAAGGCAGACTGCTCCTGCGGTCAGTCTTTTAAGACCACCGGCGGGGCCGTCGACGAGGGGACCTGCACATCGAGCGTGGCCGGGAACTAGCAACGTTCCCGCCCGGCGGCCGTTGACCCGCCGCGCCCCCGGCCGGATAACCGGCTAGGCAAGCCCCGCCAGCGCCTCGCGCGCCACTTCGACTTCGTCGTAGGCGACTTCACCGTCCGGTCCAATAATGCTCTTTTCATGCCCCTTGCCGAGCAGTGCGACTACGTCGCCGGGGCGCGCCTGGGAGAGGGCGTACCGGACCGCCTGCGGGCGGTCGTGGATGACCACGAAGCTGGCGGTGGGATCCTTCTGCCGCAGCCCGAACACGATTTGGGAGGCGATCCGGTCGCGGCTCTCGCCGCGTGGGTCCTCGTCGGTAATTACCGCGAAGTCGGCCAGTTCGGCCGCCACGCGCCCCATCAGCGAACGCTTTTCTATGTCGCGCTCGCCGGCGCTGCCGAAAACGGCGATCAACCGACCGTCGGTCTGCTTGCGCAATTCGGACAGTACCGCGCCCAGGCTGGCCGGTGTGTGGGCGTAATCGACGACTACCACAAAATCTTGTCCGCGATCGACGTACTGCATGCGCCCGGCGACGCCGCCAAACGATCGGCACCCGTCAATCAGCGCCTCCAGATCGAACCCGGCGGCACCGCCGGCGGCGATGGCGGCAAGGACGTTTTCGATGTTGAAGCGGCCGCGCAACGGAGTCTGGACTTTCCCCCGGCCCCAAGGCGTTACCACCTCGAATTCGAGTCCGCGTACACCCGATCGCTCCCGGCGACTCTGGACATCACCGACGCCTTGCCCGTAGCTGATCCGGCGACAGCGTCGGCCCGCGGTAATGGTCGGAGTATGCGGATCGGCGGCGTTTAGGACCAGGGTGCCAGGGTCGTCCGCTTCCGCGGCCGCGTCTACCAGTTGCGCGAGGCGCCCCTTGGCGGCAACGTAGGCGTCAATCGTGCGGTGATATTCGAGGTGTTCGTGGGTGATCCGGGTATACACCGCAAGATCGAAAGCGAGTCCGTCGACCCGTTTCTGGTCCAACGCGTGCGAGGTTGCCTCGATCACCGCCCAGCGATCGCCCGCCGCAACCATTTCCGCCAGCAACTCGTTGACGCGCAGGGCTGACGGCGTGGTCTCGTGCTCGGACCTTGGTGAGAGCACTCCGCCTACGCCGAGCTGGGCGGTCGTGACCAGGCCGCAATCGGCACCGGCGTTGGTCAGTAGGTGCGCAAGCAGCGAGCAGGTGCTGGTCTTGCCGTCGGTGCCGGTCACGCCGATAAGGCCCAGCTGGGTGTCCGGGCGCCCGTGGAAGCAGCGGGCCAATTGAGCCAGCGCCGCGCGGGAGTCCTTTACGACCAGTCCGACCACGCCCGGAGGGCAGGCCGAAGGGCGCTGCGCGACCACCGCCACCGCTCCGGCGGCGACCGCCTGCCGGATGTAATCGTGTCCGTCGACCCTGGTTCCCGCGATCGCCACGAAAAGCGATCCGGGCACCGCTTGGCGCGAATCGAAGGCGATGGCGGCGATCCGCAGTTCGCCCGCCCCGGGTTCGACGCGGCAGCCGATCGCAGCCGCCAGTCGGTCCAGCCTCAATTCGACGCCGGCTCCGGTTGCGACCGGTTGGCGATCACCTGCTGGTACATCGGCAGAAAGGCCTTGATGAGCCCCGATAAAGGCCGCGAGAGATCCAGATCGAATGTCCCCGGGTGCTCGATCGGCATCGGGTTGTAACCGTTCTTGAACCGGCTGACTCCGACCATCGGGTCGCGGGCGTTTTCGGGATCGGCCATTCCCCACAGGTCGTATCGGCGGCAGCCGTGGGCGCGGGCCCAACGCATCGCTTCCCACTGGACCGCGTAACTGGGCATCCGGCGTCGCTCGTGCGATGTCGAAGCCCCGTAGACGTACACCGCCTCCCCGCCGGTCTTGATAGCCAAAAGTGCGGCCAGATCACGCCCCTCGTAATCAGCCACAAAAAGCGCCGAATCGTCGGGCCCGAAAGCGTTGTAAACGGCTTCGTAGTATTCCCGGTCGTGGATCGCGAAACCGTCGCGGCGACCGGTTTCAACCGTCAGCTCGAAAAAGCTGGACAGGTCTTTCTCCCCGCCTCTCCGCACCACGACTCCGCGCCGTCCGGCCAAGCGGGTGTTGTAGCGCGTCTTGGACTTGAATCCGGCAAGGATTTCGGACTCCGATTTGCCCAGATCAATGTAGGCCGAGTGCCGGATTTGCACGTGCTGATCGGAAACCCCGAATCCCGCTTGCAGCAACGCCGGGCAGACCCAGCCCGCATTCGCTGCCGGCGGCTCCACTCTGAGCAGGCTGGCGCCGCCACGACGGGCGCCATCAACGGCCGCGGCGACCAGGGCCTCGGCCACGCCGCTTTCGACCCGTCCCACCGGCCCGCGCGGAACATACCCAATCCCGACCGCCGGCAGGAAGGAAAGCGGGCGATGGCGTTGGATCAGGATCTGAACTCCGGCCACCAGGGACTGCCCGTTGAAGGCCCCGATGCGCAATGGCTGCCAACCGTTGCGGCGCTTGATTTCGCCCCACTCCCAGCGCTGCAGAAAACTGTGCCCGGTCGCGGTGCCGAAGAGCTCGGCCCACTCCCGCGGATTGTCAACCGCGCGCAGTTCGAGCTTCATGCCCGGCCCCCCGGTGCGGCCGCGGTGTGAATTGCAACACTCCCCAACCCGCGGCGCTCCCACGCGACCTGCTCGAAGCCGGCTTCGGCAAGTTCAGCGGCCAGATCCGCGGGGCCCGGGAATCGCTCCACCGAGGCCGGCAGATAGCTGTAGGCGAATCGATGGCCGGAGACCAGGCGACCGAGCAGCGGGGTAATCCGCGCGAAATAGAGGCGGAATAATCGGGCCAGCGGACCATTGCCCATCGGCGTCATTTCCAGGATCACCAACCGTCCACCGCCGGCCAGGACGCGGCGCCATTCGGTAAAGGCGGTCTGACGGTCGGCCAGGTTGCGAACCACGAACGCGCAGACAATCGCATCGACCGCGGCGTCGCCGACCGGCAAGCGCAGAGCGTCAGCGCGAGCCAGCCGTCCGCCGGCGCGCCCCACCCGGTCGCGGCCGGCCAGCAGCATCGCGTGCGAGAAGTCGATTCCCAGGGCAAGCAGGTGCTCTGCTCCCCGCCGCTTGGCCAGGGCCACAAGGTCGCCGGTACCGGTCCCGATGTCGAGCAGGACCGCAGGGTCGTCGATCAGGGAAAGATCGATCAACCGCCGCCGCCAGCCGGCATCAAGCCCGAGGCTGATCATGCGATTGAGGCGATCGTAGGTCGGGGCGATGGCGTCAAACATCGCCCGGACCTGTGGCGGATCAAGCCGCCCGCGTTCAGCGGACTCGGTCAACTACGAATTCGGTCAGGTCGGATATCGCACTTCTGAATTCATTGTCCGGCAGATGGTCAAGTTGGGCGCGGGCCTCGGCGGCGAGATCCCGGGCCTTGGCTACCGCCGCATCCAGCGCGCCGCTGCAGCCGATTTCGGCCAGCGCCAGCGGAATCCGGTCGGGGCGTGCCTTGCGACCGTCGTAAAAGCTGGCAACTTCGCCGCCGGGAACCATGCCCAGGTGCACCAGGATCGGCAGCGTCAGCTGGGCCTGCAGCAGGTCACCGCCGGCCGGCTTGCCGGTCAAATCGGGATCGCCGCGAAGGTCAAGGACGTCATCGCAAATCTGGAATGCCAGTCCGAGGGCGACTCCCAGCTGCCGCATCCGCTCCTGCTGCTGGGACGGACGTTCGGCCAGGTCGGCGGCGGCGCTGGCGCAAAGTCCGATCAGAGCGGCGGTCTTGCCCTCGATCTTGGTCAGGTAGTCGGCCTGCGCTGCCGCCGCGCCATCGTCGAGATCGGGCGAATGCAATTCGGCCCGCGACATCTGCATGATGGCGTCGGCGAACTTGGATACGACCGATGGGCGGCGGAGGCTCGCCACCATTTCGGCCGAGAGTGCGAACATGAAATCCCCGGCCAGGATCGCGATCCCCTCGGACCACATCGTGTGCACGGTCTCGCGTCCGCGGCGGGTGGCCGAGGAGTCGACCACGTCGTCGTGAATCAGGGTCGCCGTATGCAGGCACTCGACACCGCAGGCGAGTACCACCGACCGCTCGTCGAGTCGCCCGAACGCCCCGGCCGACAGGAGCACCAACAGCGGCCGCAAGCGCTTGGCGGGGGCATCGAATAGGTTCTGTAACACGGCCGCGATCATCGGCGAAGGTTCGTCGTCGCAGAGCTGGTCCAGTCGCGAGTTAACCCGATCCAGCCAGGGTTCGACCGGGGCGGCGATGCTTTCCAGCGAAAGCTTGCTCATGCAGCGTCGGGCAGGTCGAACAAGGCCCGCGCGTTTTCCGCGCATAGGGCCGCGACTTCATCTCTGGCGGAATGCCGCAGGCGGGCCAGCAAATCGATCGTCAACGGCAGGTTGGCGGGCTCGTTGCGGCGCCCCGAACGCGCACCACGCGGGACCAGGTAGGGTGCGTCGGTTTCCACCAGCAGGCGTCCGTCCGGGACCAGCGTCGCCGCGGCCCGAACCGGTTCGGCGGATTTGAAGGTCAGCAACCCGGCGAACGAGACGTACAGGCCAAGTTCCAGGAACCGGTCAAGGTCCTCCGGGCCGAGACTCCAGCAGTGCATGACGCCGGTGATGCGGCGTCCGGCAAGCTGCTCCAGAATCGCGGCCGCGGACCGGCGCTGATGGATGATGACCGGCAGTCCCAGCCGCTCGGCCTGGTCGAGCTGCCAGGCGAACGCTTCACTCTGGACCTCGGGTTCCGGATAACCGCGCCCGGCGAAGTCGAGACCGATCTCGCCGACAGCGACCGCCGCGCCAGATGCCCAGATTTCCGCCAGGCGTGACTTGGCGTCCGAGTCAAGTTCGGCCGCCGAATAAGGGTGAACGGCGGCGGCGGCGCTAATTGAATCGTCGTTGCGCGCCAACGCAATCGCCTTAATTGAAGATTCCAGGTCGAATCCCGGCACCAGCAGGCGTCCCACGCCTGCGTCCCGGGCCCGCCCGATCACCTCCGGCAGATCCGCGCCGAAAGCGTCGTGGTTGAGGTGGCAGTGCGAGTCGAACAGCAATGGCGACACGAACCCTAGTCGAGCATGTCAAGCCGTGGGAATAGCGGCCGACCCCCGGGAACCGGATTGCCGGGTGAAATCGTCGACCAGCGCGCGGATTCGTCCCAGCTAACCTGCCCGGGGCCGGGGCAGCCGAGTTGGGAGGATATGCGTTCCCCCACCCCTGGCATAGCGGGATAAACCAGGACCGCAATCTGGCGCAGGCAGTCGGCCAGGTGATAGAGGATCGTGCCCACGCGCCCCCCGGCAGCGGGATCCCTGGCCAGTCTGAACGGTTGGGTCTGGTCGACATAGCGATTTGCGGCGGCGATGAACCGCCAGGCCGATTCGAGGGCCTCGGAAAACTCCCAGGCGGCGTAGTGCCGTTCGGCGTCCGACCACGCGGACCTGGCCGCGGACTGCAGCTCGGCATCTTCGTCAGCGGCCTCGCCCGGTTGTGGCAGAACCCCGTCGCAGTAGCGGGAGATCATCGCCACGCAGCGATTCAGCAGGTTGCCAAGGTCGTTGCCGAGATCGTGGTTGTAACGCGAGTGCAGGGTCTCACGACGAAAACTACCGTCCAGCAGAAAACGCATCTCGCGCAGCAAGTAGTAGCGGAGCGGATCGACTCCGTAGTACTCGGTCACGTCGTAGGGGTCGATAACGTTGCCGCGCGATTTGCTCAACTTCTCGCCGGCCATGTCGATGAACCCGTGCGAGACGATCTTGGCTGGCGGTTCCAGACCGCAGGACCAGAGCATGGCCGGCCAGTAGATGGCGTGAAAGCGCAGGATGTCCTTGCCGATGACCTGGGCGTCGCACGGCCACCAGCGCCGGAAGGCTTCGTCGTCGCTGGTGAACCCGACGACGGTTGCGTAATTGATCAGCGCGTCAAACCAGACATAGATAACGTGGTCGGGGTCGTCCGGGGTCGGGATTCCCCAGTCGGCGCGATGGCGTGAGACCGAAAAGTCCTTGAGCCCGCCCTCTATCAGGGCCAGCATTTCGTTGTAGCGTGAGCGCGGAATCACGAAATCCGGGTTGTCCAGGAAGTGCGTCCGCAATCGCTCCTGGTACCCGGTAAGGGCGAAGAAGTAGTTTTCCTCGGCCAGCCATTCCGGCGCCCGCCGGTGGATCGGGCAAACGCCTTCGACCAGTTCGTCCTCGGCGTAATAGTTCTCGCACGAAAGACAGTACCAGCCTTCGTACCGGTCGCTGTAGATGTCGCCGCGGGCTTGGGCGCGGCGGAAGAACTCCTGCGCGGCCTGGTGGTGACGCGGTTCGGTTGTGCGGATAAAGGCGCTGGCCGAAACGTCGAGGTGCTCCCACAGCGCGGCGAACCGGGGCGACATCGAGTCGATGAATTCGCGCGCGTCAAGGCCGGCCGCGGCCGCCGTGCGGGCAACGTTGAGGCTGTTCTCGTCCACCCCGGTGGAGAAGAACACGTCGAATCCCTTGAGGCGCTTGAACCGCGCCTGGCAGTCGGCGCCGATCTTTTCAAATGCGTGGCCAAGATGCGGGTTCCCGTTGGGGTAGTCGATCGCACAAGCTTGGTAGAAACTGGGCATTGCACCGCCGGGACGGGGAAAAAGGGGCGCGCTCGCGGCAATTATCCCCGTGCGGGCGCAAAATCGACCGGGGCGGCCCCACCGCATCGCCCCGGCAATGCTTTCATCCAGCGAACGCTTACCCAGATTCGAGGCACCGCATGTCCACGCCCGCCGCAGCCGCCGTCAGCAGTGCCGACGGCGTAGCCTGGGACCTCGCGGACCTTTACGCGGGCCCGGCGGACCCGCAGTTGGATGCCGACATCGCCCGCGCCGGCGAGCGCGCCACGGAATTCCGAAACCGTTACGAGGGCCGAGTCGCCGAGCTAGACGCGCCGGCGATGCGGGACGCGCTCGCCGAGCTCGAAGATCTCAGCCAGTTGGCCGACCGTCCGTTGATCTTCGCCCACCTGCTGCACGCGGCCGATAGCTCCGATCCCGCAAACGGGGCGTTGGTCGCCAGGACGGCCGAGGCCAATTCGCAGGTCCGGGCGGGACTCCTATTCTTCGAACTCGAATGGCTCGCCCTGCCCGACGATCACACCGAACCCATAATCACCGACCCGGCCGCCGGCCGCTTCGCCCACTTTTTGCGCAAGGGTCTGGCTTTTCGCCCGCATGTGCTGGACCGTCCGGTCGAAGAAGCTCTAGAGCAGAAATCGAACACCGGTTCGCGGGCTTTCAAGCGCCTATTTGACGAGATAACCAGCGGCCTGGAGTGCGACGTCGAACTGCCGTCGGGACCCCAGCGGCTCAATGAGTCGGCCACGCTCGCCCTGCTCCACGACCACGACCGCGAGGTGCGGCGCGCGGCCGCCCGGGCCTTGACCGTGACGCTGCGCTCCAATTCCAAGGTGCTCACATACATATTCAATGTGTTGCTGCAAGATCACAACGTCGATGACCAGTTGCGTTCCCGAGGGCACCCGATGCAGGCGCGCAACCTGGCCAACGAGATATCGCAGGAATCAGTCGACGCGTTGATTGACGCTTGCGCGGGCGCCAATGGAATGGTGCAGCGCTACTACCGACTAAAGACCCGGCTGCTGGGGCTTGAGAAGCTCTACGACTACGATCGCTATGCCCCGCTGGAGCAACAGGACGGGCGCTGGTCATGGGACCGCTGCCGCCAGATGGTCACCGACAGCTACGCCGCCTTCGACCCCCGGGCGGGCGAGGTCGTCGAAATGTTCTTCGAGCATTCCTGGATCGATGCCGAGCTGCGCAACGGCAAGCGCGGCGGTGCGTTCTCGGCCGGCGGTCCGGCCGACGCGCATCCCTACATCCTTTGCAATTACACCGACCGCGCTCGCGACGTGATGACCGTGGCCCACGAACTCGGGCACGGGATTCACCAGTACCTGGCCCGCGATGTGGGGTACTTGCAATCGCACACCCCGCTGACGATGGCCGAGACCGCCTCGGTGTTCGGGGAGATGATCGTCTTCTATCGCCTGCTGGAGGGCAGCCGCGACGCCGGCGAGCGGCTTTCGCTACTGGCGGGCAAGATCGAGGATTCCTTCGCCACCGTGTTCCGGCAGATCGTCCTGACCCAATTCGAACGCGCCGCCCACGCCGCCCGGCGCAGCGAGGGGGAACTCAGCACCGAACGCATTGGCGAACTTTGGATGGATGCGAATGCGCCGATGCACGGCGACGTGGTCGAACTCACCCCGGACTACGAGTCCTGGTGGAGCTACATCCCGCACTTCATCCACACCCCCTTCTATACCTACGCCTACAGCTTCGGCCACCTGCTCGTCCTGGCCCTGTACGCCACCTATCGCCGGCAGGGACCCGACTTTGTGCCCGGCTACCTGGAGATGTTGCGGCGGGGTGGCTCAGCCTCGCCGAGGGACCTGGTCGCACCCTTGGGCGTGGATCTCGACGACCCCAGGCTCTGGCAGCGCGGGCTGGCGCTCATCGGAGACATGATCGATGAAGCCGAGGCCCTGGCGGCCGGCCGCGACTAGGGACGGGTCATAGGTGCCCGGTCCGCGCCGAATCGCCGCGGTCGCGGCGGCGCGCCTCAGTCGCGCGGCGGTGCGCAGAATCGCCCGGCGCGGCGGTTCTGCACTGCCGGGTCTGGTGGCCGCAACGATCGACCCCGACCTGCTCTACGCGCTAATCGGCGATCTCGGTGGCGGCACGATCCTGGTTTCCGGGACCAACGGCAAGACCACTGTGACCGGGCTGGTGGCCGAAATCGCCAGGGCCGGCGATGATCCGGTGGTCAGCAACCCGTCGGGATCGAATCTGGCCCGCGGCCTGCTTTCGCACCTGCTGGAACGGGTCGACCTGCGCGGCCGGGCGCGCTGGCGCCGGGACTCGCTGGGGGTGCTCGAACTCGACGAAGCGCAGTTGATCGCCAGTCTGGTCCGGATCGGGCCGCGCGCGGTGGTACTAACGAACCTGTTCCGGGACCAGCTCGACCGCTATGGCGAACTGGACGCGTTGGGCCGCGGTTTCGCCGCCTCGCTGGCCGACTGCGAACCGCGCCCCGTGCTGGTTCTCAACCGGGACGATCCCGTCCTGGCCCACATAGCCGAGTCCTATCGGGGCCGGGTGGTTGGATTCGGTCTGGACGTTTCCGATTCGAGCGCCGAACCCGATGAATGGGCCGATTCGACGCTCTGCCCCGAGTGCCTTGGACCGCTGCATTACTCGGGCGTGGCCTACTCGCACCTGGGCCGCTTCCAGTGCCCGGACTGCGGGTTTGCCCACCGCTCCCCGGAAATTAGCGGGAAGGTTCTGCGGGCCGATTTGTCGGGCATTTCGCTCGAATGCCGCGTCAACGGGGGGTCGGTGACCATTAACAGCTCCCTGCCCGGGACTTTTAATGCCTACAACCTGCTGGCCGGGTTGGCCGCCGCCCACGCCCTGGGGTATCCGGTCGAAAGCTCGGCCGCCGTGATTGCCGAGGTCGGGCCGAGGTTCGGTCGGGCCGAACAGGTTGAATTGGACGGCGTCGAAATCACCCTGCTGCTAATGAAGAATCCGACCGGCGCCAACGAGCTGGTCCGCACCTTGCCGAAAGAGAACTACGACCTGCTGTTGCTCTTGAACGATCGACCCGCCGACGGCGAGGACGTCTCCTGGATCTGGGACGTCAACTTTTCCGAGATGGGTCCGCGCCAGCTGGTTACCGGAGGTTCGCGAGCCGCCGACATGGCCCTGCGGCTCAAATACGCCGGACACCGAGCCGCCGCCGTTGCCGAGGGCCCGGTGGAGACCGCCTTGCGCGCGGCGTTGGAGCTTGGCGGGCAGCGGCTGCTGGTGCTATCTACTTACACCGCGATGCTCGAGTTGCGGCGTTGGCTCCTGCGTTCGGGAGCCGTCGACCAGCACTGGCAGGCGCGATGAACCTCAGAATCGGACACCTGCTCCCGGAGTTGATGAATATCTACGCCGACCGGGGCAATGTCGAGTGCCTTGTCCAGCGCTGTCGCTGGCGCGGATTTGACGCAGAGGTAGTTCCCTTGACTGCCGGATTGCCGTTCGGCCCAGAGGATGTCGACATAATCCTTATCGGCGGGGGCCAGGACCGCCAGCAGGTACTGGCCAGCCAGGCCCTCAAGGCCTCGACCGGAACGGCGCTGCGAAGCTGCGTCGACGACGGCGTGGTGGTCCTGGCGGTTTGCGGTGGGTACCAATTGATGGGGCACAGTTACCGCGACGCAGGCGGAACGGTACTCGAAGGCATCGGTCTGCTTGACGTCGAGACTGTCCACCCCGGCGCCGAAGTGCCGCGCTGCATCGGTAACGCGGCGGCCCGCTGGCGGGAACAGATCCTGGTCGGGTTCGAAAACCACGGCGGCCGCACCTATCTTGGCGCCGGGCAAGCCCCCTTGGCCAAAGTCGAGTACGGGCACGGCAACAATTCCGCAGACGGAACCGAGGGTGCCCAAGCGGGAAACGTCTTTGGTACGTATCTGCACGGTTCGCTCTTGCCCAAAAACCCGGGATTTGCCGACTTTCTGCTGGCGCGGGCGCTGGACCGTCGCGGGCACCGGGAGGAATTGGCCCAACTGGACGATCGCCGGGAATGGGCCGCCCACGCCGCCGCCCGGGCGCTGACCGGATGGAGCGGTGGCAGATAGTCCGTCTTGGCGGGTCGCGCCGGCCGGTCAAAACGGGCACCCAATATAAAATCCGCTGGTTAACCCGCCCGCCCCCGGATTTGCCTACCACCAATGGCGCCCCCCGATAGCGCCGGCGCCACCGGCGCTGTCAATGAAACCGGCCTGCGGGTAACGCTTCCCGGGCTCGATTACTACCGCGAGCAGATCGCCTGTCAGGCCGCCTGCCCGTTGGATACCGATGTGCGGGGAATGGTCACCGCGATCGCCCGCGGCGAGTACCAGGCTGCATGGGACATGGCCCGCCAGGTGAACCCGTTCGCCGCCGTCTGTGGCAGCGCCTGCTCCGCTCCATGCGAGACGGCTTGTCGGCGCGGGAGCATCGATACTCCCGTCGCGATCGGTCCGCTGCAGCGCTTTGCGGCCGAGGTTGCGGGGCCGACTACGCGCCCCTTTGACCTGGCAGCGCCCGAACGGGCGCCGGAAAACTCCAGGACCGCATTTTCCGCCTTCGGGCTGTCGCAATATCGGCGCAACTTTGCCGACCAACGCCGGGCGGGGGCGCAAATCGCCGTCGTTGGTTCGGGCCCCGCCGGCCTGACCGCGGCGCACGACCTCGCCCTGCTCGGGCACGCGGTCGACGTTTTTGAAGCTACCGACCGCGCCGGTGGCATGATGTTGCGGGGAATACCGGAATTCGTTCTGCCGCGCGCGGTCATCGAAGCCGAAGTCGCGGCAATTCTGGAAATGCCCGGGGTTCAGGTCCAATTCGGGATGCGGCTAGGCGAAGGGCTGGATCTTGCCGAGTTGGCCGCAAATTACGACGCTGTGGTGCTGGCGCTGGGCGACCCCGGTCAGTGGTACCGCGGCACCGGTGGTCCGATCATCTCCGCACCCGAACTGGTCGAGCGACTGCGTGTCGGCCAGACCGCCGAAGTGGGCCGCCGAGTCGTCATAGTCGGTGGTTGCAACCGATCCATTTACGCCGCCCGGGTCGCCGCTCGCATCCAGCGCATGGCGGGCAACCCAGTCGGCGTGACTATGGTCGCGCACCGCATCATCGGGTCGCTTGAAGCCGCCCGCGAGGCCCGGCGCGAAGGCGTCGAAATCATCAGCGGCCACCTCCCGGACGAGGTGTCCGAGGAGTCGGGCCAAGTGAGCGTCCCACTTGGGCCCGGGCGCGGTTCGCTATCGGCCGACCTGGTGGTCCTACCGATGGGCCATTCGCAATTGGAAGCACCAAAAACCCCCGAGCTGAGCCAGTTGCCCGATAACGTGATCGCCGCCCAGTCCCCGCACGCCGACGAGGGAGTGGTTTATGCGGTTGCCGCCGGCCATCGCGCCGCAGCCGACGTCGAAGCGCTGATCCAGGGGCAATCCCTGGGGGTGCGCCGCGACGGGCGGATGCACCCGGTCGAGCATTCCGATTTTTCGGTAACCGGCTCCCTGACCGCCCTCGCGCAGGAGTCGGAGATTATTCCGCCGGCGCGGCGCGGGCCATTCGATGTCGTCGACATCGGATTCACCGCAACCGAAGCGCAGGCCGAAGCCCGCCGCTGCCTCAAGTGCAACGTGAACACGGTGTTCGAAAGCCCGCGTTGTATCACCTGCGGGGACTGCGTGGACGTTTGTCCGCCCGGTTGCCTGCTGCTGACCCGACCTGAAGACGCCAGCGGCGCGGGGCTGGATTCGCTGCTTGCCCAGGAATTCGGAGCAGGCCTCGACTTCCAGCGCAACTCCGAAGCGGCCAGCGAGGCGACATTGATTCTCAAGGACGATTCAAAGTGCGCGAATTGCGGACTTTGCGTTCAGATATGTCCGACCGACGTAATTTCGTTTGAATGGTTCGCCTTTTCAGAAGAGCTTGACTTGATCAAGGTGCCGGCCTGATGCGCGGCCGGCCCACCGGCGCATTCGCCCTGTCCCGCTTTGGGAAAATGGGTGCGGTCCAGGCGGGCCTTGCAGCTTGCCGGAACCTGCGATTTTGCGAGCGCGATTGGAGCAATTCGCGCCGATGCAATCAGAAGGAGTCGTCGGCGTGAATCTGCGGCCCGAACCCAAGAACGGCTACACCGATCGCTCGCGGGCGGTTGCGCAGAACTTCTTTCTCGCGTTTCACCCGGTGCAGGTGAATTCGACGAACCTGCGCCCGACATATTCATTCGGCTTCGGGTTGCTCGGCCTCTACAGCCTCCTGATCATGTTCGTCAGCGGATTGCTGCTGATGTTCCATTACGTACCCGAAATCAATAGCGCTTATGCCTCGATGGTGCGCCTGGAGACGGACGTGTTTTTGGGCGGCCTCATCAAAAACTTGCACGTAGTTTCCGGGCACGCTCTGGTCGCGTTTGCGGCCTTGCATTTGGTGCGAGTGTTTTTCACTGGGGCCTACGCCGGCCGCGCCGCCAATTGGATTCTTTCGGTGGCAATGCTGCTCGGGGCGGTACTTACCGTACTGACTGGGTACGTATTGCCGTGGGATCAATCCGCTTACTGGATCACGGCCGGGGGTGGTGAAATCCTTGCCGAAGGACCAATCTTTGGCGAGTGGATCAGACTGCTGGCATTCGGGTCCGAGGATGTGAGCCAGGCCACGTTGACGCGTTTCTACACCTTGCATTTCATCGTCGGCCCCTTGGCGCTTATGGCGCTGGCCGGCTGGCACGTTTTCCTGCTTCGCCGCGGCGGTCCGGCCGCAACCGAATGGGGGCCTTGATGCCTGACGCTGGGTTAATGGCTTGAGTACTTCGCAGTTGGACTCCTCGGGTAAGACATACGGCCTGATGGGGCTCGCCCGCGGCCAGGTGCGGCCGGTTCGCGCCGCTCCCGGCAAACAGCTTGCCTGGCCCTCGGTGCTGCTGACCGAGTTGCTGTTGGGACTGGGCCTGCTGCTGGTGCTGTTGGTTGTTGCCGCCGCCATGTCGGCCAATCTCGGACCTCCGGCAAACGTTGCCGCCTCCGACAATCCGGCTCCGGTTCCATGGTTTACGGCCTCGGTTGCCGAGTTAAACCTCCGCTACGATCCCATCATCGGCGGAATTATCATCCCCAGCCTTTGGGTTCTCGGCTTGCTGCTGGTGCCGCTCACCGCGTCGAACCCGATCGCCCCGGGAACCTGGTTCGGGGGTCGGTCGCTTGGGTTTGCACTGGCCGGCGCGGCATTTTTCGGAATCGCCTGGATCCTCTATGTCGCGTTCGACCCCGATGGTCGACTTTTCCATGAAATCAACTCGGCGCTGGAGCTGACCAAGCTATCCGGCGGTGAATCGCCCGGCTGGTGGCCGACCGGGATTCTCTTCTTCGGTTTCTTGGATCTGTCCGACCTGTCGGCCCTGGTCTGGACCGGGCTCTTGCCCTTGCTCGTTTGGATCGTGCTAAGCGGGGCCGCCCTGTTGGTGGGGCGATTGGCGATGGGTGCCGACCGCCGGGAAATGACCGTGTTCCTGTTCACCGGAGTCTGGGTATCGATCGTGCTGCTGACATTCATCTATGGGGCGATGCGCGGCCCGGATCTTGCGCTGTACGCGCCCTGGAACGTACCGGCTCCGATTCCCGCCGCCTTTGGCGCCGGATGACCGGGCGCAGCCGCGCTTTTTGATCGCCCGCATTCCCGCGCCGTAGCGTAATGCCTGCCCGCCAGCCAGGACTAGTCGAGCTGACTCGACGCAATTTGCTTAAAGGCGTATTCGGATCGACCATGGGTGTGCTGGCGCCGCTGGCGGCGGTGGCCTCAGGGGTCGCTTACCTCATGCCAGCGCGCGAGGTTGACGAGGAGTGGCTGGACGCCGGCGAACCAGCCAGCTACGCCGAAGGCGAAGTCAAGTTCATCCCCACTGCAGGCATATTCGTGGCCCGCAGTGAGCGCGGTTTCATCGCGCTAAATCACGAGTGCACGCACTTGGGCTGCAAAGTTCCGTTCGATCCGGTTGAGCGCGAGTTTCGCTGTCCCTGTCACGGTTCCGTCTACGACGAATATGGCGACAATGTAAGCGGTCCGGCTCCACGCCCCCTGGCGTACCACCCGCTGCGTCTGGATGGCGGTCAGATTCTGGTTTCGACTAATCCGCGTCCGCGCGAACTGGTCAAAGAGGTCCAATTCAAGCCCTATGCCTAATCGAACCGAAGTCCAAGTCGCGGCCGTCGCCACGCTGGCGGCGCTGATCGTGGTGGTGTTGGCCGCCGTGCTCGTGACCGAGATTTTTTGGCGCCACAGCGAGGCTGCCGACCATTACCGGCCCTACATCGATTCGCCGGAGCTGACCGAATTTGGCATCTTTTCGATCACCGCCGCCGCCGCCGGTGCAGCGGATGCCGCGCCGGTCGCACGCTCTCCCGAACTTGAGGCCATTTACGACATCTTCATTGAAAAGGGCTGCACCGGTTGCCACATCGTGGATGGCATTCCGGAAGCCATCGGCGACACTGGCCCGAACCTGAACGGGTTCGCCAGCCGCCAGATGATGGCCGGTGAAACGATGGAGGTCAGCCGCGATAACCTGGCTTCCTGGCTCAAAGACCCGCCGGCCCACAAGGCCGATACGCTGATGCCGAACCTGGGTCTCAACGACGCCGAGATCGATCTATTAATCGACTGGCTGTTAACCCTCACCTGATTGCGGGAATAGGCCCAATAGATCGGCTTCGGTCTCGCGCCGACGGGTGAGAGTCGACCGGCCGTCAGTTACGAATACCACCGCCGGCCGCAGGGCCATGTTGTAGTTCGATGCCATTGCCATCCCGTAGGCCCCCGAGGTTGCCGCTGCCAGGATGTCGCCGCGTCGCAGCCGAGGCAGTTGCGCGTCCTTGAAAAGGATGTCGCCGGACTCGCAGTAGCGGCCGGCAACGGTTACGGTCCCGAACGGCGGGCCTGGTTGGCGGTTGGCCAGCACCACCGTGTATTCGGCGCCGTACAGGGCAGGGCGGATGTTGTCGGCCATGCCGCCGTCGACGGCCACGTAGGTGCGGATGTCCGGAATCGATTTGATCGTACCGACGCTGTAGAGGGCCACGCCGGCCCGGGCGATCAGCGACCTGCCCGGTTCGACCACCAGCAGAGGCCGGCGCGCATCGGGCAGGGCTTCGGTAACCGCTGACCCGATCGCGGTCATCAGCGGGCCCGGATCCAGTCCGGCATCGTCCAGCGTGTACCGCACGCCGCCGCCTCCCCCCGGCGAGATGACAGCCGGGAAATAGCCGGTTTCGCGCTCAGTCGCAATGGCAAATTCCACTAACTTGCGTGCGTTGTCGATTAGCGGTTGGCGGTCAAATATCTGCGAACCGATGTGGGCGTGATAACCGAGCAGCTCGATTCCGGGATCAGCAAGCGCCGACTTGGCGGCCGCGCGGGCCTGACCGGTGGAAATCGGAATGCCGAACTTGGAGTCGAGCTCGCCGGTCCTAATGTACTCGTGGGTATGGGCTGAAATGCCTGGCGTGAGCCGCAACAGGACCGGAGCGCGGATACCGCGCCCGGCGGCTACATGACCGATGAATGAGAGATCATCCTCCCCGTCGGCGACCAGTTGTCCGATCCCGGCGTCCAACGCCAGCTCGATCTCGGCGCGCGATTTGTTGTTGCCGTGTAACGTGACCATGCCCGGGTCGATGCCAGCCTCGAGCGCGGCGGTCAACTCGCCGGCGCCGACGCAATCGACCCCGAGCCCGCATTCGTCCACCAGGCCGAGCACGTGCAGGTCGGCATAGGCCTTGACGGCGTATATCACCCGCGAATTCGAATAAGCCGCGGCCAGTGGCAGGCGGTACTGCCGGCAGGATGCCCTGACCGCGTCTTCGTCGTAGACGTACAGCGGGCTGCCGAATTGCTCGAGCAGGTCGGTCACTGCACATCCGCCTAGGATCAGGCGGCCGGCAGCGTCGCGCGCGGTGCCCTCAGGGAACAGCTCCAGAGGGTCCTGTATGCGGTCGTTGGAGTGTTTCACTTGGTCCCCAAAAAACTGACGGCGCGGGATTGCCGCGCCGTCAGGGTAATTCAACCAGGTTCGAATTAACCGGTGCCGGCGCCGCCCCAGGATTTGATGAAGTTTCCGTCCGAGTCGAAGTGCACGATCCGGTTGTTGCCGTTATCGGCGACGTATACGCCTTCTACGCCGGCCTGCAGGCCGGTGGCCCCGGAGAACTGGCCATCGCCAGATCCGGAGCCGCCGAAGCTGGCGCTTCGGGTGCCGTCGATCTCGAACCGGTGAATCTCATCATTGGCCGGGTCAAGCACGTAGAACTGCTCTTCACGGTTCACTGACATGTGACCGGGCTCGACGAGGTCTTCGAAATCGGCCTTGTGCTCGATCTCGTAGTCGAGCCCGACGCGGTTGATTTGGAAGAGCTTGGATTTGCCCTGGTCTGGATCCCAGTCCAGTCCAAATATTTCGCCTTCAACCGGGACCGCGGTAACGCCGCGCCAGAGCCCGCCGGCCTCGGGAGGTTCGATTACCGTCTTGTTGCTGCCGTCGGCGGAAAACCGAATCAAACGCTCGTCGGCGGTGATTATGTACGGAAACCCAAACCCGCTCGAGCGCAGCTGGGTAGCGCCTTCCAGGTCGGGGTCGCCCCATATTTTGGGAATGTTCATGTGTCCCTCAGGGCGTCCCAGGTAGGTTGAGAACTTCTGCACCTGGGCGTTGCCGGCGTCCAGCACCCAGAGAACCCGGGTGCGGTCCATCGTGGTGTCAGAGGGGGCGTTGAACGGGTGTTGGCGATCGGTTATCTCATCGCCACCGTCGGACCAGTAGTTGAGGACGCCCTCATTAGTGAATTCAAACAGCTTGTTGTCGGCGGTGACAACGTAGATGTCCTTGCGTTCGTCGTTCTGACCGATGCCAACCGGCCCAACCATCTCAGTCGGGTCCTCCACGAACTTCGGCCCGCCGTCGAGTTCGGCCGAGGGACCGCCGCCCGCGCGCGCGGCGCCGGCAACTTCTTCGGCCCCGCCGAGCCTGCCTTCGTCGTGGGCCTCGCCGCAGGCGGCCAGGGCCAATATGGCCGCACCGGCGGATCCGGTGGCCAGCAGTCGCCGGCGGCTAATGATCGAGTCATTTCTCACCACGTCTGCCTCCTGTATCTCTTCTCCATATATATATCGGTCGCGCAAACGAACTATTCGGGGCCAATCGCGCCACGCCCCTGGTGCTCGCTGCCGGCCGCCGCGGGCCAGCGGTGTAAGCGGGGACGATTGACCGATTTTAGGCAGCACTGACCCGAAGTGCCGACACGGTCGAAAGCTGCGCGATTGCGATTGGTCGATTCGGCGCTTACCTTCAGTGGATTTGACATTGACCCTCTATGGGCGCAAAATGCGCCCAACTGATAGGCCCGTCAACGGTTGGCCTTCTCTGAATATTTGGGAGGACACTGCTGGCGCGGGATTCTTTATTGATCCCAGCGCGCCGGCGGGATATCAGAGCAACTCAAAGTAGGAGGAACACTCTTGCGCATAACCCGAAGACGTGCCTTAACCGGCATGGCTGGGGCAACCGGTCTGGCCATCCTGGCCGCTTGTGGCGAGGAAGAGGCAGACGCCCCGGCAGCTGCGGCTCCGGCAGCTGCGGCACCCGCCGCTCCGGCGGACAGTGGCGGCGACGCCATGGCCGACAAGGGCGACGAAATGATGATGTTCGATGACGTGGAAATTGAATTCCGCTTCAACGGACTCAACCCGGCTGGCCAGGAAGCGGCACGCACTGAAATCGCCAAGTTCAAGGACTTGACCGGTATTCAGGTCAAACCCGACTTCTCCGACTGGGCAAGCTCTTTCCAGAAGATCACTACCGGTTTTGCGGCCCAATCCGCGCCTGACATTTGGTACGGCGGCGGGCTGTGGACCCCGGTACTGGCCGCAAAGGGCCAGGTGCTCGAAATTGATGAGTACGTAGCCAACTGGGACGAGTGGAGCGACTTCTACCCGCGCGGGCTTGAGGACGTGACCTATGAAGGTCATATCCAGGGTGTCCCGTATCGGTTCAACTACCGAGCCTCTGCGGTTATCCGAGCCTCGTTCTTTGAAGCGGCCGGCCTCGAGCCGACACCGCCGACAACTTGGGACGAACTCAATGAAGCAACTCCCAAGCTCACGATCAAAGATGGCGACATCTTCGAGCAGGCCGGAATCAACATCCAGCACCACACTCAGGTGTACGAGGACTGGCTGTTCCAGGCCGGCGGTAACTACTTCTCCGAAGACCGCACGATGCCGCTTAACAACTCGCCCGAGGGCATCACTGCGCTTAGCCAGCACGTGAGAGCCGGTCTGGTCGACGGGACCATGCCCAAAGAAGGCATGGACTCCGGCGTACCGAACCTGCACGCGTTCTGCGCTGGCCGCGTGGCGTACCAGCAGCTTTGGCCCGGTAACGTGGGCAACTGCGAAACGAACGCCCCGGACGTGTTTGCGGACGTGGTAGTCGGCGAACCGCTGCGTGGTCCCAAAGAGCAGATCATGCAGATCTACGTTGATAAATACATGCCTTGGAAGCTCACCAAGAACCCGGACGCTACCTTCGAGACCATGAAGTACTTTGCGTCCCCGGGTCCAAACCATGACATCAACGTGGTTGGCGACCGCTCAATGCCGTGCCGGGTAGCGATGGAAGCCTACGAGCTCTACAAGCAAGAGCCGTGGAAGACCTACTCCCAGAACGGCAACAAGTTCGGCAAGGGACGCCAGATCGTTCCGGAGCACTTCGACGTTCAGCCGGCCATGAGCCGCTGGGTCGAGAAGGCCGCTCTCGGCGAACTTACCGTCGAGGAAACCCTCGAGGGAATGGACGCGGAAGTCCTGGAAATCATTACGGGCAGCTAAGTCGTCCAATTCGGCGGTTCCCGTCAAACGGAACTACCGAGAAGCGGGGCATGGGTGGTGGCCCGAGCGGCCGCCACCCGGCCTCGCCGAAAAAACGCCCGCCCGGTGGATCAAGCCTGGCTGGCTGAATCTGAATCGCCACTCAATTTAAGAGGGGCGTTTCGGTAAGATGAAAGTCTTAACGGCCGAGTGCATAGCCGCATTGCGGCTCGGACAGCGGAAGAACGGTTCGTAAGGAAATCACCTAATGGCGGTAGCGCAAACCCAACCGGCGGCGACGCTGCGGACGCAGGGCCGTACCTGGCCGATCATCCGCCGTTCGTTGCTCTACATCCTCATGTCGGTAATCGCCTTCTTGGCGGTTTTTCCGTTCCTCTGGTCGCTCCTGGGGTCATTCAAGACCGCGGAGGACCTGTTCGACTTCGCGATTGAAGATCCGGGCACCTATCTTCCGTACGCTTGGCAGTTCAATAACTACACCACCGTCTGGGGCCTTAACTTCGGGCGGTTCTTCTTTAACAGCGCATTTGTGGCCACGGTTATCACCCTGGCCCACCTGCTGCTTGCTTCAACCGCCGGATACGCTTTCGCGCGGTTGGAATTCCCCGGTCGCGACGTTTTGTTCGTGGCCGTGATAGCCACCCTTATGGTCCCGTTCCAGGTCACGATGGTTCCGCTGTTCATCATGATCAAGAACTGGCCGCTAACCGGTGGCAACGACATCCTGGGCCAGGGCGGACGCGGTCTGCTCGACTCATACGCCGGACTGACCATCCCGATGTTCCCGACCGCCTATGGAACTTTCCTGCTGCGTCAGTTCTTCCAGACCCTGCCGCGCGAGCTCGAAGATGCCGCGCGCATCGACGGGGCTTCCGAGTTGCGCATTTACTGGAACGTGATCCTGCCGCTCTCAGGCGCCGCTCTGGCGGTTCTGACGGTGTTCTCGTTCCAGCAGACCTGGAACGACTTCGTCTGGCCGTTCATCATCACCCGTGACGAGGACATCAAGACCCTGCAGGTGGCGTTGGCCAACTTCAGACAGGAATACAACACGGACTGGGGTCTGCTGATGGCGGCCACCATGGTTGCCACGGTGCCGATCCTGATCCTGTTCCTTATGACGCAGCGCTACTTCGTCCAGGGGATCGCCCTCTCCGGCATCAAGGGGTAAGCCTCCTTGAATAACGGCCCCGTCGCCCCCGCTTCGATCGGGGGCGGGCAGGCGCGGTTTGGTGTTTACTTTCGGCGCAATTTGGCCGGGTACCTCTTCGTCCTGCCCCAGATCCTCTTCATCACGGTATTTATCCTGGTGCCGATCGTCGGCGCGTTCTATTACTCGATAACCAACTACAACCTGCTCACCGCTCCGGAGATCGCCGACCCGATCTGGAAGAATTTCGCCGCCCTGCCGGGCGATGAGCGCTACGGACCGGCGATCCGCAACACCCTGGTGTTCGCGTTCGTGACCGTGCCGGCGGGAGTGATCACCTCGCTGCTGCTGGCCCAGTTGATCAACCGTTCGATTCGCGGCATTTATTTTTTCCGGGCCATGTTCTACATGCCGGTCGTGTCCTCGTTCGTGGCGGTCTCGCTGATTTGGCTCTGGTTTTACGAACCCCAGTTCGGGCTCTTTAACGAGTTTCTGCTCTGGGTCGGCCTGCCGGCCTCGAAATGGCTCAAAGGCCAGGAATCGGCGCTGCTCGCAATCATCGTCATGAGCGTCTGGAAGAACATGGGGCTGAACATGGTGATCTACCTGGCCGGGCTGCAGGGGATCCCGCCGACCGTTATCGAGGCCGCCGACATCGACGGCGCGGGACGGGTATCAAAATTCCTGCGGATCATTTTGCCCCTGCTGGCGCCGACCACGTACTTCGTGGTCATCGTTTATTTCATCGGCGCCCTGCAGATGTTCGTGCAGGTGTGGATCATGACGCAACAGCCAGGCAACGGCGTACTCACCGGAGGCCCGCTCGACAGCACCGTCACCGTCGTTCTCCTGATTTACTCCAATGCCTTCGAGTACCTGAAGATGGGATACGCGGCGGCGATGTCGGTGGTCTTGTTCCTGGTAATCGCGCTAATCACCTACATGAATTCGCGCCTGCTCCAGTACGAGGTAGGCTGGTAAACGCACGCGAACCGGCGCCCGCGGGCGGGATCGCAAATCCCGGAAAACGCCGGGAAGACGGGACCAGCTCCCTTCCTTGAAGCCCCCGGCGGTCAGTGGCCGCGCGCCGACTTGATCCAAACCGGTTGGGAGTCGCGACCCGGGGTTGAAATCAACAGATCTGCCCGGGCCCCATCGGCGCCTGTGATCCAGATGTCGGCCGAATCCTCACCGGCGCGCGAGAAGGCGATTTGTTGTCCGTCGGGCGAATAGTCGGGATCGCGGTCGTCCCCGCCGCCGCGGGTCACGCGCCGAATTTCTCCGGACTCTCGATCGAACGTGAATAGGTCCCAGTCCCCGCTTTCGAAGGCCTCAAACGCGATCCGCTTGCCGCTCGGATCAAAGTCTGGGAACTGGGCGAATGCGAACGTATCGACCACCCTCTCCGGGTCCTGCCCCGGCGCTTGTTCCGTCCGGATGACATAGATGTCGAAATCGCCTTCGGGGTTGGCGAAATAGGCCAACTCATGCCCATCCGGGCTCCAGTCGGGCGCGTAGTTGTGCCAGGGAACATCCGTGAGTTGGCGCACCCGGCCGCTATCCAAATCAAGCTCAAACAATTGGAAGAAATCGACGTCGCGTTCAAAGACTATCCGTCGGCCATCGGGGGAGAAGACCGGCGAGTAGTCTTCGAGATCGTTGGCGGTCAGCTGGATGAGGTCGCTGCCGTCGATTCCGACTATGAACAGATCGAAATCGCCCCCGTCGGCGCTGGAGGAAAAGAGGACCCGGGATCCGTCCGACGAAGGGTCCGCATAGCGATTGTGATGTCGGTCGGCGGTGACGCGCCGCAGCTCGTCGCCGAACCCGTCGGCGAAATAGATGTCCCAGTCGCCGTCGGCGCTTGAACGGAATATGATCTGGCGGTCGCCCAGCAGCTGCCAGTTTACGAAGTGCTCGAAATCAACCGGCGATCCGGCCCGGGACGATTCGGCGCCGGGCTGACATCCCAGCAAAAGGCCAGCAAAAAGCAGCCAGACCGGCCAACTGCGTCCGAGTCCCAATTAAGCTAAATAGCCGGGTGCCAAGAGCGTCCCTGGCCCGCGACCCGCAAATTTCTGCCTAAGGATCGGGGCATGCCCAAGCACCCCAACATCATCATCTTCATGCCCGACGAGATGCGCTGGGACTGTGTTGGGTACGCCGGAAATTCGGTCATTAACACTCCAAATTTTGACCGCTTTGCAGACGAGTACGCTCCGTTTTCGCATTTTTTCGTCAATCACACGGTCTGCACCCCGTCGCGGATCTGCATGTTCACCGGATGGCCGCCGCATGTAAATGGCCACCGCACTCTCTGGCACATGCTGCGACCGCACCAGCCGAACGTGTTCAAGTACCTCAAGCAGGCCGGCTACCACGTCGAGATGTGGGGCAAGAATGACCTCCTGGCGCAGGAGTCATTCCCCGACAGCATTTCGCACGAGGGCCAAATCAATTTCGACTACCGCAAGTTCACCGCCAACCCTTGGCCGCCGGAGCATAAGCACTTCCGCAGCTTCTACTTCGGTCAACGCCCGGACGCGGCTTCGAACGATACCGATCGTCAGTGGATCGACGGCGCAATCCGCTTCCTCGAATCGAATCCGCCGGAGCCGTTCTGCCTGTACCTGCCGCTGATCTTCCCGCACTGCCCTTACTGGTGCGAGGAACCCTACTTTTCGATGCACGACCGTGACCGGGTACCCGACCCCATGCCACCGCGCGGCGATGCCCCCATCCATCACCAGGAGATGCACCGCTCCTATGGGCTGGATCGCCTCAACGCGGCGGACTGGCGGGAGTTGATCGCCACCTACTGGGGTATGTGCTCGCGGCTCGACGACCAGTTCGGCGAGCTCCGCGAATCGCTGGAGAGGAATGGATTCTGGGACGAGGCGGCGGTGCTTTTCTTCTCCGATCACGGCGACTATGCCGGCGACTACGGCCTGGTCGAGAAGTGGCCCAGCGGATTCGAGGACGTGCTGCTGCGGGTGCCGCTGACCATCAAATTGCCGACCAACGAGCGCGCCGCGATGATCCCGCACCTCTGCGAAACGCTCGACCTGACCCCCACCATCCTCGACATCGCCGGCGTTCCGCTTGAACACGACCAGTACGGCAAAAGCCTGTTGCCGTTGATACGCGGGCAAGCGCTCGACCACAAGGACGCGGTATTCGTCGAAGGCGGCCACCACCATTTCGAGCGCCAGGCGGTGGAACTCAAGTGGGACGGCTTGGGCGGGACCGACCACGTCTACTACCAGAAGGGCCGAATCCAGACCGACAACCCGGATTCGGTAGCTAAGGCGGCGGCGATTCGCACGACCACGCACAAGTACGTGCGTCGCCTGCGCGACCGCGACGAGCTGTACGACCTGGTTGCGGACCCGGGCGAGCAGGTGAACCTGATCGACTCTCCCGACCATCAATCGGTCCGACTCGAACTTGCCGGTCGGCTCACCGACTGGTTTCTTGCCACCGGCGACGTCGTCCCGCGCGACAAAGACCCCCGCATCGGAGGAGCCCGCAGTGCGCGTCCTGCTGATTGACATAGATTCGCAGCGCCCCGACCACCTGGGGTGCTACGGGTATCACCGCGACACCTCACCCAATATCGATTCGATCGCCGCCCGCGGCACGCGATTCGATAGCTGCTATGTTTCCGACTCCCCCTGCGTGCCGGGCCGGGCCTCGCTGTTCGGGGGCATGTTCGGCATCAACAACGGAGTGGTGACCCATTGGGGGCCGGGGTCCGAATACCGGCTGCCGGCAGACATCCACCTCGAGCGGGCCGGCGGCCTGACCCTGACAATGGCCAGGAATTTCCTCGTCAACGGGTATTACACGGCTTCGGTTTCGTCGTTTGCCGACCGCCATCATGCCTTCTGGCACACTTCGGGGTTCCGCGAATACCATCACCACACCCTCAAGCGCGGCAACGAGACCGCCGATGAGGTCAACGCCGCCGCCCTGCCGGTGCTTGAGCGGATCTGCCAGAAAGACGATTGGCTGCTGCACGTAAATTACTGGGATCCGCACCGGCGCTACCGGGTGCCACCGGAGTGGATGACCAAATTCGACGGGCAACCCCCGCCGGACTGGCCCGATCAGGCAACTCTTGATGCCCAGCAGGACCTCTCCGGGCCGTTCACGCCGCCAACCGTGAACCCCTACCGCGATCCCGAGACCGGGACAGTGCCGGATACGCGCTTTGACCGCCTGAGCGATTTCGAGGAGTGGATTAACGGCTACGACGGATCGATTGCCTACGTCGATTACCACATCGGGCAGTTGCTGGAAGTGCTGGAGGACCAAGGGGTCCTGGACGATACGTGCATCATCATCACCGCCGACCACGGCGAAGCCCAGGGTGAATTCGGCATCTACGGCGATCACTGCAACGGTTACGAGGCCCCGCACCATATCCCGCTGATCATCTCGTGGCCCGGGCGGGTGGCCGAGGGCGCCGTCTGCGACGAATTCGTCTACAGCCTGGACATTGCCCCGACGCTGTGCGACTTGGCCGGTATAGACCCCCAATCCGGGTGGGACGGAGCCAGCCTGGCGCCGCTGCTCGGGGCCGCCGGGGAATTTTCGAGCCGCGATCACCTGGTGCTTTCGCACGGCCTGTACGCTTGCCAGCGCTCGGTCAGGACCCGGGACTGGTACCTGACCCGGACGTACCACCCCGGGTTATTCGATTACCCCCCGCTCAGTCTTTACGACATGCGTTGCGATCCGCGCCAGACCAACAACCTGGCCACCGAACGCCCGGATGTGGTGGCCGAACTCGACCACCTCTTAACCGAATGGACCCATCGCCAGGCGGGTCGCCCGGGCCATCCGGGCGACCCGATGCCGAAGGTGATTGAGTCGGGCCCGTTCAAATACGTGCCGTATGAATACTGGATTGATTACCTGCGCGAGCAGGGTCGCGGCCATGCGGCCGAGCGGATCGCGACCCGGTTGCGGCACTGGCCGGACTGGGAGGTCTGAGCGTGACCGCGGGCAAGCTTTCCGGAAAAATCGCCGCCATCACCGGCGGCGGCGACGGGTTCGGCAAGGGAATCGCGCAGAAATTTGCCGCCGAAGGCGCGGCGGTGGCGATCTGCGACATCAACCTGCCGGCCGCCCGAAGGGTCATTGCGGGGATCGAGGAAGGCGGTGGTACGGGCCTCGCGTTTGAGGCCGACGTCACCGACAACTCCTCCCTGGAGGCGTTTGTGGATGCGATCGTTGCGCGGTTCGGGCGACTGGACGTCTGGGTCGGGAACGCCGGCCGAGCCGGCGGGAGCGCTTCCGAAGAAGTGGTGGAAGCCGAGTACCGGCAGATGATTGACCTCAATCTCTGCGCCGTATTTTTTGGCGCCCAGCTTGCCGGCCGGCAGATGATTGCCCAGGGCGAGGGCGGGCGGATCATCAACATGGCCTCGGTCGCCGGCTATCGCGGGATTCCGCAACGGGCGGCCTATTGCGCCTCCAAGGCCGGGGTGGTAATGACAACCTACGTATTGGCCGAGGAATGGGCCAAGCACGACATACGCGTCAACTCGATCTCGCCCGGTTATGCCGACACTCCGCTGTTCTGGAGCTCGGCCGGCTCCGGTAGCCGCATGCCGCTCGAGCAACTGATGTCGCGGGTTCCGACCGGCAAGTTGATAACCGTCGAACAGGTGGCGCGGGCGGCCCTCTACCTGGCCTCGGAGGACTCCGACGCGGTGACCGGGTTGGATCTGCGGGTGGACGGCGCGTTGGCGGTCGGCAACATCTGACCGCCGGCCGCGAGCCAGCTAACTGTCGATGGCGGCCAGGCGCAGCGCTCTATTCAGGCTCAATCCGAAGAGCAGCAGCAGGATAAGCAGCGACGATATGCACCAAATGCAGAAGTTGTTGATCTGGGTCGCCGAGACGATGGTCAGGTAAACCGAAAACGTCGATCCGGCCGCGGTCAGGAGCACCAGGGCCAGCGTCGAGTCAGGGTGCACCTTGTCGCGCCAGAACAACTCGGCCGCCGCCGCCAGCACGATCAGCGCGTAGGCAGCCACTCCCAGCAGCGCCACCGGGGCTCCGAAAAGCTCGCCCCAGGCGCTTTGCGTTACCGCCTCGCAGCCGCCGCCCTCAATGCAGACTGTCGCCTCGCCGGCGAGGTCGGACGCGCTGAGGTACGCCGCGACCGCCAGTCCGACCACGGCCAACAGGGCCGTCAGGTAGCGGTAGGTAAGCGAATCCACGAAACTCATCGGGCGCTGCCCAGCGCTTCCTCGATTGCGGCCAGAAATTCGTTCAAGGATCCGGAGCCCACCTTGCGCTTGCCGTTGAGAAAGAACGTGGGAGTCCCGTTTACCTCGAGACCGGAGGCCTCGGAGATGTTGGCCTGCAGGATTTCGGACGTTCGATCCGACTGGGCGTCTTCGACCAGCAGTTTGCCGTCCAGGCCGAATTCATTGCCGATCGGCTCGAAGTCCTCCCAGCTGTAGCCGTTCGCGGCCATCTGGCGAATCTGGTTCAGCAGCCGGTAGTGCATCGGCCAGAACGCGGCCGGGTCCTGCTGGGCGGCTGCAATCGCCACTCGCGAAGCGCTGATCGCGTTGGTATCGAACGGACGGTGCCGGGCCACCAGCACGGCTTGTCCGGTGTCGATGTATGACTCTTTGACCTGGGGTTCGATCTGCGCGGCAAAGGTGATGCAGTGCGGACAGGTGTAGGAGAAATACTCGACGATCAAAAGCGGCGCGCCCGGATCGCCAAGGCGGTGCGACAACGTCGCATGCCGGTGTCCATCGAGTTCTTCGGGCGACCGGGCGATGAACGGTTTTTCGCCCGATTCGGGTTCGGCGTCCGGTTCCGGCACGCTGGCAACCGGGGCCGCGGGCGTTGATGCATCAATAATCGGCTCCGGGACGCTCTGCCGCGATTGGGCGTCGAACCAGTTCAGTCCGCCCAGCAGGCCGCCGGCCACTATGCCCGCTCCGGTCCCTAGGAATACGTCGCGCCGGCGCAGCCGGCGCGGCTCTGCACGAGATTGATCGGGCGGCGGCGCTGCGGCCCCGGTCTGATCGGCGGCGGCGCGAGTTCGCACTTCGGCCATGCGCCGGCGCCGGCGCTGCCGCGCGTCAGAACGGCCGGCCATCTGCTTGCTCGGCTAGGAGACCGCGCCGGAGTCGCAGGTCCTGGGCCTGTTCGGGGCGACCGTCTTCTTCCAGGTGGGCCAGCACCGCCTCAAGCGGAATGTAGGTGTCCGGGGTAACGTCCATCATGTCCTGGAATGGGTCGCGCACGCTCCCCGGGCCGGTGCAGTGGTCGGACCACCAGTTGGAAAGCAGATGATCCATGTCCGCCGTTACCTGCGGGTCGCTGGCGGCCAGGTTATGTTCCTGCCGGGGGTCTTTCTCCATGTCGAATAGCGAAATCGGATCGACCGGCAGGCAACCCGGATGCAGGGTCCGGATGAATAGGTGCCGGCGAGTCCGGACCGCCCGCTGGAACGTAAATATCCCGGTTCCCCACACCAGGTGGTCGCGTCCCTGCCAAGACTCGCCGCGCAGGGCCTGGCCAAAACTCTCCCCGCTCCAGCCGGATGGGATCTCCAGATCGAGTAATTCGGCTACGGTGGGGACCAGGTCGAGCTGGTAAAGCAGCCCGTCGTAGGAGGAGCCGCGCGCGCCGTCGGTCACGCCCGGCCAGCGGATAACCAGCGGCTGGTGGGCGGTCCCCTCGGATGCGTTGCCGTGCTCGAAATATAGGCCCTGTTCGGCAACCGATTCGCCGTGGTCGGAGGAGACTATGATCGCGGTTTCCTCGTAAATCCCGAGCTCGCGCAGGATGTCAAGGATCCGCGCGATGGCGTCGTCGACGTAGGCCATGCCCGCGTCGTGTCCATCGACAAAGGCCTGCAGGTCTTCGCGATTGCGGATCTGAGCCCGCATCCGCGGAAACCGCTCGAAATAGGCCCTACCGGCCCATTGCCGCTCCATGATGCCCCAGTCGCGTGCCGAGCGGGGGCCGTAGTAGCGCTCGTAGTCGGCGCGGATTTTTGCGTCGTCGGGCCACTCCAGTCCGGGACCGGCGGCCTGCACCCGGTCCCAATATTGGTCGGGGGCCCGATAGGGATGGTGGACATCCCAGTAATTTACGTGCAGGAACCAGTTGTCGCTCTGGCCGTTGTCCTGCAGCCAGGGTTCGACCAGTCCGTTCACGTCATCGGCCGATTCGAGCCCGCCCGGGAGCTTGTTGCCGTGGAATTCGGTGAACCCGGCGGTGAACCACCAGGACATGTGCCGCTGGGCAAAACCGGAAAATGAGACGGTGTTGTAGCCGGCGTGCTGGAGGTGCCGCATGAACATGGGCCGCTCGGGATCGTGGCGGTGGCCCTCGCCCGGATAGCGCATGTGCTGGGCCGGCCCGTTGTGGCCGACCACCCCGTTGAGAATTCCGAAACGGCCCGAGAATAGGGCCGCCCGGGACGGATTGCACGGCAGGTCGGAACCATAGCAGCCGTCGAAGCGCACTCCTTCGGCGGCCAACGCGTCCACGGTAGGCGAGGTCGGCCGCGAATACCCGTAGCAGCCCAGGTGCGCCGGCCGCAGCGAATCGATATCGAAATAAATGATGCGCATGTTTTGCTGGGTGGCTTCTCTTATTGGGTACGCAGAATCAGTCTCGTCGGACGACGTTGCCGGGGCGGACGGTGTTCATTGGAACTCCATCCGGGAACATGCCCGGGGCAAAGACCGCGGCACCCTGCTTCGGATCGATCCCGTCCGGCCCGTCGCGGAACAGTTTGATAGCAATTTCGGGGGCCTGCGACTGCTCCAGGAATGAAATCAGCTCTGCGTGCAACCGCGCGTAATGATCGGGCTCCTGGCCGTACAGATTGACCTGGGTATCCGGATCGGCGTCGACGTCATAGAGTTCGCGCATCCCCGGGTCGGCGTTGTCAACCAGCCACCAGCGTCCGTCGGTCACCTGTAGCGGCGACCAGCCCGTGAACCGTCCCGCCAAGGCCGCGGCGAACGGGCTTCTCGCGTCAAAGTAGGAAGGACCGTTGCCGGAAACGGTTGCCGTCCGTGCCTCGTACCCGCCGCCGCTCAGCAGCGGGACCCAGGATCTGCCCTGTATGTCCATCCCCTCCGGAACCTCTACTCCGGTCAGGTCGAATACCGAAGGCGCAAAGTCTGGGTGCTGGGTAAGTTGGGCGATCCGGCTCCCGGCGCCCGCTCCGTCCGGAAGGCGGACCATCTGGACGGTGCGAACCACCTCGGGATAGATTGCCCGCTTGCCGACGTAGCCGTGCTCGAAGAAATCGAATCCGTGGTCGGACATGATGATCACGGCGGTTTTCTCGCGCAGCCCCAGGTCGTCGATCTTCTCCAGCACCCGGCCGATCCAGCGGTCCATCAGCGTCACCTCGCCGGCGTACAGGGCCTTGACGTTGCGCTGCTCGGCCGGACTGAACTTGTCGGCGACTTCCCCAAAAGACGGCCAGGTGATCTTCACGCCTTCGTAACCGGGATCGTACATGTCGACGTAGTGCTGGGGCGGGTCCCACGGCTCGTGGGGATCGAAGGAATCGATCCAGAGGAAGAACTTCTCGTGCCCGGCGTTGTGATCCAGCCACTCGCAGGCGGCCGACATCACCCGGGCTACGCATTGGTCCTCCTCGCGTCGCATGTGGCGGTAGTTGCGGTATTCATGGGTGGCCTGCTGGTCCCAGGTGAACTTGCCGCCGCCGGGAACCTGCAACTCTGAGAAATAGTCGGTCCGCCAGCGGTCGGCCTCGTTCCCGCGGACGAATTCCCAGCCGGAAAACGGCCGGTCGAACCCGTACCCGAAGTTGGCCAGATGCGGGGTGTCGTGGATGAACATCGTTTCGTAGCCGGCTAGTCGCAGGGCCTTGGGCAACGTCATCGCCCCCCACTCCAGCGGTCGCCACGCCTGGAAGGGGTTGCCGTGGCGGCCCTTCATCATTTCATGGCGATTGGGAACCGTGGGGAACGAGCAGAGGTGGTTGTTGTCGAATACGGCCGCCTCGGCCGCGAACGCGTCCAGGTTTGGAGTTGAGATCCAGGGGTTCCCGTTGGCGCCGACGTGGTCGTAACGCAGCGTGTCGTTCATGATCAGGATGACGTTCAAGGTGAATTCCTAAGAGTGGTCGGAGGTATTACCGGTATTGGCAACGCTGGGTTTGGCGAATTCAGAGGACCGAACCGTCCAGGGTGACGGTGAACGGCATGCCGCGTTGACGCACCAGCTTGAGGTGTTCGTCGATGTCGGGAACCTGCACCCCGGCCGGACCGTCGCCGTAGATCCGCTTGATCCATTCCGGGCTGTCGTGGGTCTCCAGGAAGGCCATCAACTCCCGGTGTAGTTCCTGCTCGCGTTCGCGGTTTGCGTCCACGATGTTGCTGGTCATGCCCGGATCGCTGGGCAGGTGATAAACCTCGTTGCGCTCCCGTTCCGGGTAGGCGATCAACGCGTACTCCGGGCCGGTGACTGTCAGCGGGGTCCAGCCCGGTTCCACCATTGGGGCCGGGACTCTTCGCCCGGCGTAGGTCGGATCGCCGACCGGCAGGATTTCGTACGGGAACGTGCCGGACACGGCCACCGGACGATGAATCTCGTTGGAACCGGCCATCTGCGGCAGCAGCGATCTGCCCTGGATACCCATTTCGGCCGGGGCCTCGATTCCGAGCATTTCAAGGACCGTGGGGGCGAAATCGGCCGGCTGGGTAAGGGCCTGAAAGCGTTCGCCTGACCCTATTCCGTGCGGGTGCCTGATCATCAGGATCTGATGTGAGACCTCTTCGTATAGTGGGCCGGACTTGGACTGCTGGTCGTGCTCGCCGAAGTAGTGGCCGTGATCGGACATGATCACCACGACCGTGTTCTCGCGCAGGCCCAGGTTGTCGATCGTGGTCAGCACGCGCCCGATGTGGGTGTCGCACATCGTGCATTCGGCCGCAAAGAGCTTTCCGATGTGCTCCTGCTCTTCGGGGGTGTACACGTCCGAGGATCGGCAATAGGCCGGCCAGACCACTTCCACCCCGTCGTAGTCGGGTGCGTACATGTCCCGGTAGTGCTGCGGCGGATCCCAGGGTTCGTGGGGGTCGAAGGAGTCGACCCAGAGAAAGAACTTGTCGTGGTTGTGATTGCGCTCCAGCCAGGTGCAGGCCGCATCCATGACCATCGGAGCGAAGAACTGTTCCTCGAGGAACTTGTCGTGGGTCTGGCGGTAAAACTGGGCCATCCCGGCGCTCGTGCGAAATTTGTCCATGTTGCCGAGCCTCCATTCGCGGAACCAGTCGGTGCGAAACCGGTCTACTTCATTGCCGCGAATCATTTGCCAAGCGTGGAACGGCCGGTCAAAACCGAAACCGTAATTGATCATGTGCGGGGTGTCGTTGATCAGCATCGTGACGTAGCCGTTGGCGCGCAGCACTTCGGGCAACGTCAGGCAGTCCCACTGCAGCGGGCGCCAGTAGTGCAGGGGCTCGCCGTAGCGGCCTTTCATCAAATCGTGACGGCAGGGTATGGTCGCAAACGATCCGATGTAGGAACGGTCGAACACCGCCGATTCGGCTGCAAACCCGTCTAGGTTCGGGGTCGAGATCCAGTCGTTGCCGTTGGCGCGCACGTGGTCGTAGCGCCAGGTGTCGTTCATGATGAGTACGACGTTCATGCTCAATCTCCCGCCTTGCCGGTAATCTGCATTTGTTTGGTCAGACCGTCGCTACTATCTTGCCGATATGCGACTGGTTCTTCATCGCCGCAAACGCCTCCGGCAGCCCGTCGAATTCAAACTCCTGCCCGATATAGGGTTTGTAGCCGACCTTTTCGATGAATTGGTTCATGCGCTTGAACTCTGCCCGCGAATCGACATAAATGCCGCAGACGTTCAGGCGGCGCGCCAGTATCGTCCTCGTCTCGATCTCGCCGGAGGGTCCGGTCAAGACTCCGAACAGCGCCGCGGTTCCGGCCGCGCGCAGGCTGCGCAGCGACTGGTTCAGGGTCTGTGCGCCGCCCGCCTCGAGGACCAGGTCCACGCCCCGCCCGTCGGTTATTTCACGCACCTGTCGCGCCCATTCGGGGTGGGTCCGATAGTTGATTCCGTGATCGACACCCAGCCCGGCCACGGTCGCCAGTTTTTCGTCGTCCTTGCTGGTGATGATGGTTCGGGCGCCCATCGCCTTGGCCATTTGGAGGCCTACAACAGATACCCCGCCGGTGCCCAGCGCCAGCACGGTGCTTCCCGGCCCCAGCGGATCGCCGGCGTGAAGTCCGGACCAGGCAGTCAGAGCGGCGATCGGCAGGGTAGCGCCCTCTGCGTGAGTGAGATTGGACGGCTTGGCCACCAGGGCGGTTTCCGGCAGGACCAATTCGGTCGCCGCCACGCCGGGGCCGGGGGTGCCGAGCGTGGTTTGCAGGTACCGGTCCTGGAACGGCCCATCCTGCCAGTCGGCCACGTAGTTGCTCACGACCCCGTCACCGGCCGAAAACTCGGATACGCCGGCCCCGACGTCAATGACGTCGCCGGAAAAGTCCGACAGCGGAACCACCGGCAGTTCCAGGTCGCGGCTGACCCACCCCTCAAGCACCAAGAGGTCGCGGTAATTCAGGCTCACGGCGCGCACTGCCACGCGGACGTCGCTCTCGCCGAGCGGGGGCCGGCCTTTTTCGACCTGAGTGAGCGCGTCGATTGCGTAATCGTCAAATTGCCAGCTTCGGACCATGGGGCGACCTGTTCGGATTGGCCTGGAATCGGGGACTAGTGGATTCGGACGGGCTAGGCTGCAGAAAACCGGACCCCACCATTGACATTTTCGCCGGGCCAGGCCGTCGCCTTGGCAGGATCAGGCGGCGCCGGTGTAGAGCAGTTCCCCGCCGCGCGGCTGCGCGGCCGGCTCGCCGCGGCCGGGTTCGAACCAGGACCCGGCGACCGGCGGGTGATCGGCGTCGGGATCGATCGCCAGGTCCAGAACGCAGGGTCCGCCAAGCCGCAGCGCGTGCTCGAACGCCCCGTCGAATTCAGAATGCCGGTTCACCCGCAACCCCTCGGCGCCCAGCGCCCGGGCCAGAGTCGCGAAGTCGGTGGACACCTGGAATTCGGTACCGATCGTGCGACCCGCGAAATCGGCCTTCTGGCCCTCCCGGATCGCCGCCAGTACGCCGTTATTGAAGACCAGCCAGACGATCGGCAGGCCCATCTCGACCGCGGTGCCGATCTCCTGGCAGACCATCAGGAATCCGCCGTCGCCGGTGATCGAGACTGCCGGCAGCCCTGGTTTGGCCAGGGCTGCGCCGATGATCGCGGTCGGTCCCCAGCCCATCGGCGTCCACCCGCCCGGGTTCAGGAATTCCCCGCCTTCCAGGATTGGGAAGTTGAACGAGAAATAGTGGGCGTGGTTGCCGGTGTCGATCGAAAGCAGCGATCGCCGCGGAAGGATCCGGCGGACCTGATCGGCGATGCGCAGCGGGTTCATCGGCTCGGCGTCGGGATCCGGCAACTCGAGCTTGTAAGACGATTTGGCGCGCTCGACCAATCGGCGTGATTCTGGGGCCCCCGGGCGGCCGCCCAGGTCCGACAACCGGTCGAGCAGGTCGCTCAGAACCGCCCGGGCGTCGCCCACCAGGGCCGTCTCGGCCGGCCAGGTCCGGGCGATTTCGCGGGGTTCGACGTCGACCTGGATGATTCTGTTCTGGGGAACGAACGGCCGGCCTTCCGTCCACCAGCTGGTGGACTGGTCCGAGAATCGGTGCCCCACGGCCAGGATCACGTCGGCGTGTTCGCGGATCAGCTCGTGGGCGACCGGGTGGCCAAGCCATCCGCAGATACCGACGCTCAGCGGGTGGTCTTCGGGAATCAGTCCCTTGGCCACGAACGATGAGGAAATGGGTGCGCCAAGCAGCTCGGCCAGCGCGATCACCTCGGCTGCGGCGCCGGACCGCCGCGCCCCGTTGCCTACCAGAATCAGCGGAAATTCGGCCTCGGCCAGCGCCTTGGCCGCCGCCGCGGTCTCCGACTTTCCGGCCCGCGGACGGGCCCGGACCAATGCCGAATCCGGCGGTTCGACACTCCCGGCCGCCGCCGCCGCCTGCACGTCCCAGGGGATCTCAATCGCCACCGGCCCCGGTCTTCCCACCTGGGCGGTTGTGAACGCTTTGCGCAGCGCCGGCGCGATCTGATCGGTCGACCAGCAGGACCAGACCCGCTTGGTAACCGGCTGGTACATCTGCATGAATGCCTGATCGATTCCCGACGAATCGGGCCGCGAAGTCTCCTGCAGCTGCCCGCGGCCCAGCCAGTCCCGGATCGGAGATCCGATCAACGCCAGCACCGGCGAGGAGGTCGACATGGCGGTCGCAACCCCCATCAGGAGGTTGGTCGCCCCCGGTCCGACCGATCCGGTACAGACTCCGACCTTGCCGGCGACTCGCGCGTAGCCGTCGGCGATGTGTGCGGCGGCCTGCTCGTGGCGGACCAGGTGGAACCTGATTCCCGGCTCGTCCAGGAGGGCGTCCAAAATGTTGGTGTTGCCGTGGCCGGGGTGGCCGAAGACGTGCTCGACCCCGTGTGCGGCCAGGCCGCGCACGAGTAACCCAGCCCCGTTCATCGCCGGTCCCTGTCCCTGGCGCCGTTCCTGAGCGCCTCGAAGAAGGCCGCCAGGTCGGGCTCGACCTGCAGCGGCAGGGTGACCTTGGCGCCGCTGGCGGCCGATGCGAACGCTGCGTTGACTGCCTCCACCGCGGCCGATCCGGCGTCGCCCGGGGCACGGTTTTCAGCTTCGCCCGCGATGCAGTCGGCAAAGTGGTTCAACTCACGGGCGTAGCGACCGTTGCGGGCGATTTCGGCCCGAATGTTTGCCAGCGGTCGCACCGTCAGGTCGCGAGTCGTTCCGCCGGGCCCGAAAAACGTCATCTGGAACGGATCGGCCGAGGCGTAGCTGGCCCGACCGGAATACTGGATCCGCAGGCGGCCGCGCGTTCCTACGAGGTCGTAACTCTCCATCATCCGCCCCGTGTGCACCCTGGAAATATTGTGGGTTGAGATCGCGCCTTGCGCGTGCAGGCAGATGGCCGCGCCGACATCCTCGTTGTGGCGTTCCCCGAACGCGATCTTCATCTCGGCCGACACCTGCTCGATATCACCCAGCCAGAGACGACAAAGGTCGATCGTGTGCGATCCGTGGTCCTGGAAGGTCCCGCCCCAGGTTTGGGGGTGAGCTCGCGATTCGTGGGCCGGAAACGGCGAACGGTGCGACCAATCACAGCGGACCTCGATCATCGTTCCCAGCTCGCCACCGGCGACCATTTCAGTGGCGCGCTCGAAGCTGCGGTCGAACCGCTTCATGAATCCGACCATCAGGACCCTGCCGGCGGCCGCCGCCGCCCGCTGGATCGCCCGGCATCCGGAGAGCGTGCGCGCCATCGGTTTTTCAACCAGAACGTGCAGGCCCGATTCCAAGGCGGCTATCGCCTGCGGCCGATGAAACTGGACCGGCGAGGCGATGATGGCCGCCTCAACCCCATCGGTGAGCGCTTCCTGCAGGCTGGCGGCCGGCCGGCCTTGGCCGATAGCGTCGACCAGCGCGGCGCTGTTCTTGCGGTCCGGGTCGTAGACCCAGGCCACTTCGAATCGGTCGCTGCCGGCCAGCGCCGGGGGGTACATCACCTGCGCCCCGGCCGGGCCGGCGCCGATGATCGCCAGCCTGAGCGCCATGGGCTAGCGGCGGATGAACGGCCGCGCGGCCGGATCGCCGGTTGGCGGACCCCAGACGCCCAGATTGCGACCGTTGCTCTCAAGGCCGTGTCGACGTCCCTGCGCCTCGCGGCGAAGGTGGTCAAAGTACATGCGGCCGAAGCCCGCCAGCATGTCGCGGGCCAGCTCGTCGTTTCCGGAACGAAGATTGGTTCGCTCACCGGGATCTGCTTGCAGGTCGTACAGCTCATCGCCCTCACCGGCGGGCCGCAGAACAAGGCTCCAGCGGTCGTTGCGGATTACCCGGTCGAACGCCTCGTGATAACCGCAGATGATTGCATCGCGGTGATGGTCGGTGTCGCCTTCAAGAACTGGCAGGAAGCTCCGGCCGTGCATGTCAGCGGTGCAATTTCCGAGCCCGGCCACTTCCAACAACGTGGGGAGCAGGTCCTGATATTGACAAATGGCTGAAGTGCGCCTGGCGCCGCGCCCGCCCGGCAGGCGGACCATGAACGGTATCAACAGCTGTTCGTTGTAGAGGCGGTCGGCACCTTTTAGGAACTTTCCGTGATCGGCCAGCGGGTGACCGTGGTCGCCCATCAGCACGATTGCCGAATCGTCGTAATAGCCCAGTTCGCGCAGTTGTTCAAGCACCATGCCGACCGCGGCATCGACCGACGCGGCTTCGCCGGCATAAAGAGCGCGGATGTTGTCGATTTCGGCATCGCTGTACCAGTTGCGCGCCGGCCCGCCCATGGGCATCACGTAGCGTGGACCCGTGTAATCGGGGTCGCCGTATACGTCGAATTCGGCAGGCGGGTCCCACGGCTCGTGGGGGTCGAAGCTGTCCATCCACAGGAAGACCTTGTCCTGCCCCCGGTTGCGTTTCAGCCAGTCGCAGGCCAGGTCGGCGACTTTGAATGCGAACCAGTCTTCTTTCCGCGCGAATTCCTCGGTATTCACGATGAACTGGGCCACGTTGGCGCGCCAGAGCTCGTCGTAGTGCTCGTTGGTGAACTTGGCCAGATCGCTCTTGGGGGGTTCCGAGCGCCAGGGATCGTATTCCTGCCCGCGCACCCATTCGTAGGCGTGAAATCCGGCGTGGAAGTTCTGGTCGGCGGCGCGGTAATGGTAGACGTCGGCGATCAGCGCCGATACGTATCCCTCCAGGGCCAGGATCGACGAAATCGAAAAATCCTCGTCGGCCAGCGGCTGCCAGGCGCGCGTGAAGAGGGTGCGGTTTCCGGTAAACAGTGCGGTCCTGGCTGGAATCGTCGGCAGGGCGTCGGCGTACATCGAATCGAAAACAACCGACTCGGCCGCGAACGCGTCCATGTTGGGCGTTTGGCAGGGCGGGACGTTCGGGAAGACGCGCCGACCCTGGTGGTAGAAGCCGAAGTGGTCCTGCCGGTAACTGTCCAGCATGATCACGATGATGTTCATAGTCGATCCCACCCCTTGTTGCTTGCCGCCCCGCCGCCGGCCGCACCGACCCCCTCAGGGGGCGCCGATCATTTTGGCCGGAGGCACTCTCAGACGCGGGACAATTCGAGCACCGTCAACGAATGCGGTTCGAATTGGCGGGTAAAACCCCGGTCTCCCGGCTCCAGTTCGCAGTCGGCGCGCGAGAGCCGGACGACGGGGACAGCACCGGCGGCGTTGCGGGCGTTGGGTCCGTCGCCCCCGAGCACGCTCACCCGAGCGCGCGGATTCCAATCACCGGCGATCTCGATCATCGCGGTGACCGCCTGGCCGGGGTGACGGTTGATCACCGATATCCAGACGCGGTCGCTATCCCGGCTGGCGGTGGCGGCAACGCGCAGCCAGGGCACCGCCCGCTGCGGGGGTTCGGTTCCCAGACCGGGCGTGCTGTACGACTCCGAACGGCAGGTGCTGGCAACCGCCAGCGGACCGGAGTGATTGGCCAGCAGCGCGAACGCTTGGAAACACGGAGTTTCGGCGATCGAGTCGGCTTCCACGTCGATTAGCCCGAGCCGGTTGGCGAATCCGAACTGGGCGCCGATCCGCACCCGGGCGGAGCGCTGCTGCATCGACTGGATGATTCCGGCGATGCAAAGCCCATCACGCAGGGTGTAGACCTCTTTCCAGGGAGTGGCGGTTCGAAGGTCTTCGCGAACCCCGTATTCGTCGTAAGAAATCTCGGCCCCGGGCCCGCTCCAGTGCTCATCGATCACGCTGATCGAATCGTCCAGCACTCGATCGACCGTCTCTGGACCGGCCACTATGGCCAGGTACTTCTCCTCCGGATCGGGTTCCGTGGACAGGATCATCGGGTTGAGGGTGTAGCTGTGTATTGCAATCGCGTCGACGCTGGCGCCGGCGATTCTTGACACGCGCTCGTTCCAACGGCCCAGCACGTTGCGGACGTGCCCAACCGCGGTTAGGTGCAGTCGGTCGTCCACCGCCCGCATGGCTCGGGCGAATTGAACACAGCGTCGCGCGTAGGTCTCGGCGTCAACGTGCCCGACCTGGAAGTTGCCCCAAATCTCGTTTCCAATCGACCAGTGGCGCACGCCGTAGGGTTGCGTCCGGCCGTTGGCGGCCCGGATCGCCCCGTACTCCGAATCGGGCGGGCCGTTGCAGTACTCGACCCAGGCGGCCGCCTGCTCGGGCGATCCGGAGCCGGCGTTCACGGTCAGGAAGGGGGTGATGCCCCATTGTTCGCAATGGGTCAGGAATTCGTCGGTACCCAGGTCGTGCGGTTCCCATTCCCCCCAGGCGCGGTTTAGGGCCGTCGGACGGCGGTCGCGCGGCCCGACGCCGCATTCCCAGTCGTAGTCGGATGCGAAATTCCCGCCCGGCCAGCGAATGAGGGTGATGCCGCCGGTCTTGAGCCGCTCGGCAACGTCCTGCCGAATTCCGCCGGCGCGATGATGGTCGGCGCGCATCAGCGACACCGCCCCGACCCAGAGTTGCCCGCTGCCCGAGGCGGTGATCCGAAGATCAAAATCGCCTCCCGCCTTCGGCACCAGCCGGGATTCGATGGTGCGCCATTCATCGGCCAGGTCGCGATCGTCGACCACCAACTCGGCGACGTCGTCGCCGAGTCCGATCCTGACCGGACCGATCGGTCCCCGCGCGCGCAGCACCGTCCGCAGGTGGTATTCCTCACCGCCCAGCACCGCTATGCCCGGCTGGGAAACTCCGCGGGGACTCCGGTCGTCGCCGAGCAGGTCGATCCGCTGCGACTGCCCGCCGCTGTAGAAGACTGAATTGTCGTGGGCATATTCCACCGCCGGACCGGCCCCGAACGGCTCCCAGCACGCGGCGATCCCGAACCCCGGCGGGTCGGCAAATTCGCGTTTCCAGGCAACCGGCCGACCGCGTCCGGGTCGGTCGTCGTCGTGACCGGCGAACTTGCGGTTTCGGACCAGTTCGGCCCAGTAACCGCCGTAGACCGCGCGCTCGAGATGCTCGACGTTCACTCCGTAAAGCATCGGATCGATCTCCCCGAGGATTTCCTGCGGTTCGATCCGGATTTCGGCGCGCATAGGCGGTGTTCGATCTTGTTTGTGTGACCCAACCGATTTTGTCTGGCACCGCCGTCTCGGCGTCGCCTGGAGCGGCCGGGCCCCATACCAAAACCGGCCCCCGCGACTGCGGGGGCCGGCAGCTTTGCGAATCGATTCCGATTAGTTTTTGGAGATCTTTATTCGCTGCGGCTTGTGGTCCTCGACCAGCGGGATTTGCACGGACAGCTCGCCGTTGGCGTAGTTGCTGGTGGCGGCACCGGCGTCCACGCCGCGCGGCAGCCGCACCGAGCGCTCGAATGAACCGATTCGACGCTCGCGCACGATGAACGAGTCGCCCTCCTCGGCGGACGAACCGGACGCCGTTCCGGCGATCGTGAGGACGCCTCGATCGAGAGTCACCTCGATCCGGTCGGGGTCGATGCCGGGGACCGATGCGACCACCGTGATCGCCTCGTCGGTCCTTGTCATGTCGATCGGAACGTAGGTTTCAAAAAAGACGTCGCGGCCAATATCGAAAAACTCGCTCAGCAGCGGACGGGCCCAGGGAAAACCGAAATCCGCGCTGGCCGGCGCCAGTCGACTTCGGGTGGGTCGGCGGAGCAACTGCGGCATTGCATGGTTCCTTTCAGAATTCGTGTTGACCTCGTTGTCAACCTGCCGTTGCTAAATGATAAAGCTTGAGCGTGTAATTGTCAAGAGTTATTACAATGCGAACAACGGTTTGCTGCGCCCACGCGGCTAGGAACGGGAATCGGCCATTCAGGTGATCGGCCGCACGTCCTCGAACGAATTTGACTCCCAGGAACGAAAGATCGCGTCCGACACCTCGGCCACCGCCAGGGCGGCGTTGATGTTGGGCTCGCCGGGCTCGCCCGCGTCGGTGGCGCGCAAGAACTCGTAGGCCTCGATTACCTTGGTGTCGTCATAACTCATTGACAAACCGTCGCCGGGGGTGAAGTTGGCGAAGTACGGCATCTCGACGCTGGCAAGTAGATTGACATAACCATCACGCGCGTTGTCGCCTTCGCTCAGTTCGAAGAATTCGAGTTCACCCATTCGGCCCAGGTACCACTTGAGGACTCCGTTGGTGCCGTGCAACTCCCAGCTCAGATTGATCTTCTCGCCCTGGATGACCCGGCACGACTCGAGGTGGCCGAAGACGCCGTTGGCAAATTCGACCAGGACGCCGACGTAGTCCTCGTTTTCGACCGGTGCCCGCGGCGCTCCCTTGCGGATTGAGAAATGGGTCCCCTCGCCGGGAATCGGCTCCGGTCGATCCCCGATGAATGTGTTCTGCTGCGAGGCCAGGCGCTTGATCGGACCGGCCAGGAAATGGGCCTGGTCGACGACGTGCGAAAGCATGTCCGCCACGACCCCCGATCCGGCCATTGAACGCGAAAAGCGCCAGGTCAGCATGGCGTCCGGGTTGCTTCCGTAGCCTTCCAGGAAGCGACCCCGGAAGTGGGTCAACCGGCCGAGCCGGCCCGAATCGACAATCTGCTTGGCAAACTTCACCACCGGACACATCCGGTAATTGAACCCGATGTGCGAGGTGACCCCGGCCGTGTTGATTGCGTCGGCGATCGCCTTGGTCTCAGCCGGCGAGCGCCCGCACGGTTTCTCAAGCCAGATATGCTTGCCGGCGGCGGCCGCAGCCTCGGCCATTTCCAGGTGCAGGAAGTTGGGGGTCGTGATGCTCACGGCTTCCACTTCGGGGTGTTCGAGAACCTCCCGCCAGTCGGTGGTCCACTGCTGATAGCCGTACTTTTCAGCCGAAGATCGGGCCCGGCGCTCGAAGTTGTCGGCACAAATGACCAGCCTTCCCGTCGCCGGCGCATCCGGAAACCGAATCGCGACCTGATTTTGCGAGCGCGAGTGCAATTCGCCCATCCAGCCCATGCCGATCGTGCCGATCCCAATTTGGCGTTGCATTTGCATTCCTTAAGGTTTGGCGTGCTTGCGGGGCGCGCTTGACCGGGCGCTCGCCGCCCTAGCAATTTACCGCCAAATTGACCGGCGATATGGCCCGGTCGCGCCTGCACCAGATCCCTGGCGGCCGCTACCCCTGAAACCGGCGGCGCACTCCACCTAGAATGGCGATTCAAAGAGCACTAAATCCGGGGAGCGGATCAGGGATGCGGCTCAAGGTTGGCAACTGCCCCGATTCATGGGGTGTCTGGTTCGGTGAACCCGATCCGCTGCAGACTCCATGGGAGCGCTGCTACGACGAAATCAAGGAAGCCGGGTACAAGTACGTCGAGTCGGGGCCCTGGGGTTACGCTCCGACCGACGCGCAGGTAATGAAGGCGGCCATGGAGGCGCGCGGTTTCAGTGTTACCGGCACCAACATGATGGTCCACTACGAGGACGTGGAGGCCCGCGACCAGATTCGGTCGGTGGCGCGCCAGATTTCGGACTACCTGGCCAAACTGGACGCCGAATATTTCATTTTTATCGATGGCAGCTACACCGGCGGTACCCATACCGACCCGACCGGCCGCGAAGTCGAAATGCCGGAGCGGCTGGACGATGCCGCCTTCGACGCGCTGATCGAATTCACGGTCGATCTGGCCCGCATGATCTCGGCCGACTACGGCCTGCGCCCGGTGTTTCACCCCCACGCCGACACCCATGTCCAGTACGAAGACCAGATCGAACGCTATCTCGAGGCCACCGATCACGCCGATGTCGGCCTGCTGCTGGACACCGGTCACCACGCCTATGCCGGCGGAGACCCGGTCGCGTTCATGCGCAAGTGGGGCCACCGCGTCGACTACCTGCACCTGAAGAACGTCGAACCCACGATTGCGGCCAAGGTGCAAGCCGAAAACATCCCCATGACCGAAGCCACCAAGATGGGCGTCTGGGTCGAACCGGGCGACGGGGTGGTGGACTTCGACGACTTCCTGAACGCCATCGTCGAGGCCGACTTCTCCGGCTACGCTGTCGTGGAGCAGGACATGTATCCGGTACCGTTTGACAAACCGCTGCCGATCGCCAAGCGCACCCTGGCCTGGCTCGAAGAGCACGGGTACACGAGCGCCTGACCGCCGAACGCTGAGGTGTCTACCGGGAATCCGCGACGATGACTGACCGGGCCGCATTCCCCGATCAGTTCGCCGGCAAGGTGGCGGTCATCACCGGATCGACCCAGGGTATTGGCGAGGCTACGGCGCGGCTGTTCGCGGCGCGGGGCGCCGCCGGACTCGTGATCTGCGGGCGTTCGCAGGATCGTGGGGCGGCGCTGGCTGCCGAATTGACTGCCGGCGGCTGCCCGACCAGCTACCAGCGCGCCGATCTTTCCCGCTATGAGGACCTGAAACCGATCGTGGATCGCGCCGAATCGGACTTCGGCCAACTCGATGTCCTGGTCAACTGCGCCGGGGTTGGGCCGCGCGGGACCATTTGGGACACCGATCTTGAGACGTACGAATACATCTTCAACGTCAATATGCGGGCCCCTTATTTCCTCACCCAGTCCGCGGTGCACCTGATACAGCGCGGCGGTCGCGGCGGGGCGGTCTGCTCCATCGGATCGATCTCGGGCTACGGCGGTCAGCCCTACATAAACGCCTATGCCGCGTCCAAAGGCGCGCTGATGTCCTTTACCCGCAACACCGCGTTCCAGTTGATGCGCCACCGCATCAAGGTGAACGTTCTCAATATCGGCTGGGCCCAGACGCCGAACGAGCACATCGTGCAGACGACCGCCCAGGGTCAGCCGCCGGACTGGGTCGAGCGTGCCAACCGCGAGCTGCCGTTCGGACGGCTGGTTCAGCCAGACGAGGTCGCGCGCGCGGTGGCATTCCTGACTTCGGACGAGTCCGGTCTGATGACCGGCGCGTTGGTCGATTTCGACCAGTATGTAATCGGGGCCTTCCAAGAGCCCCCGCGTCCGGCGCCACTGGAGACCTGAATCCCATGCCACGCATCAACCGAGCGATCGAGCTGCTGGAATCCGGCCAACCGGTCTACTACACGGCGGCCGGCGAAATCAGCTACGAGGGCGGCCTTGCCGAAGCCGCGACCTGGGCCGATTTCCTTTTGATCGACTACGAGCACCGCCCGTTCGACATGACCGCGTTGCGGAGTTTCATGCGCGGACTGGTCGATGCGGGACCGACGCGTTCCGGGCACCGCATGCCGGCGATCTTCTGCACCCTGCCGGCGTCGGGCAAATCCGCGTCGGAAGTGCTCGACAACCAGTGGCAGATTACCCATCTGCTTAATGCCGGAGTTCACGGGCTTGTGCTCTGCCGGGCCCGCGATCCGGAGGCGGTCAAGGCTTTCGTCGACTGCTCCCGCTTCGTTTTTCACCGTGACGCCGAAGGCGGCCCCGGCACCGGTCTGCGCGGCAACGGCGGTCAACAGCACCCGGCCGAAATATGGGGCATAAGCCCGGAGGAATACTTGCAGCGGGCCGATCCGTGGCCGCTGAATCCGGCCGGCGAGCTGCTGCTGGGCCTAAAGCTCGAGGACCAGGAGTGCGCCGCCGCCGCCGACGAATGCCTGGCGGTGCCCGGCCTGGCCTATGCCGAATGGGGTCCGGGCGACATGGGGATGTCTTTCGGTTATCCGACCAACCACGATCCTCCATACCCGCCGGAAATGGAAGTTGTTCGGCAAAAAATCAAGACGGCCACGCAATCGGCCGGCCTCGCCTTCCTGATGAGCTGGGACGATGCGGAGATGAGCCCGGAGGACAAAGCCCGATTCCTCTTCGACGACCAACAGGTCAAAGTCGTCGCGGCCGGTCCCAACGGGGCCGCATTTGCCTCGGTCGGGCGACGCCACACCGGTCGCCGGCTGCCGGCCTGACGGAATGGGCGGTCAGGCTCAGATGGATACCAGATCGGCGCTCGCCGCATTGGGGTCAGGCGCCGAACTCCTCACCGCCGCCGAGCGCGAGTCGCTCGATCGGGAGGGGTATCTGGTTCTACACGACCTGATTTCGCCGGCCGAGCTGGCTCCCCTGCGGCGGCGTTTCGACGAACTGCTGGCCAGCGAGGACGGCCTGGGCCGCGAGGTGCATTCGGAGTCCAACGTCGATCGCCTGGCCAATCTGGTGAACAAGGGGCGTGAATGGGAAATCTGCTATTCCCACCCCAAGGTTTTGGCGGCGGTCTGGCACGTAATCGGCGGCGAATTCCACCTTTCGTCGCTCAACGGCCGCTCGGCCCCGCCCGGCCACGGCCATCAGGCGTTGCATTGCGACATCTACGCCGGCCAGCCCGGCCCCGGATTCCGGGCCTGCAATTCGGTCTGGATGCTGGACGATTTCGTCCCCGACAACGGCCCGACCCGGCTGGTTCCCGGCAGTCATCGCCGGGCCACCAAACCGGAGGAATTGCTCGACGACCCGTCCGCTCGGCACCCGCAGCAGATTCTGGCGCTGGGCCGGGCCGGAACGGTAATCGTCTTCAACGCCCTCACCTGGCACGGCGGGACGCGCAATCAGACAACGCGCGAACGGCGCGCGCTGCACTCATTCTGGGTGGAACGGTCGCTGCAGCAACAGACTGACCAGCGCCAATGGCTGGCGACCGAAACAATCGCGCGGTTTTCGCCGGCGCTGCGTTTCCTAGTGGACGTTTAGCCGCCCGGACCGCTTGGATCAAGCCAGCCAGACCGCGCCGTTCTCGGTAATCTTTCTGCAACGGGCCGGGGCAGCCGCGTCCGGGAGTTGATGGTGGAGAAGGCGATGAAAACGGCCGAGGCCCTGAGCGCGCTGGGAGTTGCGTCGGACACCCTGAGCGTGGAGGAAAAATCCCAACTGGACGAACGCGGGTACTTGTACCTGCACAATGTGCTCACCGCGGACCAGCTTGAGGCGATTCGCCAGCGATTTGACGAGATCGAATCTAGCGAGGGCGATGAGGCTGGCGAGGAGATGGCTCGCGTCAAGGAAGCCGGCATCGGGCGGCTGGCCAACCTGGTGGAGAAGGGCGTGGAGTTCGCTCCCTGCTACACCCACCCCAGGGTGCTGGCGGCGATGGCCCACATCATGGGCGAAGAAATCCACTTCGATTCCCTGAACGGCCGGAACTGCCCGCCCGGCGAAGGCCTTCAGGCCCTCCACCGCGACGCCATGGGTTCGACCGACGAAACCGGTTTCCGGGTTTGCCAGAGCCTCTGGATCCTGGACGATTTCACGCCGGTTAACGGCGCCACTAGAATCGTGCCCGGGACTCATCGATCAAACGAGGATCCGCGCGAGGTCATGGAGGACCCCAAAGCTTCCCATCCGGACGAGGAATTGGTATTGGCGCCGGCCGGATCGGTGGTGATTTTTAACGGCCACTGCTGGCACGGCGGGACCCAGAACCGCAGCCAGGGCCAGCGCCGCGTGCTGCACGGCTGCTACGTGCGCCGCGACCAGGAGCAGCAGCAGGTCCAGGCCGAATGGCTCTCGCCCGAAACCATCGGCCGTTTATCGCCGGCGGAGCGCCACATCCTGCACGTATGAGCGTTTAAACCGTGTCCGATCGGGCCCGCGTCGGAATCATCGGCGGCGGAATCGTCGGGTCCTCGATCGCCTTTAACCTGGCGAACGCGGGAATCAGCGATGTAGTCGTTATTGACCGCGGTCCGTTGCCGGGATGGGGGTCGACGGGGCGCGCCGCCGGCGGTTTCCGGCACCAGTTCCCCCACCCGGCCGACATCGCCTTTTCGCGTTTCGCGTTCGAGCGGTTCCGGCGGTTTGAAGCCGACACCGGCGTCGACCCCAACCTGAGGATGCACGGATACCTGTTCCTGGCGCAAAGCCAGGCCCGCCTCGACCAGTTGCGCGGAATCCACCAGGTTCAGCGCCGGGCGGGACTTTCGGAAGCGGTAATGCTTGATCGCGAGAGCGTGGCCGAACTCGTGCCTCACGTGGTGGTCGACGACGTGTTAGGGGCCTCGTTCTGTCCGCTGGACGGGTTCCTGGACCCGCTGTACATCATGCACGGCTACGCCCGCGCGGCCCGCGCCCGCGGAGTCCGCTTCCGACTCGGCCAGGAGGTCGAGCGGGTGGTTGTTACGAACGGCCGGGTGCAAAAGCTTCAGGGGCCGGGCCTAGACCTGGAAGTGGAATGGGCGGTGGTCGCCGCCGGCGCCTGGAGCGGACGCCTGCTCAGGCAACTGGGCGTTGAGTTGCATCTGGCTCCGGTGCGGCGCCAGATTGCCGGCACCCACCCCCTTCCGCAACTGCCGTCGGACTCGCCGATGACCTTCGATGACGACGGATTCCACTTCCGCAAGGACCACCTGGGCGGGGGCGGCGCCAACTTGATATGGGAAGACCCGGCAGAGCCGGAGAGCTTCAACCAGGAATTCGACGTAGCGTTCGGCGCCGTCCTCCGCGAACGCCTCGTGAGCCGCTTAAAAGACCCGGGCGAACCGCTCTTGTCGCCCCGCCGCAGCTGGGCGGGACTCTACGCGGTCACCCCCGACCACCACCCTTATATCGGGCCGCTGCGGGATCCGGCCGGAATCGTCCTGGCGGCCGGATTTTCGGGTCACGGCGTGATGCATTCACCGGCCACCGGTTGGAGCGTGGCGCAGATGATCGCCAACCAAGAAACCCCCGACCTGGCAGCACCCTATTCACCCTATAGATTCGAGCGGGGTTCTCAATTCCCGGCCACCGGCAACATCTACTGACCGGAAAAGGTCCCACCGCCGGCGATGGCCGGCTATTGCCGGCGGCGCAATGTATTCGAACGGCGGCGCGACGGAGTACTAGCCGACGTCGACGGGCGTGCCGATCATGCTGCCCCACTCGGTCCATGACCCGTCGTAATTGCGAACGTCGGAGACCCCGATCAGCTCCTTCAGGACGAACCAGGTGTGCGAGGAGCGCTCGCCGATCCGGCAGTAGGCGATCGTTTCCTGGCCCGGCGACACGCCCTTGGAGCCGTAGATTTCGTTGAGCTCATCGGCCGACTTGAAAGTGCCGTCGCTGTTGACGGCCGTCGCCCACGGAACGTTGGCAGCTCCGGGGATGCGACCCATTCGCTGAGCAGTTTCCGGAAGACCCGGCGGGGCCATGATCTCGCCCCGGTACTCCTCCGGCGCGCGCACGTCGATCAAGACCACGTCGCGCGAGAGCGCGTCCAAGACCTGGGGCTGGTAGGCGCGCAGCGACTCGTCGCGGGCGCGGGCGCGGTAGCTGCTGCGGGGGTAGGAGACCGGGTCGGTGCTGAGCGCTCGCCCGTCCAGCTCCCACTTGACCCGCCCGCCGTTGAGCAGGTGCACGTCTTCGTGACCGTAAAGCCGGAACTGCCAGTAGGCGAAGGCCGCGAACCAGTTGTTGTTGTCGCCGTACAGAACCACGCGGGTGTCGTTGGCAATGCCGGAGGCCGAGAGCAGCTCCTCCCAGTCGTCCTGGTTGACGATGTCGCGGCGGATGTTGTCGGAAAGCTGGGTCTGCCAATTCCAGCCGACCGCCCCCGTGATGTGGCCGCTCTCGTAGGCGGTCGTGTCAACATCGACTTCGACGAGACGCACGTTGCTGTCGGCGCCATGCTGTTCGACCCAGTCGGCGGAGACCAGCGCGGATGGATTTGCGTATTCGGCCATGGTGGTTCCTTTGAGGAATGCCGTGAGCATCAAGCGAGCCGCCGGTCGCGGCAATCTTTACCAATATAGTCAATTTGGTGGGAAATACCAATCAACGCCCAGATTAGTGCTTGGAATCGGACCATGGTTATCGACACGCGGCCACAGGCCGGGGACGGCTTTCAAATCCTGGTGCGCGATCGGATCGGTCGCCATGACGCGGTCCTGGCGCGGTCCGAAGGACCCGCCCCGCATCGATTCGCGATCTATGTCCGTCCCGAACCAGATCGGCGGTTCGGCCGGCGCGCCTTCAAGGAGGGGCACGCCCTGATGCTGCTCGGGTTTGCACCGCGACCGCGCTGCAAGTTCTTCGTCCGCGGCTGCGCCCTGGCCGGTGGTTTCGAACTCCTGCTCCCCGCGAAAGCGGACCCGGACGAGGAATCGAGCGCCCGGGAGCTGTTTGCCCGGCTGCGGGATGGGTTGGAGGCCGTTCTTGACCGGGTCGCGGATGCGATCGCCGCCGGCCAGGACCTGGGCTTGGCGCCGGTTCCGCCACCCGCCCCACGCTATACAGGGGCTTGAAAGACATTTAGCTGGTTGAACGCCGTTGACCGAACCCGGACCATCTGATCCAGCCGATTCCCCGGATCCCGACACGCTATCGGGCGGGACCCTGGTGGGAGTGGACATCGGGGGCACTTTTACCGACGTCTTGACATTCGACGAGCGCCAGCGCCGGCTGCGGGTCGCCAAGGTGCCGACCACCGCCGACCAGTCGCGCGGGCTGATTGCGGCCCTCCACTCGCTGGCGGTTCCCTGGGCCGAGATCGCACTGGTCACGCACGGAACCACCGTTGCCACCAACGCCATATTGGAGCGCAAGGGCAGCCGCTGCGGATTGATCGCCACCCGCGGGTTCCGGGACATCCTCGAATTGCGACGCCGCGATCGTCCGCATCTTTATGGCCTCACCGGCAGTTTCGAACCCTTGATCCCACGTGATCTGCGTCTTGAAGTGACCGAGCGAATCGGGTTCGACGGGGCGGTCGTCGACCGGCTCTCTGAGGACGATGTCGTCGCCGCGGGCGAATGGCTGGTGGAACAGGGCGTAGAGGCCGTCGTTGTCGCGTTCCTGAACTCGTACGTCAACCCGGCCCATGAACTCGAGGCCAAATCGATCTTGGAAGATCGCTGGCCGAAGCTGCACGTTTCCGCATCGGCCGAAGTCCTGCCGGTGCTGAGGGAGTTTGAGCGCACCAGCACCGCAGTCGTCAATGCCTACGTGCAGCCAACCATTTCACGCTACCTGGCTGGCTTGCAGACTCGCCTGCGCCGACGCGGCGCCCCCGGCGAGCTCTTCATCGTCCAATCCAACGGCGGCATGATATCTGCCAGCGCAGCGAAAAAATTTCCGGTCCAGACGGTCCTCTCGGGCCCGGCTGCCGGCGTGATCGCGGCCGCCAGCCTGGCCAAGCAGTGCGGCGAGTCGAATCTGATTTCCTACGACATGGGAGGCACCAGCCTGGACGTCGCGCTGGTGATTGACGGGAATCCGCAGACCAAGAGTGGAATCGAACTGGAATTCGGAATCCCGATCATGGCTTCCATGGTCGACATTGATTCGGTCGCGGCCGGCGGCGGCAGTATTGCCGCCGTCGACGCCGGCGGGATCCTGCGGGTGGGCCCCGAGAGCGCCGGTGCCGACCCCGGTCCAGTCGGGTACGGGCGGGGCGGAATACGGCCAACGTTCACCGACGCCCAACTCGTGCTCGGCAGGATCAATCCCACTTACCCGATAGCCGCCAGCGCGGGCCTTGAGCTGGACGTGCACCGGGCCGAGACGGCGATCGCCGAGCAAATCGGAGAACCCCTCGGACTGCCTGCGGCGGCCGCCGCGCAGGCGATAGTCACGGTGGCCACGAACCGGATCGCGGGAATCCTGCGGCGCGCAACGGTTGACCGCGGCCACGATCCGCGCGACTTTGCCCTGTTCGCGTCCGGCGGCGCCGGTCCGCTGCTGGTAAGCGCATTGCTTACCGAGCTTGGCGCCGAAAGGGCTCTGATTCCGAGCGCGCCCGGAATCGTCTCGGCCTGGGGATGCGCAATAGCCGACCGCCGCCATGATCTGGTGACAATGCTCAATGTCCGGCTGGAGGATCTGGACCTGGGCGAAGCCGCGAGACTTTTGGCTGGGCAAGAGAAGCGCGGCCGCGAAATGCTCCGCCAGGAACCATTGCCATTGACGGGGGTCGAGGTCATACGCGAAGCCGAGTTCGCATACCAGGGGCAGACCCACGTGGTGCGGGCACGGTTGCCGGCCGGCCGGTTAAGCCGGGTCGGCATGGCGGAGAGTTTTCGTCGCGCCTACCGGCGGCGCTACCGGCAATCGGAGGCCTACTTTGAAGGGTTGGGCCGACTGCTGGAGGAGATTCCAATCCGGCTGCTCAGCCTGCGCACGGCGGTAATAGGCATCCGTCCCGGCCTTTCGCTTAGCGATTACCTAGAAAAGCCGGATACCGAGCTGAAGGACGCCTACAAGGGAACGCGTCCGGTATACGCCGATGGAAAAATAATCGACTGCCCGACCTACGAGCGCGCCAAGCTTCCCTGGGGAGCGCGCATCGAAGGCCCGTTGATAGCCGAACAACCGGACGCTACCACCTGGCTCGAGCCAGGGTTTGAAGCCACCGTCACCGAGGGCGGGAACCTGCTGGTGGGGAAAACCTGAATGACGGTCGATCCGATCACCCTGGCGGTCCTGCAGGGGAGCCTTGAGCAAATTGCCGACGAGATGGACACCACGCTCGAGCGCATGGCCTTCTCCCCGGTGATCTCGGACGGCTGGGATCGGGCCAGCGGAATCTACCACCCCGACAGCGGCGAGATCATAGTCCAGGGACCGCGCGGGCTGCCGAATTTCATCTACGTAATGGAATTCACCGTCCGCTCGGTAATTGAATGGGTCGATGAATTCGCTCCCGGGGACGTGTACATCGTCAACGATCCCTATCTGGGCGGCACCCATCTGATGGATGTGAAGATGGTCAAGCCGGTCTTCTACCGGGACCGGCTTACCGCGTTTGTTGCCACCAGCGGCCACTGGCCGGATATCGGTGGACGGGTCCCGGGCGGGTTCTCGACCAGGGCAACCGAGGTCTACCAGGAAGGGCTGCGCCTACCTCCGGTCAAGCTCATGGACCGGGGTCGGTTAAACCGCGACGTGCTCGAGATCATCTTGCGGAACGTGCGAGTTGCATCCGAGCGCCAGGGCGACATCATCGCCAAGATTGCCGCGCTCGATGTCGGCGGCGACCGCCTGGTCGAACTGCTGGACCGCTACGGTCGGGAAACCCTGTTTGCCGGCATCGCGGAGCTGCGGAATCGATCGGAGCGGCTGATGCGATCGCACATCGAGACGGTTCCCGACGGCACGTACGCGTTTATCGACCATCTGGACAGTGACGGAATCGTCTGGCAACCACTTAAGATCGATCTCCGAATGACCGTTTCCGGCAGTGCTGTTCATTTCGATTTCTCCCGGAGCAGCCCGCCGTGCAGGGGACCGCTCAACAGCGTATTGAGCACATCGATTTCCGGAGCCTACATCGCCGTCAAGCACCTGTTCCCGGATGTCCCGATAAATGCGGGTTGCTTTGTGCCGTTCACCTTCGACTTGCCGGAGTCGACCTTTCTCAATGCCCAGCCGCCGCGCCCGGTCGCCGGTTGTGCCTCCGAGGTGTGCCAGCGAATCATCGACGTCGTACTCGGCGCATTCAGCCAGGCGATTCCAGATCGTTGCTATGCGGCGCCCATGGGCACGGTCACCAACGTCTCGGTCGGCGGAGAGGACCCGGAGCACGGACCCTATGTTTTTTACTCGTTCATCGGCGGCGGATACGGGGGGAACTACCTCACCGACGGCCTCAACAACGGCAATCCGACGATCGCCTTGGCCCGGACCCAGGCGCTGGAAATCTTCGAATCCAGATACCCGGTCATTTTCCGGCGTTACGCGCTGCGCGAGGGATCGGCCGGAGCCGGCCGGCTTCGTGGTGGCTTGGGGGTCATATTCGAATTCGAGCTCCTGCGCGGGACGGCCGTCGGTTCGATGCTGGGGGAAAGGGGACGCTTCGCTCCGTTTGGAATCTTGGGCGGCGGACCCGGCCAGCGCGCCCGGCACACTTTCGTCCTGGAAGGCCGAGATTATCGGCCGACTCACATCACCAAGGATGAGGACGTAGCTATGCGGCCGGGCGATCGCCTCCGCCTGGAAACTCCGGGCGGCGGCGGTTATGGGGACCCCCTGGACCGACCGGCCGCAAAAGTTGCCGGGGATGTGCGGCAAGGGTACTTGGACCCGGCCGCCGCCCGGCGCGATTACGGGGTCGTCGTTCGGCCTGAGGATTGGTCGGTCGATGTCGAGGCTACAGAGCTCCTGCGGAGCACCCGAGGACCCTAAGCGACCGGCCGGGGCAATCTGCGAATTCGCGTCGCCGGAGCCCCCGGCGGTCAATATATAAGGAGTTGACCCTCTCGCCGTCCGCGCGAGGGCTTTGAATCGCGCGAGAACTGGAACAAACGCATGCTCAAATTCGCCGAGGAGATCGTCCTGCTGCTCCTGCACGATGACGACGGTCGGTTCGTTAACGTGCCCAACTGGTCGATTCGCTATGCGCTGGCCGGGGCGGTATTGATGGACCTGGCCATGGAGAACCGGATCGACACCGACCTGCAGAACCTTTCGGTCATCGATTCGACCCCGGTCGGCGACAGTCTGCTGGACCCGACCTTGGCGGCAATCGCCGCCGGCGATGAGCACGAAATCCGTTTCTGGGTCGACCAGGTTGCCGCCCAGGCCGATGAAATACGCGAGGAGGCGCTGAGCCGCCTGGTCAGCCAGGGAATCCTCGAGGTCGAGGACGACCGGATCCTCTGGGTGTTTCGTTCGCGCCGTTACCCGTCGGTTGACGGTACCGTCGAACGCGAGGTGAAACTCCGCATCCTGGAGGTGTTGTTCAGCGACCAGATTCCAGCCCCCCGCGACGTTGTGATCATCTGCCTGGCCGATGCATGCGGTATCTTGAGCGAACTGCTCTCCCGGCGTGAACTGGATGCGGCCGCGCCGCGCATCGAGCAGGTGCGTCGGCTGGATCTGATCGGACAGACCATGACCCAGGCGATTCGCGATATCGAAATCTCGATTGCGGCCTCGATGCAGCACATGCAGTAGGCCGGGCCGCCCGCGGGGTTTGGGGCTGCCCCCAAATAGAATCGACCCATATCAGGGCCCGTGGGTGGCGCCTGATGGCGTGACAACAAGGCAAGCAGAGCGGGAGCGGCCGGTGGGAGATTCGCAGAGAGTCGCGTATCTGAACGGTGAATGGGTGCCCGAGACGAAATCGAGCGTCTCGGTGTTCGATCTGGGGGTGCTCTACGGCCAGATGGTCTTTGAATTCACGCGCACCTACAACCGCAAGCCTTTCCGGCTGGTGCATCACCTGCAGCGCCTCTACAACTCGATGCAGGTCGCCGACATCGACTGCGGCCTCACCATGGATGAAATGTACGACCTGACCATGGAGCTGCTTGAACGAAACATGCACACCCTGGCCGATGGGGACGATTTCGGGATTTGGCACAACTGCAGTCCCGGAATCCAGACCCAGTACCAGGACATGGCCCCGCAATCCAGCCGACCTACGGTCACTATCAACGTCTGGCCGATTTCGCTATTCAAGCCCGATCAGTGGATTCACCAGTCGATCGGGATGGACGCGGTGATCACCCCGCAACGGACGGTTCCGTCGAAGCTGATCGATCCCAAAGTCAAGAATCGCTCGCGGATGCACTACCGCATGGCCGAGGTCCAGGCGGCGCGGATAAAACCCGGATCGATGGCGATCCTGGTCGACGACGACGGGCACATTTCCGAGGGCACAAGCTGCAACGTCATGCTGGTGCGCGACGGAACGCTCGTCTCGCCGGAGCCGCGCAACATCCTGCGCGGAGTGACCCGGGGAGCGATCATCGACCTGGCCCAGGCGCTCGAGATTCCGTTCGTTGAAACGAATCTCGATCCGTACGACGTGTACACCGCTGACGAGGCGTTTTTCTGCTCGACGTCGTTTGCCATCATGCCGATCCGGACCGTCGACGATCACCGGATCTCGGAAGGAATTCCGGGACCGGTAACCCAGCGGATCATCGATGCGTTTTCCGATGATGTCGGCATCGACTTCATCCAACAGGCGCGCGAACTGTTCGACCTGCCCGAGCCCGCGCTGGCCCACTGACGCCGACGACCCGCAAGCGGGCGCCGGCCGCGACCCGGAATCCCCAGATGGTCCAGGATCGAGCCGAGGTGCTCTGGCAGCCATCGCCCGCCCAGGTCGCCGCATCCAACCTTGAGCGGTTCCGAATCCGGGCCTGCGTGAGCACCGGTCGTGATCTCTCCGGTCACCGTCAACTGCATGATTGGTCGGTCAACCGACGGGACGAATTCTGGGGTCAACTGGCCGAGTTCGCCGGCGTTGATTTTTCCACGCCGCCGGCCAGGATCAAGGGTCCAGATCAGATGCCAGGCACCGAATGGTTCCAGGGCGCCCGCCTGAACCTGGCTCAAAACCTCCTGTCACGCCGTGACGAAAAGATTGCGATCATCTACCGCGACGAGTCCGGGCAGCAGCGGAGCCTCAGTTACCGGCAGCTGGAATTAGACGTTGCGGCCGCGGCGGCGGCGATGCGCCGCCGCGGGATCGGTCCCGGCGACCGTGTGGCCGGTTACATGACCAACAGTCCGGAAACCGTCATCGCCGCCCTGGCGGCGATATCAATCGGAGCGGTGTGGACGGCCTGCTCACCCGATTTCGGTTCGGATGGCGCGGTCGCACGATTGGGCCAGGTCCGGCCCCGCCTGGTGTTCGCCTCGGACTGTTACTCCTACGGCGGGCGCCAGTTTGACTGCCGCGGGGCGGCCGCGGCGTTGGCCGGAATCGATTCCGTGGATGAAGTCATCCAGGTCCCCTACCAACCGGAATCCGATTCGAGCGGCGGGGACGGCGACTGGCAGGGTTTTCTTGCCGAGGGAGCCGGGGCGGCGCCGATGTACGCGCAACTGCCGTTCGATCATCCCTGCTACATCCTTTATTCGTCGGGTACTACCGGTGCCCCCAAGGGAATCGTCCACGGTGCCGGCGGGACCCTGCTGCAGCACCGCAAGGAGCACCTGCTGCATTGCGACCTGCGGGCATCGGACGTGGTTTTCTACGGGACGACCTGCAGCTGGATGATGTGGCACTGGCTGGTGAGCGCGTTGGCCGAGGGTTCCACCCTGGTCCTCTACGAGGGAAGCTTCGGCCACCCCGACATGTGGGCCATGTGGGAGTTGGCGGCCGATCTCGGCGTGACCGTGTTTGGCACCAGCGCCGCATTCATCGAGGCCTGCCGCAGCCGTGGCGTCGCCCCGCGTCGGCGTTACGGTCTGGGCGGAGTACGCGCGGTTCTTTCGACCGGATCACCGCTCTCCCCGGACGGATTCCGCTGGGTTTACGAGAACGTAGGATCCGACCTCTTGATGGGCTCGATCTCCGGCGGAACCGACATAATCTCCTGCTTCGTGCTCTCGAATCCCACCCGTCCGGTGCGGGCCGGCCAGATCCAGGGTCCCGGGCTGGGGATGGACGTCGCGGCTTTCGACGAACAGGGCCGCGAGGTCGTGGGCCAGCGCGGCGAGCTCGTCTGCCGGCGGCCGTTTCCCTCGATGCCGGTGGCTTTCTGGGATGATCCCGACGGCAGCCGCTACCGGGCCGCCTACTTCGATCATTTCGACGGAGTCTGGCGGCACGGCGACTTCATCCAGTTCGGCTCCGACGGCAGCTGCGTCATCTACGGACGCTCGGACGCGACCCTCAATCCGCAGGGCGTGCGCATCGGAACGGCCGAGATCTACCGGCCGCTGGAGGAGATCGAGTGGATCGACGAAGCCATCGCGGCCGCGTACGTCGACGGCGGAGTGGAGAGAATCGGCCTCTTCCTGGTCTGCCGGACCGAGCCCGACGACGACTGGCGCGCGCGGGTTCGCAACGCGATCGTGGACGCGGCCAGCCCGCGCCACGCACCCTCGCTGATCCGGCGAGTCTCCGGCATTCCGGTCACCCGCAACGGCAAGAAAGCAGAGTTGACGGTGCGAGACGTTCTGGCGGGACGGCGGCCGGGCAACGTCGCGGCCCTGGCCAACCCGGAATGCCTGGCCGATTTCGAGCAAATAGCCCGGGAAATCGCAAATGCCTGAGGCGGTCCTGGCCGCTGCCGCGCGCAGCCCCATCGGTCGATTGGGCGGGGGCCTGGGCAAGCTCTCGGCCGGCGCACTGGGCGGGGCCCTGGCGGTGGAGTTCTGGCGCAGATTCTCGATCGACCCCAAAGATATCGACGAAACGATCCTGGGCTGCGTTCTCCAGGGGGGACAGGGAATGAACGTGGCGCGTCAGGTTGCGATCGGCGCCGGGGTCCCTGCCGATCGCCCGGCGCTGACCGTGAACCAGGTCTGCGCCAGCGGATTGACCGCGATCGAACTGGCGGCCGTGCAGGTAGAGTCCGGGCGCGCCCGGCTGGTCCTGGCCGGCGGGGTGGATTCGATGTCGACCGCGCCGCACCTGTTGCGGCGCCTGCGCCGCGGTCGCCAATACGGGCCGGCCGAAGTCGAGGACCTGATCCTGGTCGACGGACTGACCTGCGCGCTTGAACACATTCACATGGGCGAGACCGCCGAGGAAATCAATTTCGAATACGGTCTGTCGCGGGAACTCCAGGACGCCTACGCGCTGCAGAGCCAACAGCGTTACCGGGCGGCGGCCGCCAAATTGGCCGAAGAAATCCTGCCGCTGCGCAGCGCCGACAACCCGGAGGCGGCTGGACTCGAGGTTGACGAACTGCCTCGCGACAGTGACCTCCAAGGACTGGCCCGGCTGCGTCCGGTATTTGCGCCTAATGGTTCAGTAACCGCCGGCAACGCATCGGGACTCGCCGACGGCGCAGCGCTTGTTTTGGTTGCCGAACGCGGATTTGCGCACCAGTTGGGCCTGACCACGCTGGCCCGCCTGCAGGGGTTTACGACCGTCGGAGTCGACCCGCGGCGGATGGGCATCGCCCCGGCCCCGGCGATTCGAAAACTCCTGCGAGAGCATGGCCAGTCGCTGGGCGAAATCGACCTGCTCGAAATCAACGAGGCTTTCGCCGGGCAGGTTCTGGCGGTGCTGGCAGATCTTGGGATCTCGCAGGAACGGGTCAATGTAAATGGGGGCGCGGTCGCCCTGGGCCACCCGCTGGGAGCCACCGGCGCCCGGATCCTGATCAGTCTGGTCCACGAACTGGTGCGGCGCGGCGGCGGCCGCGGGGTGGCGGCCCTCTGCGTCGGCGGCGGGATGGGCAAGGCGGCTCTGGTGGAGGTTGGCGCCGCCTAGCGGCGCGGAGCCGGGAGTGGGACTCGAACCCACGACCTGCTGTTTACAAAACAGCTGCTCTGCCAGCTGAGCTATCCCGGCCGGTTGGATCCTTCGGTTCAAGTATCCGGCCTGCCGTCAACCGGCCGATTCCGGTTCCGCCCCGGCAGGCTTTGGACGACGAGCGCTACGGGGATCGCGGCATGCTAGGCAACGATAATTGAATCGGGCCCGGATTGCGCCGCCGCAAACTGCCGGTTACGGGCGCCGGCGCGAAAAAATTGCCAAGGACCCACGACAGGACGGGATTCGACCGCACGAGCGAGCAACGCGGCCGCGGTTGCCTTCCCAGCCCACGGAGGGAGCAGAATTGAGCTCATCGGATCTGGTCTTCGACCTTCCGGAACGCCTTCCGACACCGGTACCCGATCTGAAATTCAGCGACCCGGCCCTGGCGCCGATCTGGGAGAGAGTCGTCGCCGGCGAGCGATTACCCAAGGCGGACGGTCTGGCGCTGCTTGAGACCTCCGACATCCTGGGGCTGGGACGAATGGCCGATTTCGCCAAGCGGCGAGTCTCGGGAGACAAGGTCTACTTTGTCCTGAACGTGCAGGTGAACCCGACCAACATCTGCGTGCTTTCGTGCAAATTCTGCGACTTCGCCGCCAAGCCCGGCGACGACCACGCCTACGAGATGTCCTACGAGGAAATCCTGGAAACCATCCACCCCGAGATGGAGGAAATGCACCTGGTCGGCGGGCATCACCACACGCTGCCGTTCGAGTGGTACGAGGAGCTCCTGCGCACGGTCCGCCGCGAGCGCCCCAACGTGCAGATCAAGGCGTTCACGGCGGCCGAGATCGATTACTTCTGCAAGCGTTTCAAGCTCAGCGAGGACGAGGTATTCGACCGATTGATCGATGCCGGATTACAGTCGATGCCCGGCGGCGGAGCGGAAGTGTTCTCCGACCGCGTACGCAAACTCCTGTTCCGCGGCAAGATCGGCCGTCACCGCTGGATGGACATCCACCACATGGCCCACCGCCGCGGCCTGCGCTCGAATGCGACGCTGCTATACGGGCACATAGAAACGCTGGAGGAACGGATCGACCATCTGGTCGTCCTGCGCGAGGGACAGGACGTGACCGGTGGATTCCTGGCTTTCATTCCGCTCGAATACCAGCTGGGGACCACCCGCCTGGTTGACCGCGGCGCCACCGCAATCGATGACCTGAAGATGCTGGCGGTGTCGCGCCTGATGCTGGACAACGTCCCGCACATCAAGTCCTATTGGATCATGACCGGGGCCGAAACCGCCGCGATCGGCCTCAATTTCGGCGCCGACGACCTCGACGGCACGATCGGCAAGGAGCGCATAGCCCACGCTGCCCTGGCGGAGAGTCCCCTGGGACTCGAACGGGAAGCGATGGCCCAGATGGTGCGCGACGCCGGCAAGATTCCGGTGGCGCGCAACGCCCTCTACCGCGAGGTGGAAGTCTTTGCCTGAGAGCTCCGAGCTGCAACGGCTGCGGCTGGGCCGGATCGCATATCTGAACACCGAACCGTTTTTTGCCAGCGACACCATCCGCTCGGCCGCGGTCTCGCTGCCGCCGCGCCAGATGTACGACCTGGCAGCCGCCGGCACGATCGACGCCGCCCCGCTTCCCTCGGTGGCCCTGGCCGACCATCCCGACCTGTTTGCCCAGGTCGGCAACTTCACGATCGCGGCCGCCGGTCCGGTCAGTTCGGTGCTGCTCCGCTCGCGGATTCCGCCTTCAGAATTCAGTCCCGGTACCCGCATCGGCGTAACTTCCGAGACCGCGACCTCGCTGCGGCTGCTGAAGGTCCTCCTGTACGAGTACTGGGGCTTGGGCCAAGGCCTGCTATTCGACCCCTTGGGTCCCGAAAACGACGCCCAGCTGGTGATCGGCGACCAGGCCCTCAGCGAGCAGGCGGCCGAATTCCCACACTTGATCGACCTGGGAGCGGCCTGGTACGAGTTCTCCGGGTCGCCATTCGTGTACGCGCTGTGGCTGGCCGGCCCCCGCGCATCCGAATCGGCCCTGGAGGAGCTGGCCGACTATTTTTCGGTCAACCTGGCCCGCAACGGCGCCGATGTCTCGGAGATCGCGGACCGCCGCCCGGGGCTGGGCATGACGGAGGAGCAGATCGAATCCTACCTGGCCAAATTCAGCTACCGTCTCGGCGAACGCGAGCGGGTCGGCCTGGAGCAGTTCTTCGAATTGGACGCCCGCGTGCGAACCCGGAGCGTCTCCCGATGATCGATGCCATCCGCGCCAAACTCGTCGCCAACGAACGGCTGGATAGCGCCGACGGTCTCTATCTTTTGGAGCGCGCCGACCTGCTGGAGCTGGGCCAGCTGGCCGCAGAGGCCCGCTTTGCGCGGCACCCCGATCCGGTGGTCACTTACGTAGTCGACACGAACCTCAACTACACCAACATCTGCGACGCCTACTGCTCGTTCTGCGCGTTTTATCGGCCCCCGGGGTCCGGCGCCGAGCAGGGCGCTTACACCTACACCGCCGACGAGATCGTCGAGCAGGTCGGGCGGGCCGCCGAAATGGGATGCACGACCGTGCTCATGCAGGGCGGCCTTCACCCGAACCTGCCGCTGACCTATTACACCGACTTGGTACGCGCCGTCCTCGCCGCCCATCCACAGGTGACGCCCCATTTCTGGTCGGCCCCGGAGATTTTCAAAATGGCCCAGGTCAGCGGAGAGTCCTACTCCGCGATTTTCGAGGCTCTCTGGGAAGCCGGTCAGAGGACTTTGCCCGGTGGTGGCGCCGAGGTCCTGACCAACCGGGTGCGGCACAAGATCTCGCCGCTGAAGATGGATGCCGACGAATGGATAAAGATCCTGCGCGCGGCCCACGGGGTCGGATTCACCGGGACGGCGACGATGATGTACGGGCACGTGGAGACCGACGCCGACATCGTCGAGCACCTGGACCGGATCCGGGACCTTCAGGATGAACCCGGGCCGGGCTACTTCCACGCATTCGTCCCCTGGAGCTTCTCTCCCGGCGACACGCCGCTGGGTCGCCGCCTGGGCCGCAAGCGGGCCGGGCCCAACAAGTACTTGCGGATCCTGGCGCTGGCGCGGCTGTACCTGGACAATTTCGATCACATCGACGCCAGCTGGTTTTCCGAAGGCAAGAAGACCGGCCAGATCGCCCTGCACTTCGGGGCCGACGATTTCGGCGGCACGCTGTTCGACGAGAACGTGATGAACGAGGCCGGTCATTACAACCGGACGACCGAGGCCGAAGTTCAGCTCATGATCCGCGAAGCCGGTTTCAAACCGGCACGGCGCGATACGAAATACCGGGTGCTTGAACAGATCGCAGATCCGGTGGCGGTCTGATGGCCGGGATTGGCGAACTGACGATCGGGCACAGTCCGGACGCCGACGATGCTTTCATGTTCTATGCGATCACCCACGACCTGGTCGGGATCGGCGATGGTGCCAGGTACCGGCACCGCGAGGTGCTCGAAGACATCCAGAGTCTTAACGAACGTGCCCTGCGGGCCGAATTGGATATGACCGCGATTTCGGCGGCCGTCTATCCGGACGTGGCCGCCGACTACCAGATCCTCTGTTGCGGCGCCTCGATGGGGCTCGGTTACGGCCCGCTGGTAGTGAGCCGCGAGCCTTGCGCGCTGCCCGATCTGGCCGGGAAGCGGGTGGCCATGCCGGGGCCGCACACCACTGCTTTCATGCTCTCGAAGATGTTCCTTCCTACGGTTGAGGCGGTGCAGCTGCCGTTCGATCAGGTTATGGAGCCGGTTGCCGACGGCGAACTTGCCGCGGCGGTCGTGATCCACGAGGGGCAGCTCACCTACGTTGACGCCGGGCTCTACAAGATCTGCGATCTGGGTCAGGTCTGGTTTGAAGAAACCGGCCTGCCGTTGCCGCTGGGGCTCGACTGCGTCAAGCGGTCGTTGCCGTCGGACCTGCGCCTGCAACTGCTCGACGCGCTGCAAGGCAGCATCCGGGCGGCGTTTGCCAATAATGCCGCCGCGGTTGATTACGCGCTGCAGTTCGGCCGCGGGATCGACGCCGAGCGCGGCGAGAAGTTCGCCAAGATGTACGTGAACGATCTCACCTACGACATGGGAGACGACGGCGTCGCGGCGCTTGCCGAGCTTTACCGGCGGGCGGCCGCGGCCGAGATAATTCCGGCTGCTCCGCCGGTGGACGTGCTTTTTCCGGGATAAACGATTCCGGCGAGATCTTGACCTAGCCCGGCAATTTCACCGGGACTTGGAAGTCGGAGGCGGCGGATTAGCGTCCTCGAGCGTCGCCCGCTCCACTGAAGGTCCGCAAGCCCCTGGTTTTTGTTCTGGCGGTAGCGCATTGCGCCGCCGCCAGACAATGGCCTTTAGACGCGCCCTCCCAGCGGGCGGGGCTTCTTTCCAGACTTGCGGGCGTTGATTCCGGTAACTTGTTGCTTGGTCGAGTTCCCGACTCCCAACTCGCCGAGTTCGCCTTCCGGCAGTTGATCGCAAACCACTTCGCCGCCCCGGGCCACTTCGATCCAGGCCCCCCGCGGACCCCCGGTGTTGGGATCGATGGCAAATGACGGGCAGAACTGGATTACGTACGCCAGCCGGGCCTGGTCCGACTGGTTGGGGCCGGAGCGGTGCAGGCACATCGATGACATTGCGATCGCATGTCCTTTGGCCACGTCGATCGTCACGCCCGGGTCGTCGCCGTCGTAGCCCACCAGATCGGGCGAATCCTCGGCCTTTTTGTGTTCTTGCAGGCCCCACCGGTGCGACCCCGGCATGACTGCGAGGGTACCGTTGTGCTCGTTGACGTCGTGCAGCGGCAGCCAGATGGTCAGGTATTCCTCCGGAACGATCGGGTAGTAGCCCGAATCCTGGTGCCAGTCGAATTTGCCGCCGGTTCGCGGGGCCTTGGTGACTGCCTGGTCCCAGTAGAGCCGGACGTCGTCCCCGATCAGCTCCATTGCCAGCTGCGACATCGTCTCGCCGACCGCCAGCTGGCGTGCGGCGGAACTCTTGTCGTGCATGTCCCAGATGAAGTTGCGACCGACGATGTTGATCGAGTCGCCACCGTCCTCGGCCCGCTCGGCGTCCATGATATTGCGCAGGCGCTCAAAATCGTCTGCGGTCGAATCGAGCAATTCGTCGGTGAAAAGCTTGTCGGTGACGAAATACCCGTCGCGCTCGAATGCTTCGCGTTGTTCGGATGTAACCAGCATCTTGATCGCCTGTTGCCATTTGAGATTGCGGGCGCTTCGCATAATCACGGCGAGTCCAGCCCCGCTAGATTGTGCCCGCGCAATGCCCAGCGACGCAAATCCCGATTCAGCGGCGATCGGATTCACTTCGGCCCGCGAACTGGTGCGCGCCTACTCCGAGCGCCGCCTCGGCGCGGTCGAGGTCGCCCGCGCGCTACTGGATCGAATTGAGCGCTTCAACCCGGGATTGAATGCTTTCTACCTAGTCTGTGAAGACGCCCTTGAGCAGGCCAGGCAGGCCCAGGTCCAGATTGACGCCGGCCGGGCCGGTCCGCTCTGCGGCGTGCCGGTGGTGCTTAAAGACCACACACTGGTGAAGGGCCTGCCGGCACCGTACGGCTCGCTGGCCAACGCCGGCAGCATCGCCGCAGAAGATTCGATCATCTGGGAGCGGTTGCGCGCCGCCGGCGCGGTGCTTCTGGGCAAGACGATCATGCCGGCGTATGGACACATGGGGGTAACCCACAGTTACCTGCACGGCATCACCCGCAACCCCTGGAACCCGGCCCACACTCCCGGCGGTTCATCCGGCGGATCGGCGGTCGCGGTCGCCGGCGGCATGGCGCCGGTGGCGATTGGGACCGACGGCGGAGGATCTATCCGGATTCCGAGTTCCTTCTCCGGAATCTATGGGCTCAAACCGTCGCTGGGGCGGGTGCCAATGTATCCGACCATCGGAAATTCCGACCAGCTCTCGCACGGCGGGCCGATGACCAGAACGGTGGCCGATGCGGCCCTGACCCTTAACGTCCTGGCCGGTCCGGACGAACGCGACAACATTTCGCTGCCCGGGCCGGTTCCGGATTACCTGGCCGGGATCGACGAGCTGGATCCGCCCCGCACGCGCATCGCATACGCGCCAGAGCTGGGTTTTGCCCAGGTCGACCCGGAAGTCGCCGCGGTTTGCCGGTCGGCCGTCGACCGGCTTTCCGACGCAGGTTGCCGGATCGAGGAAGTCGGAGCCATCTGGGATGATCCGAGCGAGGACTTTATGGCGCTGTTCAGCACGAACTACGCCCTGCGCAGCGGCGCCGACCTGGAACGCGACCGCGCTCTGTTAGAACCGACCTACGTCGCAATGGTCGAACACGGACTTTCGCTCTCGCGCGAAAAGGTGATCGCCGCCGGCGCCCGGCGCCGCGAAATGGTGGCACGGGGGCGGGAATTGTTCGAGCGATTTGATGTCCTGCTGCTGCCGACGGTGGCGGTACTGCCGCTGAAGGTCGGTACGGACGCTCCCGCCGACGCTGATGGCCTGGAACCGCTTTCCTGGGCAGCCCACACCTATACCTTCAACCTGACCGGATACCCGGCTGCCAGTTGTCCGGCGGGGTTCGCCGCCGGCAACCTGCCGGTAGGCCTGCAGGTCGTGGGACCGCGCTTTGCCGACCAGATGGTGCTCTCGTACTCGCGCCTGCTGGAAAAAATCCTGCCGTTTGCCGAAGAACGTCCGCCGCTGGTCGCCTGATCCGGTGCGTTGGTAGCCGGTGCGGTTATCCGTCCAGGCCAAGTGATGCATCGATCGGCCCCTGCCAGGCGTAGGCGCGGCGATCGACCACCTCTTCGGGCGTAATCTCGCGCTTGAGCGAGCTGGATTCGAGCTGGGCGTAGGCGAGCGCCAGATCGCGCAGGCCCTGCCGGCCGTCGCATTCGGGTGCGACGCTTCCGCCGCTGTTAATAGCGGCCAGGAAATCGGCGAACTGAAGACCGAATTCGTGCTTGATTCCCTCCGGAAACCACCCACCAAGGACGGCCCGTTCGGCGTCCCGCCAGAGCAGGTCGACAACGTCGGCCGAATTGCCGCGATCGTCGACGATGTTGCGACCGACGATCGATCCCGAACTGCCGTAATAGGCGGTAACGTGCGGCTGATCGAGCGGTCGGCCGTGCAGCCCGCGGGCGATCAGGACCTGGCCGAAACCGCCACCGGCCAGCCGCAACTGCGAAATGCAAAAGTCATCCGATTCGTCCCGGACCTCGGCGTAGTCGGCGTGGGCGTCGGGGGCGGTTTTGATCTCCTCGAGAGTGCCGGCCATCCCGCTTACCGCTTCAATCCGGCCGGCAACGTATTCGATCATGTGCAGGCGATGGACCCCCAGGTCGAGGGCGGTATTCGATCCGACCCGGTTGAGCTGGTGCCGCCATAGGTTCCCGGACCCGAAGTGGGGCGGTCTACCGGGCACACCCATCTCGCGGTGGACCACGAACTGGATGGATCCGATACGGCCGCTTTCCACGACCCAGTGCTGGGCGCGGTGCAGTTCGATGTGGCGAACCATTTCCGCCACCGCCAGGACGCAATCGTGGGCGGCAGCCGAGTCGATCATCGTCTGGGCGGCGTGGGTGGTTATCGCCATCGGTTTTTCGACCAACGCGTGCACCCCGGCGCTGAAGCAGTCCCGGGCCATCCCATGGTGCTGCGATACCTGGGTCAATATCAGTACCGCGTCGACCAGGTCGGCATCGAGCATTGCCCGATAGTCGTCGAACACCTCCGGTCTTTCCGATTGCAGTTCGGAAACGTAGATGTGCGGCGTCGACATCGGATTCGCGGGATCGCTGACCGGCGGTTTTCGGGGCTCAATCCCGTCTTCGGGAGAACGAAACATCAGCGCGTTTTTGATGTGACCGGAACACAGAGCCGTGATCGTGGCCTCACAGACGCCGGCTTCGATCACCTGGGATATCCCAGCCAGATGGGCAGGCAGGACTCGCCCGCAACCGATGATCCCGATCCGCATGTTCTGCCACCCTCCGGCGCTGACCCGAACTGGTATGGGTCCGCCGCCAAATTACGCTCGGCGCTCATCTGTGGATGCGGGCCCCAATAGCAATAATGGCCGGGGCCAGTACACGAACGAACGCCAAAGGGATTTGTTGATGGAAAAAGTCCGTCTGGGTGCCACCGACTTGCTGGTGACGCCAATCTGCATCGGAACCAGCGCGCTTGGCAATATGCCGGACACTTACACCTACGCGGTCGGCGAGGAACGAGCCTGGTCAACCGTGCGGGCAATCTTCGACGGTCCGCTAAATTTCCTGGACGTCTCGCGAAATTACGGCATGGGACAGTCCGAGGCGCGGATCGGTGACGTTATTCGCGAGCGGGGCGGCAAACCCGCCGATCTGGTCATTTCCACCAAGCTCGATCGCGACATGGACAGCGGGCGGTTCGACGCCGCCCAGGCGCGCCGTTCCCTGGAAGAGAGCCTGTCGGCCCTTGGCGTCGATCGAGTGGAGATCCTGCACCTGCACGATCCCGAATACGCCGCCGACATTGACGAAGTGACCCGGTCGGGGGGCGCTCTGGACGAGTTATTCAAGATGCGCAGCGAAGGCCTGTGCGACTACGTCGGCCTGGCCGCCGGTGACGTGACCGTAATGACGCCGCTGGTTGAGACGTGGGACTTTGACTTCTTGATCTCGCACAACCGGTTCTCAATCATCAACGGCAACGCCGAGCCGCTGTTCGACCTGGCGATCGAGCGCGGGATTGTCGTCCTAAACGCCGCTCCCTACATGGGTGGCGTCCTGGCCAAGGGCAGTGAGGCGTACCCGCGCATGACCTACATGCCGGCGTCCCGGAAACAGCTCGATCCGGTGCGCGAACTCGAGCAGATCTGCCGGGAATACCAGGTGCCGCTGGGCGCTGCCGCGCTGCAGTATTCGCAGCGCGATCCACGGGTGAGCGCGACCATCTGCGGCTGCTCGCGCCCGGAACGGATCGAGCAGACTATTGCCTGGTTTGAGCACCCGGTTCCGGAAGGATTCTGGAACGCGATCGCGCAGATACCACGCGGGTTCGGCGACCCTGAAGCCGACCGCGAATACAAGCCGGGTTGATCCTTCAAATCGGCGATCGCCGAATGATCGTAATCCGGTACCCAGCGACCCGGCTCCAACTGCGTCAATTCAATTTGAGTCCGCACCGGTTCGGGATCGTGTGACTGGGATGTGCTTCTTACCTGGAGCGGATTTGTGCGAAAGACCCGTCTAGGAACCACCGAACTCTCAGTCACCCCAGTGTGCATCGGCACCGGCGTGCTGGGCAATATGCCCGACTCGTACACGTATGAAGTCGACGCGGAGCGAGCCCGGTCCACGGTGCGGGCCATATTCGACGGGCCGATCAACTTCCTCGATACGTCGCGAAACTACGGATTCGGACGGTCCGAGCAACGCGTCGGCGATGTCATCCGCGAGCGCGGCGGCAAACCGGCCGATCTGGTCATATCCACCAAACTCGATCGCGACATGGAAACCGGCCGTTTTGACGCCGGCCAGGCGCGGCGGTCGATTGAGGAAAGCCTTGCCGTACTTGGCGTCGACAAGGTGGAAATCCTGCACCTGCACGACCCTGAATATGCCGCCGACGTCGGGGAGGTTACCCGATCGGGAGGTGCGCTGGATGAGCTATTCAAGATCCGCGAAGAAGGTCTCTGCGACTACGTAGGGCTGGCCGCCGGTGACGTGATGGTAATGGCGCCGCTGGTCGGTACTTGGGACTTTGACTTCTTGATCACGCATAACCGATGCTCGATCCTCAACGGCAATGCCGAATCCTTGATCGATCAGGCAATCGAACGCGGGATGGTCGTTCTTAACGCCGCGCCTTATATGGGCGGCATCCTCGCCAAGGGGACCGATGCGTTTCCGAGGCTTACGTATATGCCGGCTACGTCGCGACAACTGGCGCCGGTACGCCGGATCGAGCGGATCTGCCACGAATTCCAGGTGCCACTGGGGGCCGCCGCGTTACAGTACTCGCTGCGCAACGCGCGCGTGGCCGCCACGATCTGCGGGTGCTCCCATCCGGACCGCATCGGGCAAACTGTGGCCTGGGCAGAATTCCCGATTCCTGATCGGTTTTGGACCGAAGTTGCCCAGGTTCCTCGGAATTTCGACAATCCCGAAGCAAGTCGTGTGTATCGTCCCGGTTAGCTAGCTTCGACGGCACCGGCCAGCGGTGGTTCGACCGGGAACCGGATAGTGAACTCGGTGAACTGGCCCGGTTCGGATTCCACGCTCATCGTCCCGCCGCGCCTGACGACGATGTCGTTGGAGATTGAAAGCCCCAGACCCGTTCCCTGATCGGTCGGCTTGGTCGTAAAAAACGGATTGAAGATCTTGTCCACGACGTCGGCCGGGATGCCGGAACCGTTGTCGCGAACCCTGATCTCGACGTTTTCGGGATCTTTGGCCGACATGAGCCGGATTCGTGGACCGCTTTCGCCGCCATTGCTAGGGGCGGGCCCGGCGATGGTGCCGCGCCAGCGCTCGTCGACCGCGTAGCAGGCGTTGGACACGAGGTTCAGGATCACCCTTCCCATGTCCTGCGGGATCACCATCACCTGGCCGACGTCCGGATCTAGCTCGTAGGCAAGGTCGGCCTGCAGGTCGGGGTCTTTGGACCGGGCTCCCTGAAACGCCAGCTTAGCGTGCAGGGAAATCAGGTGGTTTATGTCGGTGGCCTGCAGCTCTCCCGATCCGCGGCCCATGCGCAGCATGTTGGTCACGATGTTTTCGGCGCGCTGGCAGTGGTTGCGGATCCGCTCCAGGTTGTCTTCCAGGTCGGTTGCGACTTCGACGATGATCTCGCGCCCCTCCTCGTCAATCTCGCCGCTTTCGGGATCGGCCACGTCTCCGAGTTCCTCGAGCAGCTCTTCCGAGGCCTCGGAAAAGTTCTTGATGAAATTGAGCGGATTGCGGATTTCGTGGGCGACTGCGGCGGTGAGTTCGCCCAGGGCGGCGAGTTTCTCCTGGGCCACGATCTGTCCTTGAGCGCGCCGCAGTTCGGCCACCGCGGCCTCGAGCTCCTTGTTGTTCTCCTGCAGTTGCTGGGCCAGTTCCTCGACCAGGTTCAGGCGCTGTACTTCGAGGGCGTGGCGACGGAAAACCTCCAGCGTCTCACCCAGTTCGGCGATTTCGTCGTTCCCGGCCACCACTTCGCGGGCCTCCAGATCGCCCCCGGCCAACCGTCGCATCCAGACCGCGAGCTGGTCTATGCGGGCGGTTATGACGCGGCCAACGTAAAGCCAGGCGATAAGCAATCCGCCGGCGACCGCCAGGGCGGTAATGGCGAATAGGAACAGGCGGCCGACTTGAATTGAATTCGAAGCATCCATGCTGGCGCTGGCGGCATCGCCGGATGCGGCGCGCACGAGGTTGTCCACGTGCAGGCCGAGGATTCCCGCGCTCGCCTGACTGTGACTCATCGTATCGGCCTGCTGCTGGGTGATGCGCAGCTTGTTCTCCATGGTGTCGAACCCGCCCGCTTCCGTCAGCGCCAGTCCCTGCAGCTGGCCGAATGCCGGTGCGAGCAATCCCTGGATCGGGTGACCGGCCAGCCCGGCGAGACCCAGCTGCATTCGTTCGGCGGCCGCTTCGAATCGCTCCCGCAGGGGCTCAACCGCCGCTGCCTGGTCGAGGATGAACGCCGACGCCAACACCTGCACCGCGATATTGGCATCGGCCTGAAGATCAGTCAGGCGGCGGTAAACGTTCAGCTCCTCAGAGGTCAGGTAGTCCCCGATCTGGGTGCCGGGCCCGGCCGACAAGGCTGGGTCATCGCGGATGCCGGTCGCCAGGAAGAAGAGCTGGTCGTCGATAGCCGGACCCAGCAGCCCGGCCAAGTCATCGCGCAGCAGCGCGATCTGATCGCTGATGAGGGCCGCCCGGGCGTTCAGCTCCAGAATCTGGCGCTGATCATCTTCAAGCTGGGCTATGTCTTGAGAAATGGCGGCGCTCAATTGGCGTATCTGGGCCACGTCCTCACCCTGACCGGCGAACCCCGCCAGGACGGCGTCCAGTTCGGCGCGCACCGAGGCGGCCTCCTCGGCGGCCAGGTCGAATTGTTCTGGGGAATCCGCCGATGCCAGCCGGGGCCCCACCGCCACCAGATTTCCGGAGATTCGAGCCAGGTCAAAGGCCGCCGTCAACTCCGGCACCGCGTTCTCGGTGATCTGAGTCTGGAATCGGCCAACGACTTCGAAAGAAATCAGGGCCACGGTGCCCGCCAGCAGCGTCATGACCAAGGCACCGCCGATGCCCAGATACATCTGGGTCGCGATGCGGCGCGGCAGCGCCGGGAGGTTGGCCAAGAGCCAATCCCAGTCGGCGCGGATGGCATCACCCGCCGCCCGCGCCCATCGGTTTCCGGTCAGTGCCATCGGTGACTCTAAACCGGAACGGCGGGAGGGTTGTCGGGAGCGAGGGGCCGGAAACGCCCTTCGGGTCCGATTTCGGTCAGGAACACGCTGTCGGAACCCTGGTTGTCATCGGGCCCGAAGGAGAGGGGGAACCCTCCCAATTCGAATTCGACCAGCGATTTGAGCCCGTCAACAAAGCATGTCCGGCTCAGGTCTGGGCCGCAGGCGGCCAGCCCCGCGATTGCCAGGCGTCCGGCCAGATAGCCCTCGAGCGAGACGAATCCGGGCAGGCCGGTGACATCGTGCGACGCCATCGCGTCCAAGTACTCGACCACTATCGGCACCGACCGGTCGGTGGGCAGGGGCACAACCTGGGTGACTTTCACTCCCTCGCCGTCCGGCCCCAGCTGCTGGGCGAGCGAATTTGACCCAACAAACGAAATCGCGATGAACTCTGAATCCAATCCGATCGACTTGGCCAGGCTGATCAACGTACCGACCGGTTCGTAAGCGCCGATTAGGATGATCGCTTCGGGTTCGGCCGCCGACAGGTCCAGCAGCGCCGTCTTGATGGCGGTGGTGTTGCGCGGATAAAGCCCGACCCCGACCGGCTCAAGGCCCCGCCTCGCCAGGGCGTCCCGGGCGCCGTTGTACCCGGTCCTGCCGAAGGAATCGTCCTGGTATAGGACTCCGATGCGGTCGAAGCCGCGTCGATCTACGAACAGTCCGACCATCGTCTCTGTTTCCTGCGCATAGGAAGCGCGCAGGTTGATCACGTGCTCGAGTTGCGGATCGCGCAGAAACGCCGCGCCGGTGAAGGGGGCTATGAAGGGCACCCCCGCTTCGCCGGCAACCGGAACCGTAGAACGGGAAGTCGGGGTTCCCACCGATCCGATCAGCGCAAAGACTTCCTGCACACCGATCAACTGCTGAGCGTTGGTGATTGCCGCCTCCGGTTCGTAGGCATCGTCCAGGGACACCAGCTCAAGCCTCCGGCCGTTGACTCCTCCCGATCGATTGGCTTCCGCGAACGCGGCTTCAATGCCGCGCCGCATTTCGATGCCCAGTCCCTGCGCCGGTCCGCTGAATGCGGCGGTTTGGCCGAAAACTACCCGGTCATTGAAAATCCCGGGTTCCGGGCCCGGGTCCGGGGCCACGGCCGGTACCGGCCCGGTCGCGTCCGCGTTCACGTTTGCGGGCGCGTCGGGGCGCGTCAACACAAACACCATCGCCGCAATGGCCGCGCCCAAGACCACCAGCCCCGCCAACGCGGCAAGGGCTGGCCGGCGGGTCAACAGCGGAATCACTTTGCCCGATTGGCAACCATGGTCAGGTTGTTGCGGCCGCTTCCGCGGTCGTAGGAAACCATGTCCATCAGAGTTTCCACCAGGTGGACTCCAAGCCCACCGATGCGGCGGTCGGCGACCGACGCCTCCAGATCCGGGGCGGGCGCGTCGACAAACGGATTAAACGCCGGCCCAGGATCCGAGAAGACGACCGTTACCGATTCCGGCGTCGAATCGATCGTCACCTGGATGGCCTGGTCATTGGAAAGGCCGGCGTAGGAGACGATGTTCATGCCGATTTCCTCGACCGCCAACGCAACCTTGTATTCGAGATCGGGCGTCCAATCGTCGTCGGCCGACACTTCGGCAACGGTATCGGCAAGCTTGCTGACCGAGTCCAGTTCCGGGGTGAGCGAGAGCTCGCGCTTCACAGCCGCGATCCCGGCGCCAGTCGCTGCAAAACAAGGCACGTGATGTCGTCGAATTGGTCCTGTTCGGCGGCGAACCGTTTGACGGCCGCCACCACATCGTTTACCGTTGCGCCGGCGTGCGACGGGGGTTTTTCGGCGAACAGCTGCATCAGGCGACCGAGGCCGAACTGTTCCTCCTGCGGGCTCATTGCGTCGGTGACCCCGTCGGTATAGGCCACAAACGTATCGCCGACTTGCATCTTTATCGATTCGGCCGAATACGGCATTCCCGGCAAGACTCCGAGCGCAACTCCGCCGGTCGAAGGGATGGTGCGCGCCCCGTCTCTGTCAACCAACACCGGCAGGTCATGCCCGCCGTTGGCGTAGGTAAGGGTTCCGCTGGCAGGTTCGTACTCGGCGTAAAAGGCGGTGACGAACATCATGTTGGGGTTGTCGGCGCTGAGCAAGTCGTTGGCCCGCGTAAGCACCTCGGCGGCGTCGCATCCGTCTAAGGCGGCCCCCTTGATCGTGGTGCGCGCCGACATCATGAACATCGCCGCCGACACGCCCTTGTCGGATACGTCGGCGATGACCAAACCGACGTTTCCGTTCGGCAGTTCTAGGAAATCGTAGAAGTCGCCGCCCACGTTGCGGGCGGCCTGCATGAATCCGGAGATTTCGAAATCGTCGCTCTTCGGAAACGACTTCGGCAGGATTGATTCCTGCAGGCGCCGCGCAATGTCCAATTCGCGCTGCAGCGAGACAAGTTGGTCCCTGGCCGCCAGCGCGTTGCGCCATTCGGCAAGGTTGTTGAGCGCGCGCTCAATGGTGATGTCCAGGTCTTTGAAATCGACCGGTTTGGTGACGAAATCGAACGCGCCCCGATTCATGGCGGTTCGGATGTTGTCCATGTCACCGTATGCGGAGATGATGACTGACCGAATGTCGTCGGTGATCTGCGGAATCTGTTGCAGGAGCGTCAACCCGTCCATCCTCGGCATGTTGATGTCGGAGAGGACTAGCTCGATCTCCTTGTCCTGCTCGAGAAGGGCGACGGCCTCGACGCCGTTGCCGGCGAATTGAAATTCGTATTGACCGGACCTGATCTGGCGACGCATGCGCTGCAGGATCAGCGGCTCCAGGTCAGGCTCGTCATCGACCACCAGAATCTTCCGGGTCGGGCCTTCGTAGCGGGTCCGAGACCGGCGTCTAGGTCTGTCCGGGGGCACCGGAAAAGTCTTTGTGGAGGACTCTAGTCGGGCTCGGCCCTAGCCCTGCAGGTCGGCGAGAGCGGCGGGCCTATCGGCGTGGACGTTGATGATCTTGTCGAATCCGGAGATCTTGAATATTTCGGAAATCGACTCGCTAAGACTGCAGACTGCCAGCTGTCCGCCCTTTTGGTCGAGCTGGCGGGCCACCAGCAGTACAACCCGAAGCCCGGCGCTGGAGATGTAGGAGAGGTCCGCGAAATCCAGCAGCAGTCGGCGGTCATCGTCGCCGAGCGCCGATTCCAATTCGGTCTGTACTTGTCGGGCGTTGGTCCCGTCGATGCGGCCGGAGAGTCCGGCGATCAGTATTGGACCCTCGCGGGCGGTGTCAATCACGGTCCATCCAATTCCAGCGCGGGCAAAGATTCAGTGCCAATTATTCCAGCCCCAATTATTCCAATGATCGACAAACGGAGCCGGCCTCACGCTCAAGCCAGTTTACGGACTCGGACGCGGAACCTTCCATAGACCTTAGCGCCCGAGTCTCGAATTAGAGTGGTCGGCGCGCCAGCGAGAATGACTGGCCGGTTGGGCCCCCGGGCGGCAGGCCGGCCATCCAGGCGACCAGTTCGCCGACCTCGTCAGGGTGCTTGACGCGTTCGGAAGCTGCGAACGGCACCGGCCGATCCGCGAATTCGGCCAGCACCGTATCCACCGAAGACCGGTCGCTGGCCCAGGTCACGTTGGTGGTCGCCACCAGCCCTGGAATCACGTCGTTCACTTCGATCCCGCGTTCCCAGACTTCCTGCGAAAGAACCTGCGTGAGCATGTGCACAGCCGCCTTGGCGGCCGCGTACGAACTGTTGCCGGGCAACGCCGCCAAGCCCATGCCGGAGGCGATGTTTATGATCTTGCCGCCGCTGGGAATGTCGGCCAGCAGGGCCCTTGTCAGGAAGTAAGTGCCGTACAGGTTGATGTCGACGGTCTTGGTCCAAAGTGCCGGGTCGCTGTCGGCCAACTCCCCCTCGGCAAACGTCCCGCCGGCGTTGTTGACCAGGATGTCGCAGCGCCCGAATTCCGCGACGACCGTTTCGGCGAAATGCTTGACGTTTTCCCAATCGGCCACGTCGACGCGGGCGGTCGCGCAGCGCCGCCCCAGCTGTTTGATTTCGCTCGCCAGGGATTCGAGCTCGCTCACCGTGCGCGAGCACCCCACGACGTCGGCGCCGGCGCGGGCCAGGGCGATGGCGATCGATCGGCCGATGCCCCGCCCTGCGCCGGAGACTACCGCGACCTTCGATTCGAGGTTGTTCATGATCTGATTTGCCCCCTGGCAGCCCGCGGCGATAGCAGCCGCCTCCTGGAATCCGAACTCGGTTCTGAGTTGCGTCATCAATTTACCCGTCGCCGGTTCGGTTCGGTCGGCGTTAGGTCAAAATCGTTCGGTTTGGCTTGGCCAATCGACGATCGTTCCGACGCCCTCCAGGCAGTGCCCTGACTATGCAAATCTCCCAGCGTGCTCTTCGCATGGCCGAATCGGCCACCATGGCGGTGACCGGTCGGGCCGCCCAGTTGCGCCGCGAAGGCGTCGACGTCGTCAGCTTCGGCGCCGGCGAGCCCGATTTCGACACCCCGGACCACGTCAAGCGAGCTGCCATCGACGCCCTCCAGGGTGGCCAGACCGGATACGCGGCCCCGGCTTCGGGGATCGTGCCGCTAAAGACCGCGATAGTCGATGCCCTGGCGCGCGATGCCGGGCTGCATTACCGATCCGACCAGCTGATCGTCACTTGCGGCGGCAAGGAAGCCTTGTTTCTGGCGTTCGCGGCCATCCTGGACCCGGGTGACGAGGTGATCGTGCCGGCGCCGTACTGGGTCTCGTTTCCGGAGCAGGTCGCGCTCTGCGACGGCGTCCCGGTGATCGTGGAGGGGAGTCCGCAAAACGACTACAAATTGACTCCTGATCAGGTCGCCGCGGCGCTGTCCGATCGAACCCGGGCATTCGTGTTCAACTCACCGTCCAACCCGGGCGGATTCGTCTATTCACCGGAGGAAGCGGCGGCGATCGCCGAAGTCCTGGCCGGCTCAGAAGTGATCGTCCTGGCCGACGAGATCTATGACCAGCTGGTTTTTGGCGGGGCAAGTTTTGCCAACTTCGCCAGCCTGTCGGACGACGCCTACGCGCGCACGGTAACGTTCAATGCCTCCAGCAAGACCTACGCGATGACCGGCTGGCGATTGGGATTTGCGGCCGGTCCGGCAGAGATCATCGGGGCGATGGCCAAGATTCAGACCCAGACCACGTCCGGGGCCTGTAACTTCACCCAATTCGGCTATGCGGCCGCTCTAGCCGGCGATCAAGCGATAGTGGCCGAACGGCGCGAGGAGTTTGCCCGCCGCGGACGCTACTGCTTCGAACGCCTCAACGCCATGCCGGGCGTTACCTGCCCGCGACCGCAGGGCGCTTTTTACGTCCTGCCCGACGTCTCGGCCAACTACTCGCGGCTGGGAGTTGCCGGTTCGGTCGAATTTGCCCAGCGGCTGCTTGAAGAAGGGCGGGTAGCGGTGGTGCCCGGCGAAGCGTTTGGAATGGATGCAACCGTGCGTCTCAGCTTTGCCACCGACATGGAGACCATTGCCCGTGGACTCGACCGCGTCGCCGAGTTTCTCGCGTGATCGGCGGCCTAGCTTGACGCCGGACTGCTGCCCACCGCCCCGGTCCGGTGTTCCGGAAGTTGAACCCCGACCAGCCGTCCGGGAGACCGGTGTAATGGCGCCCGAGGGCATGGTGTTGCTGGACGGCGGAACTTTCCTGATGGGCACCGAGAGCAGCGACGGATTCCCCGACGACGGGGAAGGTCCGATTAGAGAAGTCGCGATCGACCCGTTTTTCATCGATTTGACGCCGGTGACCAACCGCGAGTTCGGTCGGTTCGTTCGCGCGACCGGATACAAGACTGAGTCGGAGCGCTTCGGTTGGTCATTCGTCTTCCAACTGTTGGTTCCGGGCAGATTGCTGCGCGGCAATCCGCAACGGGTCAACGAGGTCCCCTGGTGGCTGGCGATCAATGGCGCCAGCTGGCGCCATCCCGAAGGCCCCGGATCGAACGTGCGCAAGCGTCCCGACCATCCGGTCGTGCAGGTGTCCTGGAACGACGCCGCCGAGTACTGCCGCTGGGCCGGCAAGCGCCTGCCGACCGAGGCCGAATGGGAATATGCCGCGCGCGGCGGATTGGTCCAGGCCGTTTATCCCTGGGGTGACGATCTGACTCCGGCCGGCAAACACATGGCCAACATCTGGCAAGGCAAGTTCCCGGACCTGAACACCCGCGACGACGGGTATCTGGGAACCTGTCCGGTCAAATCGTTCGAACCCAACGGCTACGGGATGTACGGCGTAGCCGGCAACGTCTGGGAGTGGTGTCAGGACTGGTTCAGCCCCAACCACCACCTGAGCGCCTCACCTCTTAATCCGCGCGGCCCTGCCGAGGGCTCGGCCCGGGTGATGCGCGGCGGGTCTTACCTTTGCCATGATTCCTACTGCAACCGCTACCGGGTGGCGGCGCGCAACCGAAACACCCCCGACACCGGCGCCGGCAATCTCGGATTCCGGTGCGCCCGCGACCCCTGACGGGCTTCCGGCGGCAATTTTCGCGGCCTAATAAAGCGCCAGCTTGCGGTGGCGGCGATCGTAGGTCGTGGCCAGTTTCTGCAGCAGCGCCTTCCGCATCCGCGCCAGTTGGGCGGCGTGTCCGGGGGAGCACGCCAGATTCACGTGTTCGCCCGGATCCTCGGCCCGGTCATAGAGAATTTCTTCGCCTTCGTCGTTGATCCAGTACTTGTATTCGGAATTGATCAGGGTTAACACTGAAGACCCGCCCTGGTAGTAGCGAGTGTGACGCGAGATCTCGGTTTGGACCTGGTCGTTGCCGGGATTGAAGTACTCGACCAGCACCGATTCCTTGCCGCCGCCGCCCGAGCCCGTCAGCTGCTCCCACAGGGAGCTGCCGTCGACGCGGTCGGGTACCTGCAAGCCGAGAGCCGCGAGCAGAGTCGGGACCAGGTCAACTCCTTCGAAGAACCCCTCAAAACTGCTGCCCGCCGGGATCCTGTCCGGCCAGCGCCAAACCATCGGGACCCGGAGGCAGGAGTCGTAATGGGCCTCGTGCTTGGCCATCGTGAAGTTGTCGCCGCAGGCGTCGCCGTGGTCGGAGTAGAAGACTACTAAAGTGTTGTCGAGTTGGCCCGTTTGCCGCAGGTGCTCGACGATGCGTCCGCAATGGTGGTCGATCATGCTGCAACTGGCGTAGTAGTAGCGCCTGAACTGCATTACTGTCTCCTCGTCTTCGGGCAGAACGGCCTCGGCGATCCGACGAACGGTAGTGGGCTTGTCGTCCAGCTCGCCAGGGATCACGTCTGGTGGCGGCACGCTATCGCGCGGGTAAAGGTCGAGGTATTTGGGCAGCGGATTGCACGGGGAGTGCGGCAGGTAGAAACCGGCAATGGCAAACCAGGGCGTTTCGCCCGACGCGTCGATGAAGCCGATCGTCTGATCGGCCACCCAGGCGCTGTAACTGAGTTCCTCGGGAGCGTCGAAGTCCCAGTACAGGATGTTGCGGTCGCCGGTGATCGGGTGCGGCACGCCGACTTTTTCCTCCATGCCCGGCGCCACTCGCCGGATCCAGCGGATGTAATCGTCCGGATAGCAGCCCGGTTCGTCGGCGTTGACGTGGACGTCGAATCCGTACGCGGGGTGAGCCCGATCGTAGTCGCGGTTGGAATGGGGCAGGAAGTGCAGTTTGCCGAGGTTGCCGGTCCGGTAGCCGGCTTGCGAGAGGATCTCGGCGATGGAGACTTCATCCTCCGGCAGCGTGAACCCGTTCGAGGTGACCCCATGGTTGCGAGGGTAGCGACCGGTCAGCAACGTCGCCCGCGAGGGCATGCAGACCGGGTTGTTCACGAAGGCCCCGGTCAGATTGACGCCCTCGGCGGCCAGGCGATCGATATTGGGAGTCTTCACGTATCCGCCTGAATTAACGCCCAGGCAGTCGAACCGTTGCTGGTCGGTCGTGAGGAAGAGGATGTTGGGACGTTGCGCGCTAGCCATCGGCCGTTCCGTGGGTTGGATGCGGGTCGCGGGTCGCTGAAAATACTTCGCCGACCCGACCACGCTATTTTGGGCCGGTCGCCGGCGTCGATTCTTGCCGGGCGGGCGGCCGTTTCCTCTGGAGCACAAGCTAATGCAGATCACCGCCGTCGACGTCTGTACATATCGGCGCCCGGGGCGCTCATTCGTGTGGGCGCTGGTGCGAACCGATGCCGGCATCACCGGCCTGGGCGAGGCTACTTTGATGGGGCGCAGCCAGAGCGTGCGGTCCTGCCTGGGAGAGATGGGCGAGGTAATCCGCGGGATGGATCCGCTGGCCTCGGAGGACATCTGGTGGCGGCTGTACCTGGGCGACCGGCGTCGCGGAGGCGCGGTGACCGCCTCGGCCATGGGAGCGATCGATGTGGCCCTGTGGGACATCCGCGGGCAGGCCCTGGGGGTTCCGATCTACCGGCTCCTGGGCGGGCCGTTGCGCGACCGCGTGCGCCTTTACAACCATGCCCAGTTGCCGACCCCGGAATCCGTCCCCGACGCGCTCGGGCCGCTGATTGACGATGGCTGGACTGCGGTCAAGTTCATGGCAACTCCTTCCGATCCGGGCGCGGGACCAAGACGGGAACGCTTCGACCCGCGGCCCGCGGTCCGCCGCGGTGCCGCCGTGGTCGCCGCCGCCCGCGAGTTCGTCGGGCCCGAATTCGACCTTCTGCTTGAAACCCACGGGAGACTGCGGCCGGTCGACGTGGTGGCATTCGCCGAACGGGTCAAAGACTTCGACATTCTTTTTCTTGAAGAACCGACCCGGTTCGAGGCCGCAGAGAGCTTTAGGATGCTGCGAGAGCGGTGCCCGACGCCGCTGGCCACCGGCGAGCGGCTTTACTCACGCTGGCAGTTCCAGCCCCTGATCGAAAACGAATGGGTGGACATAATCCAGCCCGACATAGTGCATGCTCACGGCATCACCGAAGTCAAGAAGATCGCGGACTACGCCGATGCGCACTTGATCAGCCTGGCCCCGCACAACCCCCAGTCGCCGGTCAACACGATGGCCAGTCTGCAGCTTGACCTGGCCTGTCACAACTTCCTGATCCAGGAGGTGATATGGCCGTTTCCGGAGCAATTCCACGAGATATTCGACGGGATTCCCGAACCCCGGCGTGGTTACATGTATCCGCCGGATGCTCCCGGATTGGGTATCACCCTCGACCTAGAACGGGCGCGGGCGCTTGAGCGCAAGCGACGGCATCGACCGGCTCCCACTGACGAATTGCAGTTGCCCGACGGCACCTGGATCGATTTTTGAGGTTTGGACGGTTTTTCCGGGGCGATCAGGACGGCCAGCTTGCGCGTTCGCCGGCCGGTCTCAGCAGGCAGATGCTGGCCGAATAGGAATGCAGGTAGTTGGAGGCCCCGACCGGGCCCAGTTCCCCGTTGGCGAAGAAACCGGCCACCGGAACTTGGCGGCCAATCGCGCGGCCGACGATGCCGACATCGCGATTCGGCTCGGCGTATAGCCGGGTGCCGCGGGCGTTGCAGGTAAACAGCAGGGCCGCCGCCGGGGCGGTCGCGAACGCTTGGGGCGACAAGAGCAATTCAAGATCGTCGGCCGCCGCCGCCGGGGTGCGAACGTGGAAGCGGACCACTTGGCCGCTGCGGACCAGATCCATCACCCCGATCGCACCGGTTTCCGGATTGACCCCGGACACGTTGCGGATCAGGTAATCCGATGGGCCGGGCGGGTCTTCGCTGTCGTCGACGGCGATCCCGATGAGCAGTCCCCCGCTGCGGATGAAGGACTGCAGATCCGAATCGAGTTCGTGGTAAAGGTCGCGGAATACAAGCGTCGGTTTGCGACCATCCAACTCGGTAATCTGGCTGCGCTCGGCGCCGGTCACCTCAAACTCGTTGCCAATCGGACGGCAGCCCTGCGAAAGGATGATTTCGGGCTCCAGCGCCCCGCCCAGAGCCAGACCGACGACCCCTTCGTCGCGGATCCGCCCATTGGCCGAAAGGCGCGTCATCCCGGGCGACATGCCGCCGCTGGCGACGCCGCCGACGACCGGCGTGGCCGGGAACGCGCTGTCGAATGCCGGCAGCAGATGCCGGAGCGGGGCCGTGAACGGTTCGGCCAGCAGTACGAACAATTTGGGTTCGAAATCAAGCTCTAGATGGTCCCGCAGTCCCTCCGGGGTGCCGAAGATGGTTTTCCAATCGGTGTCGCCCAATTCGAACGCCGAGCATGCCATTCCTTCGCCCCAGCCGGCCAGCAGGGTGGCCGCCGGACGCTCCTCGACTTCGCGATCGTTGCCGATTACCCATTCGGCCGAGCAGGCGATCGAATTGGTCGGGGCCAGCGTGCTTTCCAGCGCCGCAATCTGGGCCTCGGCCTCGGCCCCGCTGGTTGGGGCGGTAAATAGCAGCGCCAGATCGGGGTTTTGCGGGCCCTCGCCGGCAATAGAGTCGACCAGCGCCGGGATCGAGTCCGCTGCCGCTTGGTCGGCAGCCAGCGCCGAGGCGAACCGCATGTCGGTCACCTCAGGCTGATTCAGTCGGAGATGTCGCGCAGCGTCAGGCCCGAATTGGTCGGCGGGGCCATGCGGGCCGCCATCGCGGCGTGCTCTTCGTCGGTACAGGGGGCGTCCAGCGGAACGCCGGCGTCGTCACCGGACGCGGCGACCAGTCCGCGGGCAATCAGGTACTGTTCCAGCTCTTCGCCCGAAACATCGGCCACGATCTCACCGTTGATTTCGAGGCTGGGCTGGAAGCGCTGGCCGGTCTTCATCACCATCTCGATGTAGTTGTCGGGGATGTTGATGATGTCCTTGTCCTCGTACGAGAGCCCGTATTTGGCCAGTACCGCGCGTACGCCGTTGCTCCAGCCGCAGGACGGCTTCATCCAGGCGGTAATTGCAGGTGCTTGGTCGCTGGCGGCCATGGGACGCTCCCTCGGATCAGCCACTGATGGTGCATGAGGAGTGGTGATTTGCCGATTATGGCACGCTGCCCGGCGGTCCCTTCAGGGCGTGGCGACGGACTCGAATTCCACGGCCTGGCCGATTTCGGCGGAGCGGTAGCAGGCCCGCACCAGGGCGATAGTGTCGAGGTTGTCGAGTCCGCCCGGGTCGGGTTCGCAGTCGTCTTCGATCGCCTTCATCAGCGACGCCATCGGCCCAACGAAGGAGTGCGGCACCCGCAATTCCGGCACTCGCATCACGAATTCGACTTCGGGATCGATTTTGTCGCTGCGCACCATCAACCGGGTCGGGTCGCCGGCCGCGCTGCCTGAGAAAAGGTGGTTGTCGCCGATCACCGTGCCGCCGCTGCCCTCGAATCGGAAGCGGGCGTACTGGGTGTCGTGCCGGTTGTTGGAGGAGGCAAATACCAGGGCGGTGTGGCCGCCGGGGAAATCCAGAACGGTGGTGGACCGCGTTTCGCCCCTGCCCTGCTGGTCGGGCAGGCAGCCGGTCGTGCAGTAGACCCGGTGCGGATTCCCGAAGATGGACCGTAGGGTGTCCAGGTAGTGGATGGAGTGATACATGATTTCGAGCTCTTGCTGTCCCGCCAACCACGGAAAGTCGTAATCGAGATCGATGTTGGTGTCGAACATCGTCCGAGTCGGCCGGCCGAGCAAGTCCTTGTCAAATAACGCCGCCACCGAGCGCATTCGGGCGTCGTGGCGCAACTGCTGATTAACGTTCAGCTTCACCCCGGCCGCCTGGCAGCATTCGACTATCGCGCGGGCCGGCGCTAAGTGTTCGTGTAATGGCTTCTGGCACAGGATGTGCTTTCCAGCCGCCGCCGCCGCTTGTACGATTTCCAGTTGCACGTCGGGAATAAGCGCGATGTCGACTATCTCGACGCTGTCATCGGCGACGAGCTGGTCGACGTTCTCGTACGCGCGTTCGATCCCGAACCGCTGGGCGGCCGCCTCTGCGCGGGCCCGGGTGCGGTTCCAGATCCCGGCGACATTGAATCCGGCCAGCGCGTAGGCGGGCAGGTGGGCACCGGTGACGATCGCGCCGGCGCCGGCGATGGCAATGCGGCGCGAGGAATCGGCGGGCATCTCGGGCAGGTAGTTGATTTCCGGCAACACGGCGGCCATCAGGCACTCACTGACTGGTAGTAAAAATCCAGAACCATTGTGGACGCCGGGACGCGCGGCTGCTGCTTTTGCCAGAATTTCCGGGGCTTTGCCCGAACCACTCTCGAACCAGTCCTCGTAGGCCGTCGCACCCATGTCCGATCCCGCCAAACGCCGCAGCGCCGTCATGACCGACGGCCCCAATCGCGCCGCCGCGCGGTCTTTTTTCAAGGGAATCGGCTTCACTGACGCCGACCTTGACCGCCCGCTGGTAGGCGTCGCGCACATGTGGATCGAGACGATGCCCTGCAACTTCAACCAGCGGCGCCTGGCCCAACACGTGAAGGAAGGCATCCGCGCGGCCGGCGGAATGCCCGTCGAGGTCAATACGATTGCGGTCTCGGACGCGGTGTCGATGGGCACCGAAGGGATGAAGATGTCGCTTACCTCGCGCGAGGTCATCACCGATTCGATCGAACTGGCCGCGCTGGGACACTCCTTCGACGGCCTGGTTGTAATCGTCGGTTGCGACAAGACGATTCCGGCCGGCGCGATGTCGCTGGCGCGACTGAACATCCCCGGCCTGGTGCTCTATTCGGGGACCATTGCCCCCGGCCGCTTCCAAGGACGCGACGTGAACATCCAGGACGTTTTCGAGGCGGTCGGGGCCCATGCGGCGGGCAAGATGACAACCGACGAACTAAATGAACTGGAGGGGGCGGCCTGCCCGGGCGCCGGCGCCTGCGGGGGACAGTTCACCGCCAACACGATGTCCTTGGCGCTGGACTTTTTGGGAGTTTCCCCGGCCGGGCTCAACGGGGTGCCGGCCACCCACGCCGACAAAATTGAAGTCGCCCGGGAAGTCGGCCGTATGGCCATGCGATTGGTGCGGGAGAACCGCCTGCCGCGCGAATTCATCACCCGCGAATCGGTGCACAACGCGATCGCCGGGGTGTGCGCGACCGCCGGTTCGACCAACGCCGTACTGCACCTTATGGCCATAGCCAACGAGGCCGGAATCAAGATCCCGCTGGAGGACTTCGACCGCATCTCCGAGCAGACTCCGGTGCTGGCCAGCCTCAAACCCGGCGGGGAATACGTGGCCACCGACGCGTTCGCCGCCGGCGGGGTTGGCGTTGTCGCAAAGGAGCTGGTCCGCAAGGGTGTGCTCAACGACTGCCCCAACGTCGACGGGCGGTCAATGTTCGAAATCGCCGCCAGCGCGAGCGCCACTCCCGGCCAGAAGGTCTTTACCGATCTGGAGAATCCATTCAAGCCGACCGGCGGAATCGCGATCCTGCGGGGGAACCTGGCCCCCGAGGGCTGCGTGGTGAAGCTTGCCGGACACGAGCGCAAGCAATTTAGCGGCAATGCGCGGGTTTTCGAGTCCGAGGAGGACTGCTTTGCCGCGGTGCAGGCGCAGGACTTGCGCGATGGCGACTTCGTGGTCATCCGCAACGAGGGTCCGGCCGGCGGACCGGGAATGCGCGAGATGCTGCAGGTGACCGCCGCGATCGTGGGATCGGGGATGGGCGACAAGGTCGCGCTGATGACCGACGGCAGGTTTTCGGGCGCGACCCACGGCCTGGTCGTGGGACACGTCTCCCCGGAAGCTGTCCGCGGCGGCCCTATTGCGGCGGTTCGCGACGGGGACCGGATCACCATTGACGTGGACGCGCGCGAGCTCATCCTGGACGTCTCGGCCGACGAGATTGCGGCGCGGATCGAGGCCTACCAGGCTCCGGAGAACCGCTACCCGAGCGGGGTCATGGCCAAGTACGCGGCGCTGGTTTCTTCCGCTTCCGAGGGGGCGATTACCCGGCCGGCGGCCTGATCCGCCGTCAAATGATTGGCATGGGAATCTTGATCAAGTCGGCACGAGGGTTGTGCACGGTGACTCACTAGCCAATTCGTCGAGTTTCCCGGCCTCAATCCGCGTGCGCAGAACCGGTTCGCCGGTGATATTCAGGAACGTCGAACGGGAGCGAATCCGCGCTTTGGCCATCGCTTGGTGCGGATTGTCCCGGTTTATGCCTTTCTCGCGTGGCTCGGACGCTTGCATCTTGCGACCGAGCCAGGTACATTCGGTGCTGGCCGAATCACGTCCCAGTCCCTCAAGGTCCTGGTTGGGAAACCGCATCGCCGCCGGCTTTCTGGTTTGCGTCGATCGCCGGTCTGATCTCTCAACTGCCGGTAACTGCCTGTGAGGTCAGTCGTAGAGCAGGCGGGGCCCTCGTTCGCGCTCGAATGCTTCAATCCCTTCGCGCCAGGAATTTGTAATCGATTTGATCGAATCACCCTTTGCGAGCGCCTGTCGTAGCCGCCCGGTGCCGGCTAGTCGGTCGAAGTGCTCGGCTCGCCAGGCAAATTCCTGAGGGTGCAGCGCGATTGCAGAGGCGACCAGGTACAGGGCGGCCTCAAGCGGCCTGAACTGCTCTCGGTCGGTTACATGTAACTGCAGTCCCCGGCATATCTGGGAAACGTATCGGCCCGATTCGGGCACGAATGCCTGGGGCCGGAAGACAGCTCCGGGCAGCGCAAGCTCGTTTAGGCGGCCGGCAAGCGCATCCGCCTTCAACCACGGCGCTCCGACGAGCTCGAAGGGCTTGACCGTCCCGTGGCCGTAGGAGAGGTTGGTGCCCTCCAGCAAGCACAGGCCCGGAAACACCGTGGCGGTGTCGAGCGTGGCTATGCCGGGCGAAGGGCTAATCCACTGCAGACCGGTCTGATCGAACCAATGTTGCCGGCGCCAACCGGCCAGCGGCACAACTTGAATGGAGCAATCCAGACCCGCGTGGGCGTTGAAGTAAAGGGCCAGTTCCCCCGGCGTGAGGCCGTAGCGGACAGGGAGGTCGAAAATTCCCACGAACGAGCGGAATGCCGGATCCAGCCGCGGCCCCTCGACGCGCACGCCGCCAATCGGATTTGGTCGATCCAGGACCACCATCGGGACGGCGCATTCGGCAGCGGCCTGCATGCACAGGAAAAGGGTGGAAATGTAGGTGTAGAAACGCGTTCCAAGATCCTGTATGTCGAAGACGAGCACGTCCAACGGGGCCAGCATTTCGGGCGTCGGTTTCTTGGTACGTCCGAATAGGCTGTGTACTTGGGCGGTACTGGCGACCGGTTTTTCGGCCGATTCGTAACCCAGATACCCGTGCTCGGGTCCAAATAGCGCCGCCAAATCAGTCCCGGGACAGCCGGCCAGCACTGCGGCGGTCGGTCGGAGCCGCGAATCCACCCCCGTCGGGTTGGTGACCAGGCCAACCTTCCTGTCGGCGATCAAACTCAGGTAGGGAGGTTCGAGTATTCGATCCGCCCCCACCAGCACCTGGCCAGCGGTCATGAAGTCGTTGGCCGGGAAGGCCTAGGCCGCGCGCTGTTTATCCGGACTCGACCGGATTGGTGGTTGCCCGTTTGTCCGGATTCAGCCGACCGCCTCCTCCAGTTGCCCGCTGCACGCAAGCCACCAGCCGGTCCCGGGCAACGGTCTCCTGCTTGCCGGCAACAAGGTCCCTGACGGAGGCGCTGTCACTGGCCAGCTCGGCGTCGCCCAAAATGACCGCGCAGCGCGCCCCTAGGGCGTTGGCCTTGCGCAGGTGTGAGCGCGGCGACCCGGCCGCGTATCCGACCACGACCCGCATTCCAGTCCCTCGCAGATCGCGGGCCGCGACCAGCGCCGCCGGCCGCGCCGCCCCGCTGAGCGGGGCAATGTAGGCATCGATTGCGGACTCTGCCGCAGGCAGCCTGCCCTGGGCCTCCAGGTTCAACAGCACCCGCTCGACCCCGCACCCGAACCCGATCCCGGCCGTTGGGGGGCCGCCCAGCTGCTGGGCCAGCAGGTCGTATCGACCACCCCCGGCGACGGTCGACTGGCCGCGCGAATCGGCCGGCCAGATTTCAAATACGGTGTCGGTGTAGTAGTCAAGGCCCCGAACCAAGGCCGAATTAAGGACCGCATCGATTCCGAGGCCGGCAAGGCCGTCCTTGACCGCCGCGAAGTGCGACTCGGACTCCTCGCCCAGGAAATCGAGCGTGCGCGGCGCCGATTCGCAGACATTGCGGTCGCGCTGATCCTTGCTGTCGAGGATTCGCAGGGGGTTGGTAGACAATCGCCGCTGGCTCTCAATGGATAGGTCCGATCTCACCGGCTCCAGGAAATCGAGCAGCGCTTTCAGGTAGCGCGCTCGGTCGTCGGACCTCCCGATGCTGTTCAGTTGCAGGGTCAGATCCCGCAGGCCCAAGTCTTGGGTCAACAACCACCAGATCTGCGAGATTAATTCGACGTCCGCGTGCGGATCCTGTTCACCCAGGATTTCGGCGCCGATCTGGTGGTGCTGGCGCAGCCGTCCGGCCTGGGGGCGATCGTAGCGGAATAGTGGGGCAAAGTAAGCCAGCCGCTGCGGCTGCGGGCGCGACGCCATGCCGTGCTGTAGGTAGGCCCGCACGACCGGAGCGGTGCCTTCCGGGCGAAGGGTGAGGGAGTCTCCGGATTTGTCGGCGAAGTTGTAGGTTTCTTTGCTGGCTATGTCCGATTCTTCGCCGACCGCGCGCACAAATAGGGCGGAATCCTCAAAAAGCGGCGTGTCCAGACGTCCGAAACCGGCTCTCTCGAAGCGATCCCAGAAGGCGCCAAGCACGAATCCCCACGACGGCTGCTGCTCCGGCAGGCGGTCCTGCGTGCCGCGCGGCGTCCTGAATTCCATGTTCTGGTCCTAGCCTCTGCCGCGAGGGCCGCCACCGGCGCAAAAGCGTCGGCACTCGGTATCCGACGTAGTCAACTTCGCAGGAGGGAGTCGAGAAATACGCCCAGGATCTGCAGGCCTATGATCGCGATCAACGGCGAGAGATCGATTCCCATGCCACCGCCAATCCGGTTGCGAATCGGGGCCAGGATTGGTTCGGTTAGGTCATTGAGCGTGCGCATCAGTGGATTGAAGGGGTCCTGGATGAACCAGGAGAGCAGCGCCCGGGCGATGATCAGCAAACTCAGCGTCTGAATGACGATCATCGCTAGGTTCAGGATCAGATTCGAGAGTGCGTTCATCAGCTCACCTTTGCGATTCCCGCCTTCGCAAGCTCATGACCGATCCCGGGCCGCCACTGCGTAAAGCGCCGACCCCAGTATCGCTATTGTGCGCAGGAGTTCTGATCCGGCTACTGCGGCCTGGACCCGAAGATTGCCCGGCCGATGCGTACGATGGTGGACCCTTCGAGGATCGCTTGCGAATAATCCGAGGTCATTCCCATTGAAAGCTCGTACAAGGGGGCGTCCGGGAACTGCGAAGCCAGGCCGTCGCGCAATTCACGTAGTCGGGCAAACGTCGATCGCAGAGTCGGTTCATGCTCGGTCTGCGGGGCAATCGTCATCAGGCCGCGCACCTGCAACCGGGTCTCGGAGGTAATCGCACCGAGAAGTTCGGGCAACTCGCGCGCATCAGCCCCGCCCTGGGAATCGACGCCGGATAGCTTGACCTGCACCAGGATTGGGAATCCGGCAGCTTCGGCGCGGCGATCGATCGCCGAGGCTAAACGGAGTGAATCGACCGATTCGACTAAATCGAAATACCGGGCCGCGTCGCGGGCTTTGTTGCGCTGCAATCGCCCGATGAGGTGCCAGCGGGCCGGTTCGTCCAGTCGCCGGATCTTGGCCACTCCTTCCTGGACGCGGTTTTCCCCGAACCTCCGTAAACCCGCCCGCAGACCGGCCTGAATGTGTAAGTCGCCAAAGGTCTTGGTGACCGCGACGAGCTTGACGTCTTTGCGGGATCGGCCGGCGGCCGCGCAGGCCGCTTGAATCTGCTCCTCGACCCGCTCCAGATTGCCGGCTATGACGCCGGCAAGCTGTTCGATCTCGGCGTGTTCGCCTAAATCGCCGTCCGTCGGTGCTGTCGAATGAACGATGGCAGATCCGTCCGATCCGATTCGCCGGCAAAATCGCTGGCGCCGTATCCGCGCAGGCTGCCGCTCGATTCGCCTTGCAACCTGGTGGCGATCACGGTGACAAATATGTCCTTGTCGGTCTGCTCCTCGACCACCGCGCCAAAGATGATGTTGGCGTCCTCGTGGACGGCGCTGGAGATCATGCTGGCGGCTTCATTTACCTCGAAAAGGGAGAGATCGTAGCCGGCGGTGAAATTAAGCAGCACGCCTTTTGCTCCGTCAATCGAAGCGTCCAGCAGCGGAGAGGCCAGGGCTTCCTTGACCGCGGCGACCGCGCGGTTTTCCCCGGTACCGTGCCCGATGGCCATCAGCGCGGTTCCGGACTTGGTCATTACCGTCCGGACGTCGTTGAAGTCCAAGTTGATCAAGCCCGGCTTGGTTACCAGGTCGGAGATTCCCTTCACCGCCTGACGCAGGACGTCGTCGACAGTCCGGAACGCTTCCAGCATTGGCAGGTTTTGGTCGGCAATTTCCAGGATCCGGTCGTTGTGGATCGAAATGGAAGTGTCGACGTGGCGCTGCAATTCCTCCAGGCCGGATTCGGCCACCGCCGAGCGGTGCGAACCTTCGAAGGAAAACGGGCGCGTGACGATGGCGACCGTGAGGATGCTCATGCTGGATGCGATTTCGGCGACGATAGGCGCGGCGCCGGTGCCGGTCCCGCCACCCAAGCCGGTGGTGATAAAGACCATGTCGGCGCCCTGCAGGCAGGCCGCAATTTCGTCGGCGTTTTCCTCGGCCGCCTTGGCGCCAATCCGCGGGTCGCCGCCCGCGCCCAGCCCGCGGGTCGCTTTTTCGCCGATGCGGATGCGCTTGGGAGCCAGCGAGCGGACCAATGCCTGGGCGTCAGTGTTTATGGAAATAAAGTCCAGGCCGTCAAGCTTCTGGCGGATCATCCGGTCGATCGCATTGCCGCCGCCGCCGCCTACTCCGACGACCCTCAACACGGCCGGATTCGGAGCGCTGACCCCGTCGCCCGACGACGCGCCGCCGCCCGAAATGCGGGTGACTACGTTGCCACCACGAGTCGATTCAGCCATGCGCGCGCCTCAGAAAAAAGCCGGTTTCAGATTGATGCGAGCACCATGCCGAATGCTTGGTTTTATATACCGCATATCTTACCCGCCGCCGCCAAATGCGACCCGCGGCCCGCCTAACTTGACCAGGAAATACTGGGTTGGAACAGTTGCCGGATCCAGCGTCGCATCGACTCCAGCGTGTTCCCGCGGGCGTTGAACCCGGTCAATTGCGACTGACCATGCTCCTCGGGACCGATCGCCGCCAGGGCGAGCCCGAATGCGGTCGTAAATTCAACGCTGTGAGCGCTCGGATTCATCCCGAATAGGAATGGTGCCAGACCGCGGTCGACCGGCATGCCGAAGACCCTGCTGGCCAGGCTGGGCAACCCGGTGATCTGGCTAGCCCCTCCAGTAAGCACGACGCCGGCCGCCAGATGGTGGATCAGGCCGGCTTCGACTAGGACCGACCGGGCTCTGAGCAGCATGTCCTCGTAGCGAGCTTCCAGGATTTCGTGCAGGAGCGAGGAGTCCACGTCGATCATCTGGGACCGGAAGGAATGGGCCGGCAGGCTAGCTCCCGGGTTGGGACCGGCCAATTGCCCGTAGGAGAGTTTTAACTCTTCGGCCACATTGACCGGGACGTGAAGCCCCTTGGAAATGTCCGCGGTCACCGCCTCTCCGGCAATCGGGATCGAGTGCATCAACTTGAACGCCCCGCCCTGAAACGCCATCACGTCGGTGGTGCTGTGGCCGATGTCGATCACCGCAACCCCTGATTGGATTTGCTCCTGATCCAGGCAGGCGGTGGCCGCCGCGTAAGGCTGCAGCAGCGCGAAATCCACTTCCAGGCCACATTGCTGCAGGGCCTTGGCCTGATTCTCCAGCGATCCGCTGACGCCGGTAACGACCGTGGCCTTCAGCGCGAGGCGGCGACCGGCCAGACCGATCGGGTCGTTGACCCGGGCGGTGCCGTCGACGACGAATTCCAGCGGAGACACGTATACGATTTCGCGGTCGCCGCGCTGCGCGCCCTGGGTCAGGCGCGCCAGCAGCTGCTGGAGGTGGCGGTGCTGGAAAGTGCGTTCGTTGGCGCGCAGCAATACGTCGGCGGTCTCGGTGGTGGTTGCGAGGTGTGATCCGGAAACGCCGACGCACACCCGCTCGATTTCCGCCCTAGCGGCGCGCTGGGCGTGCTCGATCGCGGCCTTGATCGATTCGGCGGCCGCGTCCACGTCGACGACTTGGCCGCGGAATACCCCGGCGCTCGGCGCCGTGCCCAGTCCCAACACGTGGGTCTGATCGTTCCGGTAGCGCTGGGCGATTACGGCAACGGTCTTGAGCGAGCCGACTTCGAGTCCCGCCACAAGCTGCCGGCGACCCATCAACCGAGCCCCAGCTTAGGGTCGAAGTCGTGCGGCACCGCCCTGAACGTAGGGTGGAGCGGCGGGCGCAGGTCCACGTGCAGGAGGCGCAGCTGGTTGCTGCGGGCGTAGCCAACAACTTCGATCAGGGCGGATAGCTTTTCATCGACTGCTTGGGGGGTGCCCAGATAGATCAATGCACCGCCGGCCGTCCGCGCAATCATGCCGTTGGCCGCCGAGTGCTCTATGTGGTCAAGTTTGAACCCCAGCGCGGGGAGCGTCTGCTGGATCCGGTGGCCGGCTTCCAGTACCGCCGGATTGACACCCGATTCGGCGTCGGCGAATGGGCTGGAAATCGCCAGCTCCAGGCCGGGATCGAATCCCGCGGCCAGCGCGTTACCACGGCGGTCGATCAGGAAGAAACCGTCGCTGGTGGACCAGTTGGCGACCGCCAATGCCGGTTGGACGGACACCGCCACCGACCCGTCAATTCGGGGACGTACTTGAGCCCAGGCGATCTCAGGGCGCGCACCCAACCGGGCGGCGGCGTCCGTGCCGGAGAGCAGGAACAGGTTGTTCGGGGCTGCAAACAGTTCTTCCACCGGGCGGTGATCGACGGGCACGCTGCCGGCGCCGGTTCCGATGAAAGTTGTCCGCGCACTGCGGACATCAAAAAGCGGGTCGGTCAGCATCCAGGCGATCAATCCAGACAGGGCCAACGCGCCCGCAAGGGCCAGCCAGCGGGCCTGATTGCGTGCCACGAATGCAATCATGCCGTCTCCCCGAAACCCGATCCGATGCGCCGAATTTCCGGCTCCAGCCGGATGCCGCTAACTTCGTGAACCCGGCGGCGGATCCGGTCCATCAGAGCAACCACGTCGGCGGCGCGGGCTTGGCCGCGGTTGACGATGAAGTTTGCGTGCCGATCCGAGACCTGGGCGGCCCCGCTGCGCGCGCCTTTCAACCCAGCCTTTTCGATCAGGCGTCCGGCGAAATCGCCGGCCGGGTTCTTGAATATGGACCCGGCGCTGCGGTCGGCCGGCTGTGATTGCCGGCGCTTGTCCTGGATTTGGACCATGCGGGAGCGTATTTCGGATTCTGGCCGGGCGACCCCCTGCAACCGGACCTCTATCACGACCGCTAGACCCGGCTCCCGTTGCAGTGCAGAGCAACGGTATCCAAATTCAAATTCGTCGCGCCCCTGCCAGCTGACGCCATCGTTCCGCCAGACCAAAGCCCGCTCCAGAACTTTCGAAATATCGGATCCGAAGCAGCCCGCATTGCCAAACACGGAACCGCCCACCGACCCCGGGATGCCCAGGCCGAACTCGAATCCGCCGATCCCGTTTTCGGCGGCAAAGTGCGCCAGCTGACCCATCAATGCCCCGGATTCTGCCGAGATCTTTCCCCTTTCGTGCAATCCCAGCTGGCGAGCCTGATTGATGATCACCAACCCCTCCACGCCGTCATCGCCGATCAGGACGTTCGAGGCGTTGCCCAGTACGGTGACCGGCAGCTCCCGACTCGAGCCGAAGTCCAGAAGCTCGGTCAATCGGGAGGCCTCGTCGGCTATCGCCAGGTACTGAGCCGGTCCGCCGATACCGAAGTAGGTATGCGGCGCCAGTTCGCGGTCTCGGCAAACCCCCAGATGGGACGGCCAGGAATTCTTTGCCAAGTCCTTCACCGCCGGCCCAGTCGCGCCGACACGCGTTCCGAAAGCAGGTTGATATCGCCGGCACCGAGCATCAGGATCAAATCGCCGGGCTTGGCGCCGCCTACGACCGTTTCGCAGGCTTGCGCGAAATCTGGGCAGCTGTCAGCCCGGTCGCCGACCGCGGCCGCCAGGGCGGCCGCATCGACCTCATATTCCCGGTCCCGCCCCGGGGGCGAATAAATGTGGCAAACAGTGACCTTGTCGGCCGCCGCCAGGGCCTCGGCGAAAGACTCAAAAAGGAGCGCCGTTCGAGATCGCAAATGGGGCTGGAATACCACCCAGACCCGGTCGGCTTCCGGTTCCAGACCCCTGGCGGCTGCGATCGCGGCGCTGATTTCGGTCGGATGATGGGCGTAGTCGTCGACCAGGCGTATCCCGGGCGCCGGGTTTGAACGGACGAAGCGACGGTCGCTGCCCGTAAACGCGGCGAGCGCGGCGAAGCTCTCGCCGGGATCGATTCCCAGTTGGGCCAATGCCGCAACGGCCGCCAGCGCGTTGAGGGCGTTGTGCTCGCCGGGGACCGCCAGGCAGGTGGTCAGCCCCAGACCATCCGGGCCCGCAACATCGATCTGCTGGCCTCCCCGGCTGGATCGGTTGGCGATCAGCCGCCAATCCCCATCCGTACCGAAACTGACGATCCTGGCGGTCCCGGCTGCGGCGGCATGCGCGACGGCCGGTATCTCGCAGCGGGCGACGACAGCACCGGCCGGATCCACGCCGCGGGCAAATTGCGCGAAGGCCTCGTACAGCGCTTCCTGGGTTCCAAAGTAGTCAAGATGGTCGGGTTCAAGGTGGCCGATTACGGCCACGTGCGGCCGGTAAGCCAGGAACGCCCGCGCGTACTCGTCGGCCTCCGCGACCGCGATCTCGCCGTCGCCCCAAGCGGCGTTTCGGCCAAGTTGGGGGATGTTGGCCCCCACCAGATAAGCGGGTTTGCGACCAAGCTTCTGCAGTGCGAAGCTTGCCATCGCGCTGGTGGTTGTCTTCCCGTGTGTGCCGGCAATTGCAAGGGTCGTTTTTTCGCTCAGCAGCGACGCAATGAAGCTCGCCCGGTCGGTAACCGGGATCCCGCGGCACGCCGCCGCGGCGATCTCGGGGTTTTCGGGCCCGATCGCGGCCGAGTGCACCAGCAGGTCGGCGGCTCCCAGGTTCCCGGCGGCGTGCCCGAGTTGGATCCTCGCGCCCTGGTGTCGCAGGCGAGCGACGTACTCCGAATCGACCATGTCCGATCCGCTGACGCGAGCGCCCCGATCGAGGGCGATCTGGGCGATGCCGCTCATCGCCATCCCGCCGATTCCGACGATGTGAACCTGCGGTCGGCCGGTCCAGTCAACGATCGGAAGGTCGCTCACGGCGGCGAGCTCCCCAGCATTAACACCTGTTCGGCCACGAAACGGGCTGCATCCGGTCTGCCCAGCCCGCGTCCGGCCGCCGACATCCGGCAAAGCCGGGGTCGGTCGGAAATCAATTTGCCGGCCCGGTCGGCCAGTTTGTCCAGGCAGTCGTCAGCCATCGAGACCGCCGCCCCGGCGCGGACCAGCGGTTCGGCGTTATCGTGCTGATGTCCGCCGGCGAAACTTCCCGGAACCAGGATTGCCGGCCGGCTGGTGGCGGCGATTTCGGCCACCGCTCCGGCTCCGGCCCGGCTCACCACCAGATCAGCGGCGGCGAGTAGGTCGGCAAAACCGCTGTCAACGAATTCGAAGGGATGGTAGCGGTCTCTAAGGCTTTCGTCTAATTGGGCCCGGTCGGAGTGCGCCGCATCAATTTGTCGGGATCCGGTGACGTGCACCAATTGCGAATTGGCGAGCAATTGCGGCAACTGTGCGGAAACCGCCCGGTTGATTGCCGCCGCTCCCTGACTGCCACCGACCACCAACAGCAAATTCTGGTCTGACGCGATCCCGACCCGGCGCCGTCCGGCATCGCGATCGGGGTGATCGAATTGGGTCCTAAGCGGCAGGCCGCTGACGACCGCACGTTCGGTCGCCACGCGCTCGAGCGAATCTCCGTCAACGCAGCAGACCAGATCGGCGATGCGGGCCTGGAGTCCGACCGCCAAACCGGGGCGCCGGTCCAACGCCAAGAGCAACAGCGGACGCCTGAGGGTGCGTGCCGCCAGGGCCCCGGCGACTGAGGGGTATCCCCCGGTGCTCAGCGCGACTTGAGGATCGAATTTTCTTACCAGAGCCAGCGCCGAAAGGTACGCGGAAGCGTTCCGGGCCAGGTTCAACGGCACCGCGGCCGGCGATACGCCCGACAACGGCGCCGAGCCAATCCGTTCTACCCGCAATCCAGGTAATTCGCGATGTCCCAGTCCACGGCGGGACCCGAGCAGAAGTACCGTCAGGTCATTGCGCAGGCAGCGCAACTGGTCGATCACCGCCAGCGCCGGCATGGTGTGCCCGTAGGTTCCGCCGCCGCAGACCACCAGACGCATCACCGGTTGGCCCAGCGGGAACTGCGGGCGACGTTGAGGAGCACCCCGAGCATCCCCATCGTGAATATGTGCGAGGTCCCGCCGGCAGAAATCAGGGGTAGCGGGAGCCCGGTCACCGGGACCTGCCCGGTGATGACCAGCATGTTGATCATGGCCTGGGCGACGATTGAGGTCGTGATTCCGGCCGCCAGGCAACTTCCCAAAAGGTCGGGCGCCCGGTAGGCGCACCAAAGCCCGCGTCCCAGCAGCAGCAAATAGGCGCCCAGCACGGCGCCGGTGCCCAATAGGCCCAGTTCCTCGCCGATCACGGCAAAAATCGAATCCGAGCTGGAGACCGGCAGGTACAGGTACTTGATGGTCCCCATCCCGATTCCCTTGCCGGTCAGGCCCCCGGATCCCAGGGCCAGCGTCGCTTGTTGGATCTGGTAATTGGCCGATTGCGAATTGGCCGGATCCAGGAATGCCGAAATCCTGGCTATCTGGTAGTCAAGGTCGCGGGCCAGCATCAGGACGACCGCGAACGTCACAAAAACGGTCACCGAGAGCACCAGGTAACGCAGCCGCACCCCCGCCGCTAGCCCCACCGCCATCGCCGCGATCGCCAGGGTCAGGGAGGTTGATAGATCGGGTTGCAGCATAACCAGCACAATGGGGACTCCGCTGACCAGGACCCCTTTGGCGAAAACCGGAAGCGTGGCGATGCGTTCCCGGAACTGCCAGGCCAGGGCGCTGAGGCTGACGATCAGCACCGGTTTGGCCAACTCCGACGGCTGAACGGTCAGGCCTCCGATTTCGTACCAGCGCGCCGAATAGGCATCGGAGACGTACCCGAAAACCAGCACCCCCAACAACGCCAGTACGGTGATCGTGTAAAGCCCGGCCCAGCGGGCGCAAATCGCGTGATAGTCGACAAATGAGACCGTCACCGCGAGCACCAATCCCCCCATGAGGATCCCCAACTGCTTCATGACCGGGCCGGAAAGCAGGTCGCCGTCGCCGCCGGCGAACGGCATGTTGGCGCTGACAATCATCACCGCGCCCAGCAGCGGGACGATCACGACCAGCGCCAGCAAGTAGGAGTCGTTCGCCGGCCAAGATAGGTCTTCCCAGGAAAGGGTGCGCAATCTTCGCAAGGGGGCGTCCATGAAGTCAGCCGTCGCTGGCCGGGATGCCCAGCAGCGGAAAGATTGCCTCGACTACCTCGCGGAATACTGGGGAAGCAACTTCATGGGCCCAGCGACCCTTCGCGGGGGCGTCGATCTTGACCAGCACCAGGGCGCGCGGGTCGCGCGTGGGCCCGAATCCGGCGTAGCTGGGAATCGACGAATCCTCGGAATAACCCGAGTTGATCGGCACTTCGGTGGTCGCGGTCTTGCCCGCGGTATCAAACCACGGACTCAGCGCCGGGTTGTTGGGAACCGAGCGTTCGGCATCGCGCATCATGGCGACCATTCGCCCGGCGGTGGCTGCGGTAATCGCCCGCCTCCGCACCACTGGCGGATTCGGAGTGACCCGGCCCGCGGGATCGATCAAGGCCGCGACCGTGCGCGGGCGCAGCAGCAGTCCGCCGTTGGCGATCGCGGCGTAACACATCGCGGCCTGCAGCGGGGTGATCGCCAGGCCTTGGCCGAAGGAGTTGGCGGCCAGGTCTCCGGGGTACCAACCGGGGTCGCGGTAGTAGCGGACGATTCCGCCGACTTCCCCGGCCAAATCGACTCCGGTCGGCTCGCCGATCCCGAAATTGCGCAGGTAGCCGTAGAACTTCTCCGGCCCCATTTGGTCGGCGATCCAGACTGCGCCGGTGTTCGAAGAGTGGCGCAGGAGGCTCGTCATGGACTGGTTCGGGTAGGTCTTCTGGTCCCAGTTGGCGATCTGCAGTCCGCCGTATTCGATCTCTCCCGGGAAGCTGTGGGTCGAAGCCGTGGTAATCGTCCCGGAATCGAGTCCGGCGGCCATCGTAATTAGCTTGAACGTGGATCCGGGCTCCCACACAAGCTGAACTGCCGGGTTGAGGAACTGGGGTCCGATCTCGGCGTATTCGTGCATACGATCGGGGTCGAACGTCGGTTGGCTGGCCATGGCCAGAACCGCCCCGTCGCGGGGGTCGAGAACCAGTATGGTGCCGTGCGCGGACTCGTACTTGGCGAGCGACCGTTGCAGGATTCCCTCGACCTTCAGCTGGACCCGACGGTCCAGGGTCAGTCGGACGGTTGATCCCGGCTCGGCCGCGGTGACGATTTCGCGTCCCACGGGTATCGATCGCCCAAGTGGGTCGCGGTCGGCTATGACCCGTCCGGGGCGGCCGCGCAGTTGCAGGTCGTAAAACGACTCGACTCCGGAGCGGCCGGAGTTGCTGGCGTCGGTAAACCCGAGCAGGTGGGCGGCCAGCGGACCTGAGGGGTAACGCCGGTTGTGTCGGCTCTCGATCTGCAAACCGCCAGCCTGGCCGGCGTGGATAGCCTTCTGGATCGGAGCCGTGCGCACCGGATCGACATCCTCGGCCAGAACGGTGTACTGGGACAAGCGGTCGCGGACCCGGTGCCTTAGTTGATGCAGCGCGATCCCGGTGTGCCTGGCGACGAATTCGAGCATGGCCTGCAGGCCCGATTCGGAGAGAACTGCCGGCGAGATGATCAGCCGGTCCACAACGCGAGTCACCGCCATGGGTTTGGCCCGGGCGTCGATGATGTCGCCGCGGCGCGGGTTTAGCAAGTTGTCGGCGCGCAACTGCAGCACGGCGTCGGCGGTGTGCGCGCTTTGCTCGCGGACCTGAATCCGCAGCAGAGCATGGGTGACCGCCCCGGCCAGAGCGAGGTTGGCGCCGCCCAGGAAGAGCAGCCGGCGGCCGAGCTGCGGTCGGTCGTCCGTGGTCGGGTGCACTGGCACGGTTCAGGCGCCGGGGGGACTGCGGCCGGTCCACCGCAGAAGGGCGTGCCAGAAACGATCTCGCCAGTGGGGGATTTCCGGCGGAGCCGGGTCCGACCAGGTAGGGGAAGGACCTACCCGCGAGCGGCCACGCGTCGGCGGCGAGATTGTGGCGGCGGGCTCGGCCGGGTGCATTCCCAGTTCGCCGGCCCGTTGCTCAATCCGCGGGAGGTTAGACGCGGTCGCGGCTTCAACCAGCAGCGCCGAGCGCACCCGCTGCAATTGGGAAAGTTCGCGCTCGAGTTCGTTCACGGTGGCGATCCGGGCCGCCTGCAGTTGCAGCTGCAGCACCAGAATCATGGTCACCAGAAACGCCGCCGCCACCAGGGTGAGAACGACCACGCCGGGGCGGGGCAGCGTTCCGGCAGCTCGGATTCTGGCCCACAGCCCGGTGAATCCGGCGGACTTCCCGGAGGACCCGGCGGCCCCGAGCGCGATGAAGTCGGTGCCCTGGACGTTCAATTCAGAACCGCGCATCGGAGTCGGGCGCTGCGGGCGCGCCGGTTGGCAGCCAATTCATCGGCCTGCGGCCGCAGCGGTTTGGGCGTACGCACGGTGAGTCGACCCTCGGTTTGGCCGGACCTGAACGCGAGCTTGACCAGCCTGTCCTCGGCACTGTGAAAGGAAATCACAACTATGCGAGCGCCCCGGGCGCCGATGCCGAGGATTCCCTCCAGAAACCGCTCCAGGTTTTCAAGTTCCCGATTCACCGCGATCCGCAGGGCCTGGAAGGTGCGCGTCGCGGGGTGAATGCCGCGGCGCCGCCGCCGGCGCGCCCCTGACACAACCGCGGCCAGATCGCCGGTTCGGGTAATCGGGTTCTTGGCGCGGGCCTGACAGATCGCCCGGGCGATTCGCCGGCTGTCGCGTTCGTCACCGTAGCGATATATAAGGTCGGCCAGTTCCTTCTCGCGCATGTCATTGACATAATCTGCGGCAGTGCGTTCCTGGCGGAGGTCGAACCGCATATCGAGCGGACCATCGGAGGCGAACGCGAAACCGCGATTGGGATCGGCGAGCTGGTCCGAGGAAAGGCCCAAATCGGCCAAAACCCCGTCGAACCGGTCGAACCCGGATTCGCGCGCAACCGCCGGTGCATCGGCAAAGTTGGCGTGTGCCAGTACCGCGCGCTGCCCGAACCGGGAGAGTTGCTGCCGGGCGCGCTCGATCGCGTCGGCGTCGGCGTCGATGGCGAGCAGCCTTCCGTCGGGAGCGTTGCCGTTCAGGATCAAGCAGGAATGTCCCCCGCCGCCGGTGGTGGCGTCGAGGTAGTCCAGGTTCGGTTGCGGATCGAGCAGGGCCAGTGCTTCGCGCGCCATCACCGATTGGTGTGAAGTTGGCTGGACCACGGGATTAGCGACTTCGGTATGTGTGGGGCGGAGGGGAGGCACTCTGCCCCACACGAATACCCGTTAAGAGTTGCTGGGGCCGGTTTCGGACGCTGTCCTGAAGGTGTCGGCGATCGTCGCCGGCAGTCCGGCTTGCAGTTGGCCCCATTTCTCGGCGCACCAGATTTCGATTTTTTCGCCAGCTCCGACAACCGCGACTTCCTTGGCGATACCAACCATTTCGCGCAGCGGCGCGGGGATTGAGACCCGCCCCTGCCGGTCGATATCCAGTCGGACTGCGTTGGCGAACAGCGCCCGTCGGGCGTTGCGGCCTTCGCTGCGAAATTCATCCAACCCGGTGACCCGTTCGGCTTTAGCTTCCCAGGCCCCCATTGGCAGGATTTCCAAGCAGGTGTCGATGCCGCGCGTGATCGCGCCACCATCGGCCAACCCGTCTCGAAATCGGCTCGGCACGGTCAGTCGACCTTTCGAGTCGAGCGAATGCATATACGTGCCCATGAAGCGTTCCATCGGCGCGGCAACTCGCTCTCCTTGATCCGAGAAAGCCTAGTCTACCACTTTGACCCACCATTTACCACATTGTCGTGATCTCGGGCTCTTTTCAGGGTTTTGGTACCACACCGTGCATGGGGTCGGAGCCGCCGGGAGTCATGTCTGCGCGAATTAACCTCCGGCCGTCCAGCGGCCCGGAGTCAGGCTTCTTCGGCTTGGAAAGCGTCGATTGCGGCGTTGGCCAAGCCGTCGGCGACGGCGTTGCCGGCGCGCCGCACATGGACGAATTCGACCTCTTCGAATCGCGCGCAGAGCTTGCGCACGGTCTGGGCGATTGCGCGCAGGCGGGGGTTGCGGACGCGGTACTCGCCGCGCATCTGCTTTACGACCAACTCGGAGTCCAGCCGACAGGCTACCCGCCGCAGGCCTCTCTGGTCGGCCAGCAGCAGCCCCAGCCGCAGACCCTGGTATTCAGCAGCGTTGTTGGTGTCGGTACCCAGATAGATTTGGGAGCGACCCAGTTCGTTGCCGTCGCCGTCAAGAAGGATCGCCGCCGCAGCTGCCGCCCCGGGGTTCCCACGGGAGGCACCGTCGGCGTAGATGTAACCGTCGAACGCGGCTGCCGAGGCCAATTTGCCAGGTCCTTTCGGCGTCGCTGTGCCGGCACTTCAATTATCATGATCCGGGACGTTCAGGGGGGATTCTTGCCAGACAAAACTGCCGGCTTGCGAGATGTGATTGCTGGCTCCTCAACCATCTGTTACCTGGATGGAGAGCGGGGCATCCTGCGTTACTGCGGCTACCCGATCGAAGAGTTGGCCCAGCATTCCACGTTCGAGGAAGTGGCCTATCTGCTCTGGCACGGTGAGCTACCGGCAATCAATCAACTCCGTCCCCTGGCCGAGCGGTTCGCTGCGGCATCAGTACCCCAGCAGGTCTGGAACGTTCTCAGGGAACTGGGCCCGGTCCAGGTTATGGATGCGCTCCGTACCGGTGTTTCGGCGTTGGCCGGTCACGACCCAGACTACGGCGACGATTCGCCGACCGCCCTCCTGCGCAAGTCCGAGCGGCTCACCGCCCAGACATCGAGCATCGTGGCCGGAGCCTGGCGCATCGGCCAGGGCATGGCGCCGGTCGATCCGGACCCGGAGCTGGGGTTTGCGGCCAATTTCCTATATCAGTTGCGGGGGGAGCGACCCTCCGCCGTCGCAGCCCGCAGCCTTGACATTGCCCTGATCCTGCACGCCGAGCACGAACTCAATGCATCCACTTTCGCCGGGCGCGTGATAGCCGCGACCCTGACCGACCTGCATTCGGCGATCGCCGGTGCAATAGGAGCCCTCAAGGGACCCTTGCACGGCGGCGCCAACGCGGCCGCATTGCAAATGCTGCTGCAGATTGGTGACCGGAGCAACGCCGAGGCCGCGATCCACCAGCGCCTGGCCGCGCGTCAATTGATCATGGGCTTTGGTCACGCCGTTTACCGGACCGCGGATCCGCGCGCCGGAGTCCTGCGCGAGATGTCGCGGCAACTCGGTGAGGACGTTGGCGACCTTTCGCTCTTTGAGTTGTCGGGAGCGATCGAAGAGATCATGATGCGCGAAAAAGGTCTCAACGCGAACGTCGATTTCTATTCGGCCAGCGTCTATCACAACCTGGGGATACCGGTCGACCTGTTCACTCCGATATTTGCCGTTTCGCGGATGACCGGCTGGACCGCGCACATCATCGAGCAGGTTGGCAACAACCGCATCATCCGTCCGCGGCTCGAATACGCCGGGGCCTGGGAGCGCGAATACGTGGCCATCGAAGAGCGCGGTCTGACTCCTACCCAGCGGTAGGGCCGGGTCAGAGGCTGGCCGGGGTAACCACCCGCCCGCGGGTCGCTGCCAGGGCCGCGGCAACAAGGAATAGTCCCGCGGCCGTCCCGTACACGGCCCAGTAACCGTAACGGGCGAATTCGAACGGCGCCTGCAGGGCCTCCTGAACTCCTTCGAAGGAGAGCACCACGGCGGCGAAGAGCAGTCCGAAGGCCGCCTGACCGTAGACGAACCCAGATGTCCGCATCCAGGCGTTGAACGCCCCCGCCAGGCCGATGTGGCTGAGCGGCAACGACCCCATGATCGAACTGGAATTGGGCGACATGAACAGGCCCTGGCCGAGCCCCAGGACGAGCATGCGAACGCCAACGTCCAAAATCGTCGACTGCTCGTCCAACAGCAGCATCGAGGCGGTGGCGGCACTCATTACGAGCAGGCCCAGAGTGGCCGGGATGCGCGGGCCGAAACGGTCGACGAAGGCGCCCGCCTGCAGGGCCAGGAGCACCGCCCCCAACGGCATCAGCGACATCAACGCGCCCGCCGTGGCCGGGGAAATACGCATCACGTCCTGGAGCAGGAAGGGGGTCATGAGAACGTGGCCGGCGATCCCGATGAAAGTCAGGAAGCCGATCCCAATGGAGATTGTGAAGGCGTGGACCTTGAACACCCTTAGCTCCACCAGCGGGCTTGCGGCGCGCAATTGGCGCCAGAAAAACGCCGCCACCAGCAGTATTCCGCCGGCCAGAACCGCGATTATCAGCGGGTTGCCCAGACCCCGCAGCGCGCTCTGGTTGATCCCGTAGGTAAGCGCACCGGTCCAGCCGACCAGCAGGGCGGCTCCCAGCCAATCCATGCGGGCGCTGCTTTCGGGGATCTTGTCCTCCTTCAGGATCCAGGCTCCCAGCGCCAGCGCGGCCAGCCCGAGCGGGGCGGCCAGCAGGAAGATGAAGCGCCAGCCCAGCAGGCCGGTGATTAGGCCGCCGATGATCGGGCCGGCGAGTAATCCCAGCGATACAACGGATCCGTTCAGGCCCATGGCGCGACCCCGCATCGATGCGGGGAAGGCGGTAACCATCAAGGCGTTGCCGGTCGATTGCAGCATCGAACCACCGACGCTCTGGATGATCCTGGCCGCGACCAGCATCGGCAGGTTCACACTCAGCGCCGAAACGATCGCGAACCCCCCGTAGATCGCAAACCCCACCAGGGCCAGCCGGCGGCGCCCGATCAGGTCGGAGAGGCGGCCGAAGAAAAGCATCAGGCTGGCGGTGCCGAGCATGTAACCCAGCGCGACCCATTGCGCCTGGGGCAGGTCCACATCCAGTTCGCGGGCGATGGTGGGGAGGGCGATGGTCACACTCGAGACGTCGGTGGTGGCCATAAAGACCCCCAACCCGACGACTACCGCCTGGGGCCAATTGGGCCGGACAGCGACGGCGGTCGACCGGCTCATCGCCGCGAGCACATATCGGCGAGCGCGTCGAGCACCATCTGCAGCTTTTGGGGGGCGGTGCAGGCGGGGAATCGCCAGCTCGTATCCGATCGATTGGCGGCGGCCCTGAACGACTCCAGGCTGTCGACGAAGTCTTCGATATCGTCCGGCGAAGGGACGCTGCGCCGCAACCGCCCGGGCAGGAATTCAAGGAACGGATCCCTCTCCGGCGCGGCAGGGCAGACCAGGCGGGCGCCGATCACGGACGCGCTCGGCGGAATCACCAGCCCGAGCGAATTGGACCGGATCCGCAAGCGTCCGCCGCGACCCATCCAGTGCACGGCCAGGGACATAATCGCCATGGCCCGGTCAGGGGCGTGAATTGCCAGCCAGTCCGCCAGGCGAGGGTCCTCGGCGGAGTCGATCAGTGCTTGGTCCAGGGCCCGGCGCATATCACTTGAACTTTAATTTGAATGCCGGGACGGAAGCGATCCGGGATGGCGAAAAAAGGAGCGTAATTATCTACGGAGTAGCGATTCAGGGAACCGGCTGGGTGGCTTCGGCCCACCTTGAGGCGGCACGGTCCGATCCGCGTTGCCGGGTCGTGGCAGTGGGCGGATCCTCGGTTGAAAGTGCATCCCGATTCTGTGCCGACAACGGCCTTGACGCGGCCGCCTACGGGCGCATCGAAGATCTGTTAGCCGATTCGGCGGTGGACGTCGTAGTACTGGCCACACCAAACGACCTGCACGCTTCCGAAACGGTTCTGGCGGCGCAAGCGGGCAAGCACATATTGATCGAAAAGCCGGCCGCCCTGGACACCGAGTCGCTGGATCGGGCGGTGCAGGCAGTCGCTGCGGCCGGAGTAACCACGCTGGTCGGGTTCGTGTTGCACTGGAATCCGATGTTTGACCTGATCCGTGCCCAGATAGATAAGGGTCTTCTGGGGCGGATCTTCTACGGCGAAATCAATTACTGGCATGAAGTCGGGGACTGGTACAGCGGTTTCGCGTGGGCCAAGACCCGGGCCGCCGGGGGCAACGCGCTGCTGTGTGCGGGCTGCCACGCCGTGGATGCATTGCGCTTCTTCACCGGTTCCGATATCGCCGCCCTCTCGGCCCTGGCCACCCGCGACGGGACGGCCCACGAATACCCGTCCACCACCGTATTCGTGTGCGAGCTTGCCAGCGGGGCAATCGGCAAAGTCTCTGCGTCGCTGGGGGCCCGTATGCCTTACCAATTCGATGTCGACCTGCTGGGGACCGAGGGATCGGTCCGCAACAACCGCCTCTATTCGCGACAGCTTCCGGGCCTTCAGGGATTCGTCGAATTTCCGGTCGAGCGGCCCGATTCGGCCGATGTAGTTTCACACCCCTTCACCGGCGAGCTGGGCCACCTGTTCGACTGTTTGGACGAAGGAACGGATTCCGAATTGAACCTCGCCGGGACGGTAAACACGCACCATGCCTGCATAGCGGCCGAGATTTCGGCAAGCGAGGGTGGTTGCAGAGTGGAGCTGCCGCTTGCCTGACCTTAATTAGTCCGGCGGTGGCGTCGCGCTGGCGAGGAGATCGTCCTCATCCTCTGGATCGTCGGACGGCTGGGGGTCGTGGCTCCCGGATCCACGGTCCCGTTGGTCCGAGACCGGCGCACCGGTGCGGCTTGCCAATTCATCAAGGTCCACCGACGACGCCGACTTTAGCAATTCGAACCCGTCGCCGGTAGGCCGAAAAACCCCGAGTTCAGTGACCACCAGAGCGCAGTTCGCCGGCGAAAGATTGCGCTCGTCCGGCGCCAATTTTTGGCTCAGCGCCGGGCTGCCGTCCGGCAATTGGTGCTGAAGGCAGGCTATGAGCCGGCCGACTCCGTATACGATCTCCCGCAGGTGGCCGGGAGCGGATTCATCGTCCGAGGGTGCCAGATCACCGGCCGCGTCGACTTGACTCGCTTCGACCACGCCGACGTCGATCCATCCGCGCCGCAGCATCGCCGCCGCTCGCACGGGGCCGGCCATCGCGCCGCCGGATATCACGGTAACCGTTTCGCCGCCGTCGGCCGGCTGCAGCCCGCGTTCGCGCCCACGTGGGGCCGGCCCCAGGCCGATCAGGCCGCTTCGGTCAACCGCGATTACCGCGCGTCCCGCCAGATGCTCGCCCACCAGGCGCGGCAACCCGGCGTCCAGATAGACGACGTCATTGGTTTCGAGTTCATCCGCAAGCGCCTTGGCGATGTCATGCGCCGACCAGGCCATGTCAGTCGTCCTTGACGACGTGGCGAACGATCACGCCGGGTGTGGCCACCGCCGCGGGATCGATGTCGCCGATCTCGTACAGCTCATCCACCAATGCCACCACTACCGGCGCCGCGGTCGCCATCACCGGGTTGGATCCGGCGCGCGATCCGCGATAGGCAAGATTTCCGAATCGGTCGCCACGCCAGGCCTTGACCAGGGCCACGTTGCCGATCAGGGCCGGCGCGACCGAAAACTCCCTTTCGCCGACCATCGTGGGCGAAAAATCGCCCCCGCCTGCCAGCTCGGGTGGAACGAGGACCCCGCCGAGGCCGGCGCCGGCGGCCCGGAGCCGCTCCAGCAGCACTCCCGGGGGCACGATCTCAACCCCCGATTCACCGGCCGCTTCGCGGATTTTTGGTCCGGCGGCGCCGGTGAGCAGACGACTACAGCGCCCGCTCGCTAGCAGTCGGGCTACCCAATCGTCGTCGGCGTCCAGGCAGATGATGGTCAGGTCGCCGGCCGGTGAGTCCAGCAGCGCCGCAATCAGGGCCGCGGGGTAACTGGGCCTACCGCTCCCGCCAACCAAGACCGTATCGCCGTCCTGGATCTGGGCGACCGCTTCCTCCGCACCACATACCTTGTCGGGGAGAGGCTGGGCCGCTGGTCGGGCCGGGCCCAGGTACCGGGCCGATCGCGTGCGGGCGGACATCGGGTCGAATCAGCCGCTGGCGGAGGTGGTCAGATCCAGCGGCGCAGCAGGCGTGCCAGCAGCGCGCTCAGGCCCAACGCAACTCCGAATGCGATCGCGGCGCGGGTCCCCATCAAGGCACTTACGTGGCCTTCCACAGAGCCCGCAACCACGGCAAGAGCCATTACCCGCTGGGCCTCGACGGCCCCGCCGATGATTACCGGGGTGGCCCCGTTCTCGATTCGCACCGAACCGCCGCAGGCCACGATGGCAGCCGAATCGGCCAGACGGGCGGTGCCCGCGATGACGGCCCCGCTCGCTGATTGCTCAAGCTGGGCGCGGTCGGCGTGGGTCAAGGCGATGGCCGAATAGCCGGCCCGGCAGGTGTCGGCCCTAACGCGTTGCGCTGCCGAAAACTCGAGGTTTATCTCAGCCCCTGATAGGTTGCCGATCGACGATCCGACCGGTCGGGCTGCGTCACGCATGGATGGTCTCAATTAGCTGGCCGGGTGCCGTTCATTCTCGCCGGTGGACTCGGCGGTCTGGCGGGCTGCCCGCATTACCTCGGCAATCGGCCGCTGGTGAGCTAGCGCGGCACGGCGGACATCTTCATATTCCGGCGAAATCAGGTTCGCATCGGCGGCCGATTTGATCCTGATCGATCCGAACTGGGTTTCCACGGTCCACACCCGGCGGTCCAGGATCCGGCGCTCAAGCGAGCGGCGGCGGATTCCGAGCGTGCCGGTTTCCGTGAATATCACATTCTCAATTTCGGCGGCTTTTTCCGGTTGGCAGATCACGTGCAGGGCGGTGCCCGGGCGGAACTTCTTCATCTGGATCGGGACCATCCAGACATCCAACGCCCCGGCCGCCAGGCAGCGCTCGGCGGCGAACCCCAGTACTTCGCCGCTGGCGTCATCGACGTTGGTTTCCAAAACGACCACCGAATCGGTCCCGGAGGCGGTCAAGTTGTTGCCGATTACGACCCGCAGGACGTTGGGGATCACCAGGTTCGCCGACCCGGCACCGTATCCGTAGGCGGTCGGCCGCATGGCGGGGATGGCGCCGAACCGGTCGGCGATCGAAGTCAGAATCACCGCTCCGGTGGGGGTGAGCAATTCGATCGATTCATCACCGGAATAGATCGGTGCCCCGGCGGAAGTAACCAGGGCCAGCGTGGCCGGCGCCGGAATCGGCAGGCGGCCGTGCGCGGTGTCCGCGTGGCCGGAGCCGACGTTGATCGGCGAAACCGTGATCTCGGCGGCGTCCAACCACTCGATTCCGACCGCCGCCCCGACCAGGTCCAAGATGGCGTCGGCGGCGCCGACCTCGTGAAAATGCACCTTTTCCAGCGGGACTCCGTGAATTCCCGCTTCGGCGTGCCCGAGTTGCTCGAACATCGCCAGCGCCCGGGATTCGACCGCTGTTCCGAGATCGGCGGCGCAGATAAGTTCCCGGATCTCAGGGAGCCCGCGTTGCACCTGCTCGGGGATAGTCTCCACCTGCAGCCAGGTGGCGCTGATTGCTCCGCGAACCACCCTTCGCGGCCGCATAGACCAGTGCGGGAGGGCGAGCCGGCGGAGGCGTTCCTCAAGCATCCCGAAAGGCATACCGGCGTCGATCAGGGCGGCCAGGAACATGTCGCCGGCGGCCCCGGACGCCGCCTGCAGGTAAACGACCCTGCTCATTGCCGGCGATCGCGGCCGCGCAACAGCAGGGCGGCCAGGTACCCGGCGCCGAACCCGTTGTCGATATTGACCACGGCCACGCCGGGGGCGCACGAGTTGAGCATCGTCAGGAGCGGTGCGATGCCGCCCAGCGACGCTCCGTATCCAACGCTGGTGGGCAAGGCCAGAACCGGCGCGTCGGTCAGGCCGGCGACCACGCCGGGCAATGCGCCCTCCATCCCGGCGACGGCGACGATAACGTCGGCGCGTTCGAGCCTTTCCCGGTTGGCCAACAAGCGATGAATGCCGGCAACTCCGACATCCCAGTAGCGCTCCACCTCCGCGCCCAGCGCGGTGGCGACCTCGGCGGCCTCGGTCGCCACGCCGATGTCGGAGGTCCCGCCGGTCACCACCGCAACCAGTCCCGCAAGGCCCGGTGCCCGGCCGGCGATGACCAGTCGCGCTTCCTGGATATGGCGGGAGCCGGGCACGGCCGCCATCAGCGCCGCGGCGTGATCGTCGTCGGCCCGCGTGGCAATCACCACCTCGCCGGCACCATGCAGGGTGGCCCCTATGCGGGCCACCTGCTCCGGAGTCTTGCCCGGACAGAAAATCGCCTCCGGAAATCCGGTGCGTTGCGAACGGCGGTCATCGACTTTGGCGTAACCGAGGTCGGTGTAGGTATCGCCGAGGGCGCTGAGCGCTTCCTGGACGCTTACCTGCCCGTCGGCGAGGCGCTCGAGCAACTGGCGCAACCCGGTATTCATGGCTGGCGGTTTTTGGTCCGCGAGGCGAACGGAGGCAGGGTTCCAGCGTAGCTGGCCGCCGAACCCAGGCGTGACTCAATTCGCAGCAACTGGTTGTATTTGGCGACGCGGTCCGAGCGCGCCAGCCCGCCGGTCTTGATCTGGCCGACTCCGGTGGCGACCGCCAAATCGGCGATGAAGGTGTCCTCGGTTTCCCCGGAGCGGTGCGAGATCACTGCCGCAAACCCGCTGCGCTTGGCCAGATCGATCGCATCCAGCGTCTCCGACAGGGTACCGATCTGGTTTAGCTTGATCAGGATGGCGTTACCGGCGCCGTGGTCGATCGCTTGCTGTAGGACCGCCGGGTTGGTGACCGTGAGGTCGTCACCGACCAACTGGACGCGGCCCCCAACAGCCTCGGTCAACGCGCGCCAGCCATCCCAGTCGTTTTCGTCCATGCCGTCTTCGATGGAATAAATCGGATAGCTGGCGACCCAGCCCGACCAGAAATCAACCAATTGGTCAGAGTCGAGGTCGCGGCCCTCGCGCGCTAGCCGATAGGTTCCCCCATGGCAGAACTCGCTGGCGGCGGCATCAAGAGCCAGGAGAACGTCTCCGCCAGGGTTGTAGCCGGCGCTTTCGACCGCCTCCAGAATCGCCACCAGGGCGGCCTCGTTCGAATCCAACTGCGGGGCGAACCCTCCCTCGTCACCGACGTTGGTGTTTTTGCCCTGGCGCTTGAGAACCGCTCTCAGAGCCTGGTATATCTCGGATCCGGCGCGCAGCGCGTCGCTGAAGCTGCCGACTCCGGACGGGGCCACCATGAATTCCTGGATGTCGGTCGAATCGTCGGCGTGGGCGCCGCCGTTGAGGATGTTCATCATCGGCACCGGCAGCACGCCGGCCCCGGCTCCGCCCAGATACGCGAACAGCGGCAGCTGGCAGTCGTCGGCCGCGGCGGCCGCGCAGGCCATCGAAACTCCCAGAATCGCGTTTGCGCCCAGGTTCGATTTGTCGGAAGTGCCGTCGAGTTCGATCATGCGATCGTCGATTTCGCGTTGCGCGAAGACATCCGATCCGGCCAAGGCGGGTCCGATCACGACGTTTACGTTCTCAACCGCGTTGGCGACCCCTTTGCCGCCGTAGCGATCCGCGTCACCATCGCGTAACTCGATCGCCTCGCGTTCCCCGGTCGAAGCCCCGGAAGGCACCGCCGCCCGGCCGGTCGCCCCGGAATCGAGCAGCACGTCGACCTCGACCGTGGGGTTGCCGCGGGAATCGAGGATTTCGCGGGCGACGATCTGTTCTACGTGGCTCAATTGGGTTCCGTTTCAGTACTGGGGCAAGGATCTGCCCGGAAGACCGGATCCGGCGGTCACCGGGTCGCGGGCCAACTGCCCGGAGAAGATCCCCGGGGGAATTATCAGAGGCCGGGGCGTTGGCGGCTGGAGTTCGGGCTCAGGTCGCCGAGGTAGGGGAGAAGCGCGGACCCTCGACCGAAACCTGGGTCCGGTCGGTCATGAGCAACCCGAACACGCAGCTGGCGGCGGCGATCACCGCCCCGCCCACGAACGGGACCACGTGACCGAATTGCTGCCAGAGGATCCCACCGGTTATCGGCACAATCACCGCCGCGATGTGGTTCATGGTCTGGCCGGTCACCATAGTGGGCCGCAGATCCGAGGCCTTGATCAGCATCTTCTTGCCGAAGGTCGAGATCGCCAGCTGATTTGAAAACAGCAGGTTGTCGATGACGTACAGGGCGAACAGGACGTTGACCGAATCAATGAACGCGTAGCCCAGAAACACCAGGCCGATGAAGAACGTCGAGGGCACGAAGACGAGCCGCTCTCCGTAGCGATCGATCCAGCGTCCGAAGACGTAAGCGGCGAAGATCGACACGACCTGGTTGACCAGAAAGAGCGTGGTAATCGTCGAAATCGGGGTTCCGTAGCGCTCGACAAGGGCAAATACCGCGAAGGTCATGAAGATGTGCCGGCGGCCGCCATTGAGGATCTGCAGGACGTAGAAGAGCCAGTACTGGGGACGGATCACGATCCGCTGCTCGGGCGGATGCTCTTGCGACCTGATAGTGAACATGATCAGCCCGCCAAGACCGATCATTACCCCCGAAAAGATGAACATCGGGCGGAATCCGAATCCGGCGGTGACAAGGTAGACGACCGCGATTCCGGCCAGGGCGGCGATGTTTCCCGAAGAGCGCAGGATCCCCAACCGGGTGCCCATGTCGGAATCTTTGCCGAACCGCAGGGCAAGCGATATCGCCAGCGGTGACCAGGTGTGGAATCCGATGCTCCATATCAGCGAGAAGACGATCAGCAAGGCGACCGAGTCGACGTAGAAGTAGTTGAGGACTCCGAAAGCCATCAGCAGCAGGGCGAGTCCGGCCACCACCGGCTCCAGCAGCATCATCACCGCCGCCGCCATCAGGACCGAGAGAAGGCCGGGGATCTCGCGAATCGTCTCCAGCAGACCCAACTCGAAGGGCGTGATGCCGATGGACTCGACCGCGAAATTGGTAAAGACCGTGTTGTAGGCAAAAAACCCGAGCGAGTAGAGTGCCCCGGCAACCACCAGTAGTCGGAAGGGCTGGGTCTGTCCGGGGAGGATCCGGTTCCCGGCTATGGTCAGCAGCGCGCGCATCGGTCGGCTTACCCGGCCAGGCCCGCAAATTGCGGTTCGAGCGTGGCATACATCTCTTCGTAGCGCTTCCGCTGGCGGGCGAAGTGATCAGCGGCGGCCGGATCGGGCCGAACCTCACCGACGATCGGAACCAATTTGGGAGCGTCGAGCAGCGATTCCATCGCGCCTTCGGCGCGCATGGCCAGCATCGCCGCCCCCAGGACCGAGGCGTCTCCCTCCTGCGGCAGGGCCAGCGGGGTGGCCAGGCAGTCGCAGAGCATTTGCACCCAGAAGCTCGATCCGCGGAATCCGCCGGTCGTCCTGACCTGCCGCGGCGCCGAGCAGATTTCGCGCAGGGCCGACATTACGTGGCCAAGGTGCAGGCAGATCGATTCCATTGCCGCCCGGGCGACGTGCCCGCGGCCGTGCCCCAGGGTCATGCCCAGCAGCGCGCCGCGGGCGTTTACGTTCCAGTTGGGCGAACGCTCACCGGCTAGGAATGGAAGCATCAACAGTCCGTCGGCGCCCGGCGGGGCTGCCTCCGCGGCCGCGTTCACCGGGGAATAGTCTTCGGGTCCGGCCCGATCGGCAAAAAGGGTGTCACGGACCCAGCGATACACGATTCCGGCCGAGGAGATGGCGCCCCCGTTTACCCAGAGGCCGTCGGCCAGGTAGTAGGACCAGGTCGCCCGCCGCGGATGCAGGATCGGACGGCTATCGACCGTGCGACAGGCGGCCGAGGTGGCGATCATGGCGGTGTAAACCCCTTCTCCGACCGCACCGACGCCGAGCGAAGAGAGCATTCCGTCGGCGGCGCCGACGATCAGCGGGGTGGCTCGCGGCACCCCCAGCATGGCGGCAGCTTCGGACGTTAGCCGGCAGCGGTGGTCGGATTCGACCAGCTCGCCCAGCGAACCGGGATCGACGCCCAGGAACTGCAGCCAATCGTCATTCCAGCTGAGACCGGAGGTGTCAAGCAAGCCGGACCCGGAACCCACCGAGCGATCCAACAGCAACGAGCCGGTGAGCTTGAGCAGAAGGTATGACTTGAGCGGGACGAACCAGCGGCCGGCCGCAAACCGCTCCGGTTCACGGCGGGCCAACCACGCGATCTTGGGGCCGGTGTATATGGAGTGGATCTGGCATCCGGTCTGAAAGTAGACGGAATCGTGGTCCAGGGCCTCGATCGCCTCTTCAACCTGCGGGCCACAACGGAGGTCGGCCCAGGTGAACGCCATACCCAGCGGACGCAGTTGGCGGTCGAGTACGACCAACGATCCGATGATCCCGCTCAACCCGATCGCGGCGATCGGGTGGCCACGCTCTTTCACCGCGCGGAGGCAATCTGCCAGAACTGTTAAGCAGGTTGCTACGAAGTGGTCCGGGTCCTGCTCGGCCGCGCCTGGGACCGGCGAGTTCATCGGCAGCTCGGCGCGCACGCTGGCAACGTCTCGCCCGTCGTCCAGGAAAGCGGTTGCCTTGACCCCGGTGGTACCGGCGTCCAGGCCGACGAATACGGGGTTAGCCAATACGCTGTCCGGCAAGGGGTTCGCTGACTGGCCGGCGGCGTATCAGCGGCGCAGACGGCCCTTGCCGCCGCACTTTGGACACGTGCCACTGGCCACGTGCCAACCGCCCGGTTTGGAAGGATCGGGCCAACGTTCGTCGATGTTGCCGGTGCCGTCGCAGCGGTTGCAACGCGGGCCCTGGGGACCCATGATGCGCGGCAGCAGCAGGACCGCCGCGGCGACGATCGCCAGCGGGATCACGAAGGTCGTAAAGTCCAATCCTGCCCCTTAGGCCGCTGCAGCTTGTGGTCATTATCAACCGAGCACCATTCCGCTATTCGCTAAGGCGGGAGCGAAGTCGCAATTGGGCGCTGAAACCGCCGGATGCGGCCACTAGAATCGGGCCATGCAGGCGTCTCCCCGTTCGGATTTCGTACACCTGCACGTCCATTCCGAATTCAGCCTTCTGGACGGGATGGGCAAGATCCCGCAACTGGTCTCGGCCGCCCGCGAGCAGGGCATGCGGGCGCTGGCGCTGACCGACCACGGGTCAATGTACGGGGCGATGAATTTCTACCTGGAAGCCCGCCGCCAGGGCATTCAACCGATCGTTGGCTGCGAGGTCTACGTGGCCGCGCGCGCGATGGACAAGAAGGAAGGCCGGCGCGACCAGAGTTCGACCCACCTGACCCTGCTGGCCGAGAACGAAGTCGGCTACCGCAACCTGATCGGCATGGTTTCGCGAGCCCACCTGGAAGGTTTCTACTACCGGCCGCGGATCGACCTTGACCTGCTCGCCGCCCACTCCGACGGCATCGTATGCCTGTCGGGCTGTCCTTCCAGCGAAGTCTCGCGGCGGATCCGCCAGGGCAACACCGATTCAGCCCTGGAGCTGGCCGGCTTCTACCGGGAGCTGTTCGGCGCGGATCGATTCTTCGTCGAGGTGATGAATCACGGCTTGGATTTCGAACGCCAACTGAACGTCGGCTTGCTGGAGATATCGAAGCGCTTGCAAGCTCCGCTGGTCGGGACCCAGGACGTCCACTACGTGGGCCGCGAAGACCGCGACGCCCACGACGCGCTCCTGTGCATCGGGACCAAGTCCCGCGTCGCCGACGCCGACCGTCTCCGGATGGAAGGCCATTACCACCTGGCCGGGCCCGAGGAGATGGCCGGCGTCCTGGCCGAGTTCCCGGATGCGTTCGAGAACACCAACCTGGTGGCCGAGCGCTGCCACCTGGAGTTGGACCTGGGCCGGATCTCGCTTCCGCAGGTGGACCTTCCGGAGGGCCGCACTGCGGCCGAGCACCTGCGCGCGCTGGCGGTCGAGGGTCTAAACGAGCGCCGCCGCGGATCTTCGCCGGGTTACCGCGAGCGACTCGACTACGAACTGGGGATCATCTGCGACCTGGGGTTCGAGGTCTACTTTCTGATCCACGCCGAAATCTTCCAATTCGTGCGTCAGCGCGGCATGCTCGCCGGCCCGCGCGGGTCGGTCGGCGGATCGCTGGTGGCGTTCGCCCTGGGGATTTCCGGAATCGACCCCATCGAGCGCAACATCCCCTTCGAGCGGTTCCTGAACGAGGGCCGCCGCGATCGCCCGCCGGACATCGACATGGACTTTCCGGACAACGAGCGGGCGACCGTGATCGATTACCTCGCCCGCAAGTACGGACGCGACCACGTCGCCCAGATCGCAACTTTTGGCACGATGGCGGCGCGACAGGTAGTCCGCGACGTAGGGCGGGTCCTGGAAATGCCCTACGATGCCGTCGATCGAATCGCCAAGGCCATACCGCAGAACGCGGTCGACCCCTGGGATTTGCGGCGGGCGCTCGACAACGTGGACGAAATCGCCTCAGCTTATGCCGACGATCCTCAGGTCAAGCGGCTGATCGATCTGGGCCTGAAGCTTGAGGGAATCTCGCGTAATCCTTCGGTGCACGCGGCCGGCGTGGTCGTCTCCAGTTCGCCGCTGGCCGAGCACCTGCCGCTTATGCGCGGCCAGCAGGGCGAGCGGGTGGCCCAGTACACGTTCGAAACGCTGGAGACCATCGGTTTTCTCAAACTCGACATCCTGGGCCTGACAACATTCCGGACGCTGAGCACCGCGCTGGGCCTGATCAAGACTCACCATGGACGCCAGATCGACATTGAGAAGATCCCGTTCGATGATTCGGCGACGTTCGAAATGCTCTCGCGCGGCCGCACCGTGGGCTGCTTTCAGCTTGAGGGCGAGGGTATGACCCGGGCTCTGGTGCAGCTGAAACCCACCCGCGTGGAGGACCTGGCAGTCCTGGTTGCGCTTTACCGGCCCGGCCCGATGTCGAACATCGATCAGTACGTTGCGATGAAGAACGCGCCTGAGCGGGTCTCCTACCTGCATCCCAGCCTGCGGCCGATCCTGGAGGAGACCTACGGTGTGATGGTCTATCAAGACCAGGTGCTGATCGCCGCCCGCGAACTGGCCGGATACAGCTGGCCCGAGATCGACGTGATGCGCAAGGCGCTGGGCAAGAAGATTCCCGCCGAGCTGGCCGAGCAGCGCGAAAAATTCCTGACCGGGGCGGCCGAGCGCGAGATCCCGCGCCAGGTGGCCGAGTCGATCTACGAACTGATCGAACCGTTCGGCGGCTACGGCTTCAACAAAGCCCACGCTTTCTACTACGGGACGGTCGCATATTGGACCGCCTACCTGAAAGCCAACTACCCGCGCGAGTTCATGGCCGCGGTGCTGACCACCGCCGCCGGGGATTCGGCCAAGCTGGCGGCCGCAATCGGCGAATGCCGCAAGCTCGGCATCAAGGTCGAACCGCCCAGCGTGGCCCGTTCCGGAGCCGACTTTGAAGTCGACGGGCCGTCGATCCGGTTCGGCCTCGCTTCGATCAAAGGCATCGGCCGGCAAGCCGCCCAGTCGATTGTCGAAAAGCGCGGTTCGGGGTATACGGACATGCCCGACATGTGCAAGCGCGCTTCCGACCAGATCGGGCGCCTGCAGCTGGAGAAGCTCGCCAAGGCCGGCGCGCTCGACGTGTTCGGCGAGCGCAACGCCCTGCTGGGGGTGATCGACCCGGTCATCCGGCACCTGCAGTCGCTCAAATCCAGCGGATTGCTCGACCAGCAGTCGCTGTTCGGCGCGATGCAGAACGGCCCCGGCAACGGCGAGGCCGGGATCTCGTTCGCGTTGCCGTCAGTAGAGTCGGCCAGTCCCGAGGAATGCGCCGGCTGGGAGCGTGAGCTGCTGGGGATCAATTTCACCTCCGACGCCATGGACGAGGTGATCGAGCGGCTGAGGGCGGGCCGCTTGAAGCTGCCGGACCAGATCGATGCCGGCGAAACGGGATCCAAGGTAGCCACCGGCGGAGTGGTCAGTCAATTGCGCAGTTTCCGCACCCGCAACAACAACCAGATGTGCGCATTCCAACTGGTGGCCGGCGGGTCCGGCGGGCTAGCGGTGACGGTGCTGCCGCGCATGTACGAGAAGTCCCGCCGGCACCTGGAGGAAAACACCCGCCTGTGGTTGACCGGGCGGGTGGAATCGGACGGTCCGGGCGTCCGATTGCTCATTGGCGACGAGGACACGGTGGCGCCGCTCGCGCAACTGCCGGCCGATGGTCCGCCGCCCGACCGATCTGCTCGGCGTTCCGGGTCGCGGCGCCGGCGAGCTCCGGCCCACCCCGAGCCCCGGCCGGGACCGCAGCCGCCCGCCGAACTGCCCGACCGTGCGCTGCGCCTGCGCATGCGGCTCTGCGGCGACGAGGATGCCGATCGCGGCGCTCTCGCGGGGCTCGCCGCCTGCCTGCGCGGCAACCCGGGCCGGAACCGGGTCGAACTCGAATTGACCGGCCAGGGCCCGCGAGTGCTGCTGGCCGTGCCGGATCCCGTCGGCGACCCGGCCGGCTTCTTGCAGGACCTGCCGGAAGCCGTCGAACTCCTCCCGGGCGGTTCCCCGCGGACCTGACCCATAATCGGGATGTGACCCCGGTCCGCCGGGGGATTCAGGCGGGTTGCTAACACCGCGAACCCGAAACACCCCCATCTACTAGAAGGACTTTTGGCGCAGATGAAAGTCGGATTCATTGGTCTCGGGACCATGGGCCTGCCGATGGCCGCCAATCTCGTCGAGGCCGGGTTCGAGACCGTTGTCTGGAACCGAACCGCATCCAAGGCCGAACCGCTCGTGGCCGCCGGCGCAAAACTCGCCGGATCGCCGGGGGAACTGGCCGCCGAGTGCGAAGTCGTCGGCGCCTGCTTGTTGCTGCCCCAAATCTCCGAAGACATATTCCTCGGCGAAGGTGGCGTTATCGAGCGCGCGGCGCCAGGTTCCACCCTGATCGACTTTTCAACCAACGGGGTGGATACCGCCGAGAAGTGCTTTGCGGCAGCCAAGGAAAAGGGAATCGGCTACCTCGACGCGCCAATTTCGGGCGGCCCTTGGGGAGCCGAGGCCGGGACCCTGGCGATCATGGTCGGCGGCGAACAGGCGGCCTATGATCACGCCCACCCGGTGCTGGACGTCCTGGGCGGAAACGTGAACCTTATGGGCGGACCGGGCGCTGGTTCGGTAACCAAGCTGGCCAACCAGGTCATCTTCGCCGCCCAACTGGCGATCGCCGGCGAGGCGTTCGTGATGGCCCAGAAGTTCGGGCTCGATCCCGAACGCCTGCTTGACGTCCTGCAGTCGGCGACCGCGGCCTCGGCCTCGCTCGATCGAAACTTCGGCATGAAGGTCCTGAAACGTGATTTCGACCCGGCTTTTTCGGTCGATCTGCTGGCCAAGGACCTGGGTTTGACGTCCGACCTCTGCCGTTCGCTGGGCGTCCGCAACAACGTCGGCATGCAGGCCGAGAGCTTCATGCGCGAAGCCCAGGCGCTGGGCCACGGCGGCCTGGACATAACCGCCGCCGTTCTGACGCTGGAGCATCTGGCCGGCGTGGAAGTCAAGCCCCTTTGACCGTGCTTGGGGGATGATTACCCCCGGGAGGTAGCTTGCGCCGCCTGTTGGTGAATTGGGTCGCGGCCGTTGCCGGCCTGGCGACCGCGGGGGCGCTGCTCTGGGGATCGCTCGATCTGCCGCCGACGACCTCGGAGGAATACTGGCGCACGCTGGCCGGGTTTGCCGCCGCGTTTGCGGTTCTCACGACCTACGTGCGACCGCTCGTCTTTCGGCTGCTGGGACCGGTCGGCTGCGCCCTGACCGTGCTCACCCTGGGGTCGATCCATCTCGTGGCGGCCGGTCTCCTCTTCTGGCTGACACTGCAATTGCCGCTGGCGGTGTCGGTCGATGGGCCGTTGACCACCCTGGCGACCGCGGCCATCATCGCCGTGATCTCGGTTGTTGCCTGGCAAATCCTGGGGTCCGAGACGCAGGATCGTCGCCGGCGATGAATGATCAGGCGGGGTTGCTGGACCGCGCCCAGGCGGAGCTGGAGGAAACCGACCGTCCGTTGCCGCTGCCCGTGTTGGCCCGGGCGGCCTACCGAACTACATCTCCGATACCCCATCGGCTGTACGCCCGCCTGGCGGCGGCAGTCGATTCGGACCGGCGCTTCCAGCGCAGTCAGGGAATGGTGTCGCTGGCGGACTGGGAGATGCGCGACGTCGGCTTGCAGAACGCCGAGTTTGTCGCAATCGACGTCGAATCCAACGGCGGGGCTTCGGGACGGCATCGGATTGTCGAACTGGGCGCGGTCCGGTTCGGATTGGACGGAGTCAGGGGAAGGTTCGAAACCCTCGTGGCCTGCCCCGAACCGATTGCCCGCGCGGTAACCAGGATTACCGGAATCCGCGCCGCGATGCTCTCCGGGGCGCCCGGGCCGGCGGAGGCCGTGGAGGCGTTGTCGGAATTCTGTTTGGGGGCGGTCCTGGTCGCCCACAACCTTCCGTCGGATCTGGGGTTCCTGAACCTCGAAGCGCGCTGGGCCGGTATTCCGGCGTTCAGCGGCGACGGCCTGGACACGATGGCAATTGCCGCCTGGCAACATGCCGACTCCGGACCGTTCGGGTTGGCCCGGACCCTCGAGCTCTACGGCTTGCCGCCGCACGAGGGCCACCGCGCGGCCGCCGACGCAGAGGCGGTGCGGAAAGTCTTTCTGCGACAGGCGGAGCGCGCGCGCAGTGAGGGAACAAAGACCATCGGGCAGCTCCGGGCGGCCAGCCGGCCGGACTCCAGCCCGGCCGGTGTCCGCGGGCGCCTCTTGGAAGAAGTCGCTACCCAGCTGCCATCGCTGCCCGGCGTGTACCGGCTGCTCGACGCCGCCGGTGACGTGATCTACGTGGGGATGGCCCGTTCCCTTCAGCGTCGGGTGCGAACCCACTTGAACAACAGCAACCGCCACGCCCGCCGCCGCGAGGCTTTCGTCGAGCAAATAGACCGGATCGAATTCGATCTGGCGGGGTCCGAACTGGAGGCGTTGGTGCTCGAGCAGGAGCAGATTGCGCGACTGCGCCCGGCTTTCAACCGCCAGCTGCGTTCGCACCAGGGACCGCACTACGTCGCCATTCGTGGCGATTCCGGGCGGGGCCAGTTGCACGCTTGCCGGCAACCCCCCAAAGGCGCCATCGCCTGCGCCGGCCCGTTCCGGACCGCGGCCCACGCCCGCCGCCTGGCGCAGCAATTGCGCTCGGCCTTGGGAATTCCGGCGCGGTGGGGCGGGGAGAACGGACCATCGGAGCTTGCGATCGGGGCCGGGCGGGCATTCCTGAGCGGCGGAATCAGTCGCGCGCGTCGTTATCTGGATGAATCAGGTTCGTCGTCGGCCAAGCGAATCCTGCGACGATTGAACGCCCGCGAACCGTGGCCGCGTCCGTTGCCGGGAGGAGAGTCCGGAGGCAGGGTGTTGGTTGTTGCCCACGATTCCGATCCGGCGCGGGTGGCGCTCTGGTTGATCGAAGGCGGCAGCGCGGTTCGCCGCTACAGGATCCCGGCCGATGCTCCCGGCCGCATTGCAGAGTCGGTCGAAGCGCTGCTGGCGACGGACACCGGCTTGCCCGACTCCGGCGATGTAAGCGTTACCAACCGCATCGACCGCTGGCTGATTGCCAATGCCGACGATCCCAATGTCATCTGGATTGACTCGCGGCCCGAAAAAGTTCAGGTGCGGGTCCGGCGCGCGGTCCGCCGCCTCGGATTGGGCGCGGGACTGCGCTGATTCAAGCGCCGACGGCCCTGAGAGGTGGCGCCGGCGAGCGCGAATTCGAACGAATGTCTTGGAGGCGACGATCGGAATCGAACCGATGATAAGGGTTTTGCAGACCCCTGCCTTACCACTTGGCTACGTCGCCTGAGCCGGGTACGGACCAATAAGAATAATGGTTTGGTTTGCGTTCGCAGCAGCTAACTCTGAAGCCCAAGGGGACACAACATATGAACATTGATTCGATCGACCGCTGGCGCGGCGCCGTCCTGGGACTTGCCTGCGGCGACGCTCTGGGTATGCCGTTTGAGTTCGCCGACCCCGTTCCCTCCGAACCGGTCACCGAAATGCTGCCCCACGAGCGATTGAGGTTCGGGCTAAGGAGAACCAGCGCCACGTCGGCGGACGAATCGATAAGCCTGCCCGCCGGTTCCTGGACGGACGACACATCGATGACTCTCTGCCTGGCCGAAAGCCTACTTGAGTGCGGCGGCGTAAACCTGCGCGATCAGATGTATCGATATTGGCGTTGGGGAAGGCAGGGCCACCTGACGCCAACCGGCGTCACCTTCGGCATGGGCCCGACGGTCAGGGTCGCCCTGGCGCGGTTCGATTCCGGCGAGGAGGTTTGGGGAGACGAGTCCGCGCTTACCAACGGGTCGCTGATGCGCGCCGCCGCCGCCCCGCTTTATTTCGGCTCCGGAGCACAGCTGCTGGACGCGGCTGCCGAATGCTCCGAACCCACCCACCGCGATCCGATTTGCCGCGCGGCATGCCAGGTTTACGCGGCGCTAGTATCCGCCGCCCTTGGCGGAGCGCGGCGTGAGGATCTGCTGGCCGCCGGGGCCGGAAGTTCGGGCCTGGAACGCCCGTTTCCGGGGCGCTTGGAATCGATATTGGACGGGGGGCTTGCCCGGCGCGATCGATCCCAAATCTCGGGCGCCAACGATGTCCAGTGCACGCTCGAAGCGGCGCTGTGGGCATTCGCCGGCACGGATGACTTCGAATCCGGTGCGGCCGCGGCCATATCCCTGGGAATGGACACCGACACAACCGCCTGCGTCTACGGCGCCCTGGCGGGCGCCCACTACGGAGTGGGCGGCATTCCGGAACGCTGGCTCGAAACTGTGCAGCAGCGGGACCTCTTGGAAGGGTTTGCCCGACGATTGCACGCGGCCGCGAACTAGTCCGGCTCAGAGCCGGAATCCGGGTCCTGCGACCCCCGCCCGCGAATGAAATGGACCTGAACTGGGGCTTCTCGCACGAAAAGCGCGCTAGCCAGGGTCGCCGCCAGCGAAGTCAACAACGCTGCCAGCAACGCGCTGCCGAATCCCCCTACGGTTACTCCGGGCACCACCTCGCTGGCCCACAGCAGCAGCACCGCTCCGAGAATGAAATGGAAGGCGCCGAAAGTGAGCACGATCAAAAGACACGCCAGCGGCCCGAACAACAAATAGATCAGGGGCCGCAAGACGATGTTGACGGCGGCCAGGATCGCCGCGAACGCGATCAGCGTCGCAAGGTACTCGATCTGCCCGAACGGCGGCAGGCTTACGATTCCGGGCGCTACGGCCGACAGCAGCGCCAGCGCCAGTGCCAGGGCTACGATTTGAACCGCGAAGCGATGCGCGATCCGGTCCCAGGCGGGACGCGGTCGCGGCGGTTCGCCGTCGGTGGGCGGAGGCCAGATTTGCATGTAGATTCGGTGCCGAGAGCCGGAATTGAACCGGCGACACATGGATTTTCAGTCCACTGCTCTACCGACTGAGCTATCTCGGCAAAAAGCGATCGATTGTACGGCGGGGCGGTAGTTCAAATTCGGAGATCAATTGACGGCTTCCACCAATAGATCGAGCACTGCGCGGGCGACCGGCTGCAAATATGGCCTGGCCCCGTTGAAATGCTCTTCGAGTTCGGCGAACGGCACCCAGCGACAGAGGTCGATATCTTCGGCAAAGTCGGGGACCAGCGGATCGGTCAGTTTGCCGCCGTATTCGAAAACCAGCCAGTGAACTTTCTTTAGCACCGGTTCTCCGCCGTAATAGGCCACGTAGCGCGTCTTGCAGAGCTTTGATCGCCGCTTAAGCAGTGCGGCTGCCAGCCCGGTTTCTTCACTTATCTCCCGCATCGCGCAGTCCTTGACCGCCTCCCCGCGGCGGCGTTTGCCCTTGGGCAAATCCCAGAGGCCGTGCTTGCGGATCAGCAATCCGTGGCCGTTGCAGAGCACGATCCCGCCGCACGCGATCTTCTGGCGCAGCGGCCGTTCACTCATGCATAAGGATCTGATTGAGAAGCTGGACCTGCTCGGGATTCGGGTTTTCGAATAGCACCCCGTCGGCGGTCGTGTTCCGCGACGGGCGCCGCCGACTGGGGGAACTCAAGTTCTCCAAGCCGCGATCGCGATCCAGGTAGGCGATGCCCGCCATCAGGCAATGAATGGCGTTCAAGCGGGCTCGGCGCTTGTCGGCAAGCTCAGGTAATTCACTCCGCGCCGGGCGCCCCGGCGACCGAATGGCAGAGGGCCGGAGATCGAGTAATCCCCAATCCGCCGGGCCTAATCGCCGGCCATGGCCGGCTTCCAAGAAATCGGGACCGGGGCCGAATGGCGGGCTCGCGGTGCAACCTAAGCCCCGTCGGCATCACCCATCTTCTCCACAGATCACCATGTGCGAGCCGTCGGCGTTGGAATGGACTGGGTAAAGCGCTCCGTCGAGATCGAAAAGGAGTTTGTGGCCCGGTGTAATCACCTGGGCGTACGCGTAGCCTTCCTCCGGGCACCCCAGGCTGGCGTCAGGCCATTGAACCCTCTCGTAACTGAGGAGTCTGAAGGCTCCCTCGCCGACCTCTGCGGCCAACAATCGCCGCGCGGCAGCTTCGACTTCGGCGTCCGCGCCTTCGCCGTCCGCGACGGCTGGCGTTTCATCTGGGCCCGCGGGAGCTCCGGATACGACCGCCGGCGTGTTCGCAGGGTTTTGCGGTGCCGGGTCTTCTCCGTATGCGTCGCAAGCCGCCGCGGCCGTCAACGCAAGCACAGCGCCGAGCGTTAAAAGCTTTCGCAACCTTGGGGAGATGAGCATTCGCGGTCAGATCCCCCCGGAAATTACGCCTGGGAAGCTGGCGTTAGGAAGCTCCGGGTGGCGATGCGCTGGAATCGCGCCTTTGCAAGACCGCCCTGCAACGAATGGCGGCGTGCCAATAGAGCAACGAGTCGTACCCGATGGCTGTGTCATACAGGCGATTTGCACTGGTGGGCGATGCAGGACTTGAACCTGCGACCCCTACGGTGTAAACGTAGTGCTCTGGCCAACTGAGCTAATCGCCCGCTGGGGCGGCCGGTACCCGACGGGAACCGGCCGTGGTGTCAATTACCGGCCGAGTTTCCGGATCCGGAAGCGTCGACAAATACCGGCAGGCCTGTGTCGGGGCTTACCGGAACGTAAACGACGCTTCCGCCGGATATGTCTTTGAGGCTGTTGATGTAAAGGAGCTGCAGGTACTCGTCGGTCAGCGTCTTGGCGATTTCGGCCTGCGCGTCGCGCTCACCGCCGGCTTCGATGACGCGGCGCTGGGCCTCGACTTCTTGCCGTTGGCGGCTGAACTCGGCCTGCTGGACCCGCTGTTCCTCGGCCAGCTTGTCGTCGATCGCCTGCTGAATCACGGGCGGCAGGCGCACATCGCGCAGCAGCACGTTTTCGATGTTGACGCCGCGCGGCTCCAGCGCGCCCCGCAGTTGCTCTTCGATCTGGATCGCCACCTGCTCACGACCGGTCGTATAGAGGTCCTGGGCGGTGTACTGGGCCACCACGTCACGGATCGCGTTCCGGATCGCGGGGCGGACGATGATCGCCTGGTAATCGGGCCCAATCGTGCGGAAAACTACCGGCGCGGTCTGGAATTCGAGGCGGAACAGCACCGTAATGTCGAGCCCTACCGTAAGACCCTCGCTGGTCAGCGTCTGAACCGCGTCGTCAGCGCCGAGTCCGGCTTCCTCGGTGCGCGAGCTCATCGTGAATTCCTGGGTCCGGACGTTCAACTGCTCCAGCGCCGACCACGGGAGCTTCAGCAGCAGACCGGGCGGTTTTGATACCGGGTCGACCACGCCGAAAGTGTGAATTACTCCCGCCTGCCCGACACCAACGATTCGAATCGAGAAGAAAGCAAACAGGGCGACGATGGCGACGATGACGACAACGAAGCCCAATGCCAGGGAGCTGGAACGGGACTGCATATGGAACCCTTTGCGAGTTCGAGCGAACGGGAATTAATGGAACTGGAACAGCGGCGGATTTTTGTCGGCCGCACCGGCGTGATGCCTTCAGGCAAGGCATAGTCCGGCTTGATCGATCAAATATACGAAATTGTTCCTGCGAATAGCCAGTCCGGACTCGGCGCGGAACCTGCAAACACGCAATGACCCCCGGCGTATTGCGAGGCCGCCATGCGGCAGCCCCAATCAGCAAATAGACCGAGTATCGGACCGTTTGCCGCGCCGATCTGCGCCCGCGGGTAGTCTTTTCCAGTAATTCGGCCCCGCACGTCGGGGCGGCACATCCATTCGGCAGTTGGGGCGAAATCGCAAATGGCCAAAGAGCGAGTAGGACTTGTAGGCGCCGGGATCATGGGGATCGGCTTATTGGGGCAGGTGCTCCGCGCCGGGCATCCGGTCACCGTGTACGACGCCAATCCCGAGGCCCTGGAACGCGCCGCAGCCATGGGGGCCGATACCGCTGGCTCACCGGCCGAAGCGGCGTCCGAAGCCGAGTTCGTACAGGCCGTTTTGCCCGGTCCGCCTGAAACCGAAGCTGCGGTTTTTGGTGACGGCGGCGTGGCCGCAGGGATCGGAAACGGGGCGATATTTCTCAACCACGCCACCGTCGACCCGACGTTCATCATCTCGGTTGCCGACCGGCTCCTGGAACAGGGTGTGGAGACGATCGACGCCCCGATGCTGCGCGGACCCGAACAGGCCCGCACCGGCACCCTGGGAATGCCGGTCGGGGCCAATCCCGGTGTCTACGAGCGCGCTCAGCATCTGATCGGGGCGATCTCGGAAGTTCAACTTCAAACCGGCGCGGTCGGGACCGGATCGGCACTCAAACTGGTCAACAACATGCTCAACTGCACGATCCTCTGCGCAACTTCGGAGTCGCTCACCCTGGGCGCCAAGAGCGGATTGAAACTCGAGACCATGCTGGAGGCGTTCTACATGACGCCGGCTCGCGGAATGCACCACATTTGGTGGCCGAAAACATTTACCGAGCGCAATTTCGAACCGGGATTCACAACTACGCTCAGCGCCAAAGATTCGCGCCTGGCGCTCAAACACGCTTCCGACCTGGATGTTCCGATTTCGGTGAATGCAGCGGCGCAGGCAATGATGCGTCAGGCCCAAGTCCAGTACGCGCGCGAGCACTACGCCGCCGTCCTCAAGATTTATGAGGCCGCCGCCGACATCGAGCCGCTGCGCTCGGTCGGCGACAAGCTCTACCCCAACGTTGCGGAGCTGGACATATGAGTAACAGCCTGGGGATCGGGTTCATTGGCGCCGGCGGCATAACCCGGCTGCGACACGCCCCCGGACTGGCGGCAATCGCCGGGGTCGACCTGGTTGCGGTGGCCAACCGCACCAGGGCCTCGGGCGAGAGATTCGCCGCCGACTTCGGAGTCCGGACCGTGTATGCGGACTGGCGGGAACTGCTCACTGACGATCGCGTCGACGCGGTATTCATAGGGACCTGGCCTTACCTGCATTCCGAGATTTCCGAGCGAGCGCTTGGGGCAGGCAAGCATGTTTTCTGCCAGGCACGATTGGCGATGGACGCAGCTGATGCGCGCCGCATGTTGGCGGCCAAGGAAGGCACCGAACTCACCACGATGGTCTGCCCTCCGCCGCACGGCATGCAATTTGCACCCCGGATAAAGCAGATCGTCGATTCAGGAACCCTTGGCCAGATCAGGCACCTGGTGGTCCGGGACTTTAATCCGTCCTACCTGGATCCGCGGACGCCGTTGCACTGGCGTCAGCGCGAGAGCCTTTCCGGCGCCAACACCCTGACCCTGGGCATCCTCTACGAGGTGCTGCTCACCTGGTTCGGTCTGCGGGCCGACTGGGTACTGGCCGGCGACGCAACGTTCGTTGACGAACGACCCGCCGGGGATTCGTCGTCGGCCGTAGAGCGTCCCGACGCGGTATTTGTTACTGCCGGTCTGGAGAACGGCGGATTGGCCAGCCTGACTTTCTCCAGCAATGCCGGTGGCGCCGGCGAGACCGCCGTTTCGGCATACGGGACCGGGGCGAGCCTGCACTGGACGGCCGGCCCGTCCAGCAGCGAGGGTGGGAACCTGACCCTGCGGCGCGCGCCCGGATGGACTGACGAGCAATTCAAGCCCGACCCGGCGGCCGCTTGGCGGGTCGAAGCCGATTTCATCGCCGCGGTGCGCTCCGGAACCGACGGGAATCCCAACTGGGAGCTGGGACTGGAGTACATGCAGTTCGTGGAGGCGGTCGAGCGGTCGGCCCGCACCGGACGAAGGGTCCGGCCGGCTTCGCTCTAGCTCTGGTCGGTTCCGCGCACTCCGATCAGCCGGCGGTTGCGCGGTCCGGCCGCCAGCAGGATCAGCCCGTCGGCGTCGAGGTCGGAGGGCTTCAGCGGCTCATTGCCGCGCTTTAGGCCGTTGATCCTGATCGCCCCCTGGGCGATCAGCCGGCGGGCCTGGGAGCGCGACGGCGCGAGTCCGCAATCGACCAGCAGCTGGCGCAGGTCGAGCCCGGCTTCAAGATCGTCCGAATCAACCAGCAGGTGAGGCGTGGAGGCGGCCCCGGCCGCGGCGCCGCGGCCGAACATTGCCGCCTGTTCGGCACGCGCGGCAGCCGCCGCCTCGGCGCCATGAACGAGCGCGGTGACCGAATCGGCCAGCAATCGTTGCGCCCGGCGCGCGGCCGGCTCAGCGCGCAGCTGGCTTTCGGCGTCGGCGATTTGGACGTGATCGCAGAAAGTGAACACCTTGAGCGCCGCTAGGACGTCCTCGTCGGCGAAGTTGTACCAGTACTGGTAGAAATCAAGCACCGGGGTGCGCTCGGCGTCCAGCCAAATCGTCCCGGCGGCGGTCTTGCCCATCTTCTGGCCACTCCGGGTCTGCAACAACGGGAAGACCAGGCCGAAGGCGCGGTCCTCGGGACCGAGCGAGCGACGGATCAAATCGGTTCCGGCCACTATGTTCCCAAGCTGGTCGGACCCGCCGATTTGCAACCGGCAGTCGTACGCGCGGTACAGGTGTAGGAAATCGTAGGCCTGTATCGCCTGGTAGCTGAACTCGGTGAACGAAATCCCGGCATCGCTGCCGAGGCGCCGGTTGACCGACTCCCGGGAGAGCATGACCGAAACCGGGAAGTGCTTGCCCACGTCGCGCAGGAACCCGATCAGGTCGAGGGGGGCGAGCCAATCGAGGTTGTCGACCATCAAGGCCGGCGCGACCTCGTCTTCAAAGTCCAGGATCGCCTCGAACTGGCGCCGCTGGGCGGCGGCGTTTTCGGACAGGGTCGTTTGGTCGAGCAGGTTGCGTTCGTCGCTCTTGCCCGAAGGGTCGCCAATCATGCCGGTGCCTCCGCCGAGAACCACGATCGGGCGGTGGCGATAGCGCTGGAAACGGGCCAGTGTCAGCAGCGGCACGAGGTTACCGACCTGCAGCGAAGGGGCGGTCGGATCGAACCCGCAGTAAAGGGTCATCTGCTCGCGGTCGAGGATCGATTCGAGGTCCTCGTGGGTCTTGGAATGGACCAGGCCGCGCGATTCAAGTTCGGCGAAGATGCCGGGACGCGGCCGTATCGGGGTCAATTCGTGGCTACCTTGAACTTTCCGGCTCCGGGGCAAGTTTCGGCAATAAGGCTGGTCTTCGACCCTCGAATCCGGCAAAACCAGGGCGCCGCGGCAAGCGGGCATCGGATGCGGGGTTGTGAATCCAAATTTCGCCTCAGCTAGTTCAACATTGAATCGTGATCAGCACCAGACCAGGCCCCGGCAATGATCGATTACACCAGCCACGAATCGCTGCTCGGATTCGAGATCGCACAGCTCAAGGAGGAAGGTTGCGATCCGGTCGAACTCTCGGATCGCCACAACCGGCTGCAGAAACACGGCGCTGCCGATTCCGAATTCGAACAACTGTGGTCGCTTGCCGAGGCGCTTGCCGGCACTGGTCCGTTGGAAGACGCCGAACCCAGCGGCCTGGACCAGATCCAAGCCGCCCGACCGAATCCCCGGGCGCAGCTGGGCGACTTGCCCGCGGACTTGGGCGATGCGGTCGCCGGAGCGTGGCTGGGCCGCTGCGCCGGATGCCAGCTTGGGAAACCGGTCGAGGGTTGGCCGCACTGGGCGATCCGGCGCTACCTGGAGCCCGAATACGCGTTTCCGCCCGACGACTACATCCCGTTGATCCCGGACCACGACGTCGGGATTCCACTTCACCAGTCTGCGTATGAAGCTGCCCGCGGGAACTTTTCTTCGATGGCCCGCGACGATGACATCGACTACATGATTTTTGCGCTGGCGAATCTTGAGCGAAACGGCTTCGACTTTGCCGCCGCCGACGTCGCCGAAGCCTGGCTCGAGGGCATTCCGGCAAACATGACCTACACCGCCGAGCGGGTCGCCTACAAGAACCTCATGCTGGGTATCGCCCCGCCCGAATCGGCCACCGTACGGAATCCATTCCGCGAATGGATCGGCGCCCAGATCCGGACCGATGTCTACGGCTACGCCTGCGCCGGCGACCCGGCCGCCGCGGCCGAACTGGCCTACCGGGACGCCATCGTTTCGCACATCAAGAACGGGATCTACGGGGCGCTTTTTGCGGCTGCCGCCAACGCCGCCGCATTCGCCACCGACGATCCGCTACAGGCGCTGCTGGCCGGAATGGACCAGATTCCGGCGCGATCCCGTTTGCAGCGCGAACTGGAGAGCGTGATCGACTCCCGCGAACGCGGTCTCGATTGGGAGCAGGCCCTGGCCCAGGTCATGTCGACCTGCGGGCACTACCACGGCGTACACACCATCAACAACGCCTGTTTCGTGGCGATCGGCCTGCTTTGGGGCGAATGCGATCTGGAGAAGTCCATCTCGATCGCGGTTGCCTGCGGCCTCGACACCGACTGCAACGGCGCCACCGCCGGGTCAATCGTGGGCGCGATTCTCGGCGCCCGCTCGCTCCCGACGGCCTGGATCGATCCGCTCGGAGATCGAGTCGGCAGCATGGTGGCCGGATTCGATGGCTCTCGAATTAGCGATCTGGCCGAGCGGACCCACACCCTGGCAAAGAGTCGGTAGATGCCGCCTTCGAGTCGATTGACGCACGCCGGGATCGTGGTTGCCGACATGGACCGGATGATCGGATTTTTCAACGATGCGCTCGGATTCGAAATCCAGCACCGGTTCCGGCGCGGGGACGAATTCACCGAAAAAGTCGTCGGCCTAAAGGATGCAGACGTGGAAGTCGCGATTCTGGGCACCGACGCATCACCGCGCCAGCTGGAACTGCTCTGCTATCACTCGCATCCGGACCGGCCCGGGCCCAGGCAGGCGAACGCCCTGCACGCCAACCACATAGCGGTTGAGACCAACGACGCAGCCGGAATGCACGAACGGTTGTTGGCTGCGGGCGGGAGACCCATCTCCGGTCTGGTAGAGGCTCCGGGCGGAGCGAAGACGGTCTGCTACGCCTACGACCCGGAGGGCGGCATCATCGAGATCATCCAGGTGCACGACAGGGCCAACGAGTACCCGCCGGGGTAACCGCACTCGCCCGATGTCGCCCGGCCGGGCATCCTGCCGGCAAGGCCTAGTAGTAGAGGCGCTGGCTCCGCTTTTGCTGGTCGTACTCGGCCCGCATCGCCACCACGTCCTCGTAGGAGGAGATCTCGGGCACTGAAACGTCCCACCAGACGCCGGTGTCCGCGGCCCAGCGCGAGGGTTCGACTTCACATTCGATCAGGACCGGTTGGCGTGTAACCGAATCGGCCTGGCGCAGGGCGGCGCGCAACTCCTCCAGGCTGGTCGCCGTCAGCCCGACCGCACCGAGCGATTCGGCATTCTTGACGAAGTCGATTCCCGCATAGGCGCCGGTGAGACGGTCGGTCGCCTCTTCGCGGGTGCGGAATTCGTTCCCGAACGCGCGGCCGGTTTTTGCCTCTTGCAGTTTGCGGATGATCTGGAAGCCGTGATTGTTGGCCACCACGATAACGATCTTTAGGCCCTCTTTGGCGGCGGTGACGATTTCGGTGTTATTCATCAGGTAGGTGCCGTCGCCGATGAAGGTATAGACGCTGGCCTCGGGCCGGGCCAGCTTGGCTCCCAGCGCGGCCGGCAATTCCCAACCCATGCAGGAGAAGCCGAATTCGACCAGCGGCTGACCGCTGTCCGCCGAGATCCATTGCTGCTGTACGTCGCCCGGTGGAGATCCGGCCGCCACCGTGACGAAATCCCCCGAATCCAGGTGTTCATTGAGCGCCTGGATCACTTGGGCCTGGTTCATGCCTTCGCCCGGCGCCGGCGGCCTGACTTCGGTGTCGAGCTGAACCCGCCATTCCTGGTTGAGGCGCCGCGCGCGCTCGGTCCAATCCGGGTCGGCCCGGTAATCGGATGCGGCCAGGAGCAGCTGTTCTAGCGCGATGCGGGCGTCGGCCTCCACCGCCAGCCCGCCCTGCTTGTAGGCGTCATGCCCGGCGACGTTGATGTTCAGGAACGCCACTTCGGGGTTCTGGAAGAGCGAATTGGAGCCCGTCGCAAAGTCTGAATAGCGGGTGCCGATGCCGATCACCAGATCGGCTGCGGCCGCGATCTGGGCGGCCTGCGGGGTCCCACAGACCCCCATCCCGCCGAGCGCCAGATCGCCGGCCAACCGTCCCGCGGAAAGCCCGGCGTGCGTCTCCCCGATCGGGATTCCGCAGGTGCGGGCAACCTCGCCGAGCACCGCTTCGGCGTCGGAATAAATCGCGCCGCCGCCCGCCAGGATTACCGGATTGCGGGCCGACCGCAGCAGCTCAGCGGCGGCGTTGATGGCATCGGGATTCGGATATGGCCGGGCGATCGTCCAGGTGCGTTCGTTGAAGAAATGGACCGGCCAGTCATAGGCCATCATTTGCACGTCCTGGGGCAGCGCGATCGTTACCGCGCCGGTTTCGCGCACGTCGGTCAGCACGCGCATGGCTTCCGGCAGGGCGGTCAGCAGTTGTTCGGGCCTTGAAACGCGGTCGAAGAAACGGCTCACCGGCCGCAGAGTGTCGGCCGCCGAGGTGTCGAAGCTGACCGGGTGCTCAAGCTGCTGGAGAACCGGTCCCTGGTGACGGGTGGCGTAGTTGTCGGACGCAAAAAGTAGCACCGGCAAGCGGTTGATCGTGGCGGTGGCGGCACCGGAAACCATGTTGGTGGTCCCCGGCCCGATCGATGCGGTGCAAGCCATTACGGCGCGCCGTCGCATGGCCTTCGAATATCCGGATGCGGTGTGCACCATCGCCTGCTCATTGTGCGGCTGGTGGTAGCGCAGCAGGCCGCGCTCTTCCTCAAGGGCCTGGCCCAGCCCAGCCACGTTGCCGTGACCGAATATGCCGAACATGCCGTTGATCAGGCGTTGGCGTTCGCCGTCGAATTGACTGTACTGGGCGGCCAGAAAGCGTACGATCGCCTGGCCGGCGGTAAGCCGCATTGTTGCGGACATGGCTGCGGCCCCATCCTGTTGGTGGTATGTCTCCGAATGTGCGCCGATTCTATGGGGGTTCGCTGCCAGCCTCCGGCGGTAGAAAATACGAGAGACAGCGGCGCCCGCCATTCAGCGCGCTAACGACAGAAGGTCTCGGCCCCACCTCTATGGATCTGTGCGGCATTGCGCCCGTCGTTCCCACTCCGTTCGACCCGACCGGTGGAAGCGTCGACCATCCCGGCTTGGACAACTTGTCGGACCTGCTGGCCGAGTCGGATGTTGGCGCGCTGGTTGCGCTGGGCGTGGCATCCGAATCGCGCGCCCTTTCCGAAAGCGAACGTTCCGCGGTGGTCGAAACCGTTGTTTCTTCGGCAAACGTTAGGAAACCGGTAATCGCCGGAGTGGACGGGTACACGCAAGCAGCGGTTGAGCAGGCCCGGTCCTATAGGAGCCTGGGAGCCGCCGCGGTCATGCTGCGCACCCCGCCCGGCTGCGCCGGCGCGGCGCTGGTAAACCATGTACGCGCGGTGGCCACCGCCGCCGACCTGCCGATCATGTTGCAGAACGCGCCCCGGGAAACGGGAGTCGACGTACTGCCGGACGACCTGGAACAGCTCTGCCGGCAGGTACCGTCGGTCTTTTCAATCAAGGAGGAGTCGGCTGCGGTCGGGGCGCGCACCTCGCAGTTGGCGGCGGCCGGTTTGCGGGTTTTCACCGGCAACGGGGGGATCAACTATCCCGAATTCGTGGCCCGCGGCGCGGTCGGCTGCGTCCCCGGTCTCGACCTGGCCCCGGCCTGGCTGCGGATCGACGGGCTGCTGCGCGAAGGATCCCGCGAGGCGGGGTTGGCCGAATACGAGAAAATCCTGCCCCTGCTGACCTTCGGAATGCAGTCACTGGATCTCTACATGCACTGCCAGAAGCGCTATTTCGAGCGCCTCGGGATGATCGGTTCGGCGCACGTGCGGGGGCCGGCGCAAGTATTCGATGATGTTTCGCGGGAGACCGCCGACCGGCTGTTTGCGGGCCTGGCGCGGCGGGGCGTGCCGGGATTCGAGCGCGCGGTCTTCGACTCCAAAACGGCCGGCGGACAGCAGAGACCTTGAGCAATTCCCGGGTAGTTGCCGTGGCGCCGGCCGCGGACGATTCCGAACGTCGCGTCGCGATCGTACCGGGCGACGTCGGGATGCTGCTGGATTCCGGATACGAAGTGAGCGTGCTCTCCGGCGCCGGAGAGCGGGCTGGCCATGCGGACGCTGAGTACCGTTCCGCCGGGGCCGCCATCGCCGCCGACCGCGGCCAGCTGCTGGCCGGGGCCGCAGTGGCCGCGATCGCACCCTACCCGGACGAAGGCGATCTGGCGGCCCTGCCCGCCGGAGCTACGGTGGTCGGTTTGCTGGATCCGATCGCCCGGGCCGGGCACGTTGCCGCAATCGCCGAGCGCGGGCTGCGAGCGTTCGCGTTCGAGATGGTTCCCCGGATTTCGCGCGCTCAGTCCCTGGACGCCCTGTCGGCGATGGCGACCTTGGCCGGCTACAAGGCGGTTCTGGTCGCAGCCAATCGGCTGCCGCAGATCTTTCCGCTGCTCATGACCGCGGCAGGTACCCTGGCCCCGGCCAAGGTGACGGTCTTGGGGGTCGGGGTGGCCGGTTTGCAGGCCATCGCCACCGCCAGGCGGCTGGGCGCCCGCGTGTCGGCTTACGACGTCCGCGAAGAAGTCCGCGAACAGGTCGAGAGCTTGGGTGCGCAGTTCATTGAACTGGATCTGGATGTTGCCGGCATTCAGACCGCTGGCGGCTACGCCCGCGATCAGTCGGCCGAATTCCTGCGCCGGCAGCGCGAGCAACTCGGCGCCGTCCTTGCCGACGCCGACGTGGTTATCACTGCGGCCCTCGTGGCCGGGGCCAGGGCGCCGGTCCTGGTGACAGATGAAATGCTGGCCAAAATGCAACCGGGATCGGTACTGATCGACCTAGCCGCGGCCAAGGGCGGAAACTGCGCGGCTTCGGCACCCGGCCAGACTGTCGATCGCGCCGGGGTAGCGGTGGTGGGCCTGAGTGATGCCGAATCGCAGCTGGCCGCGCACGCATCACAGATGTATTCCCGCAATCTGGCGCGTTTCCTGGCGCTACTGGCCGAATGCGGCGACGATCCGTCCAAGGACGAAATCCTGGCCGAATCGCTGGTGGCGGCCGAGGGCAGCGTGCGCAGCCGGATGGTGTTGGAGCAACTCTGCCCGCAACCGTCACCGGGAGAAGGTGATCCGGATGCCTGAAGGACTTGTGTTGCCCACGATCCTGGCGCTTTCGGTGCTGCTGGGACTTGAACTGATCACCAAGGTGCCGCCCACCCTGCACACGCCGCTCATGTCCGGGGCGAACGCGATTTCTGGAATAACCATCGTGGGGGCGCTGGTGGCGGCCGGAGCTGCCGAGGGGCTCTGGCCGACGTTGCTGGGCACCCTGGCGGTGACCCTGGCGACCGTCAACGTGGTCGGCGGATTCCTGGTAACCGGACGCATGCTGAGCAAATTCAGGCGTCGCAAATGAGCTCGGACGGCCTTATCGGAGCCGCCTATCTGATCGCGGCCGTCCTGCTGGTGGTCGGCCTGAAGGGCATGGCCTCGCCGCGCAGCGCGGTGCGCGGCAACCTGCTGGCCGCGAGCGGCATGCTGGTGGCGGTCCTGGCCACGTTGACGGCGTCCGAAATCGTGGAATTCCTGTGGATCGGAATCGGCCTCGCTGCGGGCGCCGGACTGGGTGCCGCGCTGGCCTTCCTGGTCCGTTTCACCGCAATGCCGCAACTGGTCGCGACCTTCAACGGATTCGGCGGGGCGGCCTCGGCGCTGGTGGCGGTTGCCGCCGCCCTGGTCGGCGCCGGGGCGGCGGCGGATTCGGTGCAGGTCACCGTATCGGTTGCCGCCGGGACCCTAATCGGAGTCTTGACGTTTACCGGTTCGCTGGTGGCGCTCATAAAACTGCAGGGGTTCGCACGCTGGCAACCGCGCATCAACTGGTTCCACCGCGGCAGCGCGTCGCTTCAGATACTGCTGGGCCTGGCGCTGGCGGGTATGTATGTCTACCAACCGGACTGGATCTGGTGGCTGCTCGGGGTGGCGCTCGTCGCCGCGGTCCTCGGATTGGCGCTGACGTTACCCATCGGCGGGGCTGACATGCCGGTGGTGATATCGATGCTCAACTCGCTCTCCGGCGTTGCTGCGGCGGCAACCGGATTCGCCCTCGGGATCGAGATTCTGGTCATCGCCGGGTCGCTGGTGGGGGTAGCCGGCCTGATCCTGACCCTGATCATGAGCAGGGCGATGAACCGCTCGCTGGCCGACGTCGTGCTACGCAACTTCGGGTCCGCCGGGACCACCTCGGCCGACGTCTACGACGGCCGCGTGACCGCCACCAGCCCGGATGAAGTGGCGATGGTCCTGGAGGTTGCCGACAGCGTGCAGATCGTTCCCGGTTACGGAATGGCCGTCGCCCAGGCCCAGCACGCGGTTCGCGAGCTTTCGGACCACCTGAAAGCCGCCGGGGTCAAGGTCGGGTTCGCCATCCACCCGGTGGCCGGCCGCATGCCCGGGCACATGAACGTCCTGCTGGCGGAGGCCGACGTACCCTATGAAGAACTGCTCGAACTAGATCAAGCCAATCCGCGCATGCCGCAGACCGACGTCGCGATCGTTATCGGCGCCAATGACGTGGTGAACCCGGCCGCAGCGTCCGATCCGGGGAGCCCGATCTTCGGCATGCCGATCCTGGAAGCCGGACGGGCCCGCACGGTCGTGGTGATCAAGCGTTCGCTCTCGCCCGGGTTCGCCGGAATCTCCAACGAACTCTTCGCTTCCGAAAACACGGTGATGCTGTTCGGCGACGGTCGCGAGATGACCGAGCAACTGCTCCGCGCGCTGAAGGCGGGCTAGCGACGGTGGTGACCACCCGGCAACTGCGGCGCATATTTTTCGGGTTGGGGATCGCCGCACTGGTCGTCTACCTGGGCGGATTCGTGGTGGACGCCGGCCGCGAGCTCGGCTCGGTGATCCTGATATTCCTCTTCGCCACGATGCTCAACCTGCTACTGCTGCCGCCGGTGCGCTGGTTGCGCCGCCTGCGGCTGCGCGGGCACCCAATCCCCTACACCCTGGCGGTTTTCCTGGTCGCGATCGGGGCATTCCTGCTAATCGCCGGGCTGGTGACCCTGTCGGTCCCCTACATGGTTCGCGACCTGCGCGAAATCATCGACCGGCTGGGCGAATATTCCGAGGAGGTGAGCCAGCTTTACTCCTGGGCGCTTGACATATTGGCATCGCTGGGCATGCCGGTCACCAGCGTCGAACAGGTAATCGACGATTACGCCAGCAACCTGCAGGGCCTGGTAGGCCAGGCCGCCACTGAAGTCCTGCAGGGCCTGACCTCGGTCGCCGCGGGAGCAATCAATTTCGTTCTGGTCCTGATCGTGACCGTTTACATGATGTTGAACTGGGACCCGGTCCTGGCGAAGCTGCGCCGGCGATTGCCGACCTCCTGGTCGCGCTACCTGGCGACCGGGGTCAGCACTGTAGAGAGTGCGTTCGGAGCCTACATGCTCGGGGTAATAACCGAGGTCGTGCTCTTTGCGATCGCGGTCGCCGTCGTATTGCGGATCGCCGACGTGGATCCATGGCTGTTTCCGGCGGTGATATCCGGGCTGCTGCTGGCGGTGCCGATCGTCGGGGCCCTGATCGGCCTCCTGCTGCCGGTGCTGATCGCGCTGTTGGATTCGTGGACGGTTGCGGTGTTCTGGGTGGGCATTCCGCTACTGATCATCCAGGCGGTGTTGGAAAACCTGGTCCGGCCCAACGTCGTCGGGCAGGTCGCCGGCGTCAACCCGCTGGCGCTGATCGCCTCTGTCCTGGTCGGGGCCGCCCTGCTCGGTTTCTGGGGGATCCTATTCGGCGTTCCGGCTGGAGTCCTGATTTCACTGATTCTGCGGGCGATATTCCTGCGCTGGGCAGACGACGCCAGGGCGCGCGAGGACGGTGATGCCACCAATTCCGAAGACGCGGATCCCGCCCCCGCCGAAAACGATTGACCGCCGCTACTGAACCGCGGCGCGGGGCTTAGCGGACCGGCGCCCCCGCTCCCGGCGAGGTTTGCCGGGCAAGCGCCGACCGCAGCCGGTCGGCCACTTCCGGCTCGCTATCGACGATGTTGGTCAATTCGTGGGGATCGATCTTGCCGTCGAAGAGGAGTTCGCGCCCTTCGGTGTGGTCGACAACCAGCTTGTAGCGCCCGTCGCACACCACGTCGAACCGAGTCACCCTGATCACCCGGTAGGAGCTGCTTGCACCCCTTGAGCCGCGTTGGTTCAAGCCCGAATAGGAGTAATCGTGCACTCCGCGGGCGCGGCCCTCCAGGACCGGCCGCAGGGAAAGGCCGTCGCTGTCCCCCAGCGGTTCGGCCCCGGCCAGGTCGAGGAACGTCGGGCCCAGGTCGTTGACCTGCGCCAGCGCGTCGGACACTCGCCCGCCATCGATTCCCGGGCCGGCGATCACCAGCGGCACGCGCAGGGCGCCGTCGTAGAAGTTGGACTTTTCCCAGCAGTTGTGATCGCCCAGCATCTCGCCGTGGTCGGATGAGTAGACGACGATGGTGTTTTCCAGTTCGCCGCGACTTTCGATCGCATCCAGGATCCGTCCGGTGTGCCGGTCGATGTTCTCGATCATGGCGGTGTAGTTCTGGCGGATCCGGTGGTGGTCGCCGGGTTCGAACTCGGTGCTGTCTACCGGGCCCGGGAATTGGCGCCCCTGGACCGAATCCCACATGCTCTGGGTAACGTCGTTTGGTTCGTGCGGACCCGTGTAGTTGATCTGCATGAACCAGGGCTTGCCAACCTCCACCTGTTCCAGGACGCTGAGGCAGTTGTCGGCGATCCAGTTGTCCGAATAAAGATCCTCGGGCAGCGGTGTCGGCTGGGTGTCAAGAAAGTAATGGCGGCTCTTTAAGTCCTTCACGTGAGCGTCGGCCCAGCCCTCGCGATGCAGCATCGCCATGTACGGTCCGGCCGGCTCCTCGTCGCCGGTCACCACCCCCGCGTGTTTGCCCTCGTTGTCTATGCCGCGGGTGAACCCCCACTGGTCAAGCCAGCTGGAGCCGTCGGTCTTCCATTCCGCGGTGCCCTTGTGGAGGTCGACTTTGCCGACCGCGCAGACCTCGTATCCGGCGGCGCGCAGGTTCTGGTAGAAGAACGGCCCGTCCAGGGGCGTGTCGTCGTAGTTGTCGTTGACCCCGCAGCGCCAGAAATTGCGCCCGCTGGCCAGACAAGCCCGCGCCGGCGCACACAGCGGCGAACTGGTTATCGTGTGCTCGAACCGCACCCCCCGCTCGGCCAATCGGGCCAGGTTCGGCGTCCGGATGTCCAGCTGCTCGTTCCAGGGCCCCCAGTCCCAGCGCTGCTGGTCGGGAAATATGAACAGTAGGTTGGGTGGGCGCTCGGCCATGGGGTCGCGACTCCTCGCTATGCGGTGGCGGGCTGGACTTTAGACGGAGATGCCGTTGCGGGCGGTCTCGGCGTGGATCAATTCGAGCATGGCGGAGGTCCGGTCGGGATCTGCGGCCGCAAGGTCGTTCGATTCCGCCGGGTCCGATTCCAGATCGAACAACTGCGGGCTAAGCCCCAGGCCGTGCTGGTGGATCAACTTGAAGCGCCCGTCGAAGGCCAGGTCCCAAACGTAGTGTTTCGGCTCGCGCGACGCTGCCACGCTCGTGTATCCGCCGTGGTAGCGGAGGCCCGAGAAGAGGATTTCGCGATGTGCCCGCGCAGGGTCCTCCAGGACCGGGCGGATCGATTGAGAGTCCATTTCGGGCACCGGATCGGCGTCGGCGTAATCAATGAACGTGGCCGCCAGATCGAACATTTGGATCAGGGCCGAGCTCGACCGCCCCTGCGCCACCCCCGGGCCGGCCGCTATCAAGGGCACCGCGACCGACGATTGCCAGGGACGCGACTTCTGCCATTCGTCGTGATCGCCGAGCATGTCGCCGTGGTCGGACGTGTAGACGATCACGGTGTTGTCCAGTTCGCCGCGGCGTTCGACGGCGGCGATGATCTCGCCGATGCGGGCGTCGATGTTCTCCAGCATGGCACCGTAGTTCTGGCGGGCCCGGTTGTGGAATTCGGCGTCGTGCTGGGTACTGGCCAAGGGGCCGGGGTACCCTACACCCTGACAGGAATGCCACATCGAGGCGGTAATGTCCTGCGGTTCGTGCGGACCGGTGAAATTGACCTGCATGAACCATGGCTGTCCTTGCGGAAGGTCGCGCAGGATGTCGATCGTGTTGCGCCCGATCCAGTTGTCGCCGTAGGCAAAGTCCGGCAGCGTGGTCGGAAAGGTGCTGCCGTAGTCCCTGCCGTCGCTGTAATCGCGGCCGCGGCGCTCGAAGTCCTGGCAGTGCGCCTCGGCCAGGTCGTTCTCAACCAGGAACCTGTAATACGGACCTTGCGCGGCGCCGGTGTCGCGGAAGTTGCGAAAACCGTCCCACTTGCCCTCGTTGTCGATCCCCTGCGTGAATCCCCAATCGGCCAGTCCGTTCTGCCCGTCAAGGCCCCAGCCACCTGACACCTTGTGGAGGTCGAATTTGCCGGTGCCGCAAACCTGGTATCCGGCGCTGCGCAGCTGCTGGTAAAAGGTCGGCAGGTCGATCGGATAGTCGTTGCCGTTGTCGACCACTCCGCACGATCCGTAGGATCGCGCCGACGCGAGACTGGCCCGCATGGGTGCGCAGAGCGGGCTGTTTACGATCGCCTGATCGAACTGCACCCCGCGCTCGGCCAGGCTTGCCAGGTTCGGCATTCGCAACGGCGACTGCGGGTCCCAGGGCCCGAAGTCCCAGCGGTGCTGGTCGGGAATAAGCAGCAGAAGATTGGGGCGCGTATTCGGCACGAGCGGTCAGCTCCGGTTGGTTGTGGGCACGGGTCGGCGGGGATGCCTGGCGGCAGCCAAGGCCGCCCCAATTTGAACACGGCGGACGCCCGAAAACTCGAATCCCTCATTGGCTACCGCCGTGCCCGGCTAGAATTTCAACGTTCATCAAAGTCGCCGATCTGACGGCGACGAGGTGCTTTTTATGCAATCGACGTCGGCGTTGCCGAAGCGCAATGCCTGGCGGACCCTGGTGGCACTTGTCAGGGATGAAGAGGCCCGCAGCGGGTATCTGTTCGTCCTGCCATCGTTCGCCTTTTTTCTCATATTCACGCTGGTGCCGGTCCTGGCGTCGTTCTATCTGGCTTTTTTCCGCTGGAATCCGCTCGACCCCTTCGAAGCGGCCAAGTTCATCGGGATTGAAAACTTCGCCGAGCTGATCACCAAACCGGACTTCATACGCACCATGTGGAACACGTTTGTGTTCGTGGTGGCCTCGGTCGCAATCATGATTTGCGGAGCGCTGGGAACTGCGCTGGCGCTGAACCAGGGGATCAGGGCGGAGTCGCTGCTGCGCGGACTCTACTACTCCCCGGTGGTGACCTCGCTGGTCGCCACCGCGGTCATCTGGCTCTGGATTTTCGATCCGCAGTTCGGCATAATCAACGCCCTGCTAGAGGTGGTCGGGCTGCCGGACGATTTGCGCTGGGCCTCGGACCCGGTCCTGGCGATGCCGACTGTGATCATCACCTTCGTTTGGCGGGAGGTCGGCTACTTCACTGTCATCTACTTGGCGGGGTTGCAGGGGATACCTTCGGAGTTGAAGGAAGCCGCCCGGATTGACGGGGCCAACGCGGTAACCACGTTCCGCTACGTGGTGATCCCGCTGCTGATGCCGACCACTCTCTTCGTGCTGGTCCTGGGGATCCTGCGCGCCACCCAGAATTCGTTCGCGGTCATTTACATAATGACTGGAGGCGGGCCGGTGAACGCCACCAACGTGATGGTGTTCTACATGTACCAGAATGCCTTCGAATTCTTCCGGATGGGATTTGCCAGCGCGGTTTCGCTGTTCATCTTCATCCTGATCTTTTCGCTGTCGCTGCTGCAGTTCCGGTTGATCGGCGCGCGCACGGAGTACCTCTAAATGGCCCAGACCCAGGTAATCGAAGCGGTCGCCGACCCGGCGCTAACGATCCGCTCCCGGCGGACCCAGAATTGGCGCCGAGTCGGAAGGATCATCCTCTACGCCGCCCTGGTAATGGGCGTGCTGTTCGTGACCATCCCCTATCTGTGGATGCTTTCGGCTTCGCTGAAAGAAGAGCGCGAGATCTATGAGCCCGGCCTGAACTTCCTGCCCAATTCGCTCTACCTGCAGAACTACATCGACATCGTCGAGGACTACCAGATCATCCGCTGGCTGTTCAACAGCTTCCTGATCGGATTCATCGTCATTCTCTCGAACATGACGTTCACCGTGCTGGCCGGCTACGCGTTCGCCCGGCTGCGCTGGCCGGGCCGCGACATCATCTTCTACACGTACCTGGGCGCGATGATGATTCCGATCCAGGTCCGGCTCATACCGAGCTTCATCATCATCAAGGAACTCGGTTGGGTCAACACCTACCAGGGAATCGCCTCGCTGCAGCTGGTCGAATTCTTCGGCGTGTTCCTAATCAGGCAATTCATGCTCAACATGCCGCGCGAACTCGAGGACGCCGCCCGAATCGACGGCTGCGGCTGGTTCCGGGTGCTCTGGCAGATCATCATTCCAAATTCCAAGCCGGCGCTGGCCGCGCTGGCGATATTTACCTTCACCGCTTCCTGGAATAACTTCCTGTGGCCGCTGGTTGTTATCAACCAGGAGCACTACATGACCATCCAGGTCGGACTCGCCAGCATGAAGGGCGAGATCATTCCCTGGGGCCTGCTGATGGCCGGGACGATGATCTCGGCGGTGCCGCTGTTCATCGTCTACATCATCCTGCAGAAGCTGTTCACGCAGGGCATCGTGATGAGCGGGATCAAGGGGTAGTCGCCGCCGACTAGTTTCGGTTCCGCGCCGGCGACGCGTCAGCGACGGCCGGCAGGGAAAGTCCGGGCGTCAGGTCAGGTCGAAGCGGTCCAGATCCATCACCTTGGCCCAGGCCTTGACAAAATCGCGCGCAAACGCTTCCCCGGCGTCGCTGGATCCGTAGACCTCGGCCAGCGCGCGCAGTTCCGAATTAGATCCGAACACCAGATCGACGCGGGTCGCCGTCCAGATGGGCGCCCCACCGCCGGCGCGGCCCTCAAACACGTCCCCGGCTCTGCGCCACTCGGTCCCGGGATCAAGCAGGTTCACGTAGAAGTCGTTGCTGAGGGTTCCGGGGCGCGTAGTAAAAACTCCATGCCGCGTGCCGCCGGTGTTGGCGCCCAAAACGCGCAGACCGCCGATTAGCACGGTCATCTCGGGCGCGGTCAATTCGAGCATCGCCGCCCGCTCGATGAGCAGCTCTTCGGGCGGCCTGCTCTCGCTGGCCGCGACGTAATTGCGGAAGCCGTCGGCGCGCGGCTCCAGCACTGCGAAGGATTCAGCGTCGGTCCAGTCCTCCCCGGCGTCGGTCCGGCCCGGGTGGAAGGGCACCGCAAGGACGTGCCCTGCGTCGCGGGCCGCCCGCTCGACCGCCGCGCACCCGCCCAGGACGATCAGGTCGGCCAGCGAGATCCTGGCGCCGTCGGTCCGAGACGAGTTGAATTCGTCCCGGATTCGAGCCAGCGCGGCCAGCGTTGCGGAAAGGTCCACCGGGTCGTTTGCGGCCCAATCTTTCTGTGGGGCCAGCCGGATCCGGGCCCCGTTGGCGCCCCCGCGCCGGTCGGTGCCGCGATAAGAGGCCGCCGCCGACCAGGCGGCGCGGACCAGCTGTGAAACCGAGAGCCCGGAAGCGAGTATGAGCGCTTTCAGTTCGGAAACGTCCCGGTCACCGACCAAATCATGGTCGACTTCGGGCACCGGGTCCTGCCACAGCAGCTTCTCGGCCGGAACCAGCGGTCCCAGGTACCGGCTGCGCGGCCCCATGTCGCGGTGCAGAAGCTTGAACCAGGCCCGTGCGAACGCGTCCTCGAGTTCGGCCGGATTGTTCAGGAAACGAGTCGAAATGGCGGCGTACGCGGGATCGGCCCGGAGCGCCAGATCAGTCGTGAGCATCATCGGCGCGTGCTTGACCGCCGGATCGTGGGCGTCGGCGACGGTGGTCGCGGCCGCGGCGTCGCGCGGCCGGAATTGAGATTTGCCGGCCGGACTCTTGGTCAATTCCCACTCGTGGCCGTATAGGTTTTCCAGAAATTCGTTGTCCCAGCGGGTGGGATTGCTGGTCCAGGCGCCTTCCAGTCCGCTGGTCACCGAATCACCGGCGTTGCCGTTGCCGTAGCTGCTGGCCCAGCCAAGCCCCTGCTGCTCCAGCCCGGCCCCTTCCGGGTCCGGTCCGACGTGCGATTCGGGGCCGGCGCCGTGGGCCTTGCCGAAGGTGTGCCCGCCGACGATGAGGGCGACAGTCTCCTCGTCGTTCATCGCCATCCGCTCGAATGTCTGGCGGATGTACCGAGCCGCCTCCGCCGGGTCCGGACGTCCGCCCGGCCCTTCCGGATTCACGTAAATCAAGCCCATGTGATCGGCCGCCAGCGGTCCCTGCAGGCGCCCGTCTGCGTCGTGGCGTTCGTCGCCCAGCCACTCGCTCTCCGCACCCCAGTCGGTCTCGTCAGGCTCCCACACGTCCGGGCGCCCGAACGCAAATCCGAACGTCCTAAATCCCATCGACTCCAGCGCGCAGTTGCCGGCGAATATCAACAGGTCGGCCCAGGAAAGACTCTGGCCGTACTTTTTCTTGATCGGCCAGAGCAGCCGCCGGGCCTTGTCGAGATTGGCGTTGTCGGGCCAACTGTTCAGCGGCGCGAACCGCTGCTGGCCCGAGCCGCCGCCACCCCGACCGTCGCTCACCCGGTAGGTTCCGGCGGCGTGCCAGGTCATGCGGATGAGCAGCGGCCCGTAGTGGCCATAGTCGGCCGGCCACCAGTCCTGCGAGGTCGTCATCACCGATTCGATGTCGCGTCGCAGGGCCTCGACGTCCAGCGACTGGACTGCCGCCCGGTAGTCGAACCCGTCCGGCAGCGGATCGGACTGCGGCGAGTTTCGGCGCAGGGCGGCAAGACTTAACCGCCCCGGCCACCAGTCTTGGTTGTTGGTCACTTTGGTGCCCCTGTCGAATCGTCGTGCCGCCGGTATTCTGCCGCCGCGACGGCGGCCACAAACCGGCGGCCCATTGGCGCCCTCACGGGCGCGGTGTTTCCATTAAGGCCGCCCCGGAACCCAGGAGCCGGACGGGCTGGATGCTCGGCCGGCGTTGATCAGCCGGCGGTTTTGCTGCGAGCGCAGCGCGCGGGCATAGACCTCGTCGGGATCGTAGTCGCGGCGCGCCCGGGCGCGCAGATCGGCAAGCGCGTCGGCGTAGCGGGGATTCTGGACCTGGTTAACAAGCTCGTCCGGGTCGGCGGCCATGTCGAACAGCTCCTCAGGCTCGCCGTGGTAGTAGTTGTATTTCAGGTCGCCCACGCGCACCATCCGGCAGGGTCCCTTGGCGGCCACCGCCGTGTAGTCGGCGATGACTTCGCCCGGGCCTTCGGGCCCGCCGCCGGCCAGCCCCAGCAGGCTCTCTCCAGACCAGTAGTCGGGGGCTTCGACGTCGGCGCAGTCGAGCAGCGTTTGCGTCACGTCAATCAACGACACCGGTTGGCTAACGCGGCGTCCGGCGTCGACCTTGCCCGGCCAACGCACGTGCAGCGGGACTCCGACTGAATCCTCGTAGAAAGTCTGCTTGGTCCACATCCCGTGTTCGCCCACCGCATCCCCGTGATCGGAGGTGTAGACGATTACGGTGTCTTCGCCCTGGCCGGACTCGTCGACTGCGGCCAGGATCTGACCCAGGCAATCGTCGCAATAGGTGATAAGTCCGTAATAGGCAGCCCTGGCCCTTGCCACCAGCTCGGGATCGACGTCCACGTAGGAGAACCATTCCGCCAGGCGCCGCTTGTGCGGGTGGATGTCGTCTATGTGAGCCGGTACGCGCGGCTGATCGGCGTGTTCGGGATAGTACATGTCCCAGTACTTCTGGCGCGCGATGAATGGGAAGTGGGGAGTGATCAGTCCCACCAGCAGCGCCCAGGGACGGTCCGCACCCTCCTGGGCGCGGATGTAAGTGCTGGCTTGGGCGGCGGCGACTTCGTCGTAGGCCGAATAGGGGTGCTCGCCCGGCCCGGCCTGGGTGAACATGCTGTAGTCGGCGGCCGCGTTCTCAGGGTGCCAGCCCACCCAGTCGGCGGTCAGTTTTGGGTTGGCGTCGCCGTGGACGTCGGACAGGATGCGGCGCTTGAAGCCGTGCATCTGGTCGGCGCCCTGGAAGTGCATCTTTCCGCAAAGGACGGTCTCGTATCCGGCCCCATTGAGCAGATGCGCCCAGGTGGCCTCGTCGCTGCTCAGGGTGGCGGCATTGTCCCAGGCCCCCACCTGCGGGGTGTGTTGGCCGGTCATGAACGATGCCCGCGAAGGGTTGCAGATCGGCGAATTGCAGTACGCGTTGACAAACGTGGTCCCCTCGTCGGCAAGGCGCTGCATGTGGGGTGACTTGACGAATGGATGGCCGTAGGGCTCGGTGAAACTGCGCGAGTGTTCGTCGCTCATCACCACCAGGATGTTGGGTCGCTTTGGCATTGGCGTGCCTTCGGAGTTGAACTGGGAGTTGTCGGTGCGGCGGGCTAGGGAGCGATCAGGCGAAGTCGCCGCCCTGGTAGGGTTGCCCCCAGGGCTGGTCGCCGAGCGCGCCTACGAGCTTGGATCGCGACTGCTGCGAGTGGACTACGCGGCGCGAGATCTCATCCGGATCCCAATCCTTCAGCGCGGCCGCCGTCAATCGCTGCACGGTCCCAGCGTGGGCGGGATCGGCGGCAAGGTCTGAGACCTCTTCGGGATCGTCCTCCAGGTCGAACAATTCGGGCCGTTCGCCATGGTAGTAATTGAGCTTGAAGCGGCCCTGGCGGATGCTGCGACCGGGGGCTATCGATCCGTGCGCGTAGTAGTCACATATCGCCTCGCCGCCACCGTCAGACTCCTCGCCCGAAAGTAGCGGCAGGAGCGAGGTACCGTGACAGAGCTCACTGTCGGCGCCTGCGCCCTCCAGTACCGTCTTGACCACGTCCAGGAGCGACGTAACGCGCTTGAAACGACTGCCCGGAGACGTGACCCCGGGCCAGCGCACCAGGAATGGAATCTTGGTCGAGGCATCGTAGAAACCGCACTTGTACCACAGCCCTTTTTCGCCCAGCTGCTCACCGTGATCGGCCACGTAGATCACCACGGTGTTATCGCCCAATCCCAGGTAATCAAGGGCGTCGACCATCTGACCGATCTTCTCGTCGGCGAATGTGCACATGCCGTAATAGGCGGCCCGCGCCTTGCGCACTTGTTCGACCGGAATGTCGCGGGATTGGAACACGTCCAGCAATCGTTCGTTCTGCGGGTGCAGCGTGCCCAGATCGCCAGCGCCAAGCCGGGGCATCTCGACGTTGTCGGCGTAGTACTTGTAATAGTGCTGGTCGCGGGCGATGAAGGGGAAGTGCGGCGTGAATATGGATGCGCAGATCGCGAACGGGCGATCGCGCCGGTCCGGCTGGGAAAGGAATTCGACCGTGCGAGTGGCCACCTCGTCGTCGTACCGGAGATGGAAGTAATCGCCCGATCGCGGGACCTCGGTTAGCCGGCGGGCATTGTCGATCGTGTCGCCGAAGTGACCGCCCGTCGACCAATCGGGCAGCCGCCCGGTGGTCGTCCCGCCACCGTGGATATCCTCCAGCAGTCGATGCTTGAAACCGTGCATCTGGTCGGGCCCGACGAAGTGCATCTTGCCGCACAGGGCCGTGTCGTAGCCGAGCGAATTGAGCCGGTGCGCCCAGGTGATCTGGTCGGTGCGCAGGGTGTTGGCGTTGTCCCAGACTTCAACCTCGTGCACGTATCGGCCGGACATGAAGGATGCCCGCGACGGCACGCACAGCGGCGAGTTGCAGTAGGCGTTATCAAACGTGGCCCCCTGTGCCGCCAGGCGGTCGAGATTGGGAGTCTGCACCGTCGGGTGGCCATAAACCGAACTGTAGGCAGGGTTGTGCTCATCGGACATGATGATGAGGAAATTGGGTCGGTCCATTTACCCTGCTCTCGGGGGATTCTGGGGGCGATGGGCCGCGCTGGCCCGCCATATTAAAAGGTGGCCGGGCCGGCCGGGCCGGAATTGCCGACATTGCCAGGGACCAATCTGCAAAATTGACCGGGCGATCAAGTTGATGGCGATAGCAGACCGGGACGCAAGGCAATGAACCAGACCAGGGTGGCTTTAGTTACCGGCGCCAACCGCGGAATCGGGCTGCAGCTCTGCCGGCAGCTGGCCGGTTCCGGCTTCAAGACCGTTCTCTCCTCGCGCGACGAGCGCCTGGGTGCGGTGGCGGTCCAGCAATTGGCGGTCGATGGCATCGAGGTTCTCTACTGCCCGATGGACGTCACCAAGCGGTTCACGGTGGATCGCGCAATCGATTTCGTGCTCGGCGCCTGCGGACGGCTGGACGTGCTGGTGAACAACGCCGGAGCGCTGCTCGACGAGGCGCCCGCGCCGGGAGCGTCCGCCGTGCTGGAGACGACCGACGCGACCCTGCTGGACAGCTTTCAGGTAAATGCGCTCGGCGTCTACCGGGTTTGCCGCGCGGCGTTTCCGGTCATGCAGGACCAGGGGTACGGGCGGATCGTGAATGTGACCTCCGGCGCCGGATCGCTGGCCCGCATGACCTCGCGGCATCCGGCCTACCGGATCTCGAAAGCCGCCGCCAACGCGGTCACGCGGGTGTTCGCCGATCTGGTCGGAGACGCCGACATCAAGGTCAACTCGGCCACCCCGGGGTGGGTGCGCACGGACATGGGCGGTCCCGATGCCGACCGTGACGTTGCGACCGCCGCCGCCGGCATCGTACCACTGACCCAACTGCCGGCGGACGGCCCCAATGGCGAATTCTTCTTCGATGGTCAGCCGGTCGAATGGTGATTCCCCACCCCCCGGCCCGGTCCAATCCGCCCTCCTTGGCAGGGCCAGGATCGTGAGCAGTCCAGGCGGATCCGGGTTCCGGCTCTTTCGCAGCGAAGACGATCGCAAGATCTCCGGCGTGGCCGGCGGTCTGGCTGAGGGGCTGGGCATAGACCCGACCCTGGTGCGGCTGCTCTGGGTGCTGGTCGTCCTGGTTACGTCCGGCGTCGGCCTGCTGGCCTACCTTGCCATGTGGGCGATCGTGCCGCAGCGATCAGAGGTACTGGTCGGCACCGCTGAACCCAGCCGGCCCGATCCGGCGCCCAAGGCGGCGGATTCCACCCCGGATGCGTCCGCCGGCTCCGAACCCGCCGCCGCCCGGCCGGCCGCGGCGCGGCGACCGTCAAATGGGCCGGTAATCGCCGGCGTCGCCCTGATCGTCGTCGGGGCGTTGTTCCTGCTGGACAACTGGGTTTCGCTGCAGTTCTGGTCGTATGTCGGAGATCTGATCAACCTGGCGCTGCGGTTCTGGCCGGTGCTTCTGATCGTGGCCGGCGCCATGCTCGTGTTTTCGCGTTTGCGCCGCTAAGCGGCCACACCTTCAGCCGGCACGGGGCCGGTTCAACCGCTCACTTGAGGCCCAGCGCGCTGCGCACGTCGGCAACCTCCGGGTATCCGTGCTGCTCGCGGTGGTACCAGTTGTCAAAGAAGTTGTTGGTCTTGAACCATTCGTGGCGGCCGTCGCGGGCCTCATTGCGTACGCGGTGGGCAAATTCACGCATCTCTGCAGGGGTGAACGGCTCGAAGTTCTCCCCGATGGCGACGTCCTGGTCGACGTCCTCGAGGCTGGTCAAGCCGCAGCTGAGCGTAGTTATGGGCTGCGAAAGGGCGAACCGCCTGCATTCCTGCGCAGTCAGGCCGCCGTCCCTGATGAATTGCCCGTTGCCGCCAAGCGACTTCATGCCGATGCAGGCCATTGAGCGCTCGGTAATGATCGGCAGCACCTGATTGATGAAGCTGCGGTAGGAGGCGTCGTAAACGTTGATCGGCATCTGCACCGCATCCCAGCCGTCAAAGCGTCCCAGCATCTCCACCAGGATCGCGGGATGCTTGTGGCCAGTGAAACCGATGTACCGGGTCTTGCCCTGGGCCCGGGCGTCGAGCAGGGCCTCGAAGGCGCCATCCGGGGCAAAGCACCATTCGGGATCGTTGTCGTAATTGATCTCATGCAGCGAAAGCAGATCGACGTGATCGGTCCGCAAACGATCCAGCGATTCATCGATTTGCGCTTCCGCGCTGACGCGGTCGCGTGCGCAGACCTTGGTGGCCAGGAAAAGATCTTCGCGGCGCCCTTCGATTGCGGCGCCGACCCGCAATTCGCTGGAGCCCTCGCCGTAGTCCCAGGCGGTATCGATGAAGTTGACACCGCGGTCTATCGCAGCCCGGACGATCGCCACCGATTGCTCAAAGGTCGTGCCGGGGCGGACAATGTGCCCGCATCCCACGGCAACGATCGTCACCTCGTCTTCGTGACGGCCGAATCGGCGCTTTGGAATCATCGGTTCGGCCTTTCCCGGCGGAGTTATCGGGCGCAACAATGGTCTGACCGGTGAGGAGGGTACGGGCAACCGGCAATGCCCGGGTTGCAGCCTTCTTGATAATAATTCTGGGGAGAGTTGCAAGCTATTCCGGCAATGGAGCGAACGCCCCTGACCATGGGTGAATCCCGCCACCTGATCCAGCTTCCGGACCAACGCCTGGGTCGCCGCCGCCTGCTGGGACTGGCCGCCGCCGGCGCTGCCGCCGGGCTGGCCGCCGCCGCCCAACCGGCGTGGGCCGCGCTATTGACCCCGGCCGCAGCAGAAGAGACGACTCCGCGGGACCGCGAAAACATCGTCTATGTCCCTCAGACCGGCCACAATGTCAGCGGCTCGGTCCTGGACCACTGGTCGCGCTACGGCGCCAACGAAACGTTTGGGTGGCCGGTATCCGAATCGCAAGCGCGCGGACCGCAGACCGTTCAGTTCTTTGAATTCGGGGCGTTGATAACCGATCCGGATTCGCCTGAATTAACCGGGGTCCGGTCTCTGGCGGCCGGTTCGGACTGGATAAACCGGCGCGCCTATCAACTGACCTCCCTGGTGCGCGACTTCACCGAGGCCGACATTCCCTGGGAACCTAGCGTCGGGATGCATCCGGCATTTGCCGACTGGCATCGCGACACCGGCGGGGTGTTCGCCTGGGGCGACCCGATCGACTGGGCGTATCGGCTCGACGAGGAAACAATCCTGCAACCGTTCCAGAAGGTCGTCGCAGTCGCCAAGGATGGGCAGTCGCCACACCCTCTGCCCATCGGACGCTCGCTGGCGGCGGCCTACGGTCTCCCGCAAGCGGGTGTAGCGCCGCGCAAGGGCGCCCGGCTGTACGACCCGACGGAATTTCTTCCATCGCTGGGTCCGCTGCGAGGGCGCTGGGTTGACGTGAACCTTGCCACTCAACTGGTCACTCTGCACTCTGCCGAAGGCCCGGTGTTCCAGTACACGACCTCCTCGGGCAAAGACCTATTTGAGACTCCGCTGGGCAGTTTTCACGTGAACCGCAAGGTCAAGACGGAGCGCATGACCGGCCTCTGGGGCACCCAGGAGTTCTACGACATAAGCAATATCTACAACACCGTCTACTTCACCTGGGAAGGCCACGCGTTCCATTACGCTTACTGGCACGACGACTTCGGAACCCGGCGCTCGCACGGCTGTCTCAATATGCGCCTGCCGGACTCGGCGCTTACCTATGAGTTCTGCCAGGTGGGCACCAGGATAGACATACACTTCTGACCGGCGGCCGGCGCGGGCCGGTAATTGCCCGTGCGTCGACGACTTGCCTTCAATGAGCCGATCGGATCCGGCGCCGCGAATCCTGCTGGTTGACGATGAGCCCAACCTGGTCGCCTCTTTGCGTTACAACCTGCGCCAGTCCGGGTTCAGGATCCACGCCTGCGCAAGCGCTGAGGAGGGCCTGGACCACCTTCGGCAGACCGCGGTTGATCTGGTCCTACTGGATGTGATGCTGCCCGGCATGGACGGGTTCGAAGCCTGTCGCGAGATTCGCGCAAACTCAAGCGTCCCAGTCGTCATGCTGACCGCCCGCGACGATGAGATCGACCGAGTGGTCGGGCTTGAGATCGGGGCCGACGACTACGTCACCAAGCCCTTTTCAGTCCGCGAATTGCAGGCCCGCATCAAGGCGCTGTTGCGCCGCCACGCGCTGCTTCTGGGCGAACTCGAATCGCGCCGATCCGACTCCTCGCTCGTCGACGGCGATCTGGTGTTGGACCGTGCCGGCATGCGGCTTGAAATTGGCGGCGAAACGGTCGAGTTGCGACCCAAGGAATTCGATCTGCTGGAGCATTTGCTGGCCAATCGCGGACGCGTCATTTCGTCCGAGGACCTGATTCGCCAAGTCTGGGGACACGACTTTACCGAGGACACTCGCACGGTCAGGGTCCATATCAGCCTGTTGCGGCACAAGATCGAACCCGACCCGACCAATCCGAGACGAATTCAAACGGTACGCGGTTCGGGGTACCGCTACGCTCGCCCCTAGGGTTGCTTGATCGACCGCTGGATCTGGCTGGCCATTCCGGCGGGGATCCTATTGGGGACCCTGCTTGGGATCACTTCGCAAGGGTGGGTCGCGCCGCAGCCGGCATTCGCGGCACTGGTGCTGGCGGCGCTGGCCGCGGCGGCCGGCGCCGCCATTGCCAGGCGCTGGCTCGGTCGCCGATTGGCCGCAATTGGCTCGGTCTCCCGGAGATTGGGATTCGGGGCCGCCTCGATCGGCGAATACCCGCAATTGGCCGACCGAATCGCCCGTCGGATCGGACGTGGCGAAGCGATGGCGCGGGACCTGCGGCATTTGCTCGAGAACATGGCGGACGGCGTGGTGGTCATAGACGGCGACGACCGGGTCGAGGTGATTAACGCGGCGGCGAGCAGAATTTTCGGCATCGAAAGCGCCGAAAGTGGCGGACTCACCCTTACCCGCCTGGCGCGAGACGTCGAGATTGTCGATCTGGTCGGCCGGGTTCGCGAGGGGACGGGCACCCAACGCCGGATAGTGCGCCCGGTTCATCCTGATTTGATCCTCCAGGTTGTGGCCACCCCGATCGCGGTCGGGACCGTATCCCGGGTGCTGTTGATCCTCCAGGACGTGACCGCAATCGAGGGGCAACGGGCGGCGCAGCGCGATCTGATTGCCAATATTTCGCACGATCTGCGGACGCCGGTCGCGGCGATCAAATCGCTTTGCGAAGCCCTGCTCGGCGGGGCCGTCGACCAGCGCCGATTCCGCGACGACTTCCTGGCCAGGATCGATTCGGAGGCCGACCGGCTCATCGAGTTGACCGAGAGCGTAATAGCCGCCGCCCGGGCAGATGCGATCGACAACCAGATGGATTGGCAGCGAGTCGACCTATCCCAGTTGGTGTCCGAATTGGCAAGCCGGTTGCATCCGGTCGCGCGACGCGCGCAGGTGGAATTGACTGTGGAGATCGCGGGCTCCCTGCCGGTTCAAGCCGATCAGGCCAAGCTCGAGATAGCCGTCGCCAATCTGCTCCTGAACGCATTGAAATTCACGCCGCCGGGCAAGTCGGTACGGGTTGTGGGCGACCGTCGGCAGGACATTGTCCGGATCCGCGTGATCGACGAAGGCTGCGGTATCGATCCGGCGATTCAGGAACGGATTTTCGAGCGTTTCTACAAAGGCGATCCGGCTCGAACCGCAGCCGGATCGGGACTGGGCCTCAGCATTGCCCGGCAACTGGTCGAGTTGCATGACGGAGACATCCAGGTACTCTCTGCCGGCGTCGGCAGCGGATCCGAATTCATTCTGTCGGTTCCCGATCGAAGGGGCTCAAATCTGGGCGGAGGCTAGTTTGACGGGCCGCTAGCTGCGAATTGACGCAGCGTTGACATTGCCCCGACGACAGGCCGGCGTCGTCACCTAACTTTGGGCTGGCAATTCAGTTTCAGCCACAACCGGACGAGCAATGACCCAGCTTTCAAGGCGCAGTCTGCTGGCCGCTACAGGAGCCCTGGCCGCCTTCACCGCCATGGCCGCTTGCGACCCGGATGAGGCTTCCCCGAGCGCTGGTTCCGACGCCATGAGTGACCAGAATTTGACCGCTGGATCAGGGCTGAGCGGCACGATTCTGGCCGACGGTTCGTCGACTGTCGGCCCGGTTACCCAGGCGGTTGCGGAAGAATTCGTAAAGCTCCATCCCAATGTGCGGATCCCGGTGGGTATTTCGGGCTCCGGGGGCGGTTTCAAGAAGTTCTGCATCGGAGAAACCGACCTGTCAAACGCATCGCGCACGATCAAGGAATCGGAAACTGCGGTCTGCACCGAAAACGGGGTCGATTTCACCGAGCTCACAGTTGCGTTCGACGGGCTCGCGGTGCTCGCCAACCCGGCCGCCGACTGGGTCGACTGTCTCACCGTCGACGAATTGAAGAGGATCTGGGACCCCGAGGCCGAAGAAAAAATCACCAGTTGGTCTCAGGTCCGCGATGGCTTTCCGGATCGCGGCCTCGTCCTCTACGGCCCGGGCGTGGATTCGGGGACGTTTGATTTCTTCACCGAGGTGATAAACGGCGAAGAGGGCCACAGCCGCGGCGATTTCACCCCGTCCGAGGATGACAATGTCCTGGTTCAGGGGATCGCCGGTGATGCCAGCGCCACCGGATTTCTCGGCCTGGCTTATTACGCCGCCAACGCCGATCGCTTGAAGCTCGTCCCCGTAGATGGCGGCAACGGCTGCGTATCGCCTTCCGAGACCACCGTAAACGACGGGACCTACGCGCCGCTCTCGCGACCGCTGTTCTTCTATGTGAGCAACCAGGCGGCCGAGCGCCCCGAAGTGGAGGAATTCATCCACTTCTACCTGGAAAACGCCAAACACGTAGCCGCGGATGTCGGTTACGTGGCCATGCCCGATGAAATGTACGCCGAACAACTTGAAAAATTTGAAAGCCGCTAGTAGCGCCGCGAACCGGCGGCTCGCGGCGACTCCAGTCCGCGGCCGCCGCTCGGGTCTGCGGGCGATCGGGAAATCCCCGAACGCAAAATCCTATGGCGCGGCCAACCGCCGCCGCCTGACCGGGTGACAATGCAACAGCAACAAACCGTAGACCTCTCGCCCAAGCGCAAGCGAATCCTGGTAGAGGGGGCGGTGCGATCAGTCCTTTTCGCGGCTGCGGCGGTCTCGGTGCTCACCACTGCCGGGATCATCTTTACCTTGCTGGGCGAGACGTTCCAGTTCTTCACCCAGGTTTCGCCGGTCGAGTTTCTGACCGGCACCCGCTGGACACCGTTATTCGTATCCAAACACTTCGGCGTGCTGCCGCTGGTAAACGGCACGCTGGCGGTGGCGCTGGTGGCGATGCTGATCGCAGTTCCGCTTGGGCTCCTTGCGGCGATCTTCATGTCCGAAGTGGCGGCACCCCAGTTGCGCACCGTCCTGAAGCCGGCCCTTGAAGTACTGGCCGGAATCCCGACCGTGGTTTACGGATATTTCGCATTGTTGTTCGTCACACCCATCCTGCGGGAGATATTTCCCGACGCGGGAATATTCAACGTCCTCTCGGCCGGCATCGTGATGGGTTTCATGATCCTGCCGATGATGGCCTCGATTACCGAGGACGCGTTGCAAGCAGTCCCGGTCGGCCTGCGTGAGGGTTCGTACGCGCTGGGTGCAACCAAGCTGGAGACTGCGGTCAAGGTGATCGTCCCGGCGGCCCTCTCGGGCATCCTGGCCGCGGTGATACTTTCGATCTCCAGGGCGATCGGGGAAACGATGATCGTCTCGATCGCCGCCGGTCAGCAGCCCCGCTTGGGGTTTGACCTGCTCAATTCGATGGAAACGATGACCGCTTACATCGTGCAGGTATCGCTGGGCGATACGCCACAGGGCACGATCGAGTACCAGACGATATTTGCCGTCGGCACGCTGCTGTTCGCCATGACTTTCGTGATGAATCTGCTTGGCGACTGGCTCGTTCGGCGGTTTCGCGAGGTGTACGAATGAGATCGCCGGAAGGTTCGGTTGCCGCGGCCCGACGCTCGATCGGGTGGCGGACCGTAAAGACCTGGATCTTCTATGCGACGACGCTGATTTCGGTTGTGCTGGCGCTGGCCGTCCTGGCCTCGTTGCTGCTGGACGTCTTCTCGCGCGGCCTGCCCGAAATCGACCTGGCATTCCTGACCAGCTTTCCATCGCGCTTCCCTGAAGAATCGGGTTTGCGCTCGGCGCTGCTGGGCAGCCTCTGGCTGATCGCGTTCACCGCCCTGATCTCGTTCCCGCTGGGGGTCGCATCGGCGATATACCTTGAGGAGTACGCGCCGGAGAACTGGATCACCCGCTTCATCCAGATAAACGTCGCCAATCTCGCCGGCGTGCCCTCGGTCGTTTACGGGCTACTCGGACTGGGATTGTTCGTCCGCACTTTCGGGTTGGGCCGCAGCATCGTCGCCGGGGCGCTGACGATGTCGCTGCTGGTGCTGCCGATCATCATCGTTGCGGCACGCGAAGCCATCCGCGCCGTTCCCGACTCGCTGCGTGAGGGCGGTTACGCGCTTGGCGCCAGCCGCTGGGAAGTCATCTACAAGACCGTGCTGCCGGCGGCGCTCCCAGGGATCCTGACCGGCACGATATTGGCCCTGGCGCGCGCGATCGGCGAAACCGCGCCGTTGATTACCATCGGGGCGCTGACGTACATTGCGTTTGACCCGCAGGGCCCGATGGACCTTTTCACGGTGTTGCCGATTCAGATATTCAACTGGGTATCGCTGCCGAACCCCGAATTTGCTTCGCTCGCCGCCGGCGGGATCGTGATTTTGCTGATCGTGTTGCTTTGCGCGAACCTGACCGCCGTGATACTTCGCTACAAATTCGAACGGGCCAACCGATGATCGAATCCAACGTGAGAACCGCGCAGCGGTACGCCCAAGCGCCCGCTTCGGCGCCGTCGGCGCCGCCAAACGGGGAGGCCTGGCCGCATCCGATCCTGGCGACCCGGAACGTCAGCTTCTGGTACGGGCGCCTGATGGCGTTGGAAGGCGTAACGCTCACTATTCCGCACAACCAGGTGACTGCGATCATCGGGCCTTCCGGTTGCGGCAAGAGCACCTATCTGCGCTTGTTCAACCGCATGAACGAGATGGTGCGCGGGACGCGCGTGAAAGGCGAAGTGCTATACCGCGGGCAGAATGTTTTCGCGCGCAACGTAGATCCGGTCGAAGTGCGCCGGCAGATCGGAATGGTGTTCCAAAAACCCAATCCCTTTCCAAAGTCGATTTACCAGAACGTCGCCTACGGACCCAAGGTCAACGGCTACCGGGGCGACATGGATGAATTAGTTGAACGCTCGTTGCGCCAGGCGGCCCTCTGGGACGAGGTCAAGGACGACCTCAAGCGATCGGCGCTGGCGCTCTCCGGCGGCCAGCAGCAACGGCTCTGCATCGCCCGCGCCATAGCGGTGTCGCCGGACGTGATCCTGATGGACGAGCCCTGTTCGGCGCTGGACCCGATCGCGACCACCAAGATCGAGGACCTGATCCGCGAGCTGCGCGAGAAGTACACGATCGTGATCGTCACTCACAACATGCAGCAGGCCGCCCGGATATCGGACATGACGGCCTACTTTCTCAACAACGCCCGCGGCGCCGGCGAACTGATCGAATTCGACGAGACCCATAAGGTCTTCACCAATCCATCCGACGAGCGCACCGAGGCCTACATCACCGGCAGGTTCGGATGAGAGATTTGCCCCTCGGCGCCCAGCGCCACGAGTACACCAAGAACCTGGAGCTGGCGCAGGACCGATTGATAATCCTGGCCAATCTGGTCGAACGTTCGGTGCGCGACTGCATCGAAGCGGTGCGAACCCGGGACATGGACCTGGCCCGGACAGTTATCGCCAACGATGACGAAATCGATACGCAGGAATTGGCCATTCAGGAGCACTGCATCGAACTGATCGCCATGCAGGCGCCGATGGCTGCGGACCTGCGGCAGATCATCTCGGTGCTGTTGATTGCCGCCGAGCTGGAGCGGATTGGCGACTACGCAGAGGGAATAGCCAAGATCGGTCTGCAAATGGGGCAGGAACCGCCTCTAAAGCCGCTGATCGACATCCCGCGGATGTCGGACATTGCCACCGAAATGCTGCACACCGCAATGCTCTCGTTCACCGAACGCGACGTCGATCGCGCATTCTCGGTTCGGCACAGGGACGACGAGATCGACGATCTTTACCAGCAGGTGCTGCGCGAATTGCTCTCCTACATGATCGAAGACCCCGCGTCCATCCGGCGCGCCACCTATCTCATCTGGATCGCCCACACGCTGGAGCGGATCGCCGACCGCTCAGTCAACATCGCCGAACGGGCGCACTACTTCGTTACCGGGGTCCAGGGTGGGCTGTATTCGCCTCAGGCGGAGCAATAGCCGGCCGGTATCTCAACGCGGGCTGCGCCGGCTTCCGTATGCGTAAGTGTCGGGATCGCGGCCGCCGTATTCCTGGGCTGGATGGTGCCCGGACAGCCCTTCGTAAGCGGTTCCGGTCGCCGGGCCCGGTAACTGGTCTTCGGTCTCGATCAGGACATCGGCCAACCGGCGGGTGAGCTCGAAACGCTTTTCGCGCCAGCCCGGGTCTTCGTAGAGGTTGTCGAGCTCCAGGGGGTCTTCGGCCAGGTTGTACAGCTCCCCGTAGGGCTTTGAACCGTAGTGGATCAGTTTCCAGTCATGAGTGCGCAGCATCTTCATGTTCAGCGACTCGGCGAACGCCCAGTCCCGCCAGGGCACCTGTTCCTTAGCCAGCAGCCGCCTGAAACTCTGACCCTGCAGTCCGATATGGCCGTCCACCCCGCAGAAATCCAGAACCGTCGGAACCAGGTCGACCGCCTGGAGCATGTCGGAGACAATCTGGCCGCCGCCGTATTCGCGTGGGTAGCGAACTATCAGCGGCACGTGGGTGATGTGGTCATAGAGCATGCGGCCCTTCCAGAGGACGCCGCGGTTCCCCAGCATCTCGCCGTGGTCGGCAAAAAAGAAGATGACCGTCTCGTCCAGCACGCCCTTGCGTTCGAGCGTATCCAGCAGGCGGCCGATCTCGCGGTCGACCAGCGAGATCGTGGCGTAGTAGTAGGCCTTGATCCGGGCCAGTTTTTCCTCGGTCAGCAGCGAGAAGTCCTGCTGTCCGGAGCTGGTCCGGTACTCGGGCCAGCGCATGGTCTGCGAACGGTAGAAATCGGGCGGGATCTCCATGTCGTCCGGGTCGTACATGTCCGCGACCGAATCGGGCGGATCAAATGGCATGTGCGGGTTGCAGAACGAAAACCAGGCAAAGAATGGATCGTCCCCGCAGGACGCGATCATTTCGACCCCCCGCGCGCCGATGAATGAATCGACGTAGTTCTCGTCTCCAAGAGGAAAGACCTCGGCGCCGAAGTTGTCCACGTTGTTCCAGCGCTTCACGTGCTCGAAATAGCGGCCGTCCAGGCCTTTGGAGCCAAGCATCGTGCGGTACTCGTCGTAGTCGGAGAACATCTTGCCTTCGACGTAAACCCGGTCCTTGAATCCGTGGTTGTCCTCGATCGGCGTAAAGTGCATCTTGCCGATGGCCATCGTGTGGTACCCCGATGCGTCCAGCATGCGGGCCAGGTTCGGGTCATCGGGCAGGTTGTACCAGTTCCAGCGCACTCCCGTCACCCGCGGGTACCGTCCGGTGATGATCGATGCCCGCGAAGGCTGGCACATCGGCGAGTGAACGAAGAATTTCTCGCACAGCACTCCTTCGCTCGCCAGCCGGTCGATGTTGGGGGTCTTGACCCGGCCGCCGCTGGTGACCCCCAGCGCGTCGTAGCGGAGCTGGTCCATGGTGATGAACAGGATGTTGGGTTTCTCGGAATTCACCTAGTGCTCCCGTCAAATCCCGCCGCGCGGCGGCGATCGAAATGATTCAACTACCTTCGGCCCGCCATACGCGGACCCGGCCCGCGGCCGGGTCGAGCTCCACCCGATCCCCGGTCTTGATCGCCACGACCGGATCGGGATCGAGCCCGGCCATGAGCGGCAGGTCGGCCAGCACCGCACCTTGCACCATGACCGGATTGGTCGACGAAAAAATCAGCCCCAGCGGCGCCATGTCGCGCGAGGCCATTTCGGCCAGCATCCAGGAGGTGGCGATTCCGCCCTTGGCGGTAGGGAACACCAGGATCCGTTCCAGGTAGCTCTGGCCGAACAGGTCATGGGCCGGCCGCGAAAACACGCCCGATTCGCGATCCAGGTCGTAACGGGCCGAAAACCCGGACTGCGAGACCAGGGCCACTCCGGAAACTGACGGTCCGACGCCGGCGCGTCCCCGCAGAACCAGGTCGGGCGGCCGGCTCACGGGATCTTCCCGGTGATTGCGGCGTCGACGCAGTCGTCGGTTCCCCGCAAGGCCGGCTGGTATCCGTAGCCGGAGATTATGTTGGCCAGCTTGGCCGAGTCGGTGACGATGGTGCGGAAACCGCGTGAACTGACGAGTTCATGGGGGGCCATTACGTAAAAGCAGGTCCCGGCGATCAGCTCCACGCCGGAGCCGGCCAGCGTCCCGGCGTGGCCGAGCCGTTCCGCCTCCAGCCGAGCCATCGGGCTTGTCGTTGCCAGGCAGAGGACCCGGTCGCTGACGCGCCGCCCGCGAAAACGGGCCGCCAGATCGGCAATCTCCTGCGGGGACAGCTGCGGAGCCGAGAAGGCGACCACATCGGCCGCGTCCGAATCGGGCGTGAACTCCCGCATGAATCCGGCGATCGCGGCATCGTCGACGTCCAGCGTGCGCTTAGGCGATGCACTCCCGAATGCGGCTTCAAGGCTGGGCGCTTCGGGAGTCAGTCCGACCCAGTGGAACATCGGAGTCGACCCGAAGCTGGCCAGCGCGGCGCCAAAGAACTTGAGCTCGTCCGGGCTGGGTGATCCGAAATCGCCGACAAAGCAGGGGACTCTCCAGTAGTCGTTCAATTCGCGGCCCACCAGCCCGCCCAGCGCACTCCACTGGCCGCGGCCCCGCGGGCGGGCGCTGACCCGCACCAGGACCTCGGCTCGCCGGTTGACGTCCAGATGCATCCCGTAGCGCGGCGTTCGCCCGGTGATGCCAGCGCAGAGTGCGGCCGGCCCGGCCTCGAAGTTTGAACGCGCCCCGCAGATCGAATTGGCCCAGATCACGGTCCCGGTGTCCCCCCACGCCAGGTGCTCGCCCAGGTGCGGTTGGTCGAGCAGCTGGTAATTGACGCAGGTCAGGCACATGTGCGCGCCCATCGCATCCAATGCCGCATTTATGTCCCGGGTGCGCGAGTGCCAGACGCGGCGCTGGCCGATCACGCCGGGGCGGTCCGGATCGGCGGCGCCGGCGTTGATCGTGGTGGGAATCTTGAATCGTCCGTCCCGGTCTGCGATCGAGCGCAGATACTGGACGCCGAAGTCGCGCAAGGATTCGGCGTCTGCGGCCAGGTGCGCCGACCGGACCGGAACCATATCCTCGGCGCCGAAGAAATCGCCCACTTTTATCTGCAATTGCAGGGCCAGTTGGGCCGCCTGGCCGGACTCTCCGGCCAGCATTGCCTGTTCTTGGGAGTTGAGCCGCATTGCGGTCGGAATCTGCTCCATTGGCGATTGCCCCCGGGCGGGTTCGCCGCAGGCAAATAGATTTTGCCAATGCCGATCAGTCCGGCGCCGGATCGATCTGCCAGAATGCGAAATCGCCGCGCGCAGCGGCATTGCCGAGACCGTCCTTGCCCCGTAGCGGCGAGTCGTCGGGCTTGGGGTGCGCCGTTGGCCGATCCGCCCATTTCGCGAACGAGGCAATTTGCAAGCTCAATCGTCGGCGGGCCGGCTCCGCGACCGACCGTATGTGGTCTTTTCCCTTTCGCAGGCCCTCGCGATGGGCGGCTGGCTGCCGGTGCTGGCCCTTCTGGCGATTTACATGCGCGATCATCTGGGTTCGAGCGTCCTGGCCGCGATGGCAACGATCCTGGTGATCCAGACCGTCGCATCGGTTGTGAGCCTGTTTGCCGGATCGTTCGCATCGCGCTGGGGCGGCCGCCTGACCCTGCTGATCGGAACTGCCGGGATGATGGGGTTCGCCGGCCTGCTCAGCCTCATCCGGGAGGGCTGGCACGTAATCGCGCTGGCCCCGCTGGCCGGCCTGGTGGTTCCTTTTTTCTGGACCGGCACCAGCACCTACCTCCTGCAGGCGGTTGCGCCGGCGCGCCGCGGCGCCGGGACCGGTGTGAACGCATTTGTGATGACTCTGGCGCCTGGAGTTTCCGGTCCGATCCTGACCTGGCTGGGCCAAGCGATCGGAATCTGGGCGACGATTCTGGGCGGAGCCGGCCTGCTGGCGATCTCATCGCTGGTGGTGCTGTCCCCGCTGCCCGAGCTGGATTCGGGGTCCGGCCCGGCGGTCGCGCAGAAGAGGTTCCCGCTCGCCGGATACCTGCGTCTGCTCTCCGATCGCCTGAACCTGGCGGCCGCGTTCGCGCGCCTGGTTTCGGGCCTGAATTTCGGCGTCTTCCAGCTGCTCTCGGCGCTGGTGCTCCTGGACCTTACCGGCCAGCTTGCATCGGTTGGCTTTTACCTGACCGCCGGGGCGATCGGCGGGGGTGCCTCCCAGGTCCTGGTCGGGTCGCTCTCGGACCGGATCGGGCGGCGCAATCTCCTGGCCGGATCGATGCTAATCGGCGCGGGCGCGTCGCTGCTTTTCTGGCACTCGCAAATCCTGTCGGTGCTCCTGCTCGCCGCCGCCATGCAGTCGTTCTCGCACGCTGCCTACCACACGCTGATAACAGCGATCAGCGGCGACCTCGTTCAACCGGCCGAAATCCCGGCGATCTCCGGGTTGCACACCAGCATGTTTTCCACCGGCATGATCGCCGGCGCCCTTTTGGCCGGCCTGCTCTGGCAGGTTGACCACCGGGTCGCCTTTCTGGTCTCGGCGGCCCTGTTTGCGCCGGCGCTGTACAGCGTTCTGGCTTTGCCACGCAGAACTCTGCGGCCTTAATCGGAAGATTGGAAGCGTTGGTGCAGGCACGGGAACCCGCTTGGGTCCGCACCTATCCGGAAGCTTTTCCGCTTCCCTTCAAATCTCCGAAAGGCCCTTCAGAACGAACTGTTGGCAAGATTCACGGTTGCCGCGAAATGGTGCGACGTGATGACTTCCGGGCCTGATTCCATCCCGCGCGGCAGCGGATTGACCGATCGGCCCTACGTGGCCTTGAACGTCTGCTTCGCACTTTCGGTTGGCGGCTGGCTACCGGTATTGACGCTACTGGCGGTATTGATGCGCGACCACTTGGACGCCGGCGTTGGCGGAGCCGTCGTGACCGTGCTGATCATCCAGGTGATCGCCACCGGCGTCAGCCTCTACGCCGGGACTTTCGCGGCACGCTGGGGGAGCCGCAAGTCGTACCTGCTCGGTACCGCCGGCATGGCGCTTTTTGCATGCCTGCTTGGCGTGGCTAATCAGGGTTGGCAGGTATTTGCGGTGGCTCCATTGGCCGGCTTGGTCATGCCGTTCCACTGGACCGGTACAACCGCCTACATACTTCAGGCGGTCGAATCCCACCGGCGCGGATTCGCGACCGGGATCAACGCCCTCGTCATGGTTGCGGCCCCCGGGCTGACCGGGCCCTTGCTCACCTATCTGGGGGCCGAGTTCGGCCTGGGTGCCTCGGTGCTGGGCGGATGCGGATTCATGGTTGCCGCGGCGCTTGCCATTTGGCTGCTTTTGCCGGATCTTCCGGCGCCGCCGTCGGTCGGGGCAAAACCATCATTTGCCGACTATCCGCGTCTCCTCGCCGAGCGCGCGAACCTGATCGCGGCCGCCGCCCGGCTCACGATGGGGCTCTCGTTCGGAATGTTCCAGCTGTTGTCGGCGCTGGTGATCCTGGACGTCACCGAAGACCTCGCAACTATCGGCTTTTACCTATCGGCCGGCGCGATCGGCGGCGGGTTGTCGCAAGTGTTGGTGGGCGCCGCTTCCGACCGCTTCGGGCGCCGCAATCTTCTTTTCTTGGCCAAGATCGTCGGCATCGGCGCGTGCCTGTTTTTCTGGCAGGCTCCATCGCTGCTGCTGCTGTTGGTCGGGGCGACGATGCACTGGTTCGCCCAGAGCGCCTACCAAACGCTGATAACGGCCATATGCGGGGACCTGGTGGCTCCGCGCGACCTGCCGACCCTTTCCGGCTTGCACACCAGTTCCTTTTCGGTCGGAATGGTCGTTGGCGCGGTCGCCGGCGGACTGCTCTGGGGCCTGGACCCCGGTTTGCCGTTCCTGTTCGTCGCCTTCTGCTTGGCGCCGGTGGCGATGGCTCTGTTCCTATTGCCGCAACGCACGCTGGCGACCTGAATTCGATTGCCGGCCCATGCAAAAGGGGAGCTTGTCCCGGCGCGCCGGCATGGATTCGCGACCGCTGCGTCCTTTCCCAGGTCTGACGTGACCAATTCCGCGAATTCAGCTGCGTGCGGCAGGTAACCGGCCCGGTGTCGGCCACCCGCTCGGCGCGCCGCACCCTCGTTCTGCTTGCGCCGATAACGTTCCTGGCCGCGGGTGGCTGGGCGACGACGATGTCTTTCCTCTCCAGTTTTGCCGCCACCGAGTTCGACGTGGGCATCCTCTCGGCGGCCCTGATCATGATCGCCGTGCACGGCGGGTCATTCACGATGGGTGGGGCGCTCGCCCTGCAGGTGATAAACCGCTGGGGATCCAAGGCCTCCTACGTGGCCGGGATGGGGCTCATGGCCGCGTACCTGGCGTTCCTGGGACTGACGCAGAACCTGATCCTCGGTATTCCCCTGGGACTAATCGGGGGTCTGGGCCTGGCCATGCACTGGACGGGCCTGCAGAACTACATATTGGAAATCGCCCCTCCCCAGCACCGCGGCCTGGTCGCGGGCACGGTTTCGTTCCTGTTGTTCGGCTCAATCGGGGTGACCGGACTGGTGCTCGGTTTCGTCACCGGGGAAGGCGGTTTCGCCCGCTTTATGGCCATTTCCGGATCGATGATGGTCGCGGCGTTCCTGCTCTCGCTCAAGGTGCTGCCGAATCTGGGCGCGGGCGAGGGAGTGCGTCCCCCCGGCAACGTGTTCACCGGCTTGCGCGACTCCAACCTGCGGCAGATGTCGTACGTGCGATCGGCGCACGGGGCGGCCTACGCGCTCTTTAACCTGATGGCCGGCCCGCGCCTGTTCGAGGCCGGCGGCGGCCTCGAATACGTCGGCCTGCTGGCATTTGCCGGATCGATGGCCGGCGGGGTGGCCCAGCTGGTTGTCGGGAGGCTGTCGGATCTATTCGGGCGCACCGGGCTGCTGCTGATGCTGCTGGCGCTGACCATACTCTCTTGCATAAGCTTCATCTTCCTGGACAACGTGTATCTGCTGCTGTCGGTCACGTCGCTGCACTGGTTCGCGCAGAGCGCGTTCCAGACCGTCCTGGTGCCCCTGGGCGGGGATCTCTCGCCGCCGGGCCAGAGCGCCAACGCGATGGCGCTGCAGACGGTCGCCTTCTCCTTCGGCCTGGTGGGCGGAGCCCTCTACACCGGCCTCCTTTCGGCGACCCCCTGGCCCGAGGCCGGTTTCGTGTTGACCGCCGCCCTCTTGGCGATGGTCGTACCGGCGGCATTCAGGCTGCGCGCCGCCCTGGCCGGGATGGTGGTCCGGCAGTGATCATGGCTCTGCGCAGAAGCCTGCTCGAGGCCTACGCCCACCGTCCGGTCCGCATCGGCGGTATCCCTTATCAAACCGCGGCCACCACCTGGGCATGGTTTTGGCGCGACCTGCTGATCAGGGTTCCGCCGATCGTCGCACTGCCGATCGCGCGAGCGGTTTACGAAGACGAATTCCCGGGACTCGTCGGGATGGACGGGAGCGGCTGGTTGCTGACCCTGGCGGCGTCGGCGGCGGTGATGGGCGTCTGCACCTGGTTCGTATTCGTTTACCCGTCCCAGCAATACCGCTACACCGCCGGCGGGCTTATCGTCGGCGGGGTTTTCTTCCTGGTCACCAACCCGATCGCCGAGGAGATCTTCTGGCGCGCATTCGTTCAGGACATCCTGGCCGACTGGGCGGGATTCTGGCCGGCGCTGCTGATCACCTCGCTGGTGTTCGGACTCCACCACTGGTTCGCCGGGTTCGGCCCCCGGTTCATTACCCTGGCGACCGTGGGCGGCCTCGCTTTCGGGCTGCTCTTTGAATGGACCGGATCGCTGCTGGCTCCGATAATCGCCCACTCGGTGGCCGACCTGGCCCTGTTCGTCACCGGCCCGCCCTTAAAATTGCGCCGCTCGTTGGCGGCCGCAAACTTGTCCTCGTAGCTCAGCCGGATAGAGCGTATGGTTGCGGACCATAAGGTCGGAGGTTCGAATCCTCTCGAGGACGCCACCCGAAAGCGCCCGGGGCCGGCTCAGCGGTAGGACTTGGCCTGCATCTCGAATAGGCGCGCGTATTCGCCGCCCAGCCGCATCAACTCCTCGTGCGAGCCCTGTTCGAGGACCCTGCCGTCGGCGATCACGACTATGCGGTCGGCGATCCGCACGGTGGTGAAGCGGTGCGAAATCAGGATCGCCATCCGTCCCTCGGTGAGCCCGCGGATGCGTTCGAAGACCTCGGCTTCCGACTCCACGTCCAGGGCCGCGGTCGGCTCGTCCAGGATCAGCAGCTGGGCATCGCGCATAAAGCCCCGCGCCAGGGCGATCTTCTGCCACTGACCACCGGAGAGATTCACGCCTCCGCTGCCGAACCACCGCCCCAGCTGCGTGGCAAATCCCGCCGGTAGCTCCTCGATGACCGGGGTGGCGCCGCCCTTGTCGGCCGCCGTGCGGATCCGGTCCATGTCTTCCAGCCGCCCAATCTCGCCGAACCCGACGTTGTTGGCGGCCGTTTCCTGGTAGGTGCCGTAGTCCTGGAAGATGACCCCGATCTGGGAACGGATGTCGGCAACGTCGTATTCGCGCAGATCGCGACCATCGATCAGGATTCGCCCGCGGTCGACGTCGTAAAAGCGGGCCAGGAGCTTCACGGCGGTGGTCTTGCCGGCTCCGTTTACGCCGATGATCGCCACCTTCTCGCCGGGGCGCACCGCAAATGACAGACCGCCAAGGACTTCCTGGTCGGTGCCCGGGTAGGTGAAGTGGACGTCTTCAAACTCGATTCCTTCGCTGATCGGCCGCGGCACCAATTGCCCGGCTCCGCGGTTCGGCACCAGCGGGGCAAATTCGAGGAAGTCGTAAAAGTTCTTTATGAACAGGCCGCGCTCATAGAGCGAAGCGATGCTGGCCAGCACCATCCCGGTGGTCTGCACGGTCTGCTGGTAGGACTGGAAGAACAGCGAGATGTCGCCGAGCGGCAGTTCCTGGCGGTATACGCCCAGGGCGACATAAATGAATACGCCCAGGCCGCCCAACGCGCCGAGCGCCTGCAGCAGGAATCCGGCCCGGTTGCTGCGCACGAGCAGGGACCGGTTCTGGAGATGGAAGCGATCGAACGTGCGCCGGTAGATCCCGATCAGGTATCGCCCGAGATCAAAAATCCGCATTTCCTTGATGTAGTCGTCGTTTGTGATCAGCCAGCGGAAGTAGGCCAGGCGCCGCACCAGCGGGGAGCGGAAGGTGAGCAGCCGGAATCTTTCGCGCGAGTACATGACCTCGACCAGCAGCGACGGGGCGGTTGTAAACAGCACCACCATCACGACCCACCAGGAGAGCGTGAAGAGCAGCCCGATCATCGTCGCCAGGGTAATCAGGCTCTGGGCCAGGCCGAAGGTCTCGTTTACGATCTGCACCGGGCCCTCGCGCGCTTCGCGCTGAGCGTTCTCCAGGCGGTCGTAGAAGGCCGGATTCTCGAAATAGGAGACGTCCAGCGACTCGGACTTCTCCAGAATCATCAGGTTGGCCCGGTTCGAGAAAAGATCGCCCAGGGTGCCGCGCACCAGGGCAATTCCGGATCGGGTCCCGAATCCGGTCAACTGGGCCAGGAAATTCGCGCCGACCATCACCAGGATCGGCGTGAGGTCGCCGTCGCCGCGCCCCGAGAGCTCCAGGCCGATCCCGTCCATGATCTGCTTGAACGTCCAGACCTGCACCGCCGGGACCAGCGCCGCCAGCAGGGTGAGCGCCGCCAGAGTGATCGTGAGCGCCGGGCTAGTCTCGAAAACGAGCACCATTACCCGCGCCGCGTAGCGCAGCGCTTCGGGAAACCGGGCGATCCGGATTTCGGCCTGGGGGCCCCTGCGGCGACCGGCCACCGCGGTCAGCCCCTGCCCCTAGAGGGCGGCCGACGAATCCTAGTTGAGCTGCTCAAGCCCAAACTGCTGCAGGTAATTCGACATTACCGGGTCGGGACGGGTCATTATTTCCAGGATGTAGGGCCGGTCGTCGGCCGCCGCCGCCAAGCCGCGCTGGAAGGCCGCGGCGAGTTGGTCGTGCTCGCAGACCCTTTCGCTCTCGACTCCGAGCGCCCTGCCCAATGCCGCGTAGTCGCCGCCGAGTTGGTCGGCCTGCCACTTCTCCACCGCGGCCGGCATGTGCTTGCCGTAACCGGACATCACCCCGTTGTTCAGGATTACGGTCATAACCCCGATTCGGTTGCGGGCGGCGGTCTCGAAATCCATTCCCGCCATGCCGACGGCCGCATCGCCCATGATGTTTATCACCTGTTTGCGCGGGCAGGCCAGCTTGGCCCCGTAAGCCAGGCCAAGACCGTAGCCCAGCTGGGTGGACTTGCCCCAGCCGAGGTAGTATCCGCCGGGCCGCGATTTCCAGAACGGCGCGGTCTGGTCACGCGGAAATCCCGAGTCGTGGGTGACGATGGTCTCGTCCAGGTCGACCGCCGCCATCAGCTCGCCGATTACGTGATAGGGGCTGAGCGGCGACGCCCGGTCCGCAAACCGGTCCGACCACTGGGCCATCCATTCGGCGTGAGCGGCCTTTATTTGCGGGCGCGGATCGGGACGCGGACTCGGGTGCGCGCCGTCGACTTCGGCCAGTACCTGCCCTAGAACCAAGTCCAGGTCGCCGACCACGGCGTGGGCCACCGGGTAGTCCTTCTGCAGATCGACTTCCGAATCGAGAACCTGGATGAGATCGGCGCCTGCGGGCAGCGAGGCCTGTTGGTTGGCGATGGAAAAACTGGATCCCAGCCCCAGGACCAGGTCCGCGGAGGAGACGAACCTGCACGCCGGCAGGGTGTTGGCCTTGGCGAACACCCCCAACGAGAGCGGGTGGTCTTCCGGAAACGCGCTTTTGCCGTTCAGGGTCACGCACACCGGGATGTGCAGCCGTTCGGCCAGTTCGACAAGGCGGCGTGAGGAATCGCTGTAGAGGACGCCCGCGCCGGCGTGAATGACCGGTCGTTCGGCCGCCAGCAGGCGCCTGACCAGCTCGGCGACGTCGGCCGGATCGCCCATGCTGCGGTGCCGGCGGGCGGGCCGGTAAGAGTCAACGTCGCCGGGAAATTCCCGGTCCCCGACGTCCATCGGCAGCTGCAACAGGACCGGGCCCGACTTGCCGTTGCGCAAGAGCGTGAACGCTCGCCGCACGCGGTCCAGGGTCACGTCCGGGGTGGCGATTTGCCCGGCCCACTTGGTGATTGCGCGGTAGTTGGGGACTGCGTCGAACATCGGGGTGATATCCAGGCGGTTAGCCCGATAGGAGCCGGTCAGCACCAGGAACGGGGTCGAGTCGGCAAACCCCTGGGCGACTCCTCCGAACGCGTTTTCGGCGCCGGGCCCGTACTGGACCGCCACGACCCCGATCCGCTCCCGCCGGGCGAGGCGCGAATAACCGTCGGCCATGTTGATTACCGTGCGTTCGGTGCGGCCGATGATCGGTTTGATCCCGATCCGGGCGCAGGCATCAATTACCGGATTGTGCGGAAAGGCGAAGAGGTACTCGGTGCCCTCGGCCTTGAGTGCGTGGGCGATGGCTTGGTTGCAATTCATGCGAAATCTAGGTCCATTCGCCGGATCGGATTGGGGCGCGCTCTCAGATTCTGCGTGATTGGGGAGCTCCCTTCAGCCACCGCCGGTGAGTTTGCAGCCGGCCAATAGAATCGCCGCGCCGCCGACCGAATCAGCCGTGAGTCCCGATCGCATGACCCTGAGAATTTCGCCGAACCGACGTTATCTGCTCGATTCGGAAGGCAGACCATTCTTCTACCTGGCCGATACCGCCTGGAGGTTGCTTTACCGGCTGGACCGGGCCGAAACCGACCACTACCTTTGCGACCGGGCGGCCAAGGGTTTCAACGCGATTCAGTTCGTCGTGTTCGACATCCGCTACCAGCCCAACCGCTTCGGCCACGCGCCCTACATGGACGACGACCCGACCCGACCCAACGAGGCGTTTTTCGAGCACCTCGACTGGGTAATCGGGCGCTGCGCGGAACTTGGGATGTACGCCGTGCTCCTGCCCAATTGGGGTTACGTCGTCACCGCCCGCAGTCCGGGCGGCGAGCACTATCTTGAGCGCCCCCTCGTTGACCAATCAAACGCCTACGCCCAGGGACTTTTCCTGGGCCGGCGATACCGGGACCGGCCGGTCATCTGGATGCTGGGCGGCGACCAGCCCGAACACGGCAAGTCCGAGGTATTCCGGCTCCAGGCGGCGGGGATCGCCGAAGGCGACGACGGCGCCGGCCTGATCACCTACCATCCGCGCGGGCAAGCAAGCTCGTCGCAATGGTTCCACAACGCCGCATGGTGTGATTTCAACTCCCTGCAGTCCGGGCACTTACTGGATAACCCGAACTGGCAAATGATCGAGCACGATTGGTCTCTGGACCCGCCCAAGCCGACGCTGGACTCGGAACCCATGTATGAGAACATGCCCCAGTTTCTGCGCGATTTCCGTCCCCGGGCCGACGCCTGGCATGTGCGCAAACAGGCCTACTGGGCGGTGTTCTCCGGCGCCTGCGGTCACACCTATGGCTGCAACGACGTATTCATGTTTTGGCGCCCGGGCGGACCAGAGCCCACATTCGGCGCCAATCTGCCCTGGCCGATTGCGCTCCAACTGCCCGGATCGCACCAGATGCGGTTCTTGAAAGAGCTGATCGAATCGGTGCCCGACTACTGCTCGCGGATCCCTGATGATGACCTCATCGTGCGTGTCGATCGGGCCGCCGACCGCGGCCACGTCTGCGCCACCAGTTCGTCCGACCGCCGGATGGTGCTCTGCTACACCTCACACGGCCACGGCTTCACGTTGGACATGGACTCGCTTGCCGCCAACAGCATTCGGTCCCGGTGGTTCGATCCCCGGGCTGGCGATTACGGTGCCGAATCGATCGTGCCGGCGCGAGCGTTCCACACATTTGCCCCGCCCAAGACCGGCGAGGGTTATGACTGGGTGTTGCGTCTCGAAACGGCGTAGCAATCGGTCGCTGGCGGCGTCTCCACAGTCGTCCCCCGCCGGTCGCCGGTCAGCTCCCGGATCGTTCTCGCCGGGCCCTGCATATCGAATAGCCTGTACCAGGTTCTGAGTTGGTCGGCGAGGGTCAAAAGCCGCGTGGCCAGGGCTTGACCCAGTTCATGATGCGGAAATTGAGCGAAAAATCCCCGAACTCGCGGGAGAATACGCGCGATCCGGGTCCCCCGAGCACGTCGGCGTGAGCTTCCGTTTCGCCCATCAGAATCTCCGTCACCTGCTCGAGGTCCAAGCCATAGGCCACCCCGATGTCGACGTCGCCGCGGACGCGGGAAATCGACAGGGTCTAGTTGTCGAAGTGATTGGTGATCGGCTCGGAATTGGGCATGACCATTTCGGTCCCGCCGAAGGTGCGGATCAGTGTCGAACGCAGCCGGCTAAAGAGTGATTTCGCGTTTTTCATTAGCGGCGTGCAGATTGGCACGCCACTGGGTTTCAAGCGTTTCAGACAATCGAATGTAACCGGAATTTCCGGTCATTTGAGTCGCCTCTCCCTTTTCGCCGGGGTATTCGTCTAGCCTGCTTCCCTTGCGCGAAAACCAAATCGGGTATTCCTCAATCCATGTGCCCCGCATCATGCCGGTGAATCTGCTTTGACTTAAATTCGGCTGACTGGCGGAAAGTTCGCTGCGCACGACGTTTGCCAACGCCCGGTGGCATCCATTTACGCCGATGCTGCCCCAAAGGACATTAGTTTTTGGCTCATCCCGTGAAGTCGGATTCACTGCGGCGACGGCATTCCAGAAGTTCTTGAGCACTTTCACCCAAAACTCTGTCGGAACCGGAGCTCCCTCAATATTCTTGACCCGAGAGCTAAGGTCTTTGTCGTCGAGGATGTGCTTGAGGCTCGTCCAGAATGCTTGCATCTTGATCGATTTACCAGCAGCCTGTTGCCCAGGCATCTGGATCAATCCTCGAAATGCCGAATCGGCTTCGCCATTCAAGCGAGCAGCTACCCGGCTCGCTTCATATCTCCACTGTTCGGTATTTGGAACGACAGTTTCAAGCGATCTGATTTGGGATTCCGATAGCCCACCTTCATCCAAGGCTCTTTGAACAACTCTGAGGCTCAGGTCTGTGCGGACTCGCTTCTGGTTCTCATTAATCAAAAGAAATAGCGCGATTTCTTCGGGAACAGAAAGCCCTCCAAACAATCGAACGTCAAAAAATGTCTCTCCCGTGATCGCTCCAGACGCAACCGCCCGTTCGATCCCCCTCAAACGAGTACCGCCGTCTACCATCGACATCCATGGCCCGTGGTCCGCAACCACGTCGACGAATCCTAGGTTTGCGTTTTCATCGAGCGGATCAAAGTTGACTCGGACCCGATGGTCCGCCGACTTACATCGAGCGCTGCCCGTCATTTCGAAGATATGGGGGTTCAAATCCGCTTCGGCGCATCTTTTGAAGTACTCCTCAATGTCACGCGCCCTGGTTTCTCGCATTGTCTCGTTTCGTTGATATCCCTGACCTGACACCTCTTCATAGAAATCCACCCAACCAGAATCAACCAGATCTCGAGCCTTGATGCTGATGCTGAAACTGCCATCTCGGTTGCGTTTGCCTAATAGTTGCAAGATCGGCTCCCCATAGCGCCTCTGAGTATTTCCTCCAATCTTATCCGCCACCATTGCAATTTGCAAATGGCGAGTGTTTCCGAGGCAGGTACCAACAAACTGTCCACAAGTTCGGTCGCATCGTTGGGTGAACTGGGGCTTGGCAGTTCATCCGGTGGACCAATGCGAGGCGCGATGGTCAGAATCTGGAACAGTGCGTATTCAGAGTTTTGGTCACGTTGTGGCGAACCCAGATCGCTTGCACGGTATGCGCGTGCGTGTAGGGTTTGCTTCGATCGGGAGAATTGACCGAATCAGCTCAGACGTTCCACGATCGACTAAAGCGCCGGATACCGCCGCATCGCTTCCCGCGCATTGCCGCATCGAGACTTGGCGTTAGTGACTGGCCAAACAGAATTGATCCTCTTTCTCAAGGCTTGCGCGAACGCCGGATTCGCGACTTTAGAATTGCAGTCGGTTAGTAAGTAATTCGTTTGGGGGTTCGGGCTGTGGTTTGTTCGATGGCTGCTAAGGAATTGTCGGATTTCCTAGGTTCTCGGGAGTATTCGACGGTATTGGCCGACCCGCCCTGGCGATTCATCAATAGAACCGGCAAGGTTGCTCCGGAGCACCGTCGCCTAAGTAGGTACGAGACGCTGAGCGTCGAAGAGATCTGCCAGTTACCTGTCGAGCCGAACCTAACCGAAACCGCCCACTGCTACCTATGGGTTCCGAATGCGCTGCTCCCGGAAGGGCTGCGCGTGCTGGCCGCCTGGGGATTTACATACAAAACGAATTTGATCTGGCACAAGGTCAGAAAGGACGGCGGGTCCGACGGGCGCGGGGTGGGGTTTTACTTCCGCAACGTGACTGAGTTGGTGTTGTTCGGAACGCGCGGGCGCAACGCCCGGACACTGGATCCGGGCCGCCGCCAAGTGAACTTGATCGCGAGCCGAAAACGCGAACATTCGCGCAAGCCCGACGAACTCTATTCGGTGATTGAAGGTTGTAGCAACGCGCCGTATCTGGAACTGTTCGGGCGCGGGAAACGGCCGAACTGGACCGTCTGGGGCGATCAGGCGATTGACGACTACGTTCCCGATTGGCCAACGTATCGGTACAACTCTGCGAGCCCGCTGAACCCGACAGGATGAGCCTGGAAGAGCTCTCGGCCGCCGGTTACGAGCTTGAGACTCGGAACCACGCTCGGGCGGTGCTGGAATCGGATTTTCCCGGCCCTCTTGCAGAAATCTGCGATTCGCTATTGGAACTGGAAATCTTCGACACCGAATTCATCAGGGGAGGCGGCGGCGAGTCGGCGATAACGCAGCGGTTAAAGCGCTCCCTCGCCGGCCGCGGTTGGAATACAAAGCGCGTTTTGACCCGGCAAATAGTCGACGAAAGCGAGTTTTCCTCCTCGACCTACGCGATCGATCACTATCGGCCGACGGAATCCGGCGCGATTGCGCTTGATATCGAGTGGAACAACAAGGATCCGTTCTTCGACCGTGACCTGGGCACATTCAGGCGCCTGCATGCTGTCGGCGCGGTCAGCGTAGGTGTGGTGGTGACTCGCGGCAGTTCGATTCAGGAGGAGTTGCCTACCATCGTCCGCGAATGTGCGCTCGCCCACGGCGTCGCCAGTCTAGAAGATCTGGGCCAATTCGAATTGGAGCCGACGTCTCGGCAGCGGCGGTTGATTGCGAATCGGCGCGAACCCGAGTTCATCGACGCCTGGACCGCGGTGTTCATTGCCGACAAGTTCGGGGCGGCAACGACGCACTGGTCAAAGTTGATGGATCGGTTAACGCGGGGCGTCGGAAACCCCTGCCCGCTCCTTTTGATCGGTATACCAGCCAGCGTGGTGACCCGCAGCCGGTAAGTGCCCGATCGGCCTTGCGGGTCCGCCCAGACAGCGTTCGCCTGTTAGGGAATGGTCGACTCTGGCTCTGCAGCCAGCGCCAGGTAGTCGCCCCGTATGTGGATATCGCGTTGAAGATACGGAATCTCGATGTCGACTTGGCGAACTTCGATTACCAGATGTAGGGCAGGTCGGTGAGCGTGGCGGCGCGTTGGCCGGAACCTCGCCCCAGCAATTACCTGGAAATTGAGCGCGAAATCGCCAAATTCGCGGGAGAACTCGCGCGATCCGGGCCCCCCGATCACGTCGGCGTGGTCCTCCATACCGCCCGTCAGGATGCCCATCACCATTTCGGGATCGGAGACGTATGCGACTCGGATATTCGCATTGCCCAAGACCAGCCAGGGTTACAACTGGGTGTTGCGCGCGTAGCGCGGGAAGGTTCGCCCCGCACGTCAGTGCGTTTAAGGGGTCTGAATCATCTCGGGCGAAACGACTCGCTCTGGCGCGGACGCAAACGTCCGCGCGCGACATTTGAAGACGCGGGGCAAGGGCGTTGCCCCATTGTCCGGTTCGAAAGGTACCCGATTCAGCGCAAAATGCGCTGGTCGCTCAGGTCCTTCCCGCCTACCGTCCGGGTTACCGATCCGCCCAGCAACTCCTTGACTTCCAAGTCGGCGAACGCGTTGACCACCGTATAGAAGGTCGGCAGGTCCTCCCACTTTGCCCGGTGAAAGGTAACCGATCCCTTCCCCACCTGATGGTCGATCACCTTGCGGTGGGGAGTATCGGACGGCGTCAACACGGCGTAGTGCAGGTCAGCCTCGCCCCAGAATTGCGTCTTCGGGATGTACTTGTAGTGCAACATCCCGTCGACCGGTTCGATTGGGCCTCGCTTGGTCGGGGCCGCGAGATCGTCCACTTGCAAGTCCATGAACTTGAATCCGAGCCAACCGGCGGTGCACCGAGTCTGGCCGCGGCAGACGCTCGGTTCCGGCAATTCGCAGTAGATCTTTGAAAAGCCGATGTCCTCGCGGCCCGTGATGATCGGGTCGGCGAGGTTTTCCCACAGCACGGTCAGGAACGGCCCCCGGGCACTGTCGACCTCTCCCTTGAACACGGACGGAAACGTGACTCCGAGAGTGTTGTAACCGCGCCCGGCCAGCCATTCGATCTCCTTGATGTAGGAGGCGGTCACGGTCACGATCGGCCGCTCGCCGACTTCGAATCCGGCCGGAAGCATCGCGTTCAGCTGATCTCGATTGGAGAGAAAACTGACCGACACGGACGTTGTCTTGGGATTGTCAAGGCACGAGAACTTGCGCCCGCCGGGACCCTGACGGGGGCCCAGCGAAGGGCCGAAGTGGGTGGGCATCCGGTACATTTTTCCCGGTTCAAATTGATACGGCATAGAGACCCCCTCGTTGTATCAGCGCATCATTCGGAAATCAGATACGGGTACATCGCCAGCGGGGTCGTTGCCAGCAGGCCGGCGTCCACCGGTAGCACGACCCCGGAAATCCAGCGCGCTTCATCGCTGGCCAGAAAAAGCGCCGCCATCGCCACGTCCCAGGCCGTGCCCTCGACGCCCAATGGCGCCGCCTTGCGGCGGAGTTGACGTATCTCGGCCGACATTCTCCCTTTTACGAGGGCGCCGAAGATATGGCCGGGGGCGATGCAATTCGTCCGGATGTTCTGCCGGCCGTGATGCCCGGCCATGTTTCGGGTAAGAGACACCACGCCGCCCTTGGCGACCGCGTACGGAAGATTGCGGGACGATCCCGTCGCAAGACCGTCGATCGACGAAATATTGACGATCGATCCGCCCCCGCCGGCGGCCATCGCGGGGACCGCGAATTTGGCCATCATCACCATGCTCTTCAGGTTCACTTCCAGGACTTCGTCCCACCGGGAGGATTCGAATTCCGTGACCGTTCCGGAACCGGTGATGCCCACGTTGTTGACCAGGACGTCCAGTTTTCCAAAACGCGCAACCGCCGCTTCAACCGCCGCCTCACACTCTGCTTCCTTCGTCACGTCCGCTCCGAACACGGAGACGAGGCCGCCTTCGGCCGCTATTTGCCGGCTGGTCTTTTCGGCGTTATCCGGGGATATATCCACGACCTGAACGCTCGCCCCCTCGCGGCTAAAGGCGATCGCCGTAGCAGAGCCGGTCCCTTCGATTTCATCGTCGCTCTTGCCGGCACCGGTGACGATTGCGACCTTTCCTTGCAACCGATCGGCCATCAGTAGCCCCGCCAGACTACCGCCCCGGATCGGTGCGGGTGCTGCCTCACCGCGTTTTCCAAAGCCCGACGCCGTCCCCGCCTATCCGCCCTGGCCGATACAGCGGTTGGCTCGCGACGGATTTGCAACCAGGGGCCCGGCGCTGTTTCTGCCCGGGACGATCTAACCCGGCGGATCTTCCGGCGCCGGCAGGGTGCCCGAGCGGATGTGGATGTCATGCTGCGGGAAGGGGATTTCAATACCGGCCTCGGCGAAGCGCTGGTACCAGGAGCAAAGCAGGTCGGTGAGCGTGCTCAACCGTTTGGCCGGCGCTTCGACCCAGTAGATGACGCGGAAATTGAGCGCGGAATCGCCAAACTCGCGGAAGAAGACGCGCGGTCCGGGTTCCTCCAGAACGTCGGCGTGGGCCTCCATCTCGCCCATCAGGATGCCCATCACCTGCTCGGGATCGGAACCGTAGGCGACTCCGATGTTCGCGTCACCCCGGACCCTGGTATTTGTCAGCGTCCAGTTATCGAAGTGATTGGTTATCAGGGCCGAATTGGGCATGATCACTTCGGTCCCGCCGAAGGTGCGGATGACGGTCGACCGCAACCCGATTGATTCCACGACCCCGGTGACCCCGGAAATTGAGATTACGTCGCCGTCCTTTACCGGGCGCTCGCCCAGCAGAATCACCCCGGATACGAAGTTCTCGGCGATGCGCTGCATCCCGAATCCAAGGCCGAGTCCGAGCGCCGACAGCGGAAGCAGGACCACGTTCAGGTCAAACCCCAGCGAGGAGGCGGAGACGTAGAACCCGATGAAGATCACCACCGCGCGCGTCAGGTTGGTGATCAGGGTTGCCAACGATCGGCCGATTCCCTGGCCGGCGATCCACTGATTGACCAGCTCGGCGGCGACCTGCGAGAGGTTCCAGGTCACCCAGACCATGATCAGCGCCAGGAACACCCCGCCGACGGTGAGCTCGGACTGCTGGATCTGGCCGAGGCTGAAACGTCCGACGCCCAGCTGTTCAACCGCCAGGTAGAAACCGATCAAGACGATCGCGACCTTGATGGCCCGCAGCGCGGCGCGGTCGGCCCCGGCGGAAAGATCCCAGCGGCGGTCAAGCCAGCGGTAGGCGAGCCAGGCCGCGATCCGCGAAACTATCAGCCCGGCCAGGGCCAGCCCGACCGCCACCGTCAGGCGGCCGGCCGAAAGCGTGTAGTCGCCAAGGACAAGCAACTCGTAGTTCCAGTATTCGGCCAATGGACTCCGCCGCTTCCGGGTCGATTCGAGGCTGAATCGCTGCGATTTTATGGACGCGCAATCTCCCCGCCGGCGCCCAAGGAAGGCAGACTTATGTGCTGGGCGCTCCGCTTACGGCGGAACTCCCGTCCCGACCAGGCAGAGACCACCGAGCGAGGCTGATGAACGACGGCAATTTCGTAAAGCGCAAGATCGAGAACGGCCAGGTATCGGTCGGCGCCTTCCTGAATCTCGGATCGCCAATGGCCGGCGAAGCCTGCATCGCCGCCGGCTACGACTGGGCGGTCGTCGATGCCGAACACGGCGCCTGGGACCTTGCGCTCACAACGGCGGCGTTTACTGCGATCGAGGCTCGCGGTGGCATCCCGATGGCCCGGGTCTGGGATCACGACAAGGAGACGATCAACCGCCTGCTCGATGCCGGCGCACTGGGAATCGTCCTGCCGCACGTCTCCACCGTCGAGCAGGCGGAAGCGTTCGCTTCGGCCTGCCGCTATCCCCCGCGCGGCCACCGCTCGGTGGGCTCTTCGCGGGCTACCCTGCTAAACCCCGCCTATCGCGGCGACTGGGCCAACGACAACATCCTGGTGATTCCACAGATCGAGGACCCATTGGGAGTCGAGAACGCGGCCGCCATTGCCGCCGTCGACGGCATCGACTGCATGTTCATCGGCCCCAACGATCTGGCGTTGGAAATGGGCCTGCGCGGAGATCAGGCCTATGTGGATCCCGGCCATCGCGCCGCCCTCAGCGCGATCCTGGCCGGCGCCCGTGCGGCGGGCAAACCGGCCGGCATCTCGGTCAGTTCGCCGACCCTGGCGCGCGAATTCGTTGAAGAAGGATTCACGCTGATCAACCTGAGCAACGATTTCCGCCTGCTGCAATCCGGCTGCGCCGAAGCCCTGGGGACGTTCGGCGGCTGAAGATCGATTGCGCGCCGGCGCTCAGCCGGGCCCGCGTTGCCCCGGATCCAATTTCAGCACCGGATTGGACAGCGTCCCGATGACCTGGTGCGAGATTTCGACTATGTCTCCGTCGCGGACCGCGCAGTCTTCCTCGACGATTATTCCGGTGCCGGTGGTCAGGATGGTCCCGGAATGGATCGGGTTGTTGCGGGTCAGGTGGCCGACCAAGTCGGAGAAGTGTCGCCTGATCAGCCCCAGGTCGACCCGGCCGGAGAAAATCGCCGCGCCGTCGCGGATGATTCGGGCCGAGAGCTCGCCCGCCCGCGGGTCGGGCAGTTCGTCGGCGGTGACGATCACCGGCCCGATAGCGATGCAGCCGTAAAAGACCTTGGACTGGGGCAGGTAGAGCGGATTGGCGCGCTCGATATCCCAGGCCGAGTTGTCGTTGCAAAGGGTGTACCCGAAGATCTGGCCGTCCGAAGCCAGCACGAGGGCCAGTTCCGGTTCGGGGGCGGTGAATTCCGAATCGGAGCGGATGGTAACCGCCTCGCCGGGGCCGACCGCGTGGCGGTGGTCCCCCTTGTAGAACAGTTCGGGTCGCTCGGCCAGGTAGACCTGGTCGTAGATCCCGGTCGGGGCGCTCATGTCCTCGTCGCGAAACTCGGCGCTCTTGCGGTAAGTGACCCCGGCCCCCCAGGCTTCGGGAATCCGCAGCGGGACCGCGAGACGCGGGCGGCCTGATCCGGATCCGGTCCGGAGCTGCTCGAGCGAAGGTCCGGCTTCGACCCCGGATGCGGCACCCACTTCTGCCAGCGACCGACCGGTCTCTTCGGCCGCGTTCACCAGTTCGATGAGGTCGGCGTGGTCGGTGAACGTCTCCACCTGGTCGCCGGCCAACCGCCCGCAGCGGCGGTTGCCTTCGACGTCGACATATCCAAGGAGCTTCATTCCGGGCTGGTCCTCCGGGAGGTGCGAACGGTGATCTGCAGGGTTTGGGCGCGCGCACCGAACAAGCGCGCCGCCGACCCGCTGGGTATCGCCAGTTCCAGATAGCCGGCGCTGCCCACGAGTGCTACCAAATGATCGTATTGGCTGTACGTGCGCGCCGGCGCACCCAGCTCCAGCACGCGCGCGCCGTCCTCCACCAGCACAGCCGCGTTGCCGGGATCCGGGATCTGCTCGCCGCGGATGTTGGTGACCAGGTTGCCGAAACGGTCCTGGTGGAGAACTCTCCCGCGCAGCTTGCCGTCGAGTTCGGCGGCGCGTTCGAGTTCGAGTCGGCGCGCCGCTTCAAGGGGGCGGCCCATGTCCGAGAGCAACGCATTCAGTTCGTCGTCGCCGGCCAACGCCAGGCGGGCGCCGACCGGAGCGAACACGTCGCGACCGTGGAACGTGTTGGAGACCTGGTCGCGCCAGTAGCCGGAGTTGGTCAGTTCGAAGAAATCGGCCGGTTCATCTGCGGCCCGCGCCGCCGCCGCCTGCGGCCACAGAATCCCGTTGTCGGGCCCCACCAGGATCGTCCGCGGGGTCACCAGGACCACGGCGGCCCGTTCTCCGCCGACTCCGGGATCGACAACCGCGATTACGACCGTTCCGGCGGGCAGGACCGGCAGGGCCGTCTCAAGCAGGAATGCGCCGTGCGCGATGTCGTGCGGGCGGACCGCATGCGAGATGTCCAATACCAGCGCATCTGGCGCGATCCCGGCCAGGACCGCCTTCATCTGGGCCACGTACGTATCGTCGAGGCCGAAATCGGTCAGCAAGGCGATCGGTCGCGTCATCGCGTCTAACCGGAGCCGCCGACGGCCTTGATGCCGTAGGCGGATCGGGCCGCCCGCACGCCGTGGCGGATAGCGGCGGCGAGGGCGTCCGCGGCCAGGGCGCCGACCAGGTCGGAACGCGTCTTGACCCGCCGCTCCCCGCAGGCGGCGGTGAATACCGTGTCGCCGTCGGATGCGGTGTGGGTCGGCCGAACCGCGCGCGCCATTCCGTCGTGGGCCATCTGTGCGACCCGGGTGGCGCCCAGCTTGTCCAGATCGGCGTTGCAGACGATTGCCGCGATAACGGTGTTTCCAAAGCCGTCGTCCATCAGCTGGTAGGACCGCTCCGGCTCGGTGACGACGCCGTCCACGCGCAGGCCCGCCAATTGCATCCCGCGCTCGTCGACGACCGTTCCCAGCGGATTGACCGCCGCCAGCGCCCCGACGATCAGCGGGCCGCGCTCGATCAGGGCGGCGCCCAGGCCGGACTTGGTCCCGTTCGGACCCGGTCCGGCGGTCGCCCCGGTTCCGGCTCCCACGTTGCCGCACTCGAAGCCGTCTCCGCCGGCGGCGCGGAAGGCGGCCGCGCCCTCGGCCGGCCCCGGCCAGACCGGTTCGGCGGTGGCCAGGTCAAAAACGACTGCGGCCGGCACGATCGGAACCGGTCCGGCCGGGGTAGGGTGGCCGCGACCCTCGGCGCGGAGCTGATCGGCGACGCCGCCGGCGGCCGACAACCCCAGCGCGCTGCCGCCGCAGAGCACGAGCGCATCGATCCGGTCGACGCTGCATTCGGGGGCCAGCAGCGCGATTTCGCGGCTTCCCGGCGCGGCTCCGCGGACGTCGACCCCGGCCACCGCCGGGGGATCGAACGCGAGCACCGTGCAGCCGGTGCCGGCCGGGGAATCCGTGTAGTGGCCGACCAGGAGGCCGTCGAGCTTGCCGAATCCGCCCCCGCCCGGAGTCAGGACCAGTCGCTGACCGGCACCCTCAGGCAACGCCTTCCCCGATTAAGTCGTCGACCCGGCGGCGCAGGGCGGTTTCGGCGTCAATCCCGAGATCGTCGGCTTCGGCGACCAGGTCGTAGATGCGATCGGCCAGCGCCGCAGCCGAGGCCGCCGAACCACCCGGGACGTCGCCTGGCTCCGGCCCGCCGCGGGCCCGCGCAATCTGCTCGCGGGCGTATTTGAGAGCGGGCAGGTACCCGGGGATGGGCTGGGACTGGGCAGGGGGTTTACGCGACCGTTCGTCGGCCTTCACCGACTGCCATATTTCTATCGCCTCGGCCGGATCGCGCGCGTTTGCATCGCCGAATACGTGCGGGTGACGGCGCACCAGCTTGGCGTTGAGCTCCGATATCACCTCGGCCACATCGAACTTGCCAGACTCGGCGGCAATCTGGGCCTGCATGAGGATTAGCAACAGCAGATCGCCCAGTTCTTCGGGTAGTCCGGCCAGGTCGCCGGTGCCGGCGGAGGCGACTTCGTAGGCCTCCTCGATCACGTACTGACCCATGTCCTGGATCCGGAGTGCCCGGTCCCAGGGACACCCCTCCTCCGAGCGCAGCACCGCCACCAGCTCGAGGGTTTCCCCCATTAGTTCCAGTGCGCGGCGGCGCGGGCCCGATTCGGATTCGGGAGCGTTCAATCAATCCCCAATTCGGTTAGCGCGGTTGCGGCGGCCCGTAGGGAGGACCGCTGGGCCAATTCTGGCAATTTGCCCGGCCAAATCGAACCAGGAAGGGTGCCGGTGAACATAGAATCCGCCGCATGTTCGACTTGCGCAAGACGCCGCTGCACCGCCACCACCTGGCGGCCGGTGCGCGCATGGTCGACTTCGCCGGCTGGAGCATGCCGGTCCAGTACGAGGGCCTGATTGCCGAGCACAGCTCGGTTCGCCAGTCTTGCGGCATGTTTGATGTTTCCCACATGGGCGAATTCCTGGTGGAGGGACCGCGGGCCGGGGACCTGCTCCAGCACCACTTCTCCAACGACGTCGCCCGATTGCGTGATGGCAGATCACAGTACACGCTGCTGCTCAATGAGGACGGCGGAGTCGTCGACGACGCCATGATCTACCGCTGGTCGGAAGACCGCTACCTGGTCGTGGTCAACGCCGCAAACCGCGAGGCCGACTGGGAGACTCTCTGCGATTCGGAATTTGATGCTGCGCTGCGCGACATCACCTTCGATTGCGCGCTCCTGGCGGTCCAGGGGCCCCGGACCAACGAATTAATCGAGGACCTGGTGGATTGCGACCTGACCGGGATCCGGCGCGCCGGGATCGTGGCCACGCGAATCGCCGGCCTGGATTGCTGGCTTGCCCGCACCGGCTACACCGGCGAGGATGGCTTCGAAATATTCCTTGAGGCGGGCGATGCCGCCGAGGTGTTTGCGGCGCTTTGCGACGCCGGCGTCGCCCCGGTCGGACTTGGTGCCCGCAACACCCTTCGCCTGGAAGCCGGCATGGCGCTGCACGGCCACGAGCTTTCGGCCGAGATCAATCCCTACGAGGCCAATCTGGGCGGAGTCGTCAGGCTAAAAAAGGGCCAATTCACCGGCAGCGAGCGTCTGACCCGGGTCAGGTTGGAGGGGCCGGCGCGGCGCCTCTTCGGTCTCAAGATGGAGTCCCGGCACGTGCCGCGCGACGGGTATGCCGTCAACACCGAGCACGGACCCGGTGAAGTCTCCTCGGGAACGTATTCGCCCACCCTGGAGTGCGGAATTGCGATGGCATTCCTGCCCGCTGACTGCAAAATTGGCGACGCCGTTGAGGTGATGGTCCGGAACCAAGCGGCACCGGCACGGCTATGCGAATTGCCGTTCTACTCCAACGTGCGGCGCTGGCGCGCAAAGCCGTCCTGAGATTTCGCTCCAAGACAACCGATCGACCCCGATTCGGAGGGCTACGTGAACCCCCAAGACCGCCGCTATTCGCGTGAGCACGAATGGGCCCGGCCGGAAACTGAATCCGAGTTCACGGTAGGCATCAGCGACTATGCCCAGAGTGAGCTCGGCGACATAGTCTTTGTCGAGTTGCCGGCGGTGGGCACGAGTTTCAAGCAGATGGAATCGTTCGGCGTCGTCGAATCCGTAAAAGCGGTATCCGACCTATATGCGCCGCTTTCCGGCGAAGTCGTGGCGGTCAATTCAGAGCTGGAAATGGCCCCCGAATTGGTCAACGACGAGCCATTCGGTGGAGGATGGATGATCCGGATGCGCATCGCCGATCCGGCCGAACTGGAATCGCTTCTGGATGCCGCCGCCTACGACGCGTTGACAGATGAGTTACGCGCCTAACACCGCCGACGATCAGAAGGTAATGCTGGACGCCATCGGCGTCCCGGCAATCGACGACCTCTTCGTCGACATCCCGTCCGAACACCGTGACCCGCAGCTGGGTGTCGGGCCGCCCATGGCCGAGATGGAGGTGCTTGAGCACCTGGGCCATCTGGCCGCCAAGAATCGTTCGCTGGGCGCCGGCCCGGCTTTCCTGGGGGGCGGCTGGTACGACCACTACGTTCCGGCCCTGGTTGACCAGATGTTGCTCCGCTCGGAGTTCTACACCGCTTACACGCCCTATCAGCCGGAAATATCGCAAGGCACCCTGCAGGCCATCTACGAGTTTCAGAGCCTGATCTGTGACCTGACCGGCCTGGATGCGGCCAACGCATCCATGTACGACGGCGCTTCAGCGCTGGCCGAAGCGACCGCGCTCAGCCTGGCGGCCACCGGCCGGTCGAAAGTGGTCCTTGCGGCGTCGGTCGACCCCGCCTGGCGCGCGGTGGTGGCGACCTACCTGGAGCCACTGGACGTGGAAATCTGTCAGCCCCGCACCTGGCGATCCGATGAATCCGCACTCACCGACGCCAGTACCGCGCTCTCCGATTCAATCGATTCCGACACCGCGTGCGTGGCCATCCAGCGCCCCAACTACCTGGGCTGGCTCGAACCGATCGACGCCGTAATTGCCGCCGCCCGCGAAGCCGGCGCGATGGTGATCGTGGCCGGTGAGCCGGTGGCCCTGGGCCTGATCAAACCCCCGGGCGACCTCGGCGTCGACCTCGCGGTCGGCGAACTCAGACATCTTGCCGGGGCCCCGGCCCTGGGCGGACCCGGCGCCGGCTACTTTGCGCTGGCGCAGCGTTACCTGCGACGGATACCGGGCCGGATCGCCGGCAGGACCCGCGACACGAACGGCAATGAAGGGTACGTCCTTACCCTGCAGACCCGCGAGCAGCACATCCGCCGTCAGCGGGCATCCTCAAACATCTGCACGAACCAGGCGCTGGTAGCGCTGGCCGCGACCATCCACCTCTGCGCCCTGGGCAAAGTGGGGTTGCAGAAACTGGCCACGCTGAGCCTGCAGAACGCCCACCGCGCCCTGGCGGCCGACTGGCCGACCGGGTTCGCGCCGGATGCGGCCGGCCCGGTGGTGCGCGAGTTCCCGCTGCGCTGCCCGATCCCGGCGGCGGCGGTCAACGACCATCTGGCCGAACGCGGCATCGTCGGCGGCATAGACCTCGGGCAGTTGGATCCGGCCCTCGACCACCATCTGCTGCTGGCTTTTACCGAGCGGTCCGGCGCCTCCGCCCTGGGATCACTTCTGGGCGCCCTGGAGAGCGTTTGATGCAGAGACGCGATCCGGTGATCTACGAGCTCTCGCAGGAGGGTCGCAGCGGAGTGGCTCTGCCCGACCCGGACCCGGCCCTGGGCGGACCCGAGGACCTGCTGCCGGCCGACCAGCTGCGCCAGGACCTGCCGCTTCCCCAGGTTTCGCAGGTGGACGTCGTGCGGCATTTCGTGCGGCTGTCGCAGAAGAACTTCTCGATCGACACCGACATGTATCCGCTCGGTTCCTGCACCATGAAGCAGAACCCCAAGATCAACGAAGCCACCGCCCGCCTTGAGGGATTCAACCGGATTCATCCCGGCCAGCCCGACGAGCAACTGCAGGGCGCCCTGGAACTGCTCTATCGACTCGGTAGCCAGCTCAAAAAGATCACCGGATTTGCCGGAGTGACCCTGCAACCCTCGGCCGGCGCCCAGGGGGAATTCGTCGGCCTGCAGCTGATCCGGGCCCACCACCTGGCCAACGGGGACCAGCGGCGCCGCATATTGATACCCGACTCGGCGCACGGCACCAATCCCGCCACCGCGTCGATGTGCGGATTCGAAAGCGTGGCAATTCCCTCGAACTCAGACGGTGAAATCGATTTCGACTTCCTGATGGGGGAACTTGACGAGACGGTGGCCGGGCTCATGATGACCGTGCCGAACACGCTGGGGATTTTCGAGACCCGAATCGGCGAAGTCTGCCGGGCCGCCCACGCGGTCGGCGCGCTGGTCTACTGCGACGGGGCGAACATGAACGCCATGCTCGGGCGGGTGCGGCCCGCCGACCTGGGGATCGACGTAATGCACCTGAACCTGCACAAGACGTTCTCGACCCCGCACGGCGGGGGCGGACCCGGCGCCGGGGCGCTATGCTGCGCCGAGCGACTAGCCCCTTATCTGCCGGTCCCAACGGTCGAACGCGACCCGGACGGCCGTTACCGGCGCCAATGGGATCGGCCGCGGTCGATTGGCAAAGTCCACTCGCACTTGGGCAATTTTGGAAACCTGGTGCGCGCCTACACCTACATCTGCTCCAACGGCGATGCCGGCCTGAAAGGCATCGCCGACAACGCGGTGCTCAATGCCAACTACCTGCGCACCCAACTGCAAGCTGACTACGATCTGCCCCACGACCGGATATGCATGCACGAGGTGGTCTTTTCCGGATCCCGCCAGAAAAGGCTGGGCGCCAGCACCCTCGACATCGCCAAACGCCTGATCGATCACGGTTTTCATCCGCCGACGGTCTATTTCCCGCTGGTTGTGCGCGAAGCGCTGATGATCGAACCTACCGAGACCGAATCGCGCCAGACCCTGGACAGATTCATCGCGGCGATGCGATCAATTGCCCGTGAAGCCGAAACCGAACCCGAAAAATTGCAACAGGCCCCGACCAGCGCGCCGGTGGGGCGGCTGGACGAGGCGACCGCGGCGCGGCGCCCCGACCTGCGCTTCCGGCATGCCTGACCTCCGCCGCATCCGGGGGCGCTGACCGCGCGGTGCCAGGTGACCGGGGCCGCCCGCCGCGCCGGATCGCCCACTTTGACCTCGATCAGTTTTTCGTGGCGGTCGAACGCGCCCGCGACTCGAGCCTGGCCGGAAAACCGGTCATCGTCGGTTATCCCGGGCCGCGCGGCGTAGTCTCGACCGCGTCGTACGAAGCCCGCGCGTTCGGAGCCCATTCCGCCCAGCCCATGGCCGAAGCACTGCGGCTCTGTCCCCAGGCGGTGGTGATCGCCCCGCAGCGGCGGCGCTACCAGGCGGCTTCGGAGCAGTTCCATCGGATCCTCTCCGCCCATGTCCCGATAGTGCAGCCGGGCGGTCTGGACGAGGCCTACGCGGACCTGACCGGCGTTGAAGCCGGCGATCCAGAGGGTCCGCGGCGGGTCGCCGAAGGTGTCCGCAGCGACGTGTCCGACCAGATCCAGGTCAGGGTGTCGGTCTGCATCGCCGGCGGCCGCACCACCGCCAAGGTCGGATCGGACAAGGTCAAGCCCGACGGCCTGCTGGAGATTCCCCCGGGTGGCGATGCGGCCTTCCTGGCACCGCTGCCGATCCGCGTTCTCCCTTCGGTGGGGCCGCAGTTCGCCGGCCAGTTGAAGCGAGCGGGGGTCGAAACGATCGGCGATGCGGCCGCCCTGTCCAAGCAGTGGCTGGCAGAGCAGTTCGGACGCCGCGGCATTGTTCTTTCCGATCGCGCCCGCGGGGTGGATCCGACTCCGGTGACGGGCGGCTCGGCGCCCGCCAAGCAGGTCTCGCGCGAGACGACCTTTGACGCCGACATAACCGCCAAGTCGCACATGCGGCAGGTCGTGGGCCAACTGGCCGCTTCGGTTGCCGCCGATTTGCGCAGTGGCGGCCGGCGCGCTCGCACCATTACCTTGAAGTTGCGCTGGTCGGACTTTTCCACGATCACCCGATCCCAGACGCTCCCCCAGCCGGTATATGACACCGAGGCGGTCGCTGCGGCTGCCGACCGGCTGCTTCGCCGCGTCATAGCCGGCGCCCCCGGTCGGGCGGTGCGGTTGCTGGGGATTTCGGCCGGCAATCTCGAAACGCCGCTGAGGCAGCTGGAGATGGAATCGATTTCCGGGGCGGATAGGTCCGATCGCCAGCGGCGCCGTGCCGAACGCCGGGACGCGGCCCTCGACGCCATCCGGCGGCGCTTCGGGCCCCGGGCGTTGCGCCGCGGTCTTGCGCGCGAGGAGGACTGACCATATGGCTTCGGCGCGCGCGGTACGGCTATCCAAATCTCGCTACATTGCCGGACGACAGTGCCCGCTGCAACTCTGGTACCGGGTCTACGACCCGCCCGCCGACGGGTTCGATCCGGTTTTCTGGGAGGGCGCCGAGGAAACGGCCCGCGCCCTTTTCCCCGGCGGGCGGTCCGGCAGCGCGCCCGGGGCGGCGGGTGGCGCCGACATCGCCAGGACCGCGTCGTTGCTGACCGACCCCGGCTGCCCGGCTATCTTCGAGGCCGCATTCGCGCACGACCGCCTGCTAGCGGTAGTCGACGTGCTTCAGCGCCACGGGGAAAGCTGGGACCTGATCGAGGTCAAGACCGCCACCCGCTACGACCCGACCCGCGGCTCGGCGGTGAGCCAGCCGCACATTACCTATGACGTGGCCTTCCAGCGTGAAGTTCTGCGACGCGCCGGAATCCCGGTGCGCAAGTCATGGGTCTACCACTTGAATCCGGAATACGAGCGGCGAGGTGAATTGGACCTCGAAGCCCTATTCCGGCGCCGGGAAGTTACCGACCTCTGCGAGGAATTGGCCCCCCAGATACAGGCGGAAATCGAGGAATTCCTGGCGCTCACCCCGGCCACCGCTCCGGCCGCCGAACCGGGCAGCCGCTGCCGGAGCCCCTTTGAGTGCGATTTCCAGGACCGGTGCTTTGCGAGAAAGCCGCGGCATTGGATCTTCACCCACCTGAATCGGCTTAACCACCACCACCGACGCTGGCTGGCCGAGGGCGGCGTCGAGTCGGTCCTCGAACTCGACGCCACCAACACCGCCCGGCTCCCGGACGGGGCGCGCCGCCGTCATTTGCGGTTTCGCGACGTCTACGCAACCGGCCGGCCCCACATCAGCCCCGAGCTCGCAGACGACCTCGAGCCCCTGGGACCGCCGTCGGCGTATTTGGACTTTGAAACCATCAGTCCGCCCATCCCGCGCTTTGACGGGACTTCACCGTTCCAGCAGCTGCCGTTTCAATACTCGTTGCACCTGTGGTGGGGCGATGAAGATCTTCGCCACTTCGAGTACCTGGCCCCGGCCGCCGACGATCCGCGCCTGGGATTGGCGCGGCACCTTGTCGGATCGCTGGCTCATTTTCCAACCGGACCGATCCTGTCCTACAACGCCAGCTTCGAGCGCAGCTGCGTGGATTCGTTGATTCGCCGGGCCGGCGAATCCGATTCGGCACTGGCCGATTCGCTCATCGGCGTGCGCGACCGCATCGTCGATCTCCTGCCGGTCGTTTCCGCGAACGTCATCGCCGCCGGATTCAAGGGCTCCTATTCGATGAAAGCGGTCGCACCGGCGGTGCTTGGCGAGGGCAGCGGTTACGACGAAGCTGAAATCTCCGACGGCCTGGCCGCCCAGCGCGCGTTCGAGGATCTCGCCGCCGGTCGAATCCGGGGCGGACGGGTCGAACAGGTTCGGCTCGCGCTCCTCGCCTACTGCAAGTTGGACACCCTAAACCTGCACCGGCTGCACCGGGCCCTAATGGACCCGCGGCAGCTTGCCCGGTCCCTCACCGCTGATCCGGCATCGGCATGAATTGCGCGGAAGGTCAGCCCTGAGTCTGCAGCCCGTAGCGCTCGCTTACCAGGGTGGCCAGGTTGTGGACCAACAGCTCGTTGGTGAGCGGACCGATTCCGCCCGGCACCGGGGTGATGGCCGACGCCACCTTGCTCACTTCGGCAAAATCGACGTCGCCGCGGACCTCCGACCCCACGAAGCTGAACCCGGCGTCTAGGACCACCGCCCCCGGCCGGACCAGATCGGCGGTGATCATTCCCGGATTTCCGGTCGCGCTGACCAGAATGTCGGCCGACCGGGTGACCTGGCGGAGCTGTTCGGGCGTCGTCTTGGAGTGGCAGTAGGTGAGCGTGGCGTTGCGCTGCAGCAGCAACCATCCGGCCGGCCGCCCGACGTTGCCGCTGCGCCCGATCACCACCACCCGCCTGCCGGAGATCGGAATCTGGTTGTGGTCCAGCATCCGCAGGATCGCGCCGGCGGTGGGCGGAGCCAGTTCGCTGTAACCGAGCGCCAGGTCCATGATTCGGCGCGGGGAGATGCACTCGAGGTCCAGGTGGCTTTGTACCGCCGCCACGTACGGGAGCGTGCGCGGACCGTTGAAGTCGACCGTGAAGGACTCGGGGAGCGGCTTCAGGATGATCACGCCGTGCTGGCTCGGATCCGACTGCAATTCGCCCAGGTCGTGATAGAACTCGGCCGCGTCGGTGCCAGCCGGGTAATTGTGAGCCTGGACCGGGATCTGATATCGGCCGAACGTGCGCTCGATGCTGCGCATATAGGTCGCGGTGGACGGATCGTCCCCGACCGATAGCGCGGAGATTTCCATATCGCCGTGGTCCCAGCGCACCCGGTCGAAGAACGTGCGCAAGTCGCGGCGCAATGCGCGCGCCGGCTCGCGGCCCGTCAGTTCTAGGTGATCGGCCAAATAACCCTCCGCTGCGTACTCGATTTTCCCCGGTCAAAGCCGCCGGCGCGCCGCTTCGGCAAGGCCCTGCCAGCGCTGCCGATCCGAGTCTTCGGGACACGATCGCAGGTTTGCGTCCAGGTTCGCCAAGGCGATCCCGGCCGCTGACCGGGCGAGCAGCGCGCCGCCCTCGGCGTCGCTTGCCAACCGGGGGTTGCCGATTTCGGCGACGGTCCGGCCGGCGTCGATCACCGCCAGCGCCGCCTCCAGGATCGAAACCGAGGTCGCCGACGCCGCCTTGGCGGAGTTTTGGATCTCACGCCGCCGGAAATCTTTCTGGGCCTCGTCTGAACGCGGCAACCTGACCGCCTTGCGATAGGCCGTGTAAGCGTCGGAATCGGCATCCACGGCCGCGACCGCGTCGGACTGGGCGCGCTGGCAGAGCGCTCGCGCGGATTCGACCCGGTCCCGTCCTGATGCGTCCAGCGTTTCCGGATTTGCATAGTGCGAGGCCATCTGAACCAGTGCCGCGCCCATCGCCACTGCGGCGGCGGCGGCGGCCCCGCCGCCCGGGGCCGGCGCGTGGGCGGCCAGCGCGTCGGCAAACGCGGCGATCCGCGGGCCCTGTTCTTCTGGGACTTCTGGGTTCAATGGTTTTGGGCGGGCCGTCGCCGGTCGGTCGGGAGCTTGCAATTTCGTCCAACAATTAGTTTGTACGAAACCTTCGGGAAATTGCGTGAGTGCTTCCGGAAACCCCTGAACCGCCGCTGGTCGCGATCGTTGGACCGACCGCCAGCGGCAAAACCGCGCTGGCGGTTGAGCTCTGCCGGGAGATCGGCGGCGCGGTGATCTCGGCCGATTCGCGTCAGGTCTACCGCGGCATGGATATCGGGACCGCCAAGCCCACGGCGTCCGAGCGCGGTGGAATCGATCACCACCTGCTGGACATTAGGACGCCCGACTGCCCGTATTCGCTGCCCGAATTCCTCGGCGACGCCAACGCCGCGATCGGCGCGATCCGGTCCGACGGGATGGTCCCGGTGGTGGTGGGCGGGACCGCGCTTTACGTTCATGCGCTGCTGGCCGGGTTTGCCCCCGGACCGGCCGATCCCGACCTGCGCAGAGCGCTCGAACGGGATCTGAAGCGTACCGGACTGAATGCGCTGAATGAACGACTCGGTGCCCTCGACTCCGCGGCCGCCCGCGCAGTCGACTCCAGGAACCCGCGACGCGTATTGCGGGCTCTGGAACGGCGGATCCTGGCTGGCCGCGGCGCCGTCGCCAAAAGCTGGCCGCAGCACCCGGCGATCGTATTGGGCCTCCATGATCGGCCCGCCCGGCGGACCGAAAAGATTGCCCGCCGCACCCGCATGATGCTCGCCTCGGGACTTACCGACGAAGTCCGCCGTTTGCTCGCCGGTTACGGTCAGTCGACCATATTGCAGACCACCATCGGCTATTCCGAATGCGTCGATTACCTGCTGGGACGCTGCGACCTGACCGCGGCCGAGCAGGGGATCCGGACCGCGACCAACCAGTACGCGCGCCGGCAGATGACCTATCTAAGAAATAAAATGCGCATTCAATGGCTTGAACCCGACCGACCGCAAATTCAGCAGGCGCTGACGCGAATTGGTCGGACCGGGTAGCCGATTCCCCTAGCGAGACCCATGCGATTTACCAAGCTGCACGGAGCCGGCAACGATTTCGTGCTCGTCGATACCCGCTCGGAAGACGAGCGCGATTGGCCGCAGTTTGCGCAGTCGGTATGCGATCGCCACTTCGGAGTCGGCGGGGATGGCGTGCTGCTGTTGCGGGGCGAACCGGGCGAGAACCTCGAGATGGTCATGTACAACCCGGACGGCTCTGCGGCCGAGATGTGCGGCAACGGCATTCGCTGCTTTGCCAAATACCTATACGACCGGGGCGAGATCGGCGAAGGCCGGACCGGCGTTCTTACCGGCGCCGGGCCGCTCTGGGTCCAGGTCCTGGGCGACGGCCCGCAGGGCCTTAGGGTTGCCACCTCGCTCGGCGTGCCGGACCTTGACGCGGCGGCGGTGCCGACGACGTTGGCCGCCGATATGGCGATCGAGGTTCCGCTGGAGATCGGCGGTCAGGAGATTGAGTTGACCTGCGTGAGCATGGGCAATCCCCACGCAGTCGCCCGGGTGGAATCGCCCGAGGAATTCGATCTCGAGCGCATCGGACCGCAAATCGAGCATCATCCGGCCTTCCCCGAGCGCACCAATTTCGAGATCTACGCTCCGGTGGTCACGCGCAATGGAGCCACCCTGCGAATGCGCGTCTGGGAGCGCGGCGCCGGGATCACCCTGGCCTGCGGATCGGGTGCGGGCGCCACGGTGGCGGCAGCAATGAAGACCGGTGCGATCGAATTCGGGCGGGTTGGGCTCGAGGTCGACGGGGGCCACCTTGAAGCCGAGTGGGATCACGAGCACGACGACCTGATCCTGATCGGACCGGCAGTCACCGTTTTTGACGCCGACTGGAACCATTGAGCCGACTGGCCAATATCACGCAAAGGTTGGTCAATTGACCCTTGACACCAATAACCTGATCGCGCGCCGCATCGCCGAACTGCCGCCATATCTGTTCGCGCGCCTGGATGCGCTGCGGGCCGAGAAGGCCGCCACCGGAGTCGACGTGATACCGGTCAGCATCGGAGACCCGGACCTGCCGACGCCGGAACCGGTCGTGGAACGCCTGCGCGAAGCGGCCGGCAACCCCGCCTACCACCGCTACAACGAGACCGCCATCCCCCAGTTCCGCCGCGCCATTGCCGACTGGTACCGGCGGCGGTTCGCGATCGATTTGGATCCGGACCGTGAAATCGTCCCCCTCATCGGCTCCAAGGAGGGGATCGCCCACGCCCCGGTCGCCCTGGTCGACCCGGGCGACCTGGTGCTGGTCCCGGACCCGGGCTACCCGGTCTACTCGATCGGCACCGAACTGGTCGGCGGCCGGGTGTCCTACATGCCGCTGCTGGCCGAGCGCGGGTGGACCCCGGATCTCTCCGAAATCGATCCGATGGACAGGTCCGCGGCCAAGCTGATGTGGCTCAATTACCCCAACAATCCGACCGCCGCGGCCGGTTCGGAGGGGTTTTTCGCAGAAGCGTTGGAATTCTGCCGCCGCAACCAGATCCTCCTCTGCCAGGACGCGGCCTATTCCGAGGTCACGTTCGACGGGTTCCGCGCCACGAGCGCCCTGTCCCAACCCGGGGCGCTAGATTACTGCGTTGAATTCCATTCGCTATCCAAGACCTACAACATGACCGGCTGGCGAATTGGCTGGGCCGCCGGCAACGCCGCCGTCATCGAGGCTTTGGCGCGGGTCAAGAGCAACATGGACTCGGGGATGTTCGCCGCAATTGAAGCGGCCGGCGTGGCTGCCCTGGAGATGCCCGAGGAATGGATCAGCAGGCGCAACAAGGCCCTGGAGGCGCGGCGCGATCGCGTGGTGGCGGCGCTGCGCCGGATGGGGCTGGCACCGGAGGTTCCCGCCGCCAGCCTCTATGTCTGGACGCCGGTGCCGCAGGGGTTTGATTCCAGTTCCTTTGCGGCCCACGTGATCGACGAGGCCGGCGTCGTGGTGACTCCGGGACTGGGATTCGGTCCCGGCGGGGACGGCTACTTCCGAATTTCGTTGACCACGCCGGATGCGCGCCTGGACGAAGCTATGGACCGACTGGCGCGACTTAACTTTTGAACCGCGAATCCGGGGAGCCGGTCTTCCTGGTTGGTCTGGAACTACCCGGGCGCGGCATCTGGACGCCGAAGGACAGCCTGGCCGAACTGAGCGAGTTGGCCGAATCGGCCGGCGCCCGGGTCTGCGGGCAGACTCTGCTGCGGGTGCGCCGCCCCAACCCGGCGTTGCTCATCGGGACTGGGCAGGCCGAGGAAGTGGTGGCAGAGGCCGCCCGGTTGCGAGCGCAGGCGATCGTATTCGACGCCGAGCTGCAACCGCGCCAGCAACGCAACTTGGAACGGCGCGCGCGCCGCAAGATCCTCGACCGGACCGCCTTGATCCTGGACGTGTTCGCCCGCCACGCGGGATCCGCCGAAGGCAAGCTGCAGGTCGCCCGGGCCCAGATCGATTACCTGCTGCCGCGCCTCTCCGACCTCTGGGTCCAGTTCTCGCGTACCGGCGGCGGGATCGGGACGCGCGGTCCGGGCGAGACCCAGATCGAACGCGACCGCCGCGAGCTGCGGGCGCGCCTCTCGGTCCTGGACCGCCAAATCGAACGGCTCCGGTCGCGGCGCTCCATCGCCCGCGCCCAGCGCGCCGAAGCCGGACTGACCGTCGCCCTGGTCGGATACACCAACGCCGGCAAGACCAGCCTTCACGCAGCGCTCTGCGGCGACGCCGATCCCGGCGAGCCGCGCATGTTCGCGACCCTGGATCCGAAGGTCCGCCGGGCCGAATTGCCGGGTGGCCAGTTGGCCCTGGTGATCGATACGGTCGGGTTCATCAACCGCCTGCCGCCGCGCCTGGTGGCCGCATTCAGAGCGACCCTGGAAGAAGTTGAATCAGCCGATGCGCTGGTCCACGTCGCCGATGTATCCGCCCCCCACCTGACGGAAAGGGTCGAGACGGTTGTTTCCACGCTGGAAGATCTTGGCCTGGCCGACAAACCAAGCGTCCTGGCGCTGAACAAGGCCGACCGCTTGCGGGCCGGAGAGAGCCCGCCGTTGCCCGGCGGGATGCTGGTTTCGGCCCGTACGGGCGCCGGGCTGGACGTACTGCGCGACGCGATCGGCAAGGCCGCCGCCGCCGACTGGCAGCAGTTTGACGTGGAACTCCCTTACCGCAGCGGCGCCCTGCTCGAAAGGATCAGATCCAGCGGGCGGATCGCAAGGCTCCGCTATGTCGGAGACCGCGTGTTGGTGCAGGGCAGCGGCCCGCCGGCCCTGCTGAACCGGCTGCGCCGATACGCGGCACCGGAATCGATTCACACTTGATCTGAGCAATCGCCTGCAATCGCCGCATCCGAGGGCTAGGCGCATCGAAGTTGTGTTCGATCACAATGCCGGGTCAAGCGTTGAAAGCATTCCAGATCGCCTGGCCCAACTGGTTATCCTGCCGTCGGCGGTCGCCAATCGATAACCGCCGACCAGGGCGGTGGCGGCGATTATCCGGTCGGCCGGATCGGCGTGAAACCCCTCGTTCGCGAGCTCCGCGGCCCGGAACGCGATCTCAGCATCCACTGAGACCGTCCGAAGTCCGTCAACCCGCAGCCGCCGATGGAGCGCGCGCGGCGATATCGCAAGATTCAATCGGCCTTTGTCGTTAAGCAAGGCGATTTCCCAAAAACTGAATGCCGAAGCGGTTACGGCGCCGCTTTCCCAGGCGGCCTGCAATCGCCTCAGTGCGTTTTCACCCATGCGTTCTGAACCCGCAACAAACCACAGCAGTACGTGGGTGTCCAGCAGGATCAACGCGCCGACCCACGTTTAGGGTCCAGCACTCGGTCAGGATCGTTAATGGCATCCCATTCCTCAGCCGGCACGACCGGGGCCATGACGTCGCCTACGACCCGGACTGTGTCCCGGTATCGACCCCAAATCTGCGGCGTCGATTTTCTTGCCGGAACCAATCGCGACACGGGTTTGCCGTACTTGGTGATCACGATCTCTTCGCCAGTCTCGTTTACTTCGTCCATAAGCGCCAGGCAGCGGTTCTTGAATTCGCCCGCCGAAATCGTGCGTTGCTCGGTGTTCGCGCCGCTCATGTCGAATCCCTCGAGTTCCCTTTTGTCATATTATTGCCATAGCCAGTAGCTATAGCTATTTGTAGATAGATTGAATCGGCGACGGCTCTTCGCCTCGGGTAATTGCGAGCGAATCAGACCCATCGAATCGCCGTTTCATAGGGCGGCGTCGGGCTTTAAGAATGCCGCGATCAGTTGGCGCGATCCACCGTCCAAAGGAGCAGGGGAGGCGAATTCGCGTTATTGCGCGTCGTCAGGTCCCGTATTCCGGCCCGCGACGGCATCTGCCAGCGGTTGCGAATAGCGATCGAATGCCGAGCGGAGATGCTGGATCGAATAGTGGGCGTAAATGGTCTTTGTCGTTTCCGGCGAGGCGTGACCGAGGAGATCTTGGACCTGGGACAGGTCGGCTCCCCGATCAAGCAGAGTGGTTGCTTTCAGGTGACGGAAATCGTGCGTAGACGCGGAGACCCCGGCGGCACGCGCGTAGCGCTTGACTGTCAGCCAAATCGATTGCGGCGATAGTCGCAGTTTTTCGCCCCGTGGGCCAGGGTTCCCACGCGCCGGATGTCGAATGAATAAGGGTGCGAATGAATCGCTTCGCAGGGCCAAATAGGCGGCAATGTGTCCGAGCGAACTCTCGTCGAAAAAAACCACCCGTTGTTTGTTGCCCTTACCGGTGATGATCGCTTCCCCACGTCGCCCGGCTTCGACGTCGGCCCGATTCAGAGAAGCGACTTCGGCGCGTCTCATTCCGGTGCTGTAGAGGGTATTGAGGATCGCGCGGTCGCGCAGGATGCGGGTCGCCAGGTTGGGATCGGAGCGATCCTCGGGCAACGGAGTTCGATTGGCCGTCTGAACGACCAGCGCGAGGGCCGAATCAACGTGTGGAGTCAGGTAATTCTTGCGGACCTTGACCCGTCGCAATTGCTCGCGCGAGCGCTCGATCGAGATGTGCGGGATCGATCCCTCCCCGGCCAGAAAGCGCAGCAGGCCTCGGAGGCCGGAAAGGTACGTCTCGACCGTGGATAGGCGGTCGCGCCCGTGTAGATCAACCAGCCAGAGGTAGAACTGCTCCAGCGATCGCTCCGGAAGCGAATCGATATCGTCGGCTGCAGGGTCGATGCCCAACGCCGCCAGGTAGGCCCGGAAGGCCTTGAGCCCGGTAGCGTAGGTGTTGCGCGTCGCCGGAGACTTGGCCCGATTGGCCAGCAGGAATCCGTCGATCGCTTGATTGATCGTCATCGCACTTTACATAATAAAAGGCTTTGCAAACCGGGATCGTTCCACGGCCGTATAAAGCGAAAGAGCCTGCATCGATAATCGAGCGCGGTGGTGCAGCACCGGAGGGGTCCATGCACGATCCGGAAATTGACGCAGACGCCGGCCTGACGGCGCGGATTTCCGCAGCCGTCGGTGCCCCCTGGGCAATGGCAGGCCTAACCGGCCTGCTCGCGGGTGGTCTGGTGACTTCCCTCTACTTCCCGCTTTTCGAACTGGGTTGGATGGCCAATCCGGCATTTGACTTCGTCGATCTGCTGATCCGCTTTTCGCCCGGCCAGCTGGCAACCTGGTCGATTGAAACCCTGGGGCCGCTGGGCAAGACTCTCCTTGAGGCTTCGGGACTGGCGACCTGGATACTGGCCACCGGGGTCCTCTCGGCGCTGGTCTACCGGTTCGCGCCGCAAACCGACTCGCTCGCCCAGCGATCGCTCCTGGCCGGTGCGATCTTCCTGGTGGCCCAGTTGACGATCGAACTCCTGGCCGAACTCTCCTTCTACGGACTGGGCGGCATTTTCTGGCTGGTCGCCGCGGCCGCCCTATACGGCTACCTATCGCAGGCCTATGCCCCGTTGCCCGCGCCGGCCGCCGAGTCGGTCGCCAGCGCAACTTGGCCACCGCCCCGGCGCTCTGGCTGGCTCCAGCGGCGCTCGCGCCGCGAGTTGCTGGCCCTCTCGGCCGCAACTGCGGTGGCGGGATCGTTCGGCGCCATTGCCGCGCAGCGCGGGATTCTGGCTTCCCGGGCCGAGCCTCCCAGCCCCGAACCGGTGGCGATCGAGGGCTTCGACTCCGACTTCATGCAGGCCGCCAACACCCGTCCCTTGGTTACATCCAACGAAGACTTTTATCGGATCGACATCTACACCCGTACGCCTACATTTGCGCGGTCCAACTGGTCGATGCAGGTTGGCGGACTGGTGGACCGGGAGTTGAGTTTTTCGATCGACGACATCGAGCGGCTGCCCATGCAGGAGATGTACGGCACGCTGCAGTGCATTTCCAACGAGGTTGGCGGCGAATTGATCTCCACCACCCGCTGGACCGGCGTGCCGCTGGCCGAAGTCTTGGATCTGGCCGGGCTGCAGCCGGGCGCCCGCGACGTGGTGTTTCATGCCCCGGGCGGATATGACGATTCGATACCGATCGAAAAGGCACTGGAACCCACGACGCTCCTGACGTACGGTATGAACGGCCAGCCGCTTCCTGCCGCGCACGGGTTTCCGCTCCGCGCATACATCCCCAACATCTACGGGATGAAGAACGTCAAGTGGATCACCCGGATCGAAGTCACCGACCGCGATCACGAGGGCTACTGGCAGCGCCGCGGCTGGTCGGACATCGCGATCATCAAGGCCACCAGCGCCTGGGACCTGGCCGGCCGGCGCCGAACCGGCCGGGTGCAAGTGGGCGAGGACATCATCGGGGGCATCGCGTTTGCCGGCAACCGCGGAATCTCGGCGGTCGAATGGCGACGCAACGATTCCGATGTTTGGACGCCGGCCGAACTCGAAGACCAGCTCAACGAGACGACCTGGCGCCGCTGGAAAGCCAACCTGGGCCTGGATCCGGGCACTTACTTCCTTGAGGTGCGGGCATTCGACGGGGCGGGCGATCCGCAACCTGAAAAACGCACCCCGACCCACCCCGACGGGGCCGGCGGGTACCACCTGATTCAACTGGCGGTGGTCGAGTAAGGCAGCGGCTTTGCCGCGGGCGGCTACTGCCGTGCCGGGGCCGCGCCGCAGCGCGACTGATTCGAACGCAGCCGGTACGGTCGCCGTGCCGGGCTATCCAATAATTGGTCGAGGACTTGGCCGGCCCCGGGATCCTCCACGCGGGCCCGACAGGATGTGACGATGCGCCTAACCCAGGAACAAATCGATCATTTCGACCGCGAGGGCTGGCTAATAGTCGAAGCGGTATTTGATCCGGAGACGGATTTCGCGCCGTTGCTCGCCGACTATTCGGCCATCGCTGACCGCCAGGCCCCGAAATTACTGAGTTCGGCTCAATATGCCGGGTACGATCACGCTTGGAATTTCGAGCAGAAGATGCTCTACCTGGCCGAAAGCACGGGCGGATTCGACCATCAGCCGTACGACATCTCGCTGCCCCCCAAGGGGATCGACCCCGCGGTAGAGATGTACACCGGCGAATCTGCCTTCCGCCTGCTCTCGCACCCGCGGCTGCTGGACATCGTCGAGTGCTTCATCGGTTCGGAGATTTATTCCAATCCGGTCCAGCACATCCGGGTCAAGGTTCCCGAGCGATCGGTGCCGGACAGCCGGTCGGTATCGAATATGGGAATCGGCAACGCGACCCTCTGGCACCAGGACAACGGGGTCATCACCGAGGACGGCGACGTTACCCCGATACTGACCTGCTGGGCCCCAATCACCGACGCCAGCGTGGAGATGGGCTGCCTGGCCGCGATACCGCGCTCGCACCGATTGGGCCTCGCGCCGCACTGCCTGGCCTCGACCGGCCTGCACATCCCCACCGAAAACGTGGAAGAGAGCCTGATGCGGCCACTCCCAATGGCGGCCGGATCGGTCCTGTTCCTGCACCGCCACACCCTGCACCGGTCACTGAACAACGTCTCCGACGCGGTGCGCTTCAGCTTCGATCTGCGCTACTCCCCGACCGGCCTTCCCACCGGGCGCGAAGTCTTTCCCGGATTCGTGGCCAGATCAAGGCTCGATCCGGCCAGCGAGCTGCATGATGCCGGGTCCTGGGCGCAGAGCTGGCGCCGGACCCAGTTGCATTTGTCGGAGGTCGGCAGCTACGCCGGCAATCGCTACAACGCCGACGCAGTCTTCTGCTAGGGAATCGCAATGGACACCAACCGCAAGTACCTGCTGGTTAACCGGCCTCGCGCCGAGCCTTCACCCTCTGATTTTTCGCTGGTCGAGGAACCGGCCGGGCAGCCGGGCGAGGGCCAGGTGCTGGCACGAACGATCTGGCTGAGCGTCGACCCTTACATGCGCGGTCGGATGCGACCCTCGCGCAGCTATGCCGATCCGGCCGGCCTGGGCGAGGTGATGGTCGGCAGCGGAGTAGGCGAGGTCGTTGCCTCGCGCTCTCCGCGCTTTAAGCCCGGCGACATCGTCGAGGGTGACTTCGGCTGGCAGACTATGCCCACGATTGACGCCGACGGACTTGATCTGGTCGACCCCGAGCTGGCGCCGATATCCACCGCGCTTGGCGTGCTGGGAATGCCCGGCATGACCGCCTATTTCGGTTTTCTGGAAGTGGGCCGCCCGCAACCCGGGGACACTGTGGTGGTCTCCGCCGCCTCGGGAGCGGTCGGCGGTGTCGTCGGACAGATGGCCCGGATCGGCGGGAACCGCGTGGTTGGAATTGCCGGATCGGATGCCAAACGCGAATATTGCCTGCAGCGGCTCGGCTACCATGCCTGCATCAACCGCCGCGATGAGGATGTCGGCGCGGCGCTCGACCGCGAATGCCCGAACGGGATCGACGTCTACTTCGACAACGTCGGCGGGCCGATCCTGGACGCGGTTCTGCAGCGAATCAACCTGGGTGCGCGCATCGCAATCTGCGGGATGATCTCCGAATACAACCTGCCCGAACCCGAACGGGCCGTTCGCCCCACGCGCGCCCTGCTTTCGAATCGCGCCACGATGCAGGGCCTGCTGGTGCGCGACTGGTGGCACCTCCGCCAGCGCGGGCTCAGTCGGCTGGCGGGCTGGATAGCATCCGGTGAGCTCTACTACCGCGAAGAAACCGTCACCGGATTCGAGAGCATGCCCCAGGCGCTGATCGGACTGCTTGAGGGGGAGAACTTCGGTAAGCGCCTGGTCAGGGTCGCCGACCCACCCCCGGGCGTGATTGCTGGTGGGGACGCGCGATAGCGCTTGGCGCCAGCTGGATGCCGACGGTATTCCAGTCGGTAACTCGACGGCTGACTCGATTAGCTGACCCCCGGCGGGCGCGTTTGTCCGGGCAACTTCGCCACAAGCCGTGAGCCCGGCCGGCTCGATAGCGCGCCGCTGCGCGAACGGCTACGCCAGCTGGTCGAAGCGGGTCAGGACGTCAAATATGCAGCTGGCGCCGAACCGCAGACACTCGTCGGGAATACGCTCGTCGGCAGCGTGAATTAGACGAAAAATCTCGATGTCGGGTGGAAGGTTCATCGGCAGGAAGCCGTAGGACTGGATCCCGATCCGGCGGAATTCGCGACCGTCGGTGGCTCCAACCATCAGCATCGGCATCGGCCGGGCATCCGGGTCGTGCTCTCTGAGCACCTGTTCGAGCAGCGGCAACAGGCGCAGGTCGGGCTGTCCGAGCGGTTCGCTCATCGCCCGCGGGGGATCGAATTCGACCTCCTCCCCGACCAGGTTTTCCAGGTCGGAGACCAGTTTTTCGGGCGTTGAACTGGGCAGGATGCGGGCGTCGAAATTCAGCTCCACGACGCTGGGCACGACGTTGAACTTGTCGCCGCCATTGATGACCGTCACGTTGACGGTGTCGTGCAGGACGCAGTCAAAGATGTCGCCTCGCGGGCCCATGCGGTCCAGCGCGGAGTCGGCCCGTTCGGGGTCGAGCAGGGCCAACACCTGGGCCCGCTCGGGGTCCTGCAGGCCGTTGGCGACGGCCTCGACCATTCCGGCCGCGGCCGGAGTGACCGACACCGGCAGGCGGTTCTGGTCGAGGGTCGTCAGGACCCGGCCCAGGCGCGCCATGATCCCGCCGCGGTGAATCATGGCGCCGTGGCCGCCGGGACCCCTTATGCGTCCGGTCAGGCGAACGACGGTTTTCTCGGACACCTGGATCGGGTAGTACGTTTGACCGAACATCTCCTCGCGGTAGCCGCCGAATTCGCCCAATGCGAACCGCACCCCTTCGAACAGTTCAGGGTGTTGATCGACCATGAAACCGGCGCCGTACTCGGCTCCGGCTTCTTCGTCCGCGAGCAGGCAGAGGATCACGTCGCCGGGCAGTTCGGTCTGCTCGTGGACGGCGCGCAGGAAGGCGGCGATCATCATCGCGTCGCCGCCTTTCATGTCCAGGCTGCCGCGCCCCCAGATCACGCCATCGACAAGATCTGCCGCGAACGGGTCCCTGGTCCAGGGCTGTCCGGCGGTGGTCACCACGTCGACATGTCCGTACAGCAGGAGCGGCGGTTCGTCGCCGCCCCGGATGCGGGCCACGAGATTGGGACGGTCCTGGTCCAGCGCGTAAAGGCGCGATTCGATTCCGTATTCCCCCAACAGGCCCTTGATCCATTCGATGCAAGCGCGCTCGTTGCCGGGCGGGTTGGTCGTGTTGAACCGGATCAGGTGCCGCAGTAAGGCGCCCGGATCGGCATGGATTCCGGCCAGGTCGCCGGTCAGCGCCACTGCTGCCCCCAATCGGAGGTCTCGTAGTGGCTGCGTATCAGCCAGTCGGTCAGAACGTCCGAGAGCCGGCCCCTTTCGGCAGCGCAGTCCGGATCGCCCCAACGGTTGCGAGTCTCGCCAGGATCGGATTCAAGGTCGAACAGCTGGCCTTCGTCACAGTCCAGCAAGCGCACCAGCTTCCAGCGACGGTCACGGACCATGGTCATAAAGTCCCAATCGAGCCCCATCATGTCCTCGCGCGACTGCTCGCAGAAGACATAACGGCGTCCGCTGGCGCTCGGGCTGCCGGCCAGCGCCGGGCCCATGCTTATGCCTTCGAACCCCTCCGGTACGGTCAATCCGGCGAACTCGAAGATCGTCGGCGCCAGGTCGATCCACGAATAAAGGTCTTCGATCCGGCGGCCGCCGTCGAATCTTCCCGGTGACCAGACAATGGTCGGCACGCGCGTGACTATGTCGTAAAAGGTCCACTTCTGGCTGTGCCCGTGGTCGCCGAGGGCGTCGCCGTGGTCGGAGGTGAAGACCACGATCGAATCCTCGAGCAGGCCGCGGTCTTCTAGGGCGGCCAGGATGTTGCCGACCTGGGCGTCGATCATCGCCACGTTGGCCATGTAGCAGGCGCGCTGGTGCTGGCGCTGCGCGAAGGTCGGATCGAGCATGTGCACGATCGAATCATGGTCGACCTCGGCGTTGTGCTCGCGCATCGACCGGAAGGGGCCGGGTTGACCGTCGATCTCCGCGCGGGTCGGATCGACGATCCCGAAATCGCGGTCGCGGTACCGGCGCTCGAACTCGGGCGTCGGGTCGTACGGGGGGTGAGGCCCGGGGAACCCGATCTGCAAGAAAAGCGGTTCGCGAACGGTCTGGTTTCTTATCCAGTGGGCCGCAAATCCACCGACGAAGTTGTCCGATTGCAGGTCCTCGTCCCAGTCCCAAACGAACGCACCCAGGCTGTGGCGGTAGTCGGCGCGCTCGCGATACATGATCCGGCCAGGCTTGGGGACCACGCCGCGCGCTATCAGGGCTTTGTCCCATTCGTCGATGAACTCGGCCCCCTGCAGATAGCGGTCCTTGTTCTCTACGACGTAACGCTCGTCGAAGCCCGCTTCGGCGAGAAAGGGGGTAGTGTGCATCTTGCCGATGTTGACGGTGTGATACCCGGCCGCGCGGAGATCGCTGACCCAGGTCTTGCGCCAGGGATCCCCGTTCTTGAAGATCCGGGTCGTGTGCGGATATCGACCGGTGAAAAGGCTGGCCCGCGCCGGCGCGCAGGACGTGGCCGGAATGAAGCAGTTATCGAAGGAAACCCCTTCTCGCACCAAACGGTCCAGGTGCGGGGTGTCCATGTAATCGAAGCCAAGCGCGCCGATGGTGTCGAAGCGCTGCTGATCGGTGATGATCAGGATGATGTTTGGGGGTCGTTGGGACAACCCGGAACCGCCTTGAATCGAATCGGTGCTGGTCCGGCCGCGAGCAATCAAATCCTAATTCCGGGTATTCGCGGGCTCGGCGAAAATCAACCCGAGGTCCCGGCCGACGGCGCCCGGGTCCGATACCGCTCGAACCCGGAAGCTGACCGCGATCCATGTCTGACCAATCCCAGCCGCCGATCATCGGACTGACCCTCGGCGACCCGACCGGCGTTGGGCCCGAGGTGGTGGCCAAGGCATTGCTGCATGACTCCATCTACGAGCGGCTCCAGCCGATTGCGATCGGCAGCGCTTCGGCCCTGGAGCGAATCCTCGAAATCTGTGGGATCGACCTTGCGGTGCGTACGATCGCGGACGCTAGTGATGCCCGATTCGAGCGCGGGACCGTAGACACTCTGGACATCTGGCACCGGGACCACCGCGAACTGCCGTTTAAGGAAGTCACGGCCGCCGGCGGCGAGGCTGCCGTCACCGCGGTCATCGAAGCGGTAAAACTCTGCGCGGCCGGCCGATTGGACGCCATGGCCACTTCGCCGCTGCACAAGCTGGCCATGAAAATGGCCGGCTACGACTATCCCGGGCATACCGAAATAGTCCAGGAATTCTCGGGCGCCAGGACTTCACGCATGATGCTGGTGGCGGGGAAACTGCGCGTTATTCACGTCTCCACCCATGTCGGCTTGGCCGAGGCCGTCACCCTGGTCAAGACGGACCGCATTGTCGAGGTGATCGGGATCTTCCAGCAGGCCCTGCAGGACATGGGGATCGACTCGCCCCAGATTGCGGTTGCCGGCCTCAATCCACATGCCGAACCCGGCAACCTGTTCGGCATGGAGGACTCCGAGCAGGTGGAACCGGCGGTGCACCGCGCCCGAAGGGACGGAATCGACGCGCTCGGCCCGATGCCCCCGGATACGGTGTTTGCGCGGGCTTCCCAGGGCGAATACGACGGCGTCGTGGCAATGTACCACGACCAGGGGCACATTGCGGTGAAGATGCTGGGAATCCACAACGGGGTCAACGTGACCTTGGGCACGCCGGTAATCCGGACTTCGGTCGACCACGGCACCGCCTACGGGCGCGCTGGCGAAAATCGCGCCGAGGAAACCAGCATGCTGAACGCGACCCTCTTGGCGGCCGATATGGTGATGGCGCGACGACGACGCCAGGCGTACGCGACCAGCGGGGCCACTTCCGGCTAGGTTCGACGGGCCTCAGGAGTCAAGGATTTGATTCACCGTGGTTCGATCGGGCAGCGAAGAGGACGCCCCCAGTTGCCGACAGGCCGCTGCGCCGGCGGCGCTGGCGAACCGAAGCGCCTGGGCGAACCCCATCCGCTCCAACAACCCGACCGCGAGTGCGCCGCAGAAGGCGTCACCGGCCGCGGTGGTGTCAACCACCGTGGTCGCGAACGCCGGGAGCCGAATCCGATCCGCTCCGTCGCTGGCGCAGAGGCCGCCGGACCCGAGCGTGATGACCGCGGCGCGCCCGCAAAGTTCGGCCAATCGATCGGCCAGCTGCGGGGCCTGCCGGTGATCTGGCGCCGGCTCTCCGACCAGCGCGCCGGCCTCGGTCTCGTTGACCACCAGGTAGTCGGCCAGCGAAAGGACTTCGCACGACAGGCGGCCCGGAGGAGCGGCGTTGAGCAGAGTAATGGCGCCCGCGCGGCGGGCGGTAGTGAAGGCGGCCGCTATCGGCGGGGTCGGGATTTCCACGACTGCCATAACCAGCGATGCATTCTCGACCGCGGCACAGGCGGTATGGAGGGGCGTGACGCTCTGGTTGGCGCCGGCCGCCAGGGCGATGCAGTTTTGACCTTCCTCATCGATCGTGATGAGCGCCACCCCCGAGGATCGGTCGGCGACGCGGGCTACGTTTTCCACGTCGATTCCCTCGCCCGCCAGCTGGGAGACTCGATCACCGCCGAACTGGTCCGCGCCGACCGCCCCAACCATGCTTACCGGAACCCCCAGGCGGGCCGCGGCGATTGCCTGGTTGGCCCCCTTGCCGCCGCCAAATATCTGAAGCGCCGATTCGGTGAGGACGGTTTCGCCCGGCAACGGCAGGCGCGGGAGTTGCAAAACCAGGTCGGTGTTGATGCTGCCCACCACCGCAATCGAGCGATCTGGCCGGTTTTCGGAACCCAATTCGATTCCTCCTGCGGACGCTGGTTTCTGAAAGACGATAGTCTTCCGCGTGTTGGATCGGGGCATCGGGCCCGGATGTCCACCCGCCCGGCGAGCGCAATGCCGGTGCGCCGATGATGCCCAACCGACCTCCGGTGATACCCGGTCGGCCCCCCGGTCCGGCCTTGAGACGGATTTCCTGGACCCTGCCCGTGCTCGCGGTCACCATGCTGGCGGTCTTTGCGGCCTGGCTTTTTACGCCCGAACCCCGCGCGTCCGATCCCGCGGCAGTTCAGGATGCCGCCCCGGCGGTGCCGGTAGCCCCGGCCCTGTCGCGGATCGAGGCCCTTCCGCCCGACTGGCTGGCCGAGATTCCGGCCTCGATCCCCGATCCGGGCGCGCTGGTTCCGGATTGGCCTGACGACCAGCCGTTCTCGGCCCTGATACTGGGAATCGACCGCCGCGGTGACGACCCTTCGGGACGCACCGACACGATGATCTGGCTGCGGGTGGATCCCGAGACCGACACCGCGATCGCGGTGTCGGTTCCGCGCGACATTTGCGTGGCCAACTGCACCGACGAGCCGGTCCGCATCAACGCGGTCAAGGATCTGCACGGCCCCGAGGGCTTAAAGCGCGAGGTCGGCCGCCTCCTGGATCAACCCGTTGACTACTATCTCGCGGTCGAATTTCCGGGGTTCGTCGAACTGGTGGACTTTTTTGGAGGAATCGACATCTACGTGGAAAAGGCGATTCGCGACCAGACCTTCCCGGCCGCCGACGATTCGCGATACGAGCACTTTTACCTGGAACAGGGCGAACATCACCTCGACGGGGCGACCGCGCTGAAATTTGTGCGCACCCGCTACCAGGACGGCGATTTCGGACGGGTTCAGCGGCAGCAGCAGTTCCTGCGCGCCGTTCGCGAGCAGTTTGTCACTCCCAATCTCATCGTGCAGGGCCCGGCGCTGGCCGGTCGGCTGGCGTCCACCTTCGAGACCGACTTCCCGCTTTTTTCGCTGCCGTCGTTGACCAAGCTGATTCTCGACGTACCACCCGGGGAAATCACGTCGGGGGTCATTGATTACGAGCTGGGCATGGTCGAACCGTCCACCAGCGAAAACGGCGCCCAGGTGTTGCTGGCTTACCCGGAGGCGATCCGACTCTACGTGTCGGGACTGATAGAGGACTCGGCCTCAGGGACGGCGACCACGCCGCATGCGTTCCCGTCCGCCCAGCGCCAGGAGCTTGAACCTTGACCGAAACCGGGATCAGGATTGCTGATCCGGCGGCCCCGGCGGAAGTCCTGGCGATCGGGACTGAGGTCGTGATCGGACGAATCCAGGACACCAATTCCTCCTGGCTGGCCCAGCGCCTTACCGAGGCCGGCGCGCGGGTTGAACGGATAACCGCCGTAGCCGACGACCCCGGGCTGCTGGAAAACGTCTGGCGCGATGCAATTCACCGTCGCGCGAGCCTGGTGCTGGCCACCGGCGGTCTCGGCCCGACTCCAGATGACCTGACGGTGGAAGTAGCCGCCGCGGTGGCCGGTGTCGAGGTCATCCAGCATCCCGCGGTAATCGCCAGCTATCGGCGCCGCCGCGAGCTTGGCGAATCGGATCCGTTGCCGCCGCACCTCTACAAGATGTCAGCGGTTCCGTCCGGCTCGACGGTATTCGAGAACGGACCCGGCTGGGCGCCGGGCTTTGCGATCCGCGTTGACGAAACGGTTCTGGCATGCATGCCGGGCCCACCCAGCGAGATGCAGTGGCTGTGGGAAAACGCCCTGGGATCTCTTGCGGCCCGCTGGTTCGGCGGGCGGACGGAGTCTGCGCGGGTCCTGGTGACGATGTTCGAATCGCAGGTCTCGCCCATCCTGGGGCTGGTGATGGATCGCCATAGCAATTCGTACCTGAAAGCCTATGTGGCTCTGGGGTCGCGCCACGTCGGCCTGCCGGTCGACGTGATCGTGCGGCGCGAGTCGGGAGGCTCGGCGCTATCCGACGTAATGGACACGCTGCGCATCCTGGTCGAAGGCGCCGGCGCCGAAATCAGGCCCTGGCCCTGACCTGAAATGGACCGGAATCTGGGTCGGGTCAGATTCCGCGCGTAACCCCCGAGATGACCATTTCCTGATCGGAAATGATCAACGTCTTGGTTTCGATCGGGATTCGCGGCAGGCCGGCGTCGACCGTTGCTTTTATCGCTTCCACCGTCAGATCGCGAAACCAGCCCGGGGCCGCCAACGCCCCCAGGCGCGCGCTGTCAATCGCCACCTGGCGTTCTTCGTCCTCGATCCGCAATCGGGTCTTGACCGCGTATTCGAAATCCACCCCGAGGATGTGCAATCTCCCGCGGAAATCGATGCCGTCGTCTCCCAGATAGGCCTCGCCGCCGGAAATCCCGAGCAATGCCAAGCCGGGTTGCGACCAGTCGGCGTATTTGCTGAACATCTCGGGCTCGGAGATTTGCAGCAGGACCGGTTGCGATTGGCCGGTCAACCGCGATTCGGCAATTGCCCGGTTGACCGGTTCCAGCTTCTGGTCTAGGCGCCGCAGATCAAGACCGCTGCGCGAAAGCGAGGGGTAACCGCCCTCGTCCTCGAGCGGTCGCGAGGCCAGGAAGACCACCACCGCCAGCGAACAGAGGAGGATGATCAGCAGCAGCGGTTTGGAGCGCACGAGATTCCCAGGTTCCGGAGCGTCTCTAGAATGAATCCGCCGTTGCCGGGACGGTCTCCGCTGACCCGTCCGGGCAGCCCAGCCCGAGGCCGCTTAACAAAATCCGAGCAATATGGAATTCTTCGTTCCTTTTCGCAATCTCTGGATCGGCCTCGGAATTCTTTACTACGACCTGCTGGCGCTGGCGCTGCGGGCCCACTTGCCCTGGCTGCTGTTCATGTTGCCGTGGTTCATATTGCTGGCCGCTCTTCTGCTTAACGCGTTGGGCAATCCGGACTTTGCCGAAGCGGTCCGCGAGACCAGTTTCCATCCGCTCGAATTGCTGGGCCTGCCTCTGCTTACAGCGGTTACCATGGCCGCCGCCGGTCCCGCTACCGCGGCGCTTTACGACGTCACCTGGAAACTGCACGACCAGCACCAGGATCCCAGCTGGCGGGGATTCATTCAGTCGTTTAGGACCTACTTCTGGCGGGGCTGGGCGATCGCCACGATCGATATTTGCGCTTTTTACGCCCTGGTTCTGGCCTTCTTCTTTTATTGGAACCAGGGGGAACTGATCACCCAGGTGGTGGCGGTGATGGTCACTTATCCGGTGATCTTCTGGTTTCTGCTACAGCCCTTCCTGATGCCGGCGCTGACTCAATTGGACTGCTCGATCGTGCAGACCTTTCGCAATGCAGCCGTACTCGCAGTTTCAAGTTTCTCGGTCACGATCGCGATGCTGATGGTCACCCTGATGGCGATCGCGGTCTCGCTGGTGCTCAATTTTTTGATCTTTCTGGCCGCACCCACGGCGTTGGCCATCTGCGGGCAGCTCAGCACCCGCATGTTGATCGAGCGGGTCCAGGGGCGGACGTACTAGCTTCGCGGCGGTGAACCGGCGTGGCTGAACTCCTCGCCCGCGATCTGACCGTGCGCTTCCAGGCCTCCGGCCAGGGGTCGCCGTCGGACGAGCCCGGACCGCGGATCGAGGCCGGTCAGGTAGTGGCACTGGATCATGTTGACCTGCAGATTCCGGACGGCCGCACGCTGGCCCTGATCGGGCCGTCGGGCTGCGGTAAGACCACCCTCATAAGGGCCCTGGCGGGACTCGTCAGCCCCACCGCCGGCAACATCTGGTTCGGCGAGCGTGAAGTCACGGAGTTGCCGCCGCGGGACCGCGACGTGGCGGTCGTTTTCCAGGAATATGCCCTCTATCCACACATGCCGAGCGGGGGAATCGTCTCGTTTTTTTTCCAAATGCACCGGCGTCGACAGGAGATCCCCGAACGCATTCTCAGGGCCTGCGAAATCATGGGCCCGGGGTTCGATGAACTCCTTGATCGCAAGCCGGGCGAACTCTCCGGCGGTGAACAACAGCGGGTCGCGATCGCGCGTTGCGTCATCCGCGACCCGGCGATGTTCCTATTCGACGAGCCGCTCGCCAACCTCGATGCCGGGTCGCGCGCCAAGGTTCGGATCGAGACCAAGCGCCTGCTGCGCCGGTTCGGCACCACGGCCCTTTACGTGACCCACGACCAGCGCGAAGCGGCCGCGATCGGAGACGAGATCGCGGTGATGGTTGGCGGTCGGATCATCCAGCGCGGCCCCTACGGGGCGCTGCGGCGCTATCCGGCCAACACCCTGGTGGCCGGGTTCGTCGGCCAGCCTCCGATGAACCTGTTTCCGGCGCGCGTGGCCGACGGCTCGGTCCGGCTGGGGCAGTCGCGGGTACCGCTCGGTCGGACCCGGCTCTCGATCCTTGAAGGCGAATCCGTCACCGTCGGCGTCCACCCAGACGAACTCGAAGTGTGCGCCGTCGAGGACGCCCTGGTCCTGTTGGAAGCCGAATCGGTGCAACCGCGGCCAGAGCAGCGCGCCGCGCTGGTGACCGGGCGCAGCCACGGTCGCGAATGCAGCGCGCTGCTGCCCAATTGGGCCGGCGCCGCTGCCGGCGACGTGATTCCGCTGCGGGCGCATGAGGACCGCTGGGTTCTTTTTGACCCGGAGGACCGTTTGGTGCCCTAGCCGCGGCCCTCTTCCGGTTTACATAACATGGCTCTTCGGGACCGGAGGCCGGCCCCGGAAGCGGATATACTTTTGCACAGCACGGGCAACAGGCTGGAACGACCTTGGAGTGGGCTTTTGACAAGCCCACTTAAGTTGTTTTTGGCCCAAGTTGTGGAGGCCCAACCGAATAGCTGACGGAGGTCTGGACGGTGAAAAGCGAGTTCGAACTCGCCGCCGCGCAGATCGCCGCTGACAAGGGACTGACCATCGGTGACGTGATCGAGGCGGTTCGGGTCGCGGTTGAATCGGCCTACATCGATCTGCCCGGTTCGCTTGAGGACATCTACGCCGAGGTTGACACCGAGGGTTCGTTTACCGTCTTCGCGAACAAGACGGTGGTTTCCCGGGTTTCGGATCCCGACACGGAAATTGCCGTTGCCGGCGCCCGCGAACTGGATCCGTCGGCCGACGTTGGCGGCGTGGTGCGGGTGGATGTCACGCCGACCGGGTTTTCGCGCATCGCGGCGCAAAAAGCCGGCCAGGCGATGCGCGATACCTTGCGCGAGGCCGAACGCATGTTGGTGCGGGACCTTTACACCGACCACGTCAGCGAGTTGATGGTCGGCAAGATCGTGCGGATCGAAAACCGCGGCGCCATCCTGGAATTCGGGCGCGCCGAGGCGCTGCTGCCGCCTTCCGAGCAGATTTCCAGCGAGAGACTCCGTCCCAATTCCTGGTTGCGGGTGCTCCTGCTGGAGGTGCGCGAGGTGGGTCGCGGACCGCAGCTCCTGGTCTCGCGCCGCCATCCGGATTTCGTGCGCAAGTTGTTTGAACGCGAGGTTCCGGAAATCAACAACGGGGTGGTCAGCGTGGTCAACATCGCCCGCGACGCGGGAGTTCGCTCCAAGGTCGCGGTGCAGGCCATGCAGGAAGGGCTCGATCCGATCGGCACGTGCGTGGGGATTCGCGGCTCGCGCATTCAAAACATCGTCCGCGACCTGGTGCCCGAAAAGGTTGAAATCGTCCAGTTCTCCGAGGACCCGGCGACCTACGTGGCCAACGCCCTCTCGCCGGCGCGGTCGATGCGCGTGGTGATCGACCCCGAACAGAACCTCGCCGATGTCCAGGTGGCGTCGGACATGGTCTCGCTGGCCATCGGCCGCGAGGGCCAGAACTCGCGCCTGGCGGCGCGCCTGACCGGCTGGCGGATAAATATCCGCGACGCCGCCCAGCCCGACAAGCTGCGTTCCGAAGCCGCCCCTGATCCGGCGATCCTGCTCGGTGACGAAGACCTTGAAGACCTGGCCGAAATCCTGGGCCAGGATCTCAGCGACCTGGACGAGCAGGAAGCGCCGGATGACCAGGATGCCCTGGCCGGCCCCGCCGGCGAAGCATTGGAACGCGGCGAGGCTTGAACGGCTTCCAACACCGCCGTCCGCCACCGGCGCAGCCGGTAGCTAGGACCTGAATGGCCCGCCGCCGCGCCCGGCGCCGCCCGCCGGGAAGACGCCGCCCGCCGCCGCGCAGCCCGGCCCCGGTCGCCGCCGAACGCACCGAGGTCGCCGCCGCCGCGGCGCCCGAGCGGCCTGACAAGGTCGCCATCCCCGATTCGATCACGGTTTCCGATTTGGCCGGGCAGATCAACATGTCCGGTGCCGAATTGATCGGAGAGCTTTTCAAGCAGGGAATCTCCGCCAACCTGAATGCCCCGCTGGATTTCGAGACCGCCAGCCTCATGCTGGCCGACCTTGGCGTCGAAGCCGAGCTGGCCGAATCGGCGCCCGATCCGGAAGAGGACCGCGAAGACGACATCCCCGAGCCGGACGGCGAACGCGGCGCGCGTCCCGCGGTGGTTACCGTGATGGGGCACGTCGACCACGGCAAGACGACTTTGCTGGACACCATCCGCAAAACCGATGTGGCCAACCAGGAAGCCGGCGGAATCACGCAGAGCATCGGCGCCTACCAGGTTGAAGTCGACGGCCGCTCGCTCACGTTCATCGACACCCCCGGTCACGCCGCGTTCACCCAGATGCGGGCCCGCGGCGCCGGCGTAACCGACATCGTTGTGCTGGTAGTGGCCGCCGATGACGGGGTCATGCCCGAGACCCGGGACGCAATCGGTCACGCCCTGGCCGCCGACGTCAAGATCATCGTCGCCGTGAACAAGATCGACCTGGAGGCGGCCAACGTCATGCGGACCCTGGCGGCGCTGGCCGACGCCGGCCTGCAGGTCGAGCAGCTCGGCGGCGACGTAACCAGCGTAGAGGTGTCGGCGCTCACCGGACAGGGCGTCGAAGAGTTGCTGGAGCTGGTCCTGCTTACTGCCGACCTGGATCCCCCGCAAGCGCGATTGACCGGTCCGGCGCGGGCGACCGTCCTTGAAACCCGCCTCGACCGTTCGCTGGGTCCGGTTGCTACGGTCCTTATCACCGGCGGGGTTCTCAGCGTGGGCGATCCATTCGTGCTCGACGCCAGCGCCGGCAAAGTACGGGTACTGGTCGACCCGCGCGGCAACCGGGTTCGCAGCGCGTCTGCATCGATGGCCGTCGAGGTCGTGGGCCTGAAGGAGATACCGGTTCCCGGCCAAACCCTCTACGCCGTCGAGAGCGACAAGCAGGCGCGAGGCATCGCCCAGGTGCGGCGCGGCGCCCAGGCGCGCGCCCAGGCGCGCAATTCCCTGGCCAACCAGCTGAGCCTCGAACAACTTGCCCAACAACTGTCACAGGGCAGGGTGCAGCAGGTCGACCTGGTGATCAAGGCCGAAACCGAGGGTGCCGCCCAGGCGACGGTCCAGGCAGTGGAGTCGCTCTCGACCGAACTGGTGCGGGTGAACGTGGTGTTCCAGGGCGTGGGCGCAATCACCGAAAACGACATCAACCTGGCCACCGCCGCTTCGGCGATCGTGCTCGGATTCGGCGTCCAGGCGAGCGCCAACGCGGGTGCCCTGGCCGACCAGAACGGGGTCCAGATCCGGCAATACTCGATCATTTACGAGCTGATCGAGGATGTCGAGAAGACCCTGGCCGGCCGCCTGCAGCCGGAGTTGGTCGAGATCATCGACGGCCGCCTGGAAGTGCGCGGGGTATTCAGGACCGAGCGTTCGCTCAAGATCTTCGGCGGAATGGTCACCGAGGGACAGATGGCCGACGGCGCCCAGGTCCGGCATTTCCGCGAAGAAGAGCTGATTCAGACCGGACGGATTTCTGCGCTGCAGCGGTTCCAGGACCGGGTCAATTCGGTCGCGGCCGGGTTCGAATGCGGCCTTTCGGCAAATCTCCGGCGCGTGGTACGGATCGGTGACGTCATCGAGGCGTTCCACGAAGAGGAACAACTGCCGGGTTAATCGGTAACCGGGCGGCAAATGTCTTACCGACCGCAGAAAATTGCCGCCCAACTGGCTCGCGAATTGGGCCAGATTCTGGCCCACGAAGTCAGCGACCCCCGTTTGCAGCAGTTGATCATTACCAGAGTGACGGTTTCCGGGGACCTGAAGCACGCGCGGGTGCTCTACGGTGCGCCGGGTTCCATGGCCGACGGGCAGCGCCTGCAGGCTACCGTGAGCAACGCGGCCGGATTCCTGCGTCACCGGGTCGGCCAGGTCATGCGCATAAAGCTGGTTCCGATGCTGGACTTTCGACCGGACCGCGGCTACTGGGAGGGAATGGACACCGTCGAACTGCTGGCCCAGCTTGAATCCGATTCCGAACCGGGAGATGGTTGAGTCGGCTGCGGTGGGGAGCTTCGTTGTTCCCGTGTACAAGCCGCGCGGGATTACGTCCACCCACGTCGTTCGCTCTCTCAAACGCGCCGGCGGTTTTGCGCGCATTGGGCACGGCGGGACCCTGGACCCGCTGGCTGAGGGCGTGCTGCCCATCCTGGTCGGCCCGGCCACCCGCATGACCGAGCACCTGCACGCCGGGTCGAAGACCTACCTGGCGGCGGTGCTGTTCGGCGCCACCAGCGCGACCTGCGACCTGGGCGGCGAGATAGTCGATTCGGGGTCGTCGATTCCGGCCCCGTGGCGTGTGCGCGATGCCCTGCGGCTGTTCCGCGGGCCCATCAGCCAGACTCCCCCGCGCTATTCGGCGGTCCGCGTCGGCGGTCGGCGCGCTTACAGCCGCGCACGGGCCGGGGAAAACGTGGACGTCCCGGCCCGATCGGTGACCATTCACCGGCTCAGGGCGATCGAATTCGCCTATTGGGATTCCCGCGAAATGGCATCAACGGGGCGGTTGGCGGGACTCGGCGGCCGCGGCAGGCTGGTCGCCGCGCTGGAGGTCGTGTGCGGGACAGGGACCTACATACGTGCCCTGGCGCGCGATCTGGGCCGTTCGGTAGGCAGCGGCGCCGTGCTGGTCGGACTCCTCAGATCACGGGTCGGACCGTTTGCCGCCGCGTCGGCGGTCCCGCTGGCGCAGGCCGAATCGCTGGCCCGCGCGGGCCAGCTTGCCGATATCGGTCATTCCCCGGACGAGGTCGCCCTTCACATTCCGGCATTGCTGCTGGGCGCAGATTCGGCGCGGGGGTTCGTCCACGGTGCATTCGCGCCGGTCGCCGAGACGGCGGGACCTCGCCGGGTCTACGCGGCGGATGGCCGATTCCTGGGGATCGGCGAGGTGGCGGCAGATAACCTCCTGCGCCCGAGAAGGGTGTTGACGCCCGCCGCGGAAATCGGGCAATGACCGCGATCTGGGCCAAGACCGACCCGATTCCAGAGGGCCGCGAACTGGCGATTTCGATCGGCAAATTCGATGGCGTTCACAAGGGCCACCGCCAATTGCTCGGCGTGCTGCGCGACCGGGCCCGCGAAAACCGGCTGGAGAGCATGGCGATCGCATTGGATCCGCATCCGCTCGCGGTGCTGGATCCCGATTCGGCTCCACTGGGAATCAATTCGGTCGACGACCGCGGCGAGCTGCTCGCCCGCCTTGGTTTAGATCACGTCAAACTGCAGGAATTCAACCGGGATCTGGCCGGTCTTTCGGCCGACGAATTCCTAGGCCAGCTGGCCGCGGCCGGCATGCGAATGCTGGTAGCCGGCGCCAACACCCGCATCGGTCGCCGGCGGGCGGCCGGAATTCCCGAGATCAAGGACATTTGCGCCCGGTTGGACGTAGCCGTACGGACGGTTCCCATCGCCAGCAACGGGCAAGCGTTCAGCACGGCGAACCTTCGCGCACGCATCGGGTCCGGCGACCTGGCCGGGGCCGGCGCCATCAGCGGCCGCCGGCACAGCCTGGCCGCGCGCGTAGAAAGCGGGGCTGGCCGAGGGACCGAACTTGGATTTCCGACTGCCAACCTGACCCCGGACCGGAAATTGCAGTTGCCGCCGGACGGCGTTTACGCCGTCTCGGCCCTGCTGGCGGACGAGAACGCGCTTCGGGCCGGTGTGGCCAACATCGGGGTGCGACCCACCTTCGGCGGTGACCGACGTTTACTCGAGGTGCACCTGTTTGATTTCGACGGCCGGCTGGAAGGTCGCCGAATGCGGGTTTATTTGGAGCGGTTCCTGCGACCCGAGACCAAGTTCGCCGGGCCCAGGGAACTAGTCGACCAGATTCGCATCGACTGCCGGGAAGCCCGCGCGGTTGACCCGGGCCCCGCTTGCCGGTACGGTCCCTGGCTGCGACCTAGCCCATAAGGTCTTCGCCGCCGTCAACACCGATCACGTTGCCGGTGATCCAGTGCGCGCGCTGATCGCAGAGCAGCGAGATTGCCTCGGCCACGTCCTCCGGAGTCGTCAGGCGACCGCCGGGGTTCAGGGCCGCCGACCGCTGCATCAATTCCTCGTAGCCGCGAATCTTCTCAAGCGCGGGGGTGTGGGTGACTCCGGCCCGAATGGCGTTCACGGTGATCCCGTGCGGGCCGCATTCGAAGGCGAGGCGCTTTACGTGCGCCTCCAGCGCCGCCTTGACCGGCCCCACCGCACCGTAATGCGGCCAGATTCGGGTGCTCCCGGCCGACGTCATGGCAAATACCCGCCCGCCCCGAGCCATCAGCCGGCTTTGGATCAGTGCCCGGGTCCAGTAGATGAGGCTGTGGGCCATCACGTCGAACGTCATCTCCAGCTGGCGCTTTGACACCGACCGGTCGTTCTCGTCGGGAAAGTAGGGGAGGAGATTGCCGAACGCCAGCGAATGCAGCAGAATGCGCACGCTTCCCAAACCCCGGCTCCCGACCACTTCGCGCATCGCGGCCACCGCTTCTTCCATGACTTCCGCGTCGGCGGCATTTGCATTGGTGAATTCCGCCCGCACGCCCAGTCCGGCTATTTCAGCTTTTAGGGCATCGACCTTGGGCATGGTGGAGCGGCGGTCCAGGTGGAATCCGAAGATGGAAAACCCGTCGCCGGCCAGTTGTCGCGCAACCGCGGCGCCGAATCCCGAAGAGACTCCCAGAATCACGGCCCAGCCTTTTTCGGTCATGCCAATTTCCTGCAATCTGGCTAAGTACAACGCCGGCTGCCTGGCTGCCGTTCCGGCGGCCGGTGCCAAGGGTGCAGCGCCGGGTCCCGGCAATCACTTTAACCGGGCTGCCGGCCACCGCGGGCGGTCGCCAATTACCATTGCCCACCCGGTGTTCCGAAGCTAGCAGGGAGAAGCCAGATGCGCGCATTGATGGCCAGGACTCATGGCGGACCAGAGGTTCTCGAAATCGCTGATGTGGCCCCTCCCGAGCCGGCCGAAGACCAACTGCTGGTCCGGGTCGAGCTGGCCGGCCTGAATTTTTCCGACATCGATCACCGGCGCGGCGAACGGGGTACCCCGGTGCCGATGATATTGGGCACTGAAGGAAGCGGCAGGGTGGTTCAAACCGGCGGACTCGCTGAGGGGTTTGCAGTTGGCGACCGGGTCGTCTGGTGGCTGCCCGGCACACCCAGCAGCTGCGCCGAACTGGCGGCGATACCGGCCGCGCGAGCGATCCTGGTCCCGGACGGTTTCGACCCCAAAGTCGCGGTGGCGCTGATGCTCCAGGGGATCACCGCCCACGCCCTGGTATTCCCAATCGCCGGCATCGAGCCTGGCGAATCGGTGCTGGTGCACTCGGGCGCCGGCGGGGTCGGGCATCTGGCCGTGCAGTTGGCGCGCCTGGCCGGCGCCAAAAGGATCATCGCCACCGCTTCGCCGGAAAAGTTTGGCTTCCTCGACGAACTAGGTGTTGATTGCGCCATCGACTATCACTCCAACGACTGGGACGCCCGGGTCCGAGCCGCCAGTGACGGCGGCGTCGATGTAGTCCTGGACGGAATCGGCAACTCGACGCTGCCCGGCTCGATTGCATCCTGCCGCCGCCGCGGCCGCTGCATCCTCTACGGATACAAATCGGGCGGGCACGCCGGCGGCCTGGCGACCGCCTTCGACACCGGATTGCTGGGCCGCGGCACGGTATTCCTTACGACCGGGGTCTCGTTCCTCTACGTCCGCGACCGGGCTGCGCTCACCGATCGCGTGGGCAAGTTGTTCGATCTCTACCGCGAAGGCCGGTTGAAAGTCAATATCGGCGGGGTTTACGGCCTGGATGAAGCCGCCGCCGCCCACCGCGCGCTGGAGGGTGGCACATCCCGCGGCAAACTCCTCGTGGAATTGGCGTGAGGGTTCCCGCGGGTTGGGTGCCGGCCGGGAGACTTGCCGGAGCCGACGGTGGGAATCGAACCCACAACCTGAGCTTTACGAAAGCCCCGCTCTACCGTTGAGCCACGTCGGCGGTCGGGCCGGTCGATTCTAGGAGCGGACCAGGGCCTTCCAGCCATCCTTCAATCAGTCTCGCGACGCCGTGCTTCGCGGGCCCGGCAATGCGGTGCGATGCCTCGCTAACGACCGCCGATCCGGCGCCTTCGACGGCGATCGCGGTCCCGGACCAGCGCAGCATTTCGATGTCGTTTACGTCATCCCCGATCGCCGCGACGTGTTCTGCCGCCACGCCCAACTTCGCGCAGAGCCAACTCAGGGCGGCGCCCTTGGACGTTCCCGAGTGCACCACTTCCAGCACCGATCCCCGGTACCGGGGGCTGCTCCAGGTCATCGCCCGCGCGTTGCCCGGCGGCAACCCGTCGATTCGCCTTTGCAGTTCGGCCAGCCCGTCCGGCTCGCCGAAGCAGACGATCTCCAAAGCCGGCCCAAGCCCCGCGAAGCTGTCCTTTTCGACGAACGCCCCCGGATTGGGGCGAGAGTAGATCTGCAGTTGCGGACTGGCCGCGACCTGTCCGAATACGTAGAGCTGCCTGGTCCGTTCGGGAGTGTCGTACCAGACCGGGATCAATCCCAGGTCCAGGGCAACCCGGCAAACGCCAACCGCCACCTCTCTGGGGATGTATTTGCGGTATACGATCCGTCCACGGCGGTCCGGATCCAAGTCCCGCACGACCGCCCCCGAGCTCTGGATCAGGAAGTCCCCCGCCCCGAGGGGCTCCAGGACCATCTGGGCCGTGCGCCAGCGCCGGCCGGTGGCGATGACAATCCGGACGCCGGCCGCCGCCGCCGCACGCACCGCGTCGATGGTCCGCTGGCTGAGTTCGCCGCCACTTGCGATCAGGGTCCCGTCGACGTCGAGCGCCAGCAACTTGGGCGGCAGCGGGGCGTGGGACAGGGAAAAACTCGATGTCTGGTCGCGGGACGTGAGGTCAAACTCCAAAATTATGAGGGCGAAGAACAGCCGGTACGCCGCCTTGCGGTGCGCGCAGCCGGAGATTTGAAGGGCGACCATGTATCTGGGGATTGACGTTGGCACCCAGGGTTCGCGGGCAATTGCGATCGACGAATCCGGCACCATTCTGGCGTCGGGATCGGGCGAGCACGCACTGTCCACCCCGCGCCCGGGCTGGACCGAACAGGACCCCGAGGAATGGTGGAGGGCGGTCAAGCTGGCGGTCGCCGAGCTGGGAGGCAAGATCGATCTGCGGGAAGTTCGAGGCGTTGGTCTGACCGGGCAGATGCACGGATCGGTTTTCCTCGACGAGGGCGAGCAGGTCATCCGTCCCGCGTTGCTTTGGAACGATCAACGCACCGCCGTCCAGACCGCGGCCATGCAGGATCTTGCCGGCGATCAACTCATGGGAATCGCCCTGAGTCCCGCAATCACCGGATTCCAGGCCCCGAAGATCCTCTGGCTGCGCGACAACGAACCCGAAAACTACGCCCGAATCGAATCGGTCCTGCTCCCCAAGGACTTCGTCCGCCTGCGCATGAGCGGTCGGCGCGCGACCGACGCCGCCGATGCCTCCGGGGTGCTGCTCTTGGACGTGGCTCGCCGACGTTGGTCGGACCAGTTGCTGGACGCCTTTCAGATTCCCGCCCACTGGTTGCCGGAAGTCTTCGAGGGACCGCAGGACACCGGCGGGATCAACGCCGCCGCAGCCGCCGAACTGGGACTGCCGGAGGGGACGCCGATCGCCGCCGGCGGGGGCGACAACTCGGCCGCCGCGATCGGAACCGGGATCGTGCGCGAAGGCATCGTCTCGGCCAGCATCGGGACCAGCGGAGTGGTTTTCGCCCATGCCGACCGACCGGTCGCCGACCCCGGCGGCAGGATCCACACGATGTGTCATTCGGTCCCGGACGCGTTTCACTACATGGGCGTGATACTTTCGGCCGGCATGTCGCTGCGCTGGCTGCGCGACCTGCTCCTCGATCCCGCCTCCGGGGCGAGGGTCGTCGGCGAGGGCGACCCCTACGACCTGCTGACCGCCGCCGCCGCGGACGCGCCGCCGGGTGCGGAGGGGCTGGTGTTTCTCCCGTACCTGACCGGGGAGCGCACGCCGCACCTGGACCCTGACGCGCGCGGCGCGCTGGTCGGGGTCACCCTGCGGCACTCGGTCGGGCACGTGGCCCGAGCGGTCATAGAAGGCGTCACCTTCGCCATGGCCGACTGCCTGCACCTGATTTCCGACCTGGGGGTCCGTGCCGATCGGGTGATCGCCACCGGCGGCGGGGCGCGGTCTGACTTCTGGGTTCAGACGATGGCCGACGTGTTCGGTCTGCCGGTGCAGCGGACCGCATCCGAGGAGGGGCCGGCCTTCGGCGCGGCGATCCTGGGGGCGGTCGCCGGCGGGGGCCACTCCGACGTTCAGACGGCCGTGGACGCGTGCGTCGGTTATTCCGAACTGTTCGAACCCGACACCGGCCGGGTGGAGAGCTACCGCGATTACTACGGAGTCTTCAGGGCGCTTTATCGCGACCATTTACGCGAGCCCTCGCACCAGCTTGCCGCCCTGGTCCGCGACGATGCCTGAATCCCGAACCGCGGACGGTTTGCCGGCGGTGACCGAACTGATCCCGCAGCGCCCGCCTTTCCTGTTCATCGACCACCTTCTGGAACTGGTGCCGGGCGAGCTGGCCGTGGCCGAATACACGGTGCGCGGCGACGAGGATTTCTTCGAGGGCCACTTCCCCGGAAACCCGATCCTGCCGGGGGTGATCATGGTCGAGGCTCTGGCCCAGACCGGGGCCTGCCTGGCGATGTCGGCTCCGGCCAACGCAGGCAAACTGGCGGTATTCGCCGGCATCGACGAACTCCGGTTCCGGCGCATCGTCGCTCCTGGCGCCCGCCTGGAGATTAGGGTTCGGGTCGAGCGCCTGCGCAGCCGCATGGGGCGCGGCCGCGGCGAGCTCTTCGCCGACGGCGAGCTGGCGGTTTCAGGCCGGCTGACGTTCGGCCTGATTGACGCACCCGGGGGCGATTGAGGCGGTCCCCTTGGCGGGGTCGGCACGCGACGGGTTAGTCAGCGCGGCCTGCCGGGCACTGGCGGCCGGCTTCCCTTCGGCCGAAGATTCGGCAATCTCGGCGCCGCGCCGGGTCCTGGTGATCAAGCCCGGCAGCCTGGGTGACGTACTCCTGGCGGGAGCCGCCCTGGCATCGCTGCGGAAGGGGTTCCCGGACGCCGAGATTTCGCACCTGGTAGGGGACTGGGCCAGGCCCGCCGCCGCCGGCAGTCCCAGCGTCGATAGCCTGATTGTGTGCGGTCCGGTGGGGACCCCGGGGGCTTACACTCTGCGCCAATACGTCCGGACCGCCAATCGAATCCGGGCGCGCAGGTTTGACGCTGCGATCGTGCTCGATCGGTCTCCCCTTATGGCCCTGTTGCCCTGGCTGGCCGGCATCGGCGTGCGAGCCGGGCTCGACAGCGATGGGCGCGGGTTCGCCCTCAACTACCGGACCCCGGTCCCGCCGGCGCGCCACGAAGGTGAAATCTATCTGGACGTGGTGCGCCGGATCGGTCTGCCGGTCGTCAGGCCCGATACCTGGTTTCGCCCGCCCGCCGCCGCAAGCGCGAAGGCCAGGGGCTTGCTGGCCGAAATGAACCCCCCGTCAGGCTGCTTGGTGCTGGCCCCCGGCGGCGGTGTAAATCCCGGCGCCCGCCGGCTTGACAAGCGCTGGGCACCGGATGGATTCGTCCGGGTGGCAAGGCGCCTGCGCGACGATGCCGGCGTTTTGCCGGTACTGGTCGGCGACGCGAACGATCAGGATGCGGTCGGAGCGGTCCGCGTGGGGCTCAGCGGCGGCCCGCTGCTTGACCTTTCCCGGCGGCTTGAATTCGCCGAAATCGGCGCGCTGCTGGCGTTGGCCGGTCGCTTCTTGGCCAACGATTCGGCGATTGCGCACCTGGGGGCGGCGGTCGGATCGCGCGGAGTCGTGATCTACACCGCGACCGATCCCGATATCTACGGCCCGCAAGGCGGGAAGGTCGCCAGGCTGGTGGCCGCGCCCGGAGCAGGCGTCGAGGGTGCAGCGGTCGCCGCGCTAATGCCACGGCTCGATCGGCCGGGGTCCGGATCCGGACCGGGACGAACCGCATTCTTATAATTCCACGCTCCAAGATATGGAGGGGTGGCCGAGTGGTTTAAGGCGGTGGTCTTGAAAACCACTAACCGATGAGGTTCGTGGGTTCGAATCCCACCCCCTCCGCCCCAAAAATCCCCTGGAGGAGTCGCATAGTTGGTCTAGTGCGGCCGCCTGCTAAGCGGTTACTCGGCTTTTAACCGGGTCGCGGGTTCGAATCCCGCCTCCTCCGCCAACGACTGTTCGCGCTAGAGAACCCTATTTCCCGGCCAGCGCGGCCCAGCCGGCGTATTCGATCCCGGCTCCCGCCCGGTCCTCGATTCGCAACAGCTGGTTGTACTTGGCCCCGCGCTCGGAACGCGCCAGCGAACCGATCTTTATCTGCCCGGCGCCGGTCGCCACCGCCAGATCGGCGATGGTCGAGTCTTCGGTTTCGCCCGATCTCGCCGAGACCACCGTCGCAAAATTCGCCGCCTGGGCGCGGCGCAGCGCGGCAAGCGCCTCGGTGAGGGTGCCGATCTGGTTCACCTTCACCAGGACGGCGTTGGCCGCCCCGGTGGAAATACCCCGCTCCAACCGCGCCGGATTGGTTGTGAACAGGTCATCGCCCAGCACCTGGATGCGATTGCCCAGGGTTCCGTTCAGCTCCGTCCAGGAGCCCCAGTCGTCCTCGGCCAATCCGTCCTCGATCGAGACGATCGGATAGTGATCGGTCAGCCCCACCAGGTACTCGATCAACTCGGATGCCTCCAGGCGGCGGTTCTCCGCGGCGAGCCGGTAACCGGGGTCGACGAAGAAGTGCTGGGCGGCGACGTCGATCGCTATCGCAACGTCGGCACCCGGTTCCAAACCGGCCGCCGAGATTGAGTCAGTCAATAGGTCCAGCGCGGCGCGGTTGCTCTCGAGCGCCGGCCCGAAACCGCCCTCGTCGGCCAGCAGCAGCGAATGTCCGGTGCGGGCCAACGCCAGCGCAACCTGGGTCCTTACGGCCGCCGTCCATTCCAGTGCCTGGGCTATCGAATCGGCACCGCCCGGGACGACCAGGTAGTCCTGGAAATCAAGATTCTTCCCGGCGTGCAGACCGCCCGAGATGATGTTGATCATCGGGGTGGGAAGCGACTGGTGGGAGCCGAACCGCGCGAGGTATTCGAACAGCCGCAACCCGGCGGCGCTGGCGGCGGCGTGGGCGGCGGCCAGCGAAACGCCCAGGACCGCGTTGGCTCCTAAACGCACCTTGTTGTCGGTGCCGTCCAGGTTGATTAGCGCTTGGTCGATCTCGTCTTGTTCGGCGCAATCCATCCCGACGACGTAGTCGGCGATTTCGCCGTTGACTGCCGCCACCGCCCCGCGTACGCCTTTGCCCTGGTAGCGCGTAGGATCGCCGTCGCGGGACTCGTGAGCCTCGTGGCTGCCGGTGGAGGCCCCGGACGGGACGATCGCCCGGCCGAATCCGCCGTCGCAGGCCAAGTCGACTTCGACGGTCGGCAGGCCGCGCGAATCCAGAACTTCGCGGGCCCGAATTGATCTGATCAGGGTCATGTCCGCAGCGAGCTTTCGTTGGCGCATTGGGCCGCCATCCGGCAGGCGTTGCCGATTGTTCCGGAGTCGTTACGCAACAACCGGTGGCCCAAATCTACGACGCGCCTGCGCGCGCCCGAATCGGTCAGGTACTCGGCCGGCGATTGTCCGTCGACGCGCGCCAAGAGCAATCCTCCCAGGCACCGCACGGTGATCGATTCGTGGTCGGGCGTCAACCACCCGCCGAGTCGGCTCGTATATGAATCCCAAAAGACCTCGGCGAGCGCGATGAATCCGCCGGCCGCCCGCGGCATGTGCTGGGACTTGAGCACCAGGTGGGTGAGCATGAACGCCGGGTCGAACGCCGGGTGCCCGAAATGGCAGATTTCAAAATCAAGCAGACAGACCGACCCCTCTTCCCCGACGAGGACGTTCTTGGGCGAATAGTCACCGTGAACCAGGCAACGGCGGTTCGCGAGCAATTCGGCGCTCAGCGTTGCCAGCGCGGGCGCCAGCGAGGGGTGGCGGCCCCGCAGCCTGTCCCCCAGGTAGGGGTCCAGGCGGCCCTGGACGAAAGTGTCGGTGGCCGGCAGCTTCCGGGGCAGGTCTTCATCGCCGCCGGCGCGTTGCCAGTCGGCCAGCATGACCCCCAGAGTGCGGGCCGCGGCCGGATCAAGTCGCCGGGCCAGCAATTCCTGTTTCCAGTTGCGGTGCCCCGGAGGCGCACAACTCATTGCCAAAATGTAATTGGCTTTGTCAACGAAATGCACGGCCGGCACGGCGTCGCGCGCCACCAGACTTTTCCACAGCCGCATCCCTTCGGCTTCGCGGAATATCCGGACCCGGTCGATGCGCCATTCGGTCTGTACCCGCAACCTGGCCAAGGGCTGTTTGAGTACCAGGCAAACTGATTCGGATTCGAGCTTGAAAACCGCGTTTGATACCCCGCCGGCCGAAAGATCGCTCACGGTTGGTGTGGGTGAGCCGATTAGCAATCCGTACGAATCGGCCACGGCCACGGCGTTTTCAGCGGTCAGCAGCATGCTCGGCCCGGAATGATGTTTGGCAAATGTCGCTTGCGCCCCGATTTTGGGGTGCGCGCGCCGGGCAGGCCCGCCGCAGCCGCGTTGCGGGCGTCGATCCTGCTGGCGCTCCTCGCCGTCGCGCTGGCGGTGCCCGCGCAGGCCCAGGAAGCCGAATACGCGGTTCCGGGCGGTCGGTTCTTCACCCAAACCGGTGGCGACACTCCCGACCCCGGCGACGGGTACGCCGTTGTCGACGACTCCGAAGCCCGGTTCTGGACGGCATTTGAAGAATTCGGCGGCGTCGCCGAGGTCGGCTACCCGGTCTCGCGCCGGTTCATCTGGGACGGATTCGTTACCCAGGTGATGCAGAAAGCGGTCTTCCAGTGGCGGCCGGGCGAACAGGCTACCGCGTTCGTGAACGTATTTGACGACCTGCACCGCCTGGGGTACGACGCTCGCCTGGCCGACGAATTGGTGCCCGAGCAGGAGGATTTCGACGAATCCGGCCTGGCCTGGCCGCAGATCCTGGAGCAGCGGATCGCGCTCCTGGACGAGGAGCCCCTGCTGCGCCGGGTCTACTTGGCGTCCGGCGATTACCTGCGCCACTTCGGCCTGCCGACTTCGCGGGTCCGAAATTACTCCGGGTTGCGCGCCATCCGGTTGCAGCGGGCCGTGCTCCAACTCTGGCTGGACGACTTCCCATGGGCCCGCGCCGGCACCGTGACCGTCGCCAACGGGGGTGATCTGGCAAAGCAGCTGGGACTGTTCCCGCAGGCGGCGCTGGCGCCCCACGCCCCCAACGTGGTTCCGGCTACCCTGCCCGCCGGTTCGCAGGCTAAAGATTTCGGGACCGGCCGGTGGTTCGTCGACACCGAGGGGTCGTTCCTCAACGTGCGCCAACGGCCGTCGGTCTCGGCCCCGATAGTCGACAGCGCCAACGACGGCGAGGAGGTGTTCCCGACCGGGCGCACGATCGAAGCCGGCGGCCTTACCTGGGTTGAGATCGGGACGGCGCGCTGGGTATCCGGCGAATTCCTGAGTCCGCAGCGCAGGGAAACCCAGCCGGTGGACCCGCCGACGCCGGTGACTCCACCGACGACCGGAACTGATTATTCCAGCGGCAGCTGGCAGGCCAATGTGCCGGGATCAACGCTAAACGTTCGGGCCCAACCCTCGCGCGGAGCCCAGATCGTCGCCCGCTTCCAACACGGCCGCGTCCTGGACCTCACCGGCAACACGGAATCGGTTGGCGGGGAGACGTGGCTGGAGCTGAATGTCAACGGCGCAAAAGCATGGGTAGTCGCCGAATTCGTAGCACCGGTGACCGGCGGCGCCCAACCGGTAACCCCCGGAACCGGTGACTCGCTGATCGAGGAAGTCAATCGGGTCCGGTCCGGCCTGGGACTTTCGCCGTTGGTCAAATCGGATGCCCTGACCCAGGCCGCATCCAGCCATGCCCTTTACTGGATAACCAACCGCGGAGATTTCCACAACGAGACTGCGGGCCTCCAGCATTTCACCGGCGTGTCGATCTTCGACCGCGCCAAGGCCGCAAATTACGAACTCAACTGGATCGACGAGGTCGCTGGGCTGCTGGATCCGGCGCGGACGCTCGACTGGGCGCTGTCGACCGTCTACCACCGCTACATGTTCGTTCACCCCTCGGCCGTGCACATCGGCTACGGTTCGGCCTCCGACGGGAACGTGACGGTGTCCATCTTCAACGTCGGCCTGCAGTTTGACCGATCCGGTCCGAATCCACAGCCGAGCATCTATCCGGCCGACGGCACCTCCGCGGTGCCGCCGCAATGGGATGGATTCGAAAGGCCCGATCCGGCGCCCGGCGTGCCGCGTCCGCTGGGTCCGCCGATCACAGTCCTGTTCCGACTCGGTGACGATGTCACCTGGGGCCAGGCCAGCCTGACCCGCCTGTCCGACGGTGCGGTGCTGCCAGCAACGAATCAGACCAGCGCATGGCGGAAGGGGCTGTCGCTGGTTCCTCACGATCCTTTGGGCAAATCCGAAACCTACCGCTTCAATGTGAGCTGGACGGTCAACGGAGTAGCCGGGACATCTTCCAGCACGTTCACCACCGCCAGCCAATGACCTCGGGCACTGCGTCCGTCCGCCGTCCGGCTCCCGGCTATTGCTTCCCCCGGGCGGGTGCGTCCGCCGGACGCCGCAATCAGTCGTCGCCGTCTGCGGCGTGCCGAGTCGGGTTTATGCGCGTCAGGTACGGGCGGCCGTCGAGTTGCTCCAACTGGGCCGTCACGCCGAATCCGGCCGCCAGGTTCTGCCGGCTTAGAACGCTCGCCGGGTCGCCGGCGGAAATCAACCGGCCGCCGCCGATCAGGTAAATCCGGTCGGCGAACGCGGCCGCCAGGTTCAGGTCATGGGCTGCTGCCAGCACCGCGCGCCCGGACCGGGCGCGGTCCAGCAACAAGCTCCAGCACCAGGAGATTCGGGCGACGTCCATGTGCGCGCTCGGTTCGTCGGCGAGCAGGATCGGGGTGTCCTGGGCAAGGGCCACGGCCAGGGCCACGCGCCGCCGCTGGCCACCAGAGAGCTCGCCCAGCGGCCGGCTGGCGAGCCGGTCCAGGCCGCATTCGGCCAGCGCCGCCGAAACCGCGCGGCGGTCGCCGGACCGCATCCGGCCGAAGTACCCCATATGAGGGGCGCGGCCGAACTCGACAACTTCACGCACATTGAACGCGAACGGGATCTCGAACTCCTGGGGAATCGCGGCCATTTGCAGGGCCTGCCTGCGCACTGAAATCCCGCTCAGCGGCCGGGAAAAGATATCGATTTGACCGCGGTCGGCCCTTAATTGACCGCCAACGGCGTTGAGCAGGGTCGATTTGCCGGCCCCGTTCCGCCCGATCAGGACCACGAGCTCACCGGGCTCCACGCGCAGGCTGTCGATTCGCAGCCGAAACCCGCCCCTCCGCAGGCGCAGCCCCCGGACCTCGATCGCCGACCGGCTAGAAGTCATACCCAAATCGATCGCGTCGCAGCAGCCACAGAAAGACCGGGGTTCCAAGCAACGCCGCCAGGATCCCGACCGGGATTTCGGCCGGTGCGAATGCGGTTCTGGCGATCAGGTCGACTAGGACCAGGTAGGCGCCGCCCAGGATGGCGGCGACCGGCAGCAACAGCCGATTCGCGGGCCCCAACACCAGGCGCGCGGCGTGCGGCACCAGCAATCCGACCAGGGCGACGATTCCGGCCAGGGCCACGGCGATGGCGGTCAATAGCGACGCGGCGAGCAGCAGCGCGACACGCAGGCGGCCGACGCTTACCCCAAGGCGGGCTGCCCCGGCTCCGCCCAGCGCCAGGTAGTCGAGCTGACGGGCAAACATGAAACCCAGCGCGACACATAAGGCGATCGCCGGCAGGGCCAGCGCGACCGGAGTCCAGCCGGATACCTTTACACCGCCCAGGATCCAGCTGACCGACTCCAGCAGGCGTTCCCGCAGCGGCTGCGCCGTCAGCAGGATGAGCAGGTTCAGCGCGCCCAGCAGGGAGCTGACCGCAAAACCGGTCAAAACCAGGGTGCTGTTCGACCGGCGTCCGCGACGGCCGGCGATCAGGAATACCAGCCAGACCGCAGCCAGCGCTCCCGCGAACCCGAGCGCCGGGATCAACGCCGCGCCGCCGGCGGGCAACCCCGCATAGATCAGCAGGATTTGTCCGCACACGATTCCCAAAGCCGCTCCGCCGGAGGCGCCGACGATAAACGGGTCGGCCAGCGGGTTTCGCAGCAGACCCTGATAAAGGACCCCGGCGGAGGCCAGCGCCGCGCCGACCAGGAATCCACCGGCTAGTCGCGGCAGGCGGATCTGGAGCAGGATCCGGGTCGCCAGTTCGGCGTCGCCCGGTCCGATGCGGTCGGCACCGCAGGACGCGGCCCAGCGGATCCCGAAGGCAGGCAGCAGGTCGACCGCGCCGCAGGCCGCTCCCAGCAGGCCCGCCAGCAAGGCGAATGCGCCCGCGCCGAGCAGGGCGATGATGGCCGGCGGACGCGGTCTGGACCGCAGGCCGGGATCAGTCGGAGGCAAAACGGGGCTGGAGGTATTCGATCAGGTCGAACACCGCCGGGGTTGCGCGCGCCCCGGCATCGGCCAGTTGCGGACTGAGTTCGATAACGCGGTCGTCGGTCAACGCGCTCAACCCGGCCCAGGCGGGCCGCTGCGCCAGCGATTGCCGGTCAACCCCCCAGGGGGCGTTGGCCAGCACGATTACCGCGGGATCGCGGGCGACGATCGCTTCCAGGCTTACCTGGGGGTAGGGTTCGCCGATATCTGCGAGCACGTTTCTGCCGCCGGCGAGCGTGATGATCTCGTCGGCCAGTGATCCCGGCCCGGCGGCGAACGGTCGGGTTGGATCGGTCGCGTCCAGTTCCCAGTACACTCCCGGTCGCTCGGACTGGGCGTCCACTGCCGCCGAGACCTGCTCCAGGCGCCGGGCCAGGTCGGCGGTCAGCGGTGCGACCGCTTCGGTCCGCCCGATCGCCGCCGCCAGTTTGGCGAGCGCCGGGGCGATGCCGGCGATGGTCGTGCTGTCGACTATCCAGACCGGAATTCCAAGGTCGCCGATTCGGTCGATCTGTTCCAAAGGGGTGATGTTGGCCCCAATCACCAGGTCCGGCGAGAGAGCGGTGATCAATTCGTAGTCGAGCGTGAACGCCCCGACCCGGGGCAGATCCGGACGCGAAGGAGGCAGCGGACTGTAGTCGTCGACTGCGATCACCAGGTCTTGACCGCCCAGCGCAAATATGAGCTCGCTCGCGCTCGGGGCCAGCGACACTATCCGCTGCGGGTTTACCGGGACCGCCACCGATCGCCCGGCCGAGTCGATCCGGACGGCCGTTGCGGGCGCGTGCTCCGTTGACGGTTCGGCCCCGCAGGCCAGCAGCAGCGCGGTCATCGCAACCAAAAGCACCGACAGTATCAGCCGGGCCGGGCCGGCGTTTTGGAATCGCATCCGGGTCAAGCCATATCCGCCGCCGGACGCACCAACGCCAGTGCCGGCCCGGCCGCTGGTGCCCTTCCGGGGCTGTTTCAGGTTCGCGAGCGGCGCTGAGGGCTTCGGTTCCGGCTCGGTCTCCCGGCTTATGGCTTCTTGTTGCGGCCTGGCCGCCCTTCCCGCCCGGGCACCGGCCGTTCCGGCGTCATCCGGGCAGTGGCGTGCGGCTGGCCTCGCCAATCACGGTGGCGCGTCCGCTGCGGAATCTCACCGCATTCCCAGACGTTCGAGAGTTCCGGGCCGCGATTGCCGCGGCCGAGGGACAACCCCGGACATAGCAGGAACCGACTGCGTGGGGACATTATGCGGGGGCGGGTCCCCCAAATTGCCTGCGCCTAAAATCCCTAGGCTCCCGCCGATCGCCCACTTTGCCCACATAGCTCAGTAGGAAGAGCGCATTCTTGGTAAGAATGAGGTCTCCGGTTCAATTCCGGATGTGGGCTCCCTCAATCGCCTCCGGGGAACTGCCCTTTGCCTGAATCAATCGCTTCAACCGCCAGTCCCGCAACCGGCCAAATTGATCCCGCACTGGTCGCCCGCGGCATACGCAGCCGCAGCCTTCGCAAATCACTGGAACTCGACGGCGGCTATCTATCGCAATCCTGCTCGTCGGCTGAAATCCTGGCCGTCCTCTACACCCGCCTCATGCGACTCGGACCGAGCATCGCGCCCCCGATGCCGCCGCCCTATTCAGGGGTCCCCGGACCCGACAACCCCGGTCATTTCCCCGGTGACCGCTACAACGGGCCCCATACACCCGAGCTGGACCGATTCATCTTCTCGCCCACTCACTATTCGCTCTCGCTGTATTGCGTCCTGGTCGAGGTCGGCCGCCTGGATGCGGCCGCTTTGGACCTGGTGGAGGTCGACGGGCACGTGATGGAGCGGATCGGCGCCGAGCACTCGCCCGGGATCGCCGTAACCTCCGGTTCGTTCGGACAGTCGCTATCGCAGGCGGCCGGAATCGCCTTCGCGCGGCGCGAAAAGGGCGAGACCGGCCACACCTGGATCTTCATGTCCGACGGCGAACTGCAGGAGGGGCAGACCTGGGAGACGGTCGCTTCCTGCAGCTTCCACGGCATCGACAACCTGACCGCGATCATCGACGTTAACGGGCAGCAGTGCGACGGCGAGATGGAATCGATCATGCAGACCGAGCCGATCGTTGAACGCCTCGAGGCTTTCGGGGCCAACGTGCTCGAAATCGACGGTAACGACATCGATGCGCTGACCGCGATCCCCGAGGCAAGGGTTCCCGGCAAGACCCTTTTCGTGGTCGCCCGCACCAATCCCATGTGCGGGATGCCCGAATTGGAACCGCGCCTGCCGGAACTCCACTACGTGATATTTAGCGATCCGGACGAAAAGCGGCGGTTCGAACGTCGCCTCAGCCTGCTCGAAGGAGCGGTATCGTGAGCGAGTCCGAGAACTACGTCCTGCGTCCGCACCATTCCAATTTCCCGCGCTTTGCGGCCGCCCACCCGGACGTCTACGGGGTTACCGCCGACCTGACCCGGCCCTGCGAACTGGGACTGTTCCGGGACCTATATCCCGAGCGCTGCATATCGCTGGGCATGGCCGAACAGAACATGATCGGCTTCGCCGGCGGAATGGCGCGAGAGGGCTTGATCCCCTACGTTCACACGTTCGGGGTGTTCACTACCCGCCGGGTCATCGACCAGATCGAGATGGCGGTGGCATACCCGAACCTGCCGGTGAAGATGCTCGGATTCCTGCCCGGAATCATATCTCCCGGCGGAGCGACCCACCATGCGATCGACGACGTGTCGCTGATGCGTTCGATTCCCAACATGACTGTTATCGACGCCGGCGACGCGACCGAGATCGAATCGGTCCTGGAAGCCGCCTATCAGCATCCGGGTCCGGTTTACATACGAATGAACCGCGGACGAATGCGGCGCCTGTTCCCTACCGATGAACCGCTGCAGATCGATCGCGTGCGGCGGCTCTCGGCGGGCGAGGACCTGACCGTGTTCTCCTCCGGCCTCATCACCGAACACGCGATCAGGGCCGTCGAAGTCTTGAAGGAACGCGGCCTAAGTGTTGAACACGTCCACATCTCGACCCTGAAACCGTTCAACGACCCCCAGATCGCTGACTCCCTGCGGCGCGGCCGGCTGGGCGCCATCTCGATCGAGAACCACCTGATTACCGGGGGTCTGGGTTCCGCCCTGGCCGAGAAGATCGCCGACGAGGGCATCGGGATCAAGTTGGTGCGGATCGGCCTGCGCGATACGTATGCCCACGGAGCTGACCCGGAATACCTGTTGCGACTGCACGAAATGGACGCGCTGGCGGTTGTGCGCGCCGCCGAAGACCTGCTTGGCGACCGCCTTGGGGTCGATCCCGAGGACCTGGGTGCGGTGGGCTTCGAATCCACCCGCGCCAGCTATCGCGCCGACGCCCTATAGGCAAAGGCATTTGCCCCGCCGGACAGTTCGGAGCGGAATGCGAGCCGCAATTGATTTGGGCCGACCGGGGAGCGTATGTTAACTTGACGTTTGTAATGGGTGCTGGGGAAGACTTGGCACCCTGCTTTTAATTTGGAGGAAAAACACATGCGGAAGATAAGCCGCAGGACCGCCCTGCGAGCCGCCGCGACCGGCGCCGCCGGCCTGGCCACGACCGCGGCCCTGGCCGGATGTGGCGAGACCGAGGTCGTCGAGGTCGAAAAAGTGGTGACCGTCGAGGTCGCCGGCGAGACCCAGATCGTCGAAGTCGAGATCCCGGGCGAAACCACGGTTACCGAGCGAGTGGTGACTATCGAAGTGCCAGTCGCAGCACCGGCACCGGTCACCCAGGTGACCAACATCTGGTTCAACCAGGCCACCCAACAGGAAAACTTCGAGAAGAACGTGGTGGGGCATTACCACCGCCAGCAGGACGCCTTCAAGCTGGACCCGATCCTGGTCCCCAACGGCGAGCTCAACGTCAAGCTGACCGCCGCAATCGCCTCCGGCACCCCGCCGGACGTGGTGCGCGTTGGTGGCTCAATCCTGGTGAACAACTTCTACCGCCGCGGCGTAATGCACGACATGGACCAGTTCGATCCCGAGATCCAATCCCGGGACTTCGTTCCGTCGATTACGCAGACGATTACCTGGCGCGGCAAGATGTGGGCGATGCCGGTCAACTCCGGCACCCAGTCGCTCTACTACAACGCGGACCTCTACCGTGCAGCCGGTCTCGACCCGGATGTTCCGGCTGAAACGACCGAGGATCTGTATGAAAACGCTGCCCGCGTCCACTCAGTCAGCGACGAGATAACCGGAATTTCCTTCCCGACAGTCCCGGCAACCGCAACCGGCAACGGTTCGGCCGGCTTGTTCTTCCGCTTCGGCGCCCACGCGGTGACCGACGACGGAACCAAGACTCTGTTGGACTCGGCCGAATACAGCAACTATTTCGCGTGGATCAAGCGGTTTGTCGATGAAGAAATCACCAACTTCAAGTCTCAGAACGAGACCGGGCAGACCAACGACTACGGCACCGGGCTGATCGGCCACTACGTGGCGTACCCCTCGCGGTTGCAGAACTCGGTTCAGAACCTGGGCGTCGAAGTGGGGCGGGTCGCCCTGCTGCCGCGCGGTCCGCTTTCGGACCTGAACCCGATCGGATACGGAGCGCTGCAGATGCCGACCGGCGGTAAGAACACCGAGGGCGGCTGGCACTTTACCAACTTCATCGGCAATGACCCCGAGAACGACTCGATCTGGTGCACCGCGTTCGGGCAGATCCCGCCGCGGTTCTCGTTCCGCGACTCGGTCGTCTACACGGCCTACCGCAACGCCATCCCGGGTACCCAGCCGTTCATTGACGGGCAGAAGAACTCATTCGCGTTCTACTTCGGCCCGGCGACGGCGGAGATCTGGACCCAGTTCGGCAAGATCCAGGAAGCGGTCATCCTCGGCGGGCAAGATCCCGCCGATGCCCAGGCAACGTTCAATGCGGAGGCTCAGGCCTCCCTGGACCGGGCCCTGGAAGCCGACGATCCGGTCTCAAATCCGTTCCCGAACCCGCTCACCGGCGGATACCTCTAGAACGATCGTTCGGGGTCACTGAACCCCGAAAAATCCTTCGGGGCCGCATCGCAAGATGCGGCCCCGTTGGCGTCTCAAAGGGGCTTGCCGATTGCGGCATAACTAATTCGTCCGCAATTCGACCCGCGCAATCTGTAAATCTGCGGCCAAGTTGAGTTTCGGTAAGGTTTAAAAACGGGCACAGGAGTCCATAGCAACAGGACTGTGTGCTCAGTGGGGAATCTTGGAGGAGGAAGCGATGCGCAGATTTAGCCGCAGGACCGCCCTGCGAGCCGCCGCGACCGGCGCTGCCGGCCTGGCCACGACCGCGGCCCTAGCCGGGTGTGGCGAGACCGAGGTCGTCGAGGTTGAAAAGGTGGTGACCGTCCAGGTCGCCGGGGAGACCCAGATCGTCGAAGTCGAGATCCCGGGCGAGGCCACGGTAACCGAGCGGGTGGTGACAATCGAAGTCCCGGTCGCCGCACCGGCGCCGGTAACCCAGGTGACCAACATCTGGTTCAACCAGGCCACCCAGCAGGAAAACTTCGAGAAGAACGTGGTGGGGCACTACCACCGCCAGCAGGACGCCTTCAAGCTGGATCCGATCTTGGTGCCCAACAACGAGCTGAACGTCAAGCTGACCGCCGCGATAGCCTCCGGCACCCCGCCGGACGTGGTGCGCGTCGGCGGCCCGATCCTGATGAACAACTTCTTCCGCCGCGGCGTCATGCACGACATGGATCAGTTCGACCCGGAGATCCAGAGCAAGGACTTCGTCCCCTCAATCATCCAGGCGCTGAGCTGGCGCGGCAAGATGTGGGCGATGCCGGTCAATTCCGGCACGATGTCGCTCTACTACAACGCCGACCTCTACCGTGCCGCCGGGCTGGATCCCGACGTCCCGCCGGACAATACCGAAGAGCTCTTCGAGAACGCCTCGCGGGTGCATTCGGTCGGCGACGAGGTCACCGGTATGGCGTTCGCCACCAAACCAATCGCGACTACTGGCGCGACCTCGACCGGGTGGTCGATGCGCTTCGGCGCCCACGCCGTTACCGCCGACGGTACCACGACGCTGTTCGATTCGGCCGAATATGCCAATTACTGGGGTTGGATCAAGCGATTCGTCGACGCCGGCACGATACAGTTCAAGTCCACCGACGAGACGGGTATGACCAACGACTACGGCACCGGCCTGCTCGGCCACTACGCCGCCTACCCGTCCCGACTGCAGAACTCGGTCCAGAACCTGGGAATCGAAGTCGGCCGGGTGGCGCTGCTGCCACGCGGTCCGCTGTCGAACCTGAACCCGATCGGATGCGGCGCGCTGCAGATGCCGGTTGGCGGCAAGAACCCGGAAGGAGGCTGGCACTTTACCGATTTCATCGGCAATGATCCCGAGAACGACTCGATCTGGTGCACCGCGTTCGGGCAAATCCCGCCGCGGTTCTCGTTCCGTGACTCGATCGTCTACACCGCCTACCGCAACGCGATTCCGGGCACCGAGCCGTTCATCGAAGGCCAGAAGAATTCGTATGCGCATTACTTCGGCCCAGGGACGGCCGAAATCTGGACCCAATTTGCCAAGATCCAGGAGGCTGTGATCCTGGCCGGGGCCGACATTCAGGAGACTCAGGCCCAATTCAATTCCGAAGCCCAGGCCATCCTGGACCGGGCCCTGGAGACCGACGAACCGATCAGCTCGAATCCGTTCCCGGAACTAGCTGGGGGCTACCTCTGATCAGAATGACGGCTTAACGACCCACTGGCGAGCATTGGGGCCGCACCGCAAGGTGCGGCCCCATTGATAATGAGGATCGAAACCGCCCGCAGGGGCCATTTGCGGAAGCGCAACCGAATGGGGATTGCCGGTGGCATCCTGCCAAATCTCGCATCCGGGCCATGCCACCTGCCTGATCGAACTCGACGGCAGGGTGCTGCTCACCGACCCGTTACTGGCCGACCGCATCTTTTCGATCAGGCGGATTTGTCCGACGGTTGACCCGGCTTGCCTGCCGAACATCGACCTGGTCTTGATTTCACACCTTCACCACGATCACTGCCATCCCGAATCGATGCGCGCATTGAACGGCAATCCGACGTACCTGGTGCCGCATGGAGGCGGAGAGTTTTTGGCCCGCCATTCGATCGGACCGCTTGTTGAAGCCGGTCCCGGTGACCAGTTGGAGCTGCTGGGGCTGCAAATCACGTGCCTGGCGGTCGATCACAGCGGCGAACGGGTGCCGTTCGGCCCGCACGCGCCCGCCCTGGCTTTTGAGATTTGCGGCAGTCGCCGGATCTATTTCGTTGGCGACACCGGGTATTTTGAACCGATGCGGCCCGGCCCGCAGCCGCTGGACGTCGCCTTGTTACCGGTAGCCGGGTGGGGGTCCTCGCTCGGCCCCGGGCACCTCGACCCGCAGGAAGCTGCCCGCGCCGCCAATCATCTGCGTCCGCGTTGGGTGATTCCGATCCACTGGGGCGCATATCGCAACGTCTTGCCCACGATCACCAGCGCAGGGCAGACTCCGGGTCCCGCGCAGCAGTTCGTCGACGCGCTCGAGACATTGACTGCGGACATCGAGCCTGTGGTACTGCGGCCCGGAACCGCCGATCGGCTGGCGCTCTAGATGGCCAATTTCGGCCGCATGCTGCGCCAGACCGCGTTCGTGATCGCGCTGCACCTGGTTTCGTTCCTGATCTTGGGACGCATTCTGCCTGGTTTCACAGTCGGGGACGTCGGGTCCGGCCTAGCGCTGGCATCGGCGGTGGTGCTGGGGAACATATTCGTACGACCCCTGATCCTGCTTTTGACGCTGCCGCTCACGATCGTGACCCTGGGGCTGTGGTCGCTGGTTCTGAACGCGATCATCATCTTCGCTGCCTCGCTGATCGTGCCCGGCCAGATGACCGATGGGTTCGGTACCGCGCTGATCCTGGCAGCCGCATTTGCCACAGTAAACGCCGCCGCCAACGCACTTTCGCTGATACAGGACGAAGACACCTTCTACTACTATTTCGCAAATCGTCTTTCGGTGCGAACCGAAGAGCACGAACTGGTCGGCTCCGGATTGCTGGTCGTTGAGATAGACGGGCTTTCCGAACCGGTCCTGCGCGATGCGCTCGCCGCCGGCCGCATGCCCAACCTGCGTCGATTCCTGCTGGGCGGACAGTTTGAAATGCGGCCGTGGTGGTGTCACCTGCCCACCCAGACGTCCTCTTCGCAGGCCGGCATCCTGTACGGCAACGACCGCGATATTCCAGGATTTCGCTGGTTCGACAAGCGATCCGGGCAACTGGTGGAATCCTCGAATCTCGAGGACGCGGCCGCGATCGCCAGGCGTCTTGACCATCCCGGAGCGCTGCTGCGCGGCGGGGCCTCGATCTCGAACCTCCTCGACGGCGGAGCCAAGGAGCGGTTCGCGACCGCCAGCACAACCCAGCTGGCCGGATCGGTGAGCCGACCGGCCCGTGACCTGTTTCTCTTCTTCTACGACCCCTACAGCTTTCTGAGAACCCTGGTGCTGGTGCTGGCCGAATTGGCGGTAGGACTGGTTTACGAGTTCCGGCGATTGCGCCGCGGCCACGCCCACTTCAAATTCGCCATCACCCGCGCAATCACCACCGTGCTGCTGGCCGAATTGACCACCTTTTACGCCACCCGCGAACTCTTCGACGGAAGCCCGGCAATTTACCTGACATACGTTGGTTACGACCAGGTCGCCCACTATCGCGGACCGCGAAGTCGCGATGCCATGGCCACCCTGCGCAATCTGGACCGGCAGATCGCCCGCCTGCGGCGGGTGGCCCAGTCGGTGCCGCGCGAATATTCGCTGGTGATCCTGTCCGACCACGGTCAGAGCATCGCGCGGCAGTTTTCGGAAATCTCCGGCACGCCGCTGGAGCAGGTCGTCGCCGATTCGGCCGGTTCGCAGCCAATCTGGACCGCGATGGAGGACAGCGAATTGATGGGCCACTTCAGCTCCCTGCTAACCGGGCCGGCCGAGTCCGGCGGCGCCGGGGGAATGGCGGCCCGCTCAGTGCTCGATCGGATGCGCGGCGGCCGCGAGCAGGGCGATCCGAACGGAAATACCGGGTCCGTCCCGCAACGCGGTGGCGGGATCATCGTGTGCCCGTCCGGCAACTTGGCAAACGTGTACTTCCCGGCCTATCCCCACCAATTGAGCGCCGCCGAGATCGCCAAGGAGTTCCCGGCACTGGTACCGAGCCTCGTCAATCATCCCGGGATCGGATTCGTGGTGACCCGTTCGCAGTCGGGCGGGGCTTTGGTTTCCGGTCCAGGCGGGGTGCTGGATCTGGCAACCGGCGACGTGCTCGGCCGCGACCCCCTGTCCGGGTACCCGCCGGAGCTGGCCGGTTCAATCGCGCGACTGGCCGAATTCTCGAATGCGGGCGATTTGATCATCAATGGCGCGACCCTTACCGACGGACGCGTGGCCGCGTTCGAGCCCCAGGAAAGCGTCCACGGCGGCGCCGGTGGCGAGCAGACCACCCCCTTCGTCATCTACCCCGCCCAGTTCGAGGTATCTGACGAACCGCTGGTGGGCGCGGACGCGATTTACAAGCTCTTGATCAGGCACCGACCGCCCATCGCGTCACCGACCGCCGATTGAGTCCGGCCGGTTCTCACCAGCGCACAATTGACCGTTGCCAACGGGGACTGGATGCAAATGACCGAGGGATTGTTCGCCGACCGCGTCGCGGTCGTAACGGGTTCAACACAGGGTGTAGGGGCCGAAGTTGCCCGCATGTTCGCGCGCGAGGGTGGCGCCGGCGTCCTGATCTGCGGCCGCAACTCCGCCAACGGCAAAGCAGTGGCGGCCGACATCGCGGCGCTTGGCGCAAAAGCGCATTTTGTCTCCGCCGACCTTAGCGATCTCGCCCAGGTGCGCGAAATCGTACCCACGGCCCTGCAAGTTTTTGGCCGGGTCGATCATCTGGTCAATTCGGCCGCGATCACCGACCGGGGCAACATCCTGGGCACTTCCCCCGAGCTTTATCAGCAGACACTGGACCTGAACCTGCGCGCGCCGTTCTTTCTGATCCAGGATGCCGCCCGGGCGATGATCGATCAGGGCAGCGGCGGGTCGATCGCCAATGTCCTCTCGGTAAATTCCTACGGGGGCGGTCTGGATCTGGCACCCTATTCGACTTCCAAAGGCGGTCTTCTGACGCTTACCAAGAACGCGGCCAACTACCTCGCCGAGCACCGAGTAAGGGTTAACGGGATCGCCCTGGGCTGGACGGATACGCCGAACGAAGACCGGATCCAGCGCCAGTACCATGGCGCCGGGGCGAACTGGCGCGAGCAGGTCGAGCCCGGACTGCCATTCGGACGGATGCTCAAACCTTACGACGTAGCCAATACGGTTCGATTCCTCTGTTCGGAAGAATCCGGGATCATGACCGGCGCGATCGTCGACCTGAGCTTCAGCGTAGTCGGTACCGGCGGAACTTCGCTGGTCGAGTCGCTGAACGAGTAATTGCAGCGCGATCCAAGCGCGACCTGACGGGGAGATTGCGATGGGCTTACTTGACGATTTTTCGCTGGCCGGCAAAGTTGCCCTGGTCACCGGTGGCGGAACCGGGATCGGCCGGGCGGTCGCGCTCGGATTGGCTCAGGCCGGCGCCGACATTGCGCTGTCAGGTCGGACCGAGCAGACGCTGGAGGAAAGCGCGGCCGATATCGAAGCGCTTGGCAGGCAAGCGTTGACCGTCACCTGCGATGTGCGCGACGCCGATGAGGTTTCGGCGATGGTCGACCGGGTAACCGGACACTTCGGGCGCATGGACGTGGCTTTCAACAATGCCGGCGCCTTCGGCTGGATTCCGGGTTACGAGTTGGCCGAAGCGGACTGGGACCGAATCGTCGACACGAACCTGAAAGGCGTGTTTCTCTGCATGCAGGCCGAAGCGCGCTGGATGCGCGATCACGGCGGCGGCAAGATCATCAACAACGCCTCTATGTCGGGATCGATCGTCAATCACCCGCAGATGCAATCCACCTACAACGCCTCCAAGGCCGGTTGCGTGCACCTGACAAAATCGCTGGCGGCGGAATGGATCGGCGACGGCGTCTACTGCAACTGCATCTCACCCGGCTACATCTACACCGATCGGGCGGCCCAGAACCCGGCCGCCGACCCCTTGCGCGATTACTGGAACAAGGTGACGCCGATCGGCAGGCCCGGCGCGGTCGACGAGCTTGCCGGAGCGGTTTTATTCCTGGCCACGCCGGCGTCTGATTTCGTCGTGGGACTGGACCTGATCGTCGACGGCGGCTACAGCTTGTGGTAGCCCCGGACTGCCCCGACCCCTGATTGGGTGCTAAAATCTTTGCGATCGGCGCGGCTTAAAATGCCGCGCTTTTTTCAATTTCCGAGCAGAAGTAGAAACCCCGGACCGCCTTCGCGGCGAACCGGTGTGGCCACATCCAGGAACCAAAGTTGGCGGGCAGACGCAGAACCGGCCGCCGAGAGGCACGCAAGCAAGGCACGAACCCGGCCGCATTCGCGCGGGAAACCGTGACTGAACTGCGTCGGTCGCACTGGCCGACCCGCGACGAAACGGTTCGTCTTACCGTGATCGTGCTGGGCGTTGTAATCGCCTTGGCGGCGTTCCTGGGGTTGTTCGACTTCGGCCTGGCGCGCTTGTCCGATCTGATATTCCTGCAAAATTAATTCGCTATGACCGTCGATTCCGCCTCCCAGGGTGACTGGTACGTAGTCCAGACCTATTCGGGCTACGAGAACCGCTTCCGGGAAAATCTCCTCTCGCGCATCAAATCCATGGATGCGCAGGATGCGATATTTGAAATCGTGATTCCTGAAACGGATGTCGAGGAGGTGCGCAACGGCGAACGCCAGACCGTCAAGCGGAAGATGTTTCAGGGATACGTGCTGGTGCGGATGGACTACAACACAACCTCCGGCACGATCGTGCGCAATACCCCGGGCGTGGTCAATTTCGTCGGCGGCAACCAGCGGGCGTTACCGCTGCCAAAGGCCGAAGTTGACCGCATCTTTGAACAGATCCATGGCAAGGCTCCGCGGGCCCAGGTCACCATGGCGGTCGGCGATACAGTCAAGATCGTCGACGGCCCGTTTACCGAATTCCTTGGCACGGTTGACGAGGTCAACATCGAGCGCGGCCGCGTTCGAGTCATGGTTTCCTTCTTCGGTCGCGACACCCCGGTCGAACTCGACTTCCTACAGGTCGAGCGCGTGCGTTCCGGAACCTGATCCAGTTCACGCGGTTGCCGAATCGACTCGGCCCGCCCATTCCGCCCCCAATAGGACTTTGACTTGGCGCAAAAAGTAATCGCGGTCGTGAAGATGCAGCTCGAAGCCGGTCAGGCTACAGTGGCCCCTCCGGTTGGCCCCTCGCTCGGCCAGCACGGTGTGAACAGCGTTCAATTCGTCAAGGAATACAACGAGCGCACCCGCGACCAGGCGGGGAACATCGTGCCCTGCGAAGTTACGATCTACTCCGACCGCTCCTACTCATTCATAGTCAAGACTCCGCCGGCCAGCGACCTGTTGCGCAAGGCGGCGGGCGTCGAATCGGGCGCCAACAACCCGAGCCAGGAAACTGTCGGATCGGTAACCGACGATCAACTCGCCGAAATCGCCAGTATCAAGATGCCGGACCTGAACACGAACGACATCGACCAGGCCAAAAAGATCGTCGCCGGGACCGCCCGCAGCATGGGCATTGAAACGCCCTGACCCCTGCAAACGACTAAGTAGCCAAAGCTCCAACGCAAAGAGTTCTACGAGGCCAGCACATGCCCAAGCACGGCAAAAAATACCGGTCCATGGTGGCCAGCATGGAAGCGGACAAGGTCTACGGGATTGACGAGGCCGTTGAGGTGGCCCGCAATACTCAGATAACGCGCTTCGACGCGACCGTGGAACTTCACTCCAAGCTCGGAATCGACACCCGCCATCAGGACCAGCAGGTCCGCGGCACGGTGGTTCTGCCGCACGGTACCGGTCGCAGCCGCAGGGTGATTGCATTTGCCGCCGGGGACGCCGCCGCCGAAGCTACCGAAGCCGGGGCCGAGGTGGTCGGCGGGGACGACCTGGCCGATCGAATCCGCGGCGGATGGCTTGACTTCGACGCCGCCGTTGCAACCCCGGACATGATGCGCACCGTCGGCCCACTGGGGCGCATCCTGGGTCCGCGCGGCCTGATGCCGAACGCCCGCGCCGGCACGGTCAGCCCCCGGATTGGCGAAGTGGTTTCGGCTATCAAGGGCGGCCAGGTCGAATACCGGGCTGATCAGAGTGGAAACATTCATTTCGCCATCGGCAAGACTTCGTTTGGGGCCGAACAACTCAAGGAAAACCTCTGCACGGCGCTGAACGCGGTGGTCAACGCCCGCCCCAGCGGCGCCCGCGGCACCTACGTTCGTTCGATTACGATCTCGACATCGATGGGACCGGGGCTGCCGCTGGACGTGAGCGAAGCGATCAACGAGGCGCGCACACTGGCATAGAATCGCTCCGAAAAAAGCAACGCTTTACGCCCCAGACGGCCGGTGCCGAAAAAGGCTTAATTGCTTGCGGAAAGACCGCAGGCGCCCGCCCAGGCATGTGCTCCTGGCATATTCCGAGAGTTGCCGCAAGGTGACGCGCGACCGCGCGGGGTTGTACTGCCCGGCGCGGTTTTTCATTTGACGGAACTCTCCAATCCACCTACCTTAAGGAGCCGAATTGGCAACAAGAGCTGAAAAAGAGGCCGAAGTAAAGGCGCTGGAGGAACTGCTCGAGTCCTCGCCTTCCTGGTTCGTGAGCTGCTACCGCGGGCTATCCGTGCCGGAGATCGCCCAGTTCAGGAGCGAATTGGCGGAAGTCGGCGCAAGTTACCGGGTGGTCAAAAACACCCTGGTCCGAATCGCGGCCGCCAACCAAGGTCTGGGCGACCAGAGCGAACTCTTCGACGGTCCGATCGGACTTGCAGTTTGCCCGCAGGACCCGCCCGGGGCCGCCAAAGTCCTGGTCCGGCTGGCCGGCAGCAACGAAGCGTACGCAGTGCGCGGCGGCATGCTGGAGGGCGACCTGATTGACGCGGCCGTAATTGATCGCCTGGCGGCGATTCCGTCGCTTGACGAACTGCGCGCCCAGGTAGTTGGCGGCGTTGCCGCGCCGCTTACCGGCCTGGTGTTCACGTTGTCGGCGGTTGTTGGCAGCCTGGTGACGGCGTTAGAGCAGATTCACGAGCAACGTTCAGCCGCCTAGGCCGCGGCCAAATTCATAGACCCTTTATCCACTAAACGGAAAGGAACCCTCATGGCAACCAAGAAAGCCGACGTAAACGAACTAATCGGTGCGATCGAGTCCCTCACGGTGCTTGAACTGGCCGAACTGGTCGAGCAACTCAAGGAGAAATTCGGAGTCTCGGCGATGGCCGCGATGCCGGCGGCCGCGCCGGCCAGCAACGGCGAAGCAGAAGAGGCCGAGCAGACCGAATTCGACGTTGTGCTGTCCGAGATCGGACCCAACAAGATCCCGGTCATCAAGGTCGTGCGTCAGATCACCGGACTTGGCCTGAAGGAGTCCAAGGCGATGGTCGACGAAGCCCCGAACGCCATCAAGGAAGCGGTATCCCGCGACGAGGCCGAGGAAATCGCCAAGTTGCTGCAGGCCGAGGGCGCGACGGTCGACATCAAATAGGCGAACCGGTTCCGGCAGTCATCGGCGGCCGCAACTGGCAGACCCGGGTCGGGGATTTCCCGACCCGGTTCTTTTGCACTCGGTTCCGGGCGGCAAGACCCGGACTACGTTATTTCAGCGGCTGTAACCGGAACGACCTGTCGCCGATTCGAACGGCAAGGCCGCGAGGTGCCCAAGTACGGTCCTGAAATCGCGGAACGCGCCCAGGCCGCCGAGATGCGGTTCCAGGTGCCCCAGTTCATCGCGCAGCGCCGAGAGTTCCTCGCCTACCACCCGGTCACCGGACTGCGCATTCCAGAGGCTGGAGTAGCGGTCCGAGGCCAGGGCCACGATGGCTCCAAAACGAAGCATCGCGTTGTCATAGTCGCGCTCCCCGAGCCGGTTGGCAAGGATGGGCGCGTGCTGGCGATTCGAATCGCCTGAAATCGGGGTAACCCACCGGAGTTCGACTTCTCCGATCCGCTCCCCGGGACCTGAAGGCGGCCGGTGCAGCTCCAATTCGAAGAATGCGGTCGTGGCCGATCCGGCCGGGATCTCGGCGAATTCACGGCGGTCCTGCACGAAGGACTCGTCGCTGGTGATCCGGTTCTCGTAGCCGATGAGCCGCCAGGAATTGACGACTTGGTCGTCCCAGGTGATCTGGGCGCGGGTCTGGTCGGCGAACGGGACCGAGATTGCGAGCCAGTTCTCGCGTTGGAATGTCGCCTCGGCCTGGTCGACGTCGCTCAGGTAGCGGTACCAGCCGTTGCCGTGCTGGGCCAGTTGCTCGAGCAGGTAGTCGTTGAAGTTCTCGACCCCGACGCCGATGGTGATCAGGCGCAGCGGATTCTGGCTTTCTCCGCGGCCGACCGATTCGAGGATCCCGAATGGGTCAGTGGCGTCGACATTGGCGACGCCGTCGGAGAACAGGATCACGTAATTGTGAGCGTCGGGCCGATTCCAACGCGCCTGATCGGCGAGCCGCACGCCCAGATCCAGTCCGGCCTGGACGTTGGTGGAGTTGCGCGGCCGAAGCGCGTCGATCGATCGACGCACGTTACTTGAATCCGGATGAGCGTGCTCAACCGTCAGATCGCCGATTACGTCCGTGGAGAACTGCACCACTGCGACCCGGTCGTCTTCACCCAGGCTCCGGCGAATCGCCTCGGCGGCGGCGCGCGCGATGGCGACCCTATTGCCGTCCCCCATCGACCCCGAGGCATCCATGACCAAGGTCACGTTCAACGGCGTATTGTCGACGAATTCAGGTGCCTGAAAAGCCAGCCGGGCAAGGTATTGCCCGTGGTTCAGGGGGTGCTCGATTACGGCGCTGGATATGGCGAAACTGTCTCCGCGCAGCGGCTTGTCATACCGGTAATCAAAGGCGTTAATCCACTCTTCGGCGCGGACCGAATCGGGCTCGACCGCGTAACCGGATTTGATCCAGTTGAGCGCCAACTGGAACGAAGTCCGGTCGGTGTCCAGGCTGAACGTAGAAACTGCGTCGGCCGCTGCCGATACGCTCCGGGTTCGCAGGTAGTCCCTGAACGTGGTAGCGGCCGGACTGCCGGTGGCAACCACGTTCCCAGACTGCGCAGTGGACCGGGCCTGCTGGAACGACGAAGAACCGCCCTGGAAAAATGTTGCCCCGCTGGCCGGCGCGGACGCAGGCGTGGCGCTGGCGGGCTCGTATCTGCCGGCCTCCGTCTGAGTCGTTGCCGAATCGGCGCTGAACATCATCATCTCCGATCCCGCCGACTCGGCCGCAGCGTCCGATTCCACGGATGCCGGTGCGGCAGTTGCAATGTCCGCCGCCGGCGGGCGGGCGAATTCGGTCGCGGAGGGCTCGCTCCCACCCTTACTGATGTCGCCGAGGCTGGCGAGTGCGCCCACGATTACGATCGCCGCAAGGGCGATGCCAAAAAAGATGGCGGCCGGCTTGTTGACATGCCAATGCCCAATTCGTTTGTTCATCTTTCCTGCTCCCCGTCATATGTGATCTTGGTCGGTTTTGGCGGTGCGATGGACAATCCCGGTTTGACTGCACCGAAACCCCATCGACCTGGTTCGTAGCCCTCCTTGCTCCGATATGCAGAGACCTCCCGTAATGACCGGAGAAAGAGGGACTGGCAATATGTGCAAGACGCTACCGTGTTTGCGATAGGGTCTTGATCCCATTGCGCTGAGACACGCGGGTTGCAGTATGCGGTGAATACTGAACCGCGTTCAATTCGGGCCGCATTAGCGCCGCGTGTTCGCCCATATATTACATATATATGAAATATATGGTCAAGCCATTCAAGCTACATATATGGAATGGGCGAACCGACGGTATGACCTAGCAACGCGGCATCGGCAACAGGAAAGTTCGACGGGCCCGGCGCTTTGACGGCCCGGTGCGGGTTAGGCGGGCTTTTGAAACTCGGCGTTGAAGATCACCGACTCGAACCCGGGGTGGGAGAGATATCGCTCGCCGGTGTCCGGCAGTATTACGACGATCAATTTGCCGGCGTTCTCGGGCCGCATACCAATCGAACGTGCGGCAGCGACGCCGGCCCCGGCGGAAATGCCCACGAAGACCCCGTCGCGGGCGCAGAGCTGTCGAGCCATGTCCTCGGCGGCTTCGTCATCGACCTTTAGCACCTCGTCCATGAGGTCGGCTTCGAATATCTCCGGCACAAACCCCGCGCCGATGCCCTGGATGCGGTGCGGACCGGGCGGATCCCCGGAAATCACCGCGCTGCGGCTGGGTTCGACCCCAATCACCTTGAGTCCGGGCTTGCGCGGCTTCAGGGCGCGCGCGCAGCCGGTGGCCGTTCCGCCGGTCCCGACCGGGGAGACGATGAAGTCGACTTGGCCCTCGGTGTCGCGCCAGATCTCTTCGGCGGTGGTCTGGAAGTGGATGTCGGGGTTGGCGGGGTTTTCAAACTGCTGCGGGATCCAACCCCCGTCGATCGAATCGCGCAGCTGGACCGCCTGGTCGATGGCCCCCTGCATTCCGCCGGCGGCGGGAGTCAGGACCAATTCGGCGCCGAACAGCAGCAACGCCTGGCGACGCTCGATGCTCATTGTTTCCGGCATCGTGATCACGCAGCGATAGCCCTTGGCCGCGCAAGCCATGGCCAGCGCGATACCGGTGTTGCCGGAGGTGGGTTCGATCACCACCGTGCGGCCCGGCCCGATCGCTCCGGATCGCTCGGCCGCCTCCAGCATCGCCAGTCCGGTGCGATCCTTCACGCTGCCGCCCGGATTGGTCGACTCCAGCTTGCCTAGGATGATGGCGGCCGAGTCGGACACGCAGTTGTTGATGCGGACCAGCGGGGTGTTTCCGATCAGGTCGATGACGCTGGCCCCGACCCGGCCGAGGCGATGCCCGCGCACGTTGATCCCGGGCCCGGAGGCGTCTTCGGCGCCGCGTGGAAAATGATCTGTGTTCGAGATTGCCGATCGACCCTATTGCAGACTTCCAGCCAAAGTATCCGCGAACCGGCCAGCCGCCAACCACACCGAACCGGCCGGCGCACCTGATGTGGCCCCGCGTCGCCCTCACCGGTCTGGGCGGCGGCGTGTTTTCCGGACTGGCCGGCATCGGCGGCGGTACGTTCATGGTTCCGCTGATGGTGTCGCTGCTGAAGGTTTCGCAGGTGGTGGCGCACGGCACCTCCCTGGCGATAGTGGTGCTGACCGCGCTGGCCAGCCTGCTTGGGTACACGATCTCGGTGCAGATTGATTGGACGCTCGTGCTGGTCGCCACCGTTCCCTCGATCGCCACCGCGCCGCTGGGGGCACGATCGGCCTCGGCCATGCCGGAAGTCGGCCTGCGCCGGTCCTTTGCCGCCTTCCTGATGGTTGCCGCTCTGCTCCTCCTGTTGCTGGCCGACCCTGAGGAGCTTTTCGCGTTCGCCGGGATCTATCGCTACCTTGTCGCGGTCGTCATTGGGCTGCTGGCCGGGTTCCTGAGTGGGCTGCTGGGGGTTGGCGGCGGGATATTCGTCGTCCCCACGACGGTCTTCTTTCTCTCCATGGAGCAGCGCGACGCCCAGGCCTTTGCGCTGGCGATGATGATCCCTACGTCCGTGGCCGGCACCATCGCGCACACCCGGTTGGGCAACGTTCGCTGGCGCTGGGCGGTCGGCATTGCGCTTTTCTCGGTGCCCACCGGGCTCCTGTTTGGAACTCTGGCCGGCGGCTGGATCGACCAGCAGATCCTGCGCTACGTATTCGTGGCCCTGTTGATTTATTTTTCGCTGCGGATGTTCGGAACGGTTCCGTGGTTGCGCAAGCACGTCATGCGCTCGGGGTGACCGCGATAATCGGCTGACCGCAGTAAGGACTCCATGGTCCGAGCTTGATCCGCTACCACACCGCCCACGTCGCAGAGTCGCTGCAGACCAACGTCTGGAGCTTTGACTTCCTGGCGGGCCTGACGTTGCTGCTGGCCGCCGGCGCCTACCTTTACGTTCTGGGGCCGCTGCGGACCAGGTTCGCCCTGGGGCCGGACCCGGAATGGTGGCGGCCGGCCATGTTCCTATCCGGCCTGCTGGCGTTCGCCGGGGCGATCTTTTCGCCGATTGATTACATCGGCGAGCATTTCCTGTTCTCGATGCACATGGTCCAGCACCTGATCATGTTTTTCATAGTCCCGGTCGGAATCCTGCTGGGAACTCCGGGATGGATGATCGACCTGGTGCTGCGCCTGCCGGGCACCATGCGGGTCGGCCGCGTGGTTACCAATCCGGTGGTTGCGATCGGAGTCTCGCAGGGCGTGGTCGCAGTATGGCACGTGCCGGCGCTCTACGAGACCGCGCTGGCCAACCGGATCGTCCACGACCTTGAACACGGTTCATACATCGCGGTCTCGCTGATGATGTGGTGGCCGCTGCTTTCCCAGTCGCGCCGGCTGCCGCCCATTCGGCCCGTGTTCCAGATCTTCTACCTGTTCGTTCTGCCGGTGCCGCAATCGCTGTTCGGGGCGATTCTTACTTTTGCCGATGGACCCGTTTACCAGGTCTACGCCGACGCCCCGCGGGTGTTCGCGCTCAGCGCGGCCGACGACCAGCAGTTGGGTGGCCTGCTGATGTGGACGCCCGGCAAGGTCATCTTCTGGTTCGTCCTGGCGATAGTTTTTTTCCGCTGGTTCGGCGCCGAACGGCGTCGCGACAACCTGGAGTTGCGCAACCAGCTGGAGCAGCGCCCGGGATTTAACTGACCCGGGCCCGGCCGCGGCCCAGCCGCTTCCGGAGCAGGCTGAGGATCACGCCCGGTTCCCTCACTCCCAGCACGTGCAGCACTCCCAAATAGACGACCGCGCTCAGCGGCAGGGCGATCGCCAGCGTCAACAGGCCGGGTTCTCCCGCTTCGAGGGCGCCGCCCGCGGCGGAGCCGGCTAGCAAGGCGAACCCAGCCGCCGTCCCACCGACGGCGATCTTTGCTAGGAAGACGAAGGCGGAGCGGCCGGGGCGTTGCCGCGTCCAGTAAAGGATCAACCCGATAAGGACGAGTCCGTGCAGGCTGTTCTGAACCGTGTTGGCCCAGACCAGGCCGTGAAATCCGATTGCCGCTGAGGCCGGAAACGCGATCGCCAGAAAGACCAGACTGCCCAGTACCCCGACCCCGGCCGGGAGGATCGTGTTGCGGCAGGCGTAGAAGGCAAAGATCAGCAGCTGATCGATTGCGATCAGCGGCAGCGCCAGCGCGTATATGACCAATGCCAGCGCGGTCGGGGCGATTGCGGCCTCGACGAACTGGCCGCGCGCGAAAACTACCCGGACGATGGGCTCGCTGGCCAGGATCAGAAATAATGCCAGCGGCGTGATTCCGACCGCCAACGCGCGCGCTGCCGACCAGAGCAACCGGCCAAATTCCTCGGCGCCGGGCAGATCGGCCAACCGTTCCGGGGCCGCTCGCGAGAGTCCCGGCAGCAGCACCAGGGCGACGGCGGCCACAACCGCGCCGAGCGGGAACTGCTGCAGGCGCGCGGCAAATCGCATCATTGCCAGGCTGCCTTCGCCGGCGCTGCTGGCCAGGCGGGTGTCAACCATGATCACGAGCTGGGTAACCAGCAAGCCGCCAAGGACCGGCAGGTAAAGGACCGCGGCGCGCCGCAGGTTCGGATCGCGCCAGGGTGCCGGGCGCGCGGCCAGGGGGTCGATCCGCAGCAGTCCCGGCAGTTGCACCAGCAGATGGGCGCCGGCGCCCAAAAGGTAACCCAGTGCGACCGCGATCGGACCCAGCAGCGGCGTCAGGGCGAGGATCGAGACCACCAGAACCGCATTCAGCGACGACACCGAAAACGCCGGTCCCAGGAAGAGTTCGCGGGCCAGCAGGCGCGCCGTAACAACCGCTGAAAGGCCCAGTAGCAGCGCCGCCGGAAGCGTGAACCGCAGCATGTCGACGGCCAGCGGCTTGGCCTCCGCAGGCAGGTCGGGGGCCAGCAACTGAACGATCGGCCCGGCGAAAAAGACCCCCAGGCCGACCAGCGATCCGAGCAGCAGCGCGGTTACCAAGGCGACATTGGCGAACAACCGGGCCGCCGCGGCCGGGTCGCTGATCCCGGCCAGCAGCGGAACCAGCACCGCCGACACCGCCCCGCCGATCGCGACTTCCAACAGGGTGTTGGGAACGCGCGATGCGATCTCGAACGCATCCGCCTGGGCGGTCGCTCCGAAAACGGCCGCGATCACCGGCTCGCGCACAAAGCCCAGCAGGCGCGAAAGAACGTTGCCGGCGGCTACCAGGCCAACGGCCGCCAGGAGTCCGGTGAATCGAGGGTCGGCGGCTATCTGGGCCCTCTATGCGACGCTGCGACCCGGGCGGCCAGCTCGGTGGTCGAGTGCCCGTCGCGCATTCGGATGAACCTGCAGCAGGCTCCGACATCGCGGGCGCCTGCCAGTTCGGGCAATGGGCGCCGGTCGATCCCGGTTGGGTCGTACTCCACGCCCTTGGCGTAGATGTCGGGGCGCAGGTTCCGGATCAGCGCTTCGGCGGTCGGCTCCGGAAAAGGGATCACGAAATCCACCCAGCGAACCGCGGCCAGTGCCGCCGTCCGCTCCTCGATCCCCTGAACGGGACGTCCCGGTCCTTTCAGCCGTCTGACCGTCTCGTCCACGTTCACGCCCACAGCCAATAGATCGCCCAGTTCGGCGCAATCCTGCAGGAAAGCCAGGTGGCCGGGGTGCAGCAGGTCGAAGACCCCGTTGGTGAGCACCAGGGTCTTCCCGCCGCGCTGGGCCAGGCCGGAAGCCGCGGAAGCCTCGATCACCCGGGCCGGCCGCGACTTCACGAACGGGCCAGTCCCGCCGCAGCCACCGCCAGGATATCTTTTGCGGAAATCGCTGCAACGCCGATTTCTGCGACCGCCGCCGCGCCGGCCATGTTGGCCAGCAGCGCCGCTTCCGCGGGCTCGGCACCGGCCGCCTGGGCGGCCGCGAACGCCGCCGCCACCGAATCACCGGCCCCGGAGGGATCGGCGATCCCGGCGCCGGCTACGGCCGGGATGTGCAGAGGGGTGACTGATTCATCGGCCAGGATCATTCCTTGCGCCCCCATGGTCAGCAAGACCTGGCGACACCCGAGGCGGACGCGCATCTCCTTGGCCCCGGCGCGGGCCTCTGCGAGCGTCTTGAACCGCCGCCCAAGGAACGATTCGGCTTCGGGTTGATTGGGCGTGAGCGCATCGAATCCGCGGAACCGCTCAAACCCGCCGTGCGAATCGGCGACCCGCAGGGCCCTACCGCCGCTTGCCTGCACCGCCGCCGACGCCACCGTCGGGTCGACCACTCCGCCGTCGTAGTCGGAATAGACGAGCGCATCTACCGACGCCGCGGCGTCGCGCAAACGGGCGGCCAGGTCGGCGACTATCGGATCCGGGACCGGGGAGGGCGCAGGCGTATCGATCCGGGCAACTTGCTGGTAATTGAACTGTCGGTCGCCGCTCGCCCAGATGCGGAGTTTGGTCGGAGTGGCCCGCCCAGCGGCAACGATTATTTGGCCGGTGTCCGCACCGCCGCCACCAATGAGCTCGATCAGCTTCTCACCGCGCCGATCGTCGCCCACGACCCCCATTACCGCGACCTGGGCGCCGAGCGCGCATAGGTTGGCGGCCAGATTGCCCGCCCCGCCAGGCAGGTGACGAAGCTCGCGTTGCTCGATGACCGGGAGCGGGGCTTCCCGGGAGAGGCGAGCCACCACCCCCAGGCGGTGTTCGTCGAGCACCAGGTCGCCGATCACCAGGACGCGGGTTCCGGCCATGCCATCCAAGATGGCGGCCAACCGGTCATTGGTTATCTGCATCATCGAATCCGCAACTTGGCCGTGCTGTCCCGCGCAATCTGCATTTTCCCCGGACGCGGCAAACCGGCGACGTTGCGCCACGCAACGATCGCGGCGATTCAGAGAATCGACTGATGATCCCGACCCGAAGTAGTTCCCAGCGCTTGGCTGCCGTCGTCGCGATGGCCGACGAGCTCGTCGGCGCCGCCCGGCCGCAGATCGCCGCCGATTTGCTCGAACAGATTAAGGCCGCGTTCCCGGATTCTCTGGGCGCCCGATTGCTTTCGCTGCGCCTCGATCTTGCCGGCGACCGGCCCTCAGAAGCATTGGACGGGGCGCGCGAAGCGCTGCGGATCGACCCCACGAATCCTCAGGCGTTGGCGATCGAGCTGCAGGCCAGACGCGCGTTGGGAGAGTCCGGCGAGGGGATCGCGACGGCGCGCAGACGGCTGGCGGCCATCGCCCCCGACCATCCGCAAATCGGCCCGGAACCGCCGACCCCGACCCTTGCCGGAATCGGATTCATGCACCTTCGACAGGGCCGCCAGCTGCTGGCCCAGCGCTGGCTCGGGGAGGCGGCTCAGACCGAAGACTGGCCGGAACTGGCGGCCGCCATCGCCCAGCTTCAGTTGGAAAGCGGCCAGGTCCGCGGGGCTTTGGAGTCTGCCCGTGCGGTACTCGATAAGTTGCCCGATTGCTTGCCGGCCAACCTGGTGTGCGCCCAGGCCAACGCCGAGCTCGGCAAACTGGCGCTGGCCGACAAGCACCTGAAACGAGCCCGCCGTTTCGATCCCGAATTCGAATTGGCACGGAGGCTATACGGCAGACTCCGGGTTTCACGCCTGGAGCTGCCGTCGATTCCGGAACTGGAACTGCCGGAAATGCTGCTGGCCCGAGCCCGGCGGGCCCTTGACCCTCCGGACGAACCTGTCGCCGACACCGAATCGGCACCGGACCCGGTCGGCGAATACAGCCCGCCCAGCTCCCGGTTCCTGCCCGCCGAGGATGCCGGATCGGGCCCCGATTCCGCTACCGAGACCCCCGATTCGCACGTGCCGGCGGCAACCGGCGAACTGGCTCGGTTGATGGAGGCCGGACGGTGGCCGGCCGTCCTCGAACTGCTCCGCGGCAGCGCTCACCTGCTTGACCCGGGACAATTCGTATCGCTCCCTCCGGAAGGCCTTCCGCGACTGGCGGACGAGTTGGTGCGGCTCAACTTCTCCGAGCTGGCGACCGAGGCCTATCGGCTGGCCGAGCGTCGTTCGGCGCCGGCAGTTTCGGAGCCCGCCGCAGACGACGCATCGCCCGACAATTGACGGCATTTCCGCGACCGGATCCCAGCGAGAGGTATCCCAAATTGTTCGAACGCACTTTCGTGCTGCTCAAACCCGACGCCCTGCAGCGCAGCCTGGCCGGCGAAATCCTGTCCCGGCTAGACCGTCGCGGCTACCGGTTCGTCGCGCTCAAGCTCCTGCAGCCGACGTCCGAGCAGGCGAGGGCCCACTATGCCGAGCACGCCGGCAAGTTCTTCTTTGACGGCCTCGTCGAACACCTGACCTCGGGACCCGTATTGGCTATGGTTCTGGAAGCCCCGAACGCGGTCTCGTCGGTCCGGCAACTGGTCGGCGCGACGCGTCCCGCGGAAGCCGCCGCCGGGACAATCCGCGGCGATCTCGGCCAGTCGCCGCTGCGGAATCTCGTACACGCCGCCGATTCGCCAGAAAACGCCGCCCTCGAACTGGCGATCTATTTCAATCAGGCCGACCTGCTCGATTACGAGCGCGGCTCCGACCGCTGGATATTCGAACCGGGCGATTGACCCGGCAACCGCCTAGCCGGTCTGACTCCTGATCACGTTCAGGGCCGAACCGGCCCACAGCCAGGCTATCTGCTCGGGATTCAGGGTGTGGGAAAGACTGATCCGATCGACCGAACCGTCGGAGTGGTCGATACGTGCCCGCAACCCGCGGCCGGGAGCGATCTCGGCCACATCCTCGAGCGTGATTCGGTCGTCGGACCGCAGCAGGTCGTAGTCGGCGCGGTCGTCGAATGTCAGGGGCAGGACCCCCTGCTTTTTCAGGTTGGTTTCGTGAATGCGCGCAAACGAGCGCGTGATGACCACGGCCGCCCCGAGCAGCCGCGGCGACATCGCGGCGTGCTCGCGCGAGGACCCTTCCCCGTAGTTCTCGTCCCCGACAGCCACCCAGCTGCGCCCGGCCGCGGCTAAGTTCCGGGCAACCTCGGGCAGCGGTTTCGGGCGGCCGTCGCCGGCCAGGTCAGGCCCGTGCCCGGGTTGGTCGGCGAACGCATTGTTGGCGCCCAGGAACATGTTGTCGGAGATGTTGTCCAGGTGACCCCGAAACCGCAGCCAGGGCCCGGCCGGCGAAATGTGGTCGGTCGTGCACTGTCCGACGGCCTTTAGCAGCACCGCCATGTCGGCGAATTGTTCAGGCGCCCGCCTCGCGAACGGCTCCAGCAGCTGCAGGCGGCTGCTTTCCGGATCGACTTCGATCGGATCGGTCTCGCCGTTGGGAGCTACGTATCCGGTTCCGCGGGCGATAAATCCGCTGTCCGGCACCTCCGGCGCCGGAGAGGGCGGTTGCAATTGGACGCCGCCACTGCCGGGCACCCGATCGCGGCGCGGATCGAATCCGAGCCGTCCGCCGATCGCCAGCCCGACCGCGACTTCGGGACTGGTGATGAAGTTCATCGTTTCCGGATTGCCGTCGTTGCGCCGCGGGAAGTTGCGATTGAAAGAGGTGACTATCGAATTGCGGGCCGGGACCGGCTCCTGGGGTGCTTCCGGGTCGGCCCGACGCCACTGCCCGATGCAAGGGCCGCAGGCGTTGGCCAGCACGGTAGCCCCGATCGCCTCCAGCTCGGCGATCTGCCCGTCGCGCTCGAGCGTGGCGCGAACCATCTCCGAACCGGGCGTCACCAGCAGCGGAGTCGCCACCTGCAGTCCCTGCGACGTCGCCTGGCGAGCGACCTCGGCCGCCCGCGAAATGTCCTCGTAGGAGGAGTTGGTGCAGCTTCCGATCAGCACTGCCGAAAGGTCGTCGGGAAACCCCTCGCTGGCGATCTCGTCGGCCAGCTTGGAAAGTGGCCGCGCTCGGTCGGGCCGGTGCGGACCGACCACGTGCGGTTCAAGGGCCGAAAGGTCGATCTCGATCACCTCATCGTAATAGCGCTCCGGATCGTCGGCGATTTCCGGGTCGGCGACCAGCAGGTCCGTTTCGGCTTCGGCCAGATCGGCGACTTCGGCGCGGCCGGTCGATCGCAGGTAGGCTGACATCCGGCGGTCGAACGGGAACACCGAGGTCGTTGCTCCGACTTCGGCCCCCATGTTGGTGATCGTCGCCTTGCCGGTGCAGGAAATCGTCTCGCAGCCCGGCCCGAAGTACTCGATGATCCGGTTGGTGCCGCCCTTTGTGGTCAGGATCCCGGCGAGCTTTAGGATCACGTCCTTGGGAGCACTCCAGCCCGCCAGCGAACCGGTCAGCCGCACCCCGAGGACGGAGGGTGCGAGCACTTCCCACGGGAACCCGACCATCACGTCGACCGCGTCGGCGCCGCCGACGCCGATCGACAGGGTGCAGAGACCGCCACCGTTTGGAGTGTGCGAATCGGTGCCGATGATCATCGAACCGGGCACGGCGTAGTTTTCTAGGACTACCTGGTGGATGATCCCGGACCCCGGTTCCCAGAAGCCGAGCCCCCAGGTCGCCGCCGCCGCGCGCAGGAAAGTGAAGACCTCGTTGTTCTCCAGCCGCGCCCGCGCAAGGTCGGGGGCGGCCCCGATCTGGGCCCGGATTAGGTGGTCGCAGTGCACTGTGGTCGGCACCTGGGCCCGGTCTTGGCCGGCCAGCCGGAATTGCAGCAGCGCCATCTGGCCGGTCACGTCTTGCAACGCCACCCGGTCGGGGCGCAACATGATCCAGGATCCCGGGTCCAGCGAAATCTGGTCCGCGTCGTCGGCGTGGCCCCACAGGATCTTCTCGGCCAGCGTCAACGGCCGGCCGGACCGCCGGCGAATCGTTTGCAGCCGGCCGCGCAGGGTCCGGTACAGATCGCTTACCGCCGCAGAATCGACACCGTTTTCGGCCATGGTCCGGTTTGACTCCAGCTACTTGCCTCTACAGCCGAATTTACTCAATGACACGCGGCGATCGCCGTGATCGTCAAACTGCGAATTCGTTGGCCCCCTGAGCGAAAGCGGCTCCCAAGTCCTGCTAAGTGGAAACCAAGTCAAATCACGCTAACGCCGCCGACGCGTTCCAACAATTCGCGGCGGGAGACAACGCTTGTGGTCACGCGATCGATCCAATACTGCGGTGCGGCTTTTGCGGATCTGCATGACCATGACCGTTGATGGCGGGCTGTCATTTGAAACGTGAATACGGTTCATGTTGGCTGTGACTAGCTTCCATGGCCGACCGACATGGCCAACAGTTCCCGTCGTGTGGTTGCCGGGACCCCCCAACCTAATCCCGCAAGAGTCCCAGGCCTCCCAGTACAGGCAGCCGCCGGCGAGCGCTTTTCCGTCGGTGCCGCGCCCAGCCACAGGCGGCGGGTGATGCACCGTAACCCGCTACATGGTACAATTTGCCATGCAGTTTAGGCACGTAGGATTGAGGCGATTATGGGAACGTGGCGATGGCCGCCGCATCAATCCTGAGCATGTGGTCCGCGTCAACCGCATCCTGGACGATTTGGCTCAGGCCATCCAGCCAGCGGACATGCGCCGACCCAGCTACCGCTTGCATCAGCTGCGCGGCAACCGGCGTGGCACCTGGAGCGTCCGGGTTTCCGGCAACTGGCGAATCACATTCCGGTTCGTCGAAGGCCAGGCAGTGGACATAGACCTTGAGGACTATCACTAGACGGAGGAAGCAGGGACCACAAATGAGCGCAAAGAACCCGACCCACCCGGCCGCCGGTCTGCGGGATGACCTAGAAGCGGCAGGGTGGACGGTCAACGAATTTGCAGCCCGCCTGGGCGTCAGCCGGAACACGGCCTCTCGGCTGCTGAACGGACGATGTGGCATATCGCCCGAGGTGGCCCTCGCATTAGAGCGCGTCGGCTGGAGCAACGCTGAATTCTGGATGCGCCGGCAGGCCAGTTACGACTTGGCAATGGCCCGCCGCGCACGGGAAGCGACTCCCGTCGCTTAATCGCGGTGTGGCGGTCGTCCGCTCTTCATCCGCAGGATGATCTCCCGGTCGAACGGCTTCCAGCGCAGGCGTATAGGAGTCCGGCGCGGCGATACCAACGACAGTAACCCGCGCTGGGGGCGTGCCACTACTCAACCATTGCGTCAGCCCGTCGAATTACTCGGGCGCCGCCGGCGACCCCGATAATGGGGCCGCGTTTCGGGCAATCGTCCGCGCGATTCAGGCCCTGCGATGGCAGCAATTGAAGCTCCACGAACACCAATCCCGCCAACTGCTGTCCGACAGCGGAATCCCGGTACCGGCGGCCCTCCTGGCGGCCGATCCGGCCGCCGCGGCGCGGGCAGCAGCCGAACTCGGCGGCCCGGTCGTGATAAAAGCCCAGGTGCTGTCCGGCGGACGCGGTAAGGCCGGCGGGGTCAAACTGGCCAGCGACCCGGACGGCGCCGCCGCGGCCGCGGCCGAAATCCTGGGACTGGAAATCGGCGGCAATCTGGTCGAAAACGTGATGGTAGCCGAGGCGGTCGACATAGCGGCCGAGTACTACCTGGCGGCTCTCCCCGACCGCGAATCCGGCCAGTTGATGGTGATGGCATCGGCCGCGGGGGGAATCGAAATCGAAACGGTCGCGGCCCAGGACCCGGAAGCGATCCGCACCGTTGACTGCGGGGTTGATTCCGGACTGGCGCCGCACCAAGCCCGCCGGCTCGCTTTCCAGCTCGACATTCCGCTCCCGTTGCTCGGCGATTTCATCCGGATCGCTACCGCAACGGTGGATTGCCTGGTTTCCAACGACGCCTCGCTGGTGGAGATCAACCCGCTGGTTCAGTCCGGGGACCGACTGCTGGCGATCGACGCCAAGATCACGATCGACGATTCGGCGCTATTTCGGCAGCCCCAGCTGCGGGAAATGCGCAACCCGGAAGAGGAGACCGCAACCGAAGCCGAGGCGCGCAATTCGGGGATCTCCTACGTAAAGCTGGACGGGACGATCGGCTGCATGGTCAATGGCGCCGGTCTGGCCATGGCGCTGCTGGACGTGATTGTGAGCGAGGGCGGCGAACCGGCCAATTTCCTGGACGTGGGCGGGGGCGCCGACGCCGGCCAGGTCGCCAAAGCGATGAACCTGATCCTGGCCGATCCGGAAGTCGAGGTAGTTCTGGTGAACATATTCGGCGGCATCACCCGCTGCGACGACGTCGCCCACGGGATCGTCCAGGCCCTCGACGGGCTCTCGCGGCGCGTGCCGCTGGAGATCAGGCTGGTCGGCACCAATCAGGCCGAAGGCTTGAAAATCCTGCGCGAAGCCGGACTGAACGCCCACCGCGACATGCTCTCAGCGGTGCGCGCGGCAGTCGCCCTGGCCGGTTAAGGGAAACGCTTGGTGCTGGTCAACGCGAAAACCGGGATCCTGGTCCAGGGCATCACCGGCCGCCAGGGCGCGTTCCATGCCGGATTGATGCTCGAATACGGCGCCCGAATCGTTGCCGGGGTCGTGCCCGGCCGGGGCGGCCAGGCCGTTAGCGGGGTCCCCGTTTACAACACCGTCGAGGAGGCCACGCAGGAGCAGGCGATCGACGCCGGAGTGGTTTTCGTTCCGCCCTTTGCAGCCGCCGACGCAGTCTGCGAACAGGTCGATGCCGGAATCGACTTGGTAGTGGTGATCACCGAAGGGATCCCGGTGCTGGACTGCGCGCGGATGCTCGCCTTCGCGAGGGCCCGCGGCGCAAGGATCCTGGGGCCGAACTGCCCGGGCCTGATCCTTCCCGGACAGACCAAGCTCGGCATAATCCCCGGCGATATCGCCCAACCCGGCCGGGTCGGCGTCGTGTCCCGATCAGGAACCCTGACTTACGAGGTCATCCAGGCCCTCTCCGACCGCGGAATCGGCCAGGGCCTCTGCCTTGGAATCGGCGGCGATCCGATCAAAGGGCTCTCGTTCGTCGACGCGCTGGCACTCTACGAATCCGATCCGGACATCGACGCGATGGTGCTGATCGGAGAGATCGGCGGCCGCGACGAGGAGCTGGCCGCCGAATACATCGCCGAGGTCTGTCGCAAGCCGGTGGTGGGGTTCGTTGCCGGGCGCGCCGCCCCGCCGGAGCGGCGAATGGGTCACGCCGGCGCGATCGTTTCCGGCGGCACCGGTGCCGCAGAGGGCAAGATCGCCGCACTCACGGCGGCCGGTGTGGCGATCGCCGGTCATCCCGACCATGCGGGCGATCTGGTCGCCGCCCGACTCTGAACAGACCGCATGAGAGAAGGTGCGGGCGTACACCAAATTAAGATTTTGATCGTGGGGTGGCCGGCCGGCGCAGCTGGAAGGGCCACCGTTGCTTTGTCCGGGCCAATTCGGGACGGGGCTCTGTTTCTTTGATTGAATACGACTTGGTGGTGGTGGGCGGCGGTATCGCCGGACTGCGCGCCGCCATTGCCGCCGCTGAATCAGACCTGTCGGTGGCCCTGATATCGCGAGCCCCCTTCGGCGCGCACCATGACGGGAACATCCGCGACGGCCTGAACGCTCCCGCCGGCGATTCCCAGATCGAGCAGTTCCGCTCCGACGCGCTCGCCGCCGGATCCGGACTGGCCGATGCCGCGGCCGTTTCGCGATCCGCTGACGCAGCGGTGGCCGAGGCCGTGGCCACCGAGCACATGGGGGCCGCCTACGCGCGCTCCGCCGATGGCGGGCTGCAGACGTTCCGGCTGGGACAAAACAGCGGTGACTACAGCCTGCGGGCGGGGTGGTGGACCGGTCGCGCGGTGCTGAACTCGCTGCTCGATCAGGCCTGCGGCTACGCGATCGATGGCTACTTCGAGTGGCTGCCGCTGGAGCTCCACATGGATGAAGTCGGGGTCAGCGGTTTGACCGCGCTCAACATCCGGTCGGGGCAGGTGCAGGCATTCGCATGCGGCAACGTGCTCCTTACCGACGGGGCCGTCGGAGGCCTGTATTCGGTCAGCGGCAATGCGCGCCACAGCGCGGGAACCGCGCAATCCCTGGCGGCGGCAGCCGGCGCGGTTCTGCTCGACCCCGAGCTGGTCGAATTCGTTCCCGGATTGGTCTCCAGCTCACCGGCCGCTGCCGGGGCCGTGATCGGTGACGCCGCTGCCGCTGCCGGCGCGCGCTATTCGGGCCTCAGATCCGAACCGGACGGTATTGCCCTGGGCGCGGTTGCCCGGGCGTTGGATCCCGGCGGCGGTTCGAGAGTTGATTTCTCGGACTGCGTCGAGGAGTTGGAACTTTTCGCGCCCGAACTGCGCGGGCTGCTGGACGATTACTTCGGCGCGGCGGTTGTCCCCAGCGCACACTTTGCGCTGGGCGGAATCGCCCCGGACACCGGCATCCCGGGACTGCACGCGGCCGGCGAGGCGGCCGCCGGGTCCCTGCACGGGGCCGGATTGCTACCCGGCAATGCGCTGTTGGACCTATTGCTTTCGGCCAAGTCGGCGGTGTCCCGGATCGATCCGCGTCCGGCCGCCCTGTCCGAAAGCGTCCGCTGGCGGGCCCAGGAAGGAATTCAGCTGACGCTGGCCGGCGATTCGAGCATCGACCCGGCGGTTCTCTGGAACCGGCTCCGCGGCCTGATGAGTTCGAACCTGGGTCTGGGACGCGATGTAAGCGGCCTGGCCGCGGCCGCCGATCAAATCGCCGAAATCGGCGATCTTGCGCGCCGCGCCGCACCGGCCAGTTCCGGCTACCATTTCAACCTCGAACTGGTCCGTCTGCTGGAATTGCGCCAGGGCGTGGTTACGGCGGCGGCGATCGCCGCCGGGGCCGGTTCGCGCCGGGAATCGCGGGGGCCGCACCAGCGCGCAGATTTCCCGAACGCCGACGCCGATTTCGCCGACCACAGCGCGATTCGGTTTTCCGCGTCCGGCTGGCGCAGCGACCGGTGGGCGGATTATGAGCCGGCGGCGGCGGAGGTTCCGGCGTGATTTCCCAGACCGAACTCAGCATCGCCCGCTACGACCCCGAGACCGACCCGGCACCGAGCTGGCGCAGCTACACGATCCGCACCGAACCGGGTATGACCCTGCAGGACGCGCTGGTCCAGGTGCGCGACGAACAGGACGGTTCGCTGCGGTTCCGCGAGGCGGAACCGGGGGGATTCTCGGGCGTCGGCGCGGTAACCCTGAACGGCCGGCCGGTTCTGCCGGTCCGCGAACCGCTGCCGTCCGCGGGCGAAGAAATCCGAATCGGACCGCTGTCCAATCACGCGGTCATTGTTGACCTGGTAGTTGACGGCGAAATCTCCCGCAATCGGCTGGCCCGGCTCTCGCCCTGGATGCAGCGGGTTGATGCCCCCGACCCCGAACGCCCAACGCCCATGACCCGCGAGGAACTGGACCGGCTGCAGCGCAGCGAATTCTGCAACGGCTGCGGGATTTGCGATGCCGCCGTGCGCGGCGTGGACGTGGATTTTCTCGGTGCCGCCTACCTGCTCAAGACCTACCGGCTCGCCGCCGACGTGCGCGACGATTTCGACCGCGAGCGATTGGAAATGGCGGTCGGCCCGAACGGCATGTGGCGGCTCAATCTCGCCCAATTTGCATCCGATCCCTGTCCTTACCACCTGGCTCCATTTGCCCAAATCGACAAGCTGCGGCGGGCAGCCGAACTAAACGGATTTCGCAATCCGGGCTAGTTGACCGGGATTGCCGGAGCGGCCCATTCCTCAGACAGCACCAGAACGAAAACGCGAGGCTAGTTGAATGCGACCCAAAGTAACCGTGGTCGGCGCCGGCGCCACCGGCGGTTCGACCGCCCGTCGAGTGGCCGAGCGGGGATACGCCGACGTGGTACTGCTCGACATCGTCGAAGGCCTGCCGCAGGGCAAGGCGCTGGACCTGAATCACGCCGCGGCGCTGGCAGGCTATCCGACCACCATGCTGGGCAGCAATTCCTACGACGACACCGCCGGATCGTCGGTGTGCGTCGTCACATCCGGATTTCCGCGCCGGCCCGGCATGAGCCGCGACGACCTGCTGCTGGCGAACAAGGCGATCGTCGAAGAAGTCACCACCGAATTGGTGCGGCGGTCGCCGGATACCACGCTGGTGATCCTCTCCAATCCGATGGACGCCATGGCGCAGCTGGCCATGCACGTATCGGGTTTTCCGCGCGAGCGCGTCATTGGCCAGGGCGGGATCCTGGACACCTCGCGCTTTCGCACCTTCCTGGCCTGGGAACTGGGGGTCTCGCCGGCCGACGTCTCCGGATTCGTACTCGGCGGGCACGGGGACACCATGGTCCCGGTGCCAAGCTACACGAGCGTGAACGGGATCCCGATCCGGGACCTGATCGCGCCCGAACGGCTGGATCAGATCATCGATCGAACCAGCAACGGCGGCGGGGAAATAGTCGGTCTGATGAAGACGGGTGGCGCGTTCGAAGCGCCCGGCGAAGCCTGCGCGATGATGGTCGACGCGATCCTTCTTGATCAGAAGCGGCTTTTCCCCTGCGCGGTCATGCTGGATGGCGAATTCGGCATCAGCGAAACCTTCGTCGGCGTGCTGGTCAAACTCGGGGCCGGCGGAGTCGAGGAAATCGTCGACCTCCAGCTCGACGAGACCGAGCTGGCCGGCCTGCGCGGTTCGGCTGCGGCGGTACGCGAACTTATCGAAGTTATGGGGATCTAACCGGCCGCAGCGGGCCCGTCAGCGGTTGCCGGTCAACAGCCCCAGCAGCTTGCGGACGGGATCGTAGGCGTCGTCGGCGACGCGTTCCTTCAACGGGATGATCGCGTTGTCGGTAATCTTTATGCCCTCGGGGCAGACGTCGGTGCAGCACTTGGTGATGTTGCAGAAACCGATTCCGTGGCTCTCGCGAAGGTCCGAGCGGCGGTCGGCGTTATCCAACGGGTGCATCTCCAGCGCGGCGGCATGGATCAGCAGCCGCGGACCGACGAATTCCTGGTGCAGGGCGCTGGCCCGCAGCACGTGACAGACATCCTGGCACAGGAAGCACTCGATGCACTTTCTAAATTCCTGGACCCGGTCGATGTCGCGCTGCTGCATCCGCCAACCCCCGGCAGAGCGCTCCTCCTCGGTTTGCGGCCGCGGTGAAAACCCTTTGACGCTTTGCTTGGCGCGGTAGTTCCAGCTCACGTCGGCGACCAGATCGGTGATGACTGGAAAGGCGCGCAGGGGAGTGACGTACACGGGTTTTTCGACGTCGATCTCGTGAAAGCCGGTCATGCAGGCCAATTTGGGTCGCCCGTTTATTTCGACCGAGCAGGACCCGCATTTGCCGGCCTTGCAGTTCCAGCGGCAGGCCAGCGAGGGATCGGCGTTGGCCTGGATCCAGTGCAGGGCGTCGAGCACCACCATCCCCTCTTCAAGCGGGACCTGAAAATCCTCGAATTCGGGCTTTTGCGTGTTGCCACGCTGGACTCGCAATGTGGCGCTATCCGACATGCGGCGCTATTCCCCGTCGATGATGGCTTGAAACTCGGGCGGCGGCTTCTCCAGCCGGGAGCGCCGCACGCGCAGCGGCCCGTCGGCCGAAGGGCCCACGATGACCGAGTAGTCGCCCCACTCGGGATCGGTTAAGGGGTAATCGTCGCGGGTATGGGCCCCGCGGCTCTCGGTGCGGGCCAGCCCGGCCAGCGCGCAGGCCCGGGCAACGGTCAGGACGTTGCGCAGGTCGATCGCCTGTTGCCAGGCGACGTTGTAGGCGCGCCCGCCGCGGACCGGGGCCGACGCCGACCGCGCGGCTAGTTCTTCCAGGTCGCCGAGGGCCGATTCCAGGTCCCTTTGGCGGCGGATGATGCCGACCTTGCGGTCCATCATTTCCTGCAGCTCCGAGAGGAGCGCGAAGGGGTTCTCGGCGCCCTCGGCCGCAAACGGCGACAGTGCGCGGGCCACCGCCGATTCGACCGTTGCCGCCGCCGGCTTGGGCGGGGAACCGCATTCAAGGGCGTACTGGGCGGCGTGCTCGCCGGCCCGCTTGCCGAAGACCAGGAGATCGGTCAGCGAGTTGCCGCCCAGGCGGTTGGCCCCGTGCATTCCGCCGGCCGCTTCCCCGGCCGCGAACAGCCCCGGCAGGCTTGAGGCCTGGGACTCCGATTCAACCCGAATACCGCCCATGATGTAGTGGGCGGTGGGGCCGACCTCCATCGGGGTCTTGGTAATGTCCACCTGCGCCAGTTCAGTGAACTGGTGATACATCGAGGGCAGGCGCGACCGGATGTCGTCGGCGGAGCGCTGCGAGGCGATGTCGAGGAAGACGCCGCCGTGGGGCGAGCCCTCGCCGGCTCCGACCTGGCGCAGGATCGCCCGCGCCACCTCGTCACGGGTCAACAGCTCCGGAGGCCGGCGCGCCTGCTGGTCCCCTTCCAGCCAGCGTCGGGTCTCGGACTCGTCCTCGGCGAATTCGCCCTCGAACATCTCCGGCACGTTGTCGAACATGAAGCGCTGCCCGGACCGGTTGCGCAGGATCCCGCCTTCGCCGCGGACCGCCTCGGTGACCAGGATCCCCCGCACCGAGGGCGGCCAGACCATACCGGTCGGATGGAATTGGACGAACTCCATGTCTATCAGTTCGGCGCCGGCGTCAAGCGCCAGGGCGTGACCGTCGCCGGTCCCTTCCCAGGAATTGGTATTGATCGCCCAGGCCCGGCAGGCTCCGCCGGTGGCCACGACCACCGCGCTGGCGGCGATTGCGAGGAGCTTCCCGTCGGCGCGCTGGAAGGCGAGCGCCCCGACCACCCGGCCGCCTTCGACCAGCAATCCGGTGACGGTGCATTCCATGTGCACCTCAAGGCCCTGGTGGACGCCGTGGTCCTGCAGGGTGCGGATCATCTCCAGGCCGGTCCGGTCGCCGACGTGAGCCAGCCGCGGATAACGGTGGCCACCAAAATTTCGCTGCAGGATCAGGCCGTCGTCGGTGCGGTCGAACACCGCACCCCAGGCTTCCAATTCGCGGACCCGGTCGGGGGCCTCCAGGGCGTGGATCTGGGCCATCCGCCACTGGTTCAGGTGCTTGCCGCCGCGCATGGTGTCGCGAAAGTGGACTTGCCAGGAATCGCGCTTGTCGGTGTTCTGGAGCGCCGCCGCCATCCCGCCCTCGGCCATAACTGTGTGGGCTTTGCCGAGCAGCGACTTGCAGATCACCCCGACGCTGGCGCCGCTCGCGCTGGCCTCGATAGCGGCCCGCAGTCCGGCCCCGCCGGCTCCGATGACCAGCACGTCGTAGGCGAGCCGCTCGGGTTCGGGCGTGTTCATGCCGAAATGAGAATCAGCCGCGGATCGCCGATTACTCCAGACGAGACCAGGCGCACGTAAAAGTCGGCGAATCCGATCCAGACGAGCGAGAACCACGCCCAGGCGCCGTGGTTCTCGTTGAACTTTGTCACCACCTGCCATAGGCGCCCGCGCGTTCGCGCCGCCAAGGAGCAGGAGAAGCAGTCCAGACCGCCCCCCACCATGTGTCGCAGCGAATGGCACCCGAAGGTGTACCCGGCCAGTCCGATGACGTTGACGATCAGGATCAAGGTCCCGAGGCCGATGCCGAAGCCGTTGCTGAAAAAGAAAGCCAGGACGGTGTCGTGGAGGTTAATCACCACCAGGGCCACCGCGAAGGGCACGAAGTAGCGATGCAGGTTCTGCAACAGGAGCAGACCGCGCTCACCGTGGTAGGGAATGTTCAGCCGTCCGACCGCGCATGCCGGTGGCGATAGAAAGTAGGAGCGGTAGTAGGATCGCCGGTAGTAGTAGCAGGTGAGCCTAAAGCCGAGCGGCGCCCAGAGGATCAGCAGGGCCGGCGTGCGCAGCCAATCCGGCCACCAGTCGGGCCAGGGAAACCCGGCAAAATTGGGCGCGTAAAGGGGCGAGAGGTACGGCTCGGCGATGTGGTGCTCGTTTTGCGCTCCCTGCAGCAGCGCCCAGGTGGCGTAGACGACGAATGCCCCGAAAATGACTCCGAACCGCAGTGGTTCCACCCACCAGCGGTCGGTGCGAAAGCTCTTCCCGAGACTCTCCCGGGCAGCCGGAATGGTCGCCAATTCGGTTACGATCTCTCCTTGCCGGGGAACGCTTGCGCAAACACCCACCTAGGATAGTTTGTGTGGGATCGCCAACGCCCGGACCGGGTGTCGGGCGCCGGGCCCCCGTAGCTCAGGGGACAGAGCAGCTGCCTTCTAAGCAGCGGGTCGTGTGTTCGAATCGCACCGGGGGCGCCGACCGGATCTGGAATGATGGACGGCGGGGATCGATGCAGCCTTCAAGGTTGAGTCGCAGCCAGCAGGCGCGTTTCGCCAGCTGCGGTGCGCTTGTCCTTAAAAGGGCGTTGGCGGCGGAGATTCAGGCGCTGGAAGATGCGTTCGAACGCGTCTTTGGCGCCTGGTCCGGCCCCGCCGGCCAGCGCGCGTCCATGACCGGGTTCCTGGAACTCGATCCGGTCCTCTCCGGGCTCCGATCGCACGGAATGATCAATCGCCTGCAGGCCTCGCTGGTCCCCGGCAGGAGTCTGGTCCAGATCGCCAGCACGGGAAACCTCCATTCCGGCGACAACCCATGGCACGTCGACGGGGTGGGAACGGACACTATCCACGTGCGGATCAACGTCTACTTGGACCCGGTCGCGGTCGGCCGCGGCTGCCTGTTGGTAATCCCGGGATCGCACCGGTACGGGCCGTGGCAATCGGGTCCGGCGCCGGACCCGATCGTCCGGTTGCCGGACTGGTACGATCCGGGCGGAGCCTGGATCGGACTGGAATCTGAACCGGGCGATGTAGTGGTTATCGACCGCCGCATAATCCACGCCTCCTTGGGCGGGGGTCTCCGGCGGCGAATGTTCAATCTCGATTTGAAGGAAGGCAAGGGTCGTGCCGCTTAAAGTCAGGGTCGCCAGTTCGCCCACCTCCTGGGGCGTATCGTTCGCATCCGATCCCCTGCAGCCGCCGTGGAACCGGTTCCTGGACGAGGTGGCCCGCTCCGGATATCGCTGGATCGAATCCGGCGGGTTCGGCTACCTGCCGACCGACCCGCGGCGCCTGGGCACCCAGCTGGTCGCGCGCGGACTTTCAATTTGCGGCGGCAGGGTAATGCGCAACTACCTGTTCGATGACGAGCAGGACTCGATCCGCCAGGAGTGCTTCCAACTGGCCGAACTCCTCTCGGCCGCCGGCGCCGAAGCGATCATCCTCATCGAAGGCCTTTACCGCGAAAAAGAGACCGGGCGCCTGATCGACGAACCCGAGCTGGATGAAGCCAGGTTCAAGCTGCTGGTCGAGCGGGTGGTAGATCTGGCCCGGGCGCTGCGGTCTAACTTTCCGCTCAAGACTTACTTCCATCCCCATGCCGAGACCCATGTCTGCACCGAAGAGCACATGGACCGGTTCTTCGAACTGGCCGCCGACCCCGAACTGGGCCAGGTCCTGGACACCGGCCACCACGCCTACTGCGGCGGCGACCCCAATTCCTACATGGCCCGCAACCACGCCCGCATACCGTACGTGCACCTGAAGAACATTCATCCCGAGGTTCACGCGCGCTGCCAGGCCGAGGGAACGGGATTCCTGCCCAGCGTCCGCGCCGGGGTGTTCTGCGAACCCGAATACGGGCTTTTCGACCTGCGCGATTTCCGACGTGTGCTGGAAGAGGTCGAGTTCGACGGATTCGCGGTCGTGGAACAGGATCTCTATCCGGTGGAGACGTTCGCGGTGCCGGAGCCGATCGCCACCCGGACACGCAACTGGCTCAGCCGGAACGGATTCGGCTGAGCCTCATCCGGCCCGCGATTTACCAGTAGTAGCGCTGGCGGGCGCGTCCGCGCTGGCTTTCCTCCGACACCTTGACCACTACCGGGTCGTTGCTCACCTCGGCCGCGTAGACGTCCCACCACACCCCCGGCGAGGGCGCGGTGGTGTACTTGTCGACGTCGACTTCGATCAGACAGGGGCCGGCCTGGCCACGGGCTTCCTCCAGGGCGGCCGATAAATCGGCGGCGCTGTCTACCGACCAGCTTCGCGCCCCCATGCCGGCGGCGATTTCGGCGAACGGAATCTCGACGAAATCGCCGAGTTCAAGCGTGTTCGATTCGGGATCGCGCCAGCGGAACTCGTTGCCCAGGCTGTGCCCCACGGTGCGCCGCTGATGGGCGTTGATCGACTGGAAGCCCAAATTGCGGACGATGATCACGGTGATCTTGGCGCGTTCCTGGAGGGCGGTTATCAACTCGGACGGGTGCATCAGGAACCCCCCGTCGCCAATGTGGACGAATACTTCGCCTGGGGGATCGGTCTTGCGCACGCCGATCGCGGCCGGTATCTCGTAGCCCATGCAGGAATTGCCGAATTCGAGCATGGCCGTCCGTCCGCCGGTGCCGTCCCAAAGCTTGCACATTTCCCCGACCGGCGTGCCGGCCGCGGCGATCATGATGTCTCCGGCCCGGGCGTGCCGGTTCAGGACACCGATCAACTGCGGATGGGTCAGGGGCTTGCCGGCCGCGGGGACCTGCACTTCGGCGATCTCGGCGCGCCAGCTGCGCCGGGCGTTGCCGACCGCTTCCAGCCAATCCGGGTTGGGAGATACGCCGCGATCGGCGGCGGCGGCTCCTAACTGTTCCAGGGCGAGGACGGCGTCGGCGACGACCGGATGGGCGCCCAGCTTGATCGAATCGCGGGGGCTGACGTTGATGGAAATGAACCCGACGTCGGGGTTCTGGAAGATGGAATTGGATCCGGTGGTGTAGTCGGCGAGCCGGGTGCCGACGCAGATTACCAGGTCGGCGTTCTCGGCCGCGTGCGCCGCGGCGCGGGTACCGTTCATCCCGATCCCGCCCAGCAGCAGCTCGCTGTCGCGGGAGATCACGCTGCGTCCGGCATAGGTCTCGGCAACCGGCACCCCGAAGCGCTCTGCGAATCCGGTCAGCGATTCCTCGGCGTTCGAATAGCGAACGCCCCCGCCGGCGATGATCAACGGCGCGCGTGCGGCAGCGAGCAGTTCGGCGGCGCGTTCGATCGCGACCCTTGTGGGTGGCCTTCGCTCGATCAGCCAGGTGTTTTCGCGGAAAAAATTGGTTGGGTAGTCAAATGCCCAGTTCTGGATGTCCTGGCACAGCGCCAGGCAGACTGCCCCGGTTTCGGCCGGATCGGTCAGGACCCGGAAGGCTTCTGGCAGCGAGAACAGCAGCTGTTCGGGACGGGTGATCCGGTCGAAAAACCGGACCGCCGGCCGGAAGCAGTCGGTCACCGAGTAGTCCTGGTTTACCGGATGCTCGATATCCTGCAGGATTTGGCCCTGGTGGCGGGTGGCGAAGTAGTCCGAGGGGAGCAGCAGGACCGGGATCCGATCGATCGTGGCGGTGGCCGCGCCGGTGATCATGTTGGTCGCGCCCGGTCCGATCGAGGTCGTGCAGGCCATCGTCGCCAGGCGCCGCTTGGCCTTGGCGAATCCGGCCGCGGCGTGCACTTGGGCCTGTTCGTTGAACGGCTGGTGATAGGGCAGTCCCGGTCCGCCGTATTCGTGGATCGCCTGGCTCAGGCCCGAGACGTTCCCGTGTCCGAAGATCCCCCAGATTCCCTGGATGAACCGCTGCCGCACGCCGTCGAATTCGGAGTGCTGGGCGTTGATGAAGCGCACCAGCGCCTGCGCCATGGTCAGGCGCACGGTCTCGTGCGAGTCGTAGGTCGTGTACATGGTTGCGCAAATCCCCCGTCGGCCATCTCGGCCGTTAGTTCATTATTTCGATTGGCCGGCCGCCAACCGGACTCAGGGAATCGCGGCCACCTGCTCCCAGCGTCCCGAATCCCAGGATCGGGCCATCGCCGCGTTCACGCGCGCCACTTGCAGGGTCGACTCGAAGTCGGGGGCCTCGGATTTGCCGGCCGCGATCGCGCTCAGGAACTGGTGGGCGCCAATCACCTGCAGGGCTTCGTAGTCGATCCCACCGCCCAGATCGGCCGAAAAGCGCGCGTGGTTGGGATGGTGCCGGCCGGCGAACACGGTAGTGAGCCCGATACGCTCGGGTTCCTCGCCGGCGATGTAGAGCTGTAGCTTGTTGAGCAGGTTGAATTGCCAGGATGCGACGCCTTCGGTGCCGTAGATGGTGAAACCGAATTCGTTCGCCGGCGTCTGCATCACCCGGGAGGCCTCGAAAGTCGCCGTCGCCCCCGACTCGAGCCGCGCCTGGGCATAAACCGAGTCCTCGTTGTCGACGGGCAACATTGGATCGGAGTCCGACCCAAGAGCGTAGTGGTCGACCCCCAGTCTCGGTTCCGGCCGCTGTTCGTATACGTGCTGCTTCTGCGAGGAGACTTCGCTTACCGGACCAGCCAGCAGGGTCGCCATGTCAACGACGTGCGTCATCAGGTCGCCCAGCACCCCGTATCCGGACTGTTCGAAAACGTAGCGCCAGGTCCGAAATCCCTGCGGCGGCGCCCCGTAGGCGGCGAAGAAGACTCCGCGGTAGTGCAGGATCCGACCCAGCCTGCCGCTGGCGGCGAGCTGGGCGGCGTAGCTGACGACCGGCACCCAGCGGTAGCAGAAACCCACGAACGTGACCACGCCGCTGCGCCGCGCGGCAGCGGCGATCGCGGCGGTCTCTTCGGGCGTGCGCCCGACCGGTTTCTCGCAGAAGATGTGCTTCCCGGCCTCGGCCGCGGCGATTGCTATTTCGGCATGGGAGTCATTGCGGGTGGCAATGCTGACCGCGTCGATGGAGGGATCGTCCAGCAGCTCCCGCCAATCCTCGGTCGAGCGCGGGATGCCGAGCCGCTGCGCCTCGGCCGCGGCGCGTCCGGGCAGGTTGTCGGCGCACGCCACAAGGTCCGCCGATATCCCGCTTTCGGGAAACCGCTCCCGGACCTCCCGATAGGCGCGGCAGTGGACCGAACCCATCCAGCCGGTCCCGATGATTCCGATGGAAATCCGCTTGGTAGCCATATTCGGCCGCCTCGCCACAGCCGCCAGTATGGCACTGACGCCGCCGCCCGCACCCAATTAGGGCGAATAATACCCGACGACCACCATATGTGCAACTGTGACGCGCCCGGCGCGCCTCAGCGTACTAGCGGTGGTGGCTGTTTCCTCCGGGTTTGATCTCCGTTACTGCGGATTGGCGAGCTTCCACTGCTCGTATTCGGCCAGGGTCTTTTCGTTGGGCGGATAGGCCTCCGAGAGCGGATAGCCGTGTTCGAGCACCCTTTCGCGGATGAACGTCTCTTTGTGCTCGATCGCGCTCCCTTCGGCCGCGATTTCGGCCGCCAGCGACGGCGGGATCACCACCGCGCCGTCGCCGTCGGCGAGGATCCAGTCCCCGGGAAAGACGCTGGTGCCGCAGCAGCGGACCGGCTGATCGTAGTCAATCGCCATGAACGATCGCTGCGAAGCGGCTCCGTGAATGCCCTTGACAAAGCACGGCAGGCCGACCAACTCGCGGATCTGGACTCCGTCGCGCAGGCCGCCGTCGGAAATGACCCCGACCCCGCCCTGGGCCTTTATCCGCGCCGAGATGATGTCGCCGATCGAACCGGCGGTAACTTCGCCGCCCGAATCAATTACCAGGAAGTCGCCCTCGGAAATGTTGTCGGAGACCAGCCGTTGCGGGTTGCTGCCGGCCGCGACCATGGCCTTGTGAACGTCTTCGCGCATCGGAATCTGGCGCAGCGTTCGGGCGCGGCCCACGATGACGCCGCTGACCGGCACCACCGCCTGCAGCCCCGCCATGTAGGTGTTGGAAATCCCCTTCTGCTCCAGCAGGTGGGTCGCGGTGGCTGGGGTGACCTTGGCCAATTGGCGGGCAAGGTCCTGGTCGCTGCGATTCATGGTCTGCTTTCTCCCCCTCGGCTGGGGTGCCGCAACTGGCAACGGCTGCTTTCAGGTAGCGCGCATCGCGCCCAAGGATTAGTTTGCCCGCAACGCGGCGGCCGGAAGGGTTGCGATCACAAAATACGGAGGAATCTATGCAGGAAGCCGGAACAAATGCGCGCCAAAGTACTTTCAGTCGATTCAATGGAGCCCATTTCGCGTGGCGGCGGAATAAAGTCCTATCCCTTTTTCGGCGAGTGGACCGGCGCGGAACAGCTGGTCTCCGGAATGAGTGTTTTCCCGCCCGGGACGGTAATCGTCGAGCACACCCACAACGTCGAAGAAATAGTGGTCGTGATCGGCGGGCAAGGCAACGCGATCATCGACGGCGAGGTCTTTCCGGTAAAGGCGGTCTCGACCACCTGGATACCGGCCGAGGTGCCGCACTACTTCGAGAACACCGGGGAGGGGGACCTGACGATTCTCTGGTTCTACGGCGAAATCGAGGTGGTGCGCAAGATAGTTGCCACCGGTGAGGTCATACCGCACCTCTCCGCCCGCGACCGTTCGATAGCGGCCAATTCCTAGCCGCCCTCGCTGAATCATTCACGGACCAGAGCCGAATCCATGTCCAAACCCCCCAACATCGTCATCTTCATGCCCGACCAGATGCGCTGGGACTGCACGTCCCACAGCGGCAACCGCCTGCTGGCGATGCCCCACTTCGACGCCCTGGCAGAGGAAGGGGCGGTGTTTTCTAACTTCTACGTAAACAACACCGTCTGCACCCCCTCGCGCTGCGCGATGTTTACCGGGCAGTACCCGCACAATCGCGGCCACCGATCGCTCTGGTACCTCCTCCAGGAACACGAACCCAACGTCCTGCGGGAGCTGAAGCAGGCCGGCTACCACGTCCACCTGACCGGCAAAAACCACCTGCTGGCCGATGACGCGGTCGAATCGAGCATTTCCTCGCGGACGCTCTCTCCGCTCGGCGTCGAGCGCCATAACCTGATGAATCCCCCCGATTGGCTGGACGAGCGCTATCGCTACACGCTCTATTACGGGGAGCGACCCGCCGACCTGGCGCGCGATTTCGACCGCGACTGGGTGGACGGGGCCCTGGAATTCCTAGGTTCGAATCCGCCCGAGCCGTTCTGCCTGGTGATCACCCTCTTCTTCCCGCACCCGCCCTACTGGGTGGAAGAGCCGTACTACTCCATGTACGACCGCGACGCGGTCCCGCTGCCGCGCCCGGCCCGCGACGGGGGCAGTCCGATTTACCATCGCGAGATTGCCGAGCGCTACGGAGTGGCCGAACTCTCCGAGGAAGAGTTGCGGGAAATCGTGGCCGTCTACTACGGCATGTGCTCGCGCATCGACGACCAGTTCGGCGAGGTCTGCGGGGCCCTGCGCGGGGCCGGGGTGTACGACGAGACCGCGATCGTATACCTCTCCGATCACGGTGACTACTGCGGTGACTGGCAATTGACCGAGAAATGGCCCTCCGGGTTCGAGGACCCGCTCGCCAACATTCCCTTTGCGATCAAGGCGCCGGGTGTCGCCGGCGGTCAGCAGTTCGACCAGCTCGCCGAAGCGGTCGACCTGACCGCCACGCTGCAGGACCTGGCCGGGATCGAGTCGGGCCACGACCATTTCGGTCTGAGCCTTATGCCGCTGCTGGCGGGCGAGCGCAACTGGCACAAGGAAGCGGTCTATTGCGAAGGCGGTCACCTCCCGCACGAGACCCAGGCCCTCGAGATAACCAGCAAGTACTCCAGCCTGCTCTGCTATCACCAGAAAGCGGCGATTCAGACCGAGAACCGCGCCTCAGTCTGCAAATCGGTGATGGTCCGCTCCGGCAAGTGGAAGTTCGTAATGCGGCTATCCGACCTGGACGAGCTATACGACCTGGAGGCCGATCCGCGGGAGATGGTCAACCTGGCCCGGGACCCGGATCATGCCGCGATCGTCCGCGAGCTAACCGACCGGATCGCGCGCTGGTATATCGAAACCGGCGATTACGTGCCCCGGGAGAAGGACGAGGCCGGCAGGCCCGCCCACTGAACCGGCTGCGGGTCGGACCGCCCGGACGGCGGTTTCTTCGAACAGGTCCCGGTCAGACCAGTTGCACCGCCACGGGTTGGCCGGTTTGGCTTGAGGTCGTGGCCGCGTCGGCCAGCAGCAGCGCGTTGAGCCCGTCGGCCCCGGTTGGCGACTTGAAGTCGCCGCTTTCGATGCCGTCGGCGAATTCGTCCAGCTCCAGTCGGTAGGAGTCGGCGTAGCGCTCGACAAAGAAATTCGGCGGTGGATCGACCCGCGTGTCGCCGGCGCCGGCGACGCTTACGGTGTTGGAGGACACGTTGTCCAACAGCAGTTTTCCGTCTGATCCGTGCACCTCGACCCGCTGGTCGTAGCCGCCGGCGTTGCGCCGTGAGCAGTTGATGTGGCACAGCTTGCCGCTGGCGGTGCGCATGATCACCATCGCCGAATCGACGTCGCCGGCTTCGCCAATCGCCGGATCGATCAGGACCGATCCGCTGGCGTAGACCTGGATCGGTTCCTCGCCGAGCAGCCAGCGGGCGATGTCGAAGTCGTGAATCATCATGTCGCGATACAGCCCGCCCGACACCTTGACGTATTCGGGCCAGGGCGGTTCGGCGTCGTGACTGATGATGCTGACCATCTCGGTCGTGCCGATCCGGCCGGCGTCGAGTTTGGCTTTCAGTTCGGCAAAGTTCGGGTCGTAGCGGCGGTTGAATCCCATCGCCAGGCGCCCAGAGTGCTCATTAACCACTTCCAGGCACTCGCGCGCGCGGCCCGAATCGAGATGAATCGGTTTTTCACAGAACGCGGCCTTGCCGGCGCGGACCGCGGCCTCGATCAGCTCGGCGTGGGTATCGGTCGACGAGGCGATCAGCACCGCCTCGATCGAATCGTCGGCGAATATCTCCTCCGGGGTCACCACCGAACAACCCAGGTCTGCGGCCAACGCGTCGGCGGGCGCCTGGACCGGGTCGGAGACCCCGACCAACTCGAACCTCGAGCTGGCGGCCAGATTGGGCCCGTGCACCTGTCCGATGCGGCCGGCCCCGAATTGTGCGATCCTGATCACTTTGCTCCCCTTCCCAACGCTCCGATGGTGCCGCGGCGTCGGGAATCCGGGCCGCGACGCCCCTGAATATTCTTGGCCATTCCGAACCTAGCCGGCTCGGGAGTCTGCTTCGGCCAGGACCTCGCGGATGACCCGGGTGCCGTCCAGCGCCGCTGGGGCCCCGCAGTAAACGGCGACCTGCAGCATGATTTCGCGCAATTCGTCGCGGGTTACGCCGTTGTTCAGCGCCCCGCGCGCGTGCAGCCGGAGTTCATGCGGCCGATTCAAGGCCGTGAGCATTCCCACGTTCAGCAGGCTGCGATCCCTCCGCGTCAGCCCCGGTCGGGTCCAGATCGTGCCCCATGCGTGTTCGGTTATCTGTTCCTGCAGGGGCCGCAGGAATTCATCCGCCTCGGCGATCGAGCGGTCCACGTACTCGCGGCCGAGAACCTCTCGTCGAACCGGCAGTCCCCGTTCGTACAACTCGGAGGGCATTGCGCATCCTTTCGCCTATGGGACTTCCCTCAGTCAAACCGAGCGTAGCGCCCGCCAGCCTCCAGGACCAGGTTGCCCCGTCTGGGGGTACGCACCCCGACAGGGCTGGCCCCTCGGAGCGCAACGTCCGCGGCCCGGTTATTCGTCGAAGTTTTCAGGCATGAGCACGAATTCGGGGTAGGCCTCCATGCCCAACTCGCCGCTGTCCTGGCCGATCTGCTCGACGTCCCGCGAGACTCTCGCACCGATGGTCAACGACAGGATCTTCCAGATCGCCAGCGAGGCCAGGAAGACGAACGCCCCGATCGAAGCCACGCCGGCCAGCTGGGCCAGGATGTCGCCGGTCCCGAAGATCGCCACCGCTATGGTCCCCCACACCCCGGCGAAGAGGTGGGCCGGGATCGCGCCTACGACGTCGTCGAGCTTCACCACCTCGAGCAGCTTCAACCCGCCGGTGCAGATCAGAGCGCCGATTACTCCGATCAAAACCGCCCAGTAAGGCTCGGCAAGGTCCGGTCCGGCGGTGATCGAGACCAACCCGGCGATCGCGCCATTGAGGCCCGCGAAGAGGTCGATCCGGCCAAACACCAGGCGCGAGACGGCCAGTGCCGCCATAACCCCGGCCGCCGCCGCCAGATTGGTATTGACGATGATTTGGCTCATCGCCACCGCGTCCACGGCCCCGCCCAGGGCCAGCTGCGAGCCGCCGTTGAACCCGAACCAGCCGAGCCAGAGGATGAAGACGCCCAGGGTCACGTTGAGGATGTTCGACGGCGGGGCGTTGCGCACCGTGCCGTCGCGGCGGAATCGGCCCAGCCGGGGACCGACGATGATCACCCCCGCCAGGGCCGCCCAACCGCCGGTGCTGTGCACGATCGTGGAGCCCGCGAAATCGGTGAAGCCGAGTTGATAAAGCCAGCCCTCGCCCCAGGTCCAGGCGCCCACGATCGGGTAAACGACAGCGGTCAGCAGCAGCGTGAACACGAAGAACGACCACATCTTCACCCGTTCAGCCAGCGCGCCGGAGACGATCGAGGCGGCGGTCGCCACGAACACCATCTGGAAGAACCAGTCCGACATCCGCGAGTAGCCGTTCTCGACCACGCCCGCCAGGGCATCGGCTTCGCCGGCCAGCAGCGCCAGCTCGTCGGCCGAAGGACCGTACGTCAGCTTGAACGAGCCGATCACGTCGACGACGTCGACGTACATGAGGTTGTATCCGATGAAGTAGTAGGAGAGGCCGGCGATGGAGTAGATGCCGATGTTCTTCAGGCAGATCATTGCGGCGTTCTTGGTCCTGACCGACCCCGATTCGAGCATCGTGAAGCCGGCGCACATCCACATCACCAGCGCGCCCCAGATCAGGAAGGAGAAGGTGTTCAGGACGAATTCGGTCTCGGTGTCGACGGCGGCTGCGACCGCGACCGGCAGCGCCGCCAGTAACGCGACCCCGGCAAACGCCGCCAACGCCAGACGGCCCTTCCGAATGTGCTTGCTACTGAACGCCCGCATCAGCAATCCCTCTCCCGCGGTTCAACCAAGCGCTTCCCGATTTCGGATCGGCCGCCTAGGCGGTTTGCGCCCAATCCGATATTGCCATCCGCGCCGGTCCGCCCCCGGCCCGACGGGGCCTCGCCGGCGTGCAACCGTTCAATACCCGGTCGCGACTCCGCCGTCGAAGTTAATCGCCTGGCCGTTGATGTACGACCCGGCCTTGGTGCAGAGGAAAGCGATGAATTCGCCGGTCTCGTCGCCGTCGGTGGCCCGCCGAAGCGGCACTCGTCGATCGACCATTTCGTCCCAGCGGCTGGTGCCAAGGTCCGAATCCCAGCGCGAGGTCGCGGCAAGGCCGGGACACACCGAGTTGACGGTGATGTTGTGAGCGCCCAGCTCCCAGGCCAGCGACGCGGTCAGCGCGTTGAGCGCGGCGTTGGCGGCCGCATAGGCCGAGGCGTTGGCCTGGGGCCGCTTGCTGGCGATCGACGAAACGTTGACGATGCTGCCTCCCTCGCCCTGCTCGATCAGGGCGCGGGTGACCGCCTGGGCGCAGAAGAAGCTGCCCAGGACTTTCACCTCCATCACCAGGCGGAGCTGCTCCTCGGTCAATTCAACCAGCGGCACTCGGTCGTCGCCCTTGGGGGCGGCGGCGTTGTTGATCAGGAAATCGACCCGGCCGAATTCGTCCAGCGTGTTTGCAACCAGGCGTTCGACTTGATCGCGCTGCGACACATCGGCCACCAGCGGCAGCGCGCGGGGCCCCAGGGCGCGGACTTCGTCGGCGACGCTCTCCACGTCGCGCCAACCAATCTCCTGCTCATCGGATGGGAAAGTGCTTGGATCGCGACCGGTCCCGACGGCCACGATCGCGCAGCCGCGCCTGGCCAATCCCACCGCCGCGCCCCGGCCGATGCTGCGCAAGCGGCCGGCACCGGTTACGATCGCTACCTTGCCGTCAAGTTCTGCCATCTGTCGCGGTCCCCGCTAAATCCCGATCCGGCGGCGCTCGGCCGTGCGCCAATTTAACCCGGCGCCGGGTCGATCAAATCTGCGGACCGACCTGATCCCGCCCTCGCCTCCGCCCGGATTGCGTTCATCGGAACGCAATCGCGTCACCCGCATCCTGGCGATGTGGCCGCCCTCCGATTCAGCGCGCGACTCCAAAATCAATCGCGGGAGAGAGCCGTCGTTCGGCCCGAGCCGGCTCGTTTCCCGTGAACCACGGGAGGAAGCTGTCAATGGCAGACGCGCAAAGGCCTGAAATCGAACTGACGGACCGCCTGCGGTCCTGCTACAGCGGAGCCGTCTACGATGCGATGCGCGACCTCGGCCTGGCACCTGCGGTGCTCCCAAGCGCCATACGTCCGCTGGATTCTGGATTCGCGCTGGCGGGCCCGATCTGGCCATGCGAGGGCCGCCCCGACCAATCGGCCGATGACCACGAAACTTTACTCGGATGGACCAGGCTGCTCAGCGCCGCCCCGGCCGGGGCGGTGGTCGTCTGTCAGCCCAACGACTCCTCCATCGCGCACATGGGCGAGCTCTCCGCCGAAGCGCTGCGGACCCGCGGGGTTTTGGGGTTTTTCGTGGACGGCGGTTGCCGGGACACGGAATTCATCGTCAACCGCCGTTTTCCGGTCTTTTGCCGTTACCGGACACCTTCCGACGTGGTCGGCCGATGGGTCGTCGAATCGCTTGGCGAGCCCATCAGGATCGGGGAAGTAGACATAAACGCAGGAGACTTCCTGCTCGCCGACATCGACGGCGCGGTGGTGATACCGGCCGGCGCCGTGGAAGCAGTGACCGAGTCCGCCGAAAAGCTGATTTCCACCGAAAGCGAAATGCGCCGGGCGATCCTGGCTGGCATGGATCCGAGTGAGGCGTACCTCAAATACGGGGTTTTTTAGCGCCGCTTGGAGGTTTTTGCAACGGATCCGATTTCAGCCGCGTGATTTGGCGCACCCGGTGCGGTCCGGGCGAACTTTTCCAAACGATGGGGGCCCGGCGCGTCGGCCGAGGCTCAAATCAGGACCGGTACCGCTCCGCCGGTGAGCGGTCGAGGTAATCGGCTAGATTCGCCGGGTCGTCGGCGCCCGGCGCCAACTCGACGGACGGGCTGGTTCTGCGCTGACGGCGCAATGCCTCCAGTGCCTCGGGAAGCGCAAACTGTTCGCCGGTCAGCCCGGACACGAAGCGTCCGCCGCGAATGGTGCCCCGGGCCTCCATCAGCCGCAGCCGCCGCAGCAGCAGGCGCCAGGGAACGCGCCAGCGTTCCCGGGTAGCCAGCTCGCGGAAAACGACTCCATAGCGTTCGAGCAGCACCTCGGCAATTCCGTCCAGCACCGCTTCCTCGTCCGGCGGCGCCGTCGCCGGCAGGATCGCTGCCCAGCGGCCCGGCGGCCAGGCGTCGTTTAGCAGTCCCTGGCGCCGGCCGGCGAAGTTGCCGCGACGCAGGCGGCGTGCCAGCTGTCGATTGGACAGCGCCCGGATCGAGGCGTAACCGTCGGAATTGACGAGCCCCGCGGCGACCAGTTCGAGCAGCCGCCGCTCGACGTCCTCGGGCAACCGCCCGCTGTGCCCGATGAGGTCTTCGAAAAACAGCGCCCCTTTTTGGCGCAGGATCTCGAAGAGCTCCCGGGTGCCATCGGTCAACCCGTCCAGCGGGTCTTCGGACCCGCGGGCGGCCGCCAGCAGCAGCGGGAGCTGCCGCCGCGGCATCAAGGCGATACGGGTAGCTCGCGTGGCCGACCGCCGGCTCGGTCCGGACCGTCCATTGCCCGGAACGCTCAAGCGCAGCCAGGTGACCTCGCCGGCCAGGCACAACTCGTCCAGCAGGGCGGGGTCGTAATCGCTGACCCGGGCCGGAAGCAGCTCGCCTTCCCAGGCCGGCGCCGGCGCCTCGTAACCCTGCAGGCGCAAGATCGCCCGGCGCAGCCCGGCCCGCCCCTGCAAGCGCGTATCCGGTCCCAGGAACTGCCAGTTCATCAGGAAGCGCAGGAAGTCCTGGCGGGTGACCGGGGCGATTTCGGCGCGCAGCCGCGCCCGCGTGCGGCGGTGAATCCGGGCCAGCAGCTGGCGGTCGCAGTAGGCCTGACCGTCGCCTTCGAACTGGCCCCGCAGGACGTGACCCAGGCCTTCGATCTGGGTCAGACCGATTTGGGCGTCGACTTCCGACAGGCCGGTTCGTTCGGCGATCTGGGCCGGGGTCACCGGTCCGCATATCTCGCAGTGTCCCCGCACCGCGCGGATGCGGACCTCGTCGGGGCTCTCGAAGGCGGCCAGGGCCCGCTCGGGAATCCCGCCCAGATCGACCCCGGCCTCCGGGAACAGCGCCCCTACCATGGCCGCCGATTCGGCGGCGAACCAGAACTCGGCGCCGTCTAGCTGCAGCCTCCGCGCGCGGTTGGCGGCGACCAGCTCGTCCATGAGGTGCGACCACTGCTCCAGTGCGGAAACCCGGACTATCACCAGGCTGAAGAGAAGCTCGTGCAGTTCGTCGCAATCGCGCGGGTCGGGGGCGATCTCGGCGAGCACCTGGGCGATCGCGGCCGGATCAAGCGCCCCCAACTCGCGCTGCTCGAGCGGGAGGACCTGGCGCAGCTGGACCGCCCGCGAGCGGCGCTCCTCGAGCGGCGCATCGTCCAGAAATGTGAACGGGCGGCCGTTGATGATTTCGTGCGACATCGGCGAGGGTTCGGTCACGTCGCGGGCGTGCAGGCGAATCTGGCCGGACTCGATGCGGCGCATGATCTCCTCCAGGCCCTTTACGTCGTGGGCCTCGAACAGGCAGTCCTCAACGGTCTGATGCACGAGGACGTGATCGGGGATCTCCAGCGGTCCGGTCACGTTTTCCTGGCAGCCTACCTGCTCCGGGAACACCGCCGCCAGGAGATCGTCGGCGCGCATCCGCTGGATCGGCGGCGGCACGCGGCGCCCGTTCTGGAACCGGCGCACGAAAAGCGCCCGGGTCGCGTTCCAGCGCCAGCGGGTCGGGAAAAGCGGGGTGTAGAGGATCGCCTGCCTGAGCGAGGGTCGGGCGTTGTCGGACGTGACGTAGGAAAAGGACTCCTGAAGCGGGAAGGAATGCTGGGGACCGAGCGAAAGCAGGATGCAGTTGTCGTTGGCGGCGGCCTGCAGTTCGAAGTCGAAGCGCACGCAGAATCGCTTGCGCAGGGCCAGCCCCCAGGCCTTGGTGATTCGCTGGCCGAACGGGGCGTGCACGACCAGCTGCATACCGCCGGCCTCGTCGAAGAACCGCTCGAACACGACGTCGGTATCGGTGGGCACCAGCCCCAGGCCGTCGCGGGTGGCGCGCACGTAGTCGAGCAGCAATCCCAGCGCGGCTTCGGTCAGCCCGCAGTCCTCGGCCAGTTTCGTACGGGCCGAGTTGCCCTCATCGAGCGCCTCCGCCAGGTCGCCGCGCAGCCGCGAGACCTGATGCGAGAGCTCGGGCGTGCGGCCCAGCCCCTCGCCCAGCCAGAACGGGATCGTGGGCGGGGCCCCGTGGGCGTCGGCGACCCGCACGCGCCCGGATTCGACCCGCAGGATCTTCCAGGAGTTGGTCCCCAGGATGAATATGTCGCCGGCCATGCTCTCTATGGCAAAGTCCTCGTTCACGCTGCCCACCACGGCCTCGTCGGGTTCGGCGACTACCAGGTAGTCGCCCTGTTCGGGGATGGTTCCGGCATTGGTTGCGGCCACCATCCGCGCCGCCCGGCGCCCGCGCACGGTTCCGTTTATCTGGTCGCGGTGGATCAGCGGGTTGCCGCGTCCGCCGCCGGATCCCAGGCCCTCGGACATAAGCTCCAGGACCGAATCGAATTCGGACCGGGTCAGTTCCTGGTAAGTGCCGGCGTCGCGGAACAGGGCGAACAACTCGTCTTCCGAACACGACCTGGCCGCCGATTCGGCGACCACGTGCTGGGCCAGAACGTCCAGCGGCCGCTCCAGCAGTACGACCCGGTCCAGGATGCCGGCGCGGGCGGCGCGAACGATTGCGGCGCACTCCAGGACGTCGTCGCGCGAAGTCGGCAGGAGCCTTCCCTTGGGAATCAGGTCGATCGCGTGGCCGGAACGACCGATCCGCTGCAGGAACGCGGCGATCGACCGCGGTGACCCGACCTGGAGGACGAGGTCGATGTGCCCGACGTCGATTCCCAATTCGAGCGACGCGGTCGCCACCAGGGCGCGCAATTGACCGGCCTTGAGCCGCTGTTCGACATTCAGGCGGCGCTCCTTGGCCAGCGATCCGTGATGACTGGCGACGACGTCCTCGCCGAGGCGCTCGGCGAGATTGAAGGCCACCCGTTCCGAAAGCGACCGGGTATTGACGAATACCAGCGTCGTGCGGTGCTCGTTGACCAGGTCGGCGACGCGGGCATAGAGCGCGGCCATGTACTCGCCCGAGGCGACCGCGCCCAGCTCGACGTCCATGACCTCGACCGCCAGGTCAATCCGGCGCTGGTGGCCGAAGTCCAGGATCCGGCAGGGGCGCGGCCGGCCGGAGTCGTATCCGCAGAGGAACTGGGCGATCTCCGACAGCGGCTTCTGGGTGGCCGAGAGACCGATTCGCTGCGCCCGCCGGCCGGTCAGGGCATCAAGCCTGGCCAGCGAAAGCGCCAGGTGCGAGCCGCGCCGATCGCGCGCCAGCGAGTGGATCTCGTCGACGATTACGGTCCGCACGCCGGAAAGCGCCTTGCGCCCGCGCACCGATCCGAGGAGCAGGAACAGCGATTCCGGGGTCGTGACCAGGATGTGCGGCGGTCGGCGGTAGATCGCCTCGCGGTCTTTCTGGGTCGTATCGCCGGTGCGCAGGCCGACCCGGATTTCGGGCATCGACCCGATCGCGTTCGGGTCGCCGGCGCGCATCTCCCGGAGCGGCTGGCGCAGGTTGCGGGAGATGTCGTTGGAGAGCGCTTTGAGCGGGGAAACGTAGACGATCTCCACCGATTCGGGTTCGGGCCGCGCCGGGATCTGTTCGGCCAGCTCGTCTATGCCCCAAAGGAAGGCGGCCAGGGTCTTGCCCGACCCGGTCGGTGCCGCCAGCAGCACGTCGTCGCCGGCGGCAATTGCCGGCCAGGCGGCGGCCTGGGAGTCGGTCGGAGCGGCGAACTTGGACTCGAACCAGGCGCTGACCGCCGGATGCTTGAAATACGCTGCCGAACTGTCGGTCAAGGGTTCAACTAAGAGCTTTCTCGGGGCCTAGTCGAATATATGTGTTTTCGGCAAATCGGCCCGTCTGGTTACCCGAACGAGACCTGGTGCTCGCGGATAAATTCCTCGTTCAGCTCCCAGCCGAAACCCGGTTCGTCGGAGAGTTCGATGCAGCCGTTAACGGCCTCGGGTTCGTTGCGCAGCGCGCCCCAGACGTATGAATTCCCGGTCAGCGGGTAGCGGGCCGGGAAGTACTCCCCGATCGGGCAGCATGTCTTGGCCGTGATCAGGTGGTAGGAGTGCAGCCAGCCCTGGTGCGGGCAGACCGCCCGGTGATGGGTCGCGGCCAGGGCGCAGATCCTCAAGACCTCGGTGTAACCGCCGACCCGGTTTATGTCCGGCTGCAGAAAGTGCACCCCGGCGTTGATGAAGTCCAGGTAATCAAAGCGCGTGCGGGCGTGCTCGCCGGCGGCAATCGGGATGGGGCTGTAATCGGCCAGGCGGCGATGCCCGTCGATATCGTCGGGCGAGAGCGGTTCCTCCAGCCAGGCGATGTCGTACTCGGCGATGGAGTCGATCATGCGCTTGGCGTAGGGCAGATCCCACTGGATGTGGGCATCCACCATGAACTGCACGTCCGGTCCGATCGCGGCCCTGATCTCGCGGACCACTTCCACCTCGCGCCGCATCCCCTCGGGGCCGTGCGCCGGATTCATGGTGAAGAAGTACTTCATCGCCTGAAAGCCCGCCTCGGCGTCGGCGGCGGCCCGGGCGACGGTGTTCTCAAGTCCGGCGTTGTTGCGCAGCAGGCTCATGTACAGCGGAACCCTAGGCTTGCTCTTGCCGCCGATCAGGTTGTAGACGGGCTGACCGCATTCCTTGGCCAGGATGTCCCAGAGGGCGAGGTCGATCCCCGACATCGCCATGATCACCGCCCCGCGCAGGCCGTACTGCTGGGTCTGGTGGTACATGTGGTCCCAAAGGGCCTCGATCGCCAGCGGGTCTTTCCCGATAAGTAGCGGCGCCAGGTGCCCGCTGATGATCGAATCGGCGGCGATGTTGAAGCCGCCGACCGTCCCCAGCCCGGTGATGCCGGCGTCGGTTTCGACCTCCACGACGGTCAGCGCGGCCGGTTCGGGCAGGGTGAAAGACCCGTCCCGGAACGGCCCGGAACCGCCCAGCGCGGCCGGCGCCGGAGGGTCGAATATGGCGCGCGATTCCTTGTTCGGCGCGGCCAGGGTCCGGGCGCGGATGGCGATGATTTTCATGCCTGGTCTTTATCCCTTGCTGCCGGTCTGCCGGTCGCTGGCCGAGAGGTGCTTGAACGTCTCGCCGGTCTCGGTCACCGTGCGGGTAACGTCGGCATCCCCGTATACCCAGAGGATCCGCATCTGCCCGGAGCCACTGTTGTAGAAGCGGTGCGGGACGCCGGCCGGGATCCAGGTGGTCGACCAGGTGCGGACGGCGAATTCCTCTCCGTCGATTACCGCGGTGCCCTCGCCCTCGATCACGGTCACGCACTCCTCGACGTTGTGCGAGTGCATAACCACCCCGCCGCCGGGCGGGAATACGGTCATGCCGGTCGACATCTGCCTGGCGCCGGACCACTCGCCGAAGAACGGCAGGGTGCTGATCCCGCTGCCGCGGGTGACGCCGTCGACCTCGTCAGCATGGGTTATCTGGCCGCGCATGGGGCAGCTCCTATCTGGATCGGATTGGACGTTCGGGTTCGGGTTGGCGCGATGATCTCGGCACCGAAGTATTGCCGAAATGTGACCTAGCGGCCCGGCTGCGGCGGGAGGCCCACCTTGCGTTCCAGGCGGGCCGATTCGCGCAGGGCGTCCAGCACCCGCGCCTGGGCGATCGCGTCCCGCTGGTCGAACGGCAGTTCGGCTTCCCCGCGCACCGCGTCGGCGAACGTCTCGAACTCGGCCCGGTAGATCAGGTCGGCCTGGAAGTGCTCGACCCGCTCGACGTCGCTCCGGTTGGCGCGAACGCTGATCGTGCCCGGTTCGCCGGCCGAGATCACGAACTGGTCCAGCACCATCCGCCCGTCGAACCCGATCACCTCGATTTGCTGGCTTCCGGCGTCCTCCATTGAATATGAGATCAGGGCGGTCGGGCCGCCGGGGAACTCGAGGATTCCCGAGCCCGACATGTCCACGCCGAATTCTTCGTCGATGTGCATCGAAGAAAGCACCGCGACCGGCTCCGCGCCGAGCAGGAAGCGGGCAGCCGCTACGGTGTAGCAGCCGGCGTCGGCCAGCGCGCCGCCGGCCATCTCGGGGTAGTGGCGGATGTTGCGCGGCGACCTTGGGACGTTGAACGAGAAACCGGCCTTCACCGTCCAGATCCGCCCGAGCTCGCCGGAGGCGATGATCTCCCGGGCGCGGCGGTTGCGGGCCGCGAACCGGAACATGAACGCCTCGCTGAGCAGCACCCCGTTTTTTTCGCAGGCCGCCGCCATCTCCCGCACCTGGGCGGCGTCATCGCCCATAGGTTTTTCGCAGAGCGAGTGTTTGCCGGCCTCGGCCGCCTTGATCACCCACTCGGCGTGCAGGAAGTTGGGCAGCGGATTAAAGACCGCATCGATTTCCGGGTCGGCGAGCAGCTCCTCATAGGAGCCATAGGCGCGCGGAATTCCGTGATCAGCGGCGTAGGCGCAGGCCGTATCGAGGCTGCGGCTGGCGATCGCGACCGGTTCGACTTTTTGCGAACCGACCAGTTGATCATGCACCCGCAGCGAATAGTGATAGGAGGTCGAGATGATTCCGAAACGCAGTTTTCGGGGCATGATGGGGCGATGCCTAGCGGGTTGGGAACGAAACTGTCCGCCTGCATTTTTGCGCACGGCGGCGGCGCGGCGGACCGATTGTGGGAAGGGCGCCGGGCGGCAGGAACGGAAGCCTTGAATTGAGCGTTTCGGATCTTCCGCGGGCGCACCCGATCCGCCCGACCGACGACCGGTCGTAGCCGCGGGCACCCCTAGAATCTTTATCCTTGCCCGCCCGCCGTGGCTGCGCGCGATCCACGCCCCATCTTGCTAAGAAGGACCCGGCCTTGCAGACGTTGCTTACGTCCGGCGACATTTGCGCCACCGACGCCGACACGATCATCGTGAACCTGTTCGCGGGCGTGACCGCCCCCGCGGGTGCGACCGGCGCGGTTGATGCCAGGCTCGGCGGCCAGATTTCCAAGGTCGCGCGGCTGGGCGACCTGAGCGGACGGGCCAACCAGGTCCTCACGCTCTACCCCGGCCCGGAATTGACCGCCGACCGGGTCGTGGTCGTCGGGCTCGGGGACGCCGCCAAGTTCAGCGCCGAGGCCGCCGCCGAAGCCGCTGCGGCCGGGGTCGCTGCAGCCGCCAAAGCCGGGTCCAAGCGGGCCGCGATCGTCGCCTTCGGGGCCGGCGTCGGCGGGTTGTCTCCGGCCGCCGCGGCCGAGGCCACGATCCTGGGGGCGCGGCTGGCGGTCTACCGCTTCGACAAGTACAAGACCATCCGCGCCGACGACGATTCCGACCCCGAGCTCGCGACCGTCGAGCTGGTCGAATTCGACGCCGCCAGTCTCGATGAACTTGCCAAGGGCATGGCTGCCGGCAACGCGATCGCCGACGGGGTGATCCTGGCCCGCAACCTGCAGAACTCCCCGCCCAACGACATGACGCCCGGGGCGATCGCCGAGGCCGCCCGCCAAATGTCCGAAAGCGAGGGTCTCGACTGTTCGACCATGGACCAGGATCAGATGCGCGCGGCCGGGATGGGTTCGCTGCTGGCGGTGGCCCAGGGATCCGAACAGCCGCCGCACCTGATCACCATGATCTACGAGCCCGATCAGGCTGCGGCCGGCACCCTGGCGGTGGTCGGCAAGGGCGTGTCGTTCGATACCGGCGGTATTTCGATCAAGCCCAGCGCCCGTATGGAGGACATGAAGTTCGACATGTCGGGGGCCGCGGCCACGATCGGCACAATGCTCGCGGTCGCCCGCCTCAAACCCGCCCTCAAGGTGGTCGGCATCGTCCCGACGGTCGAGAACATGCCGTCCGGCCGCGCCCTGCGGCCGTCGGACGTGGTCACCGCTTCCAACGGCAAGACGGTCGAGATCGTCTCCACCGACGCGGAGGGGCGGATGATTCTGGCCGACGCGCTCTGCCACGCCCAGACCTTCGAACCCGACGCCATCGTCGACATGGCCACCCTCACCGGCGCGGTTGTGATCGCCCTCGGACACTTCGCGACCGGGATGATGGTCACCAGCCCGGAGTTGGCCGACCGGCTTTCGCGGGCCGGCGACAAGGTCAACGAACGCGTCTGGGAACTGCCGCTCTGGGACGAATACGAAGAGAACATTAAGGCCAAGACCGGCGATCTGGACAACACCGGCGGGCGCGCCGCGGGCTCGATCAACGGCGGAATGTTTCTCAAGCACTTCGCCGGCCAATACCCGTTCGCCCACCTGGACATCGCCGGTACTGCCTACGAGGGCAAGAAGACCCCGCTCTGGCAGGGCGGCGGCAAGGGGGTCGGGGTGCGCCTGATCACGCAACTGGTCCGTGATTGGCCGGGCCCGCTGGCCGGGGACGCGACTACCGCGCAGTGAAATCGATCTCGGTCCAATGGACGCCCGAGGTCACGATGACTGAGGCCCGGGCGGTAATCGACGGCGCCGCCGGCGCGCTCGAGCACGCCTTCTTGCTGGCCGCCGATACCGGCATCGGCCTGACGCGCCCGCACCTGCGGCCGCTGGGGACCTGGCACATACCCTCGGTCGACAAGGGCTCGCCCTACTGGTCGACCCTTTACTACGTCGAGCAGAGCCTCGATGAGGCCTCGGGGGTGATCGACGGACGCCGTTTCATTGAGACGATCCGCCAGGAACCCTGGCAACAGATGGGGGCCCACTACGATCTGGCCATCATCCACCACGACCTGCACGACGTACCGGAGCGCATGGCCGGCGAGGACCCGTCATTTGCGCTTTCGGCCACCGAACCGAACCTTGCGGCGGTCATATCCGTCAACCGGGTGCGCCAGATCCGGCGCTCGGCCGAGCGCAAGCTGGCGCTGGCCCGGCTGGCCATGCACTCGCTTGGCCACATCATGGAAGCGGTTCCCGCCGGTCGCGAAAACGCCGAGCTTTCCTGGGGCGACTGGCACTGTCTCAACGATGCCTGCGTAATGCGGCACGCCCCGACCGTGGAAACCCTCCTAGACTTTGCCCACGCCGAAGACGAATACGATCCCAGCTATTGCGACGATTGCTCGGACGCGATCTTCGAGCACCTCCTCGCCAACCACTTCATTCCCAATTGACTGACCAGCCCGCCGAACCCCGCGCCCGCGTCCTGTCCGGGATACAGCCGACCGGAAACATCCACATCGGCAACTACCTGGGCGCGATCCGCCACTGGGCGGCCAACCAGGACCGGGCCGAAAACTACTTCGTAATCGTCGATCTGCACGCGCTCACCGTCCCGCAGGACCCCCAGCTGCTGCGCGCCAACATCCGTGAAGTTGCCGGGATCCTGATCGCGGCTGGAATCGACCCCAAGCGTTCGGTCCTCTTCCAGCAGTCGCACCTGTCCGCCCATGCCGAGATTGCCTGGGTCCTGAACTGCTACATCCCGCTGGGCTGGCTCGAGCGCATGACCCAGTTCAAGGACAAAGCCGGCCAGAACCGCGAACGCGCCTCGACCGGGCTGTTTACCTATCCGGCCCTGATGGCCTCCGACATCCTGCTCTACGACGCCACCCACGTCCCGGTCGGTGACGACCAGCGTCAGCACCTTGAGTTGACGCGCGATGCGGCCGAGCGATTGAACAAGCAACTCGGCAAAGGCACCGTGGTGGTCCCGCAGGCGGCGATCCCGCCGAAGGCCGCCCGAGTCATGTCGCTCACAAACCCGGCCGCCAAGATGAGCAAGTCCAACCGGGACCACTCCGGCGAGGTCATGGTCCTGGACGACCCCGACCAGATCCGGCGCAAGGTCCGCCGGGCGGTCACCGATTCGGAGAATTCGATCCGATTCGACCCGCAGCGTCCGGGGGTCTACAACCTGCTTTCGATTTATCAGGCGCTGGACGGGCGGGCCGAGGACGAGATCGAAGCAGAATTCGACGGGCTCGGATACGGCCAGCTCAAAGACCGCGTCGCCGACGCTCTGATCGAGACCCTGCGGCCGTTGCGCAGCAGGTACCTCGAGTTGACCCGCGAACCTGGCCGGCTCGATGCGCTCCTGGCCGCCGGCGCCGAACGGGCCGGACCGGTCGCTGATGCGACCCGGGATCGAATTTACGAGCGGATCGGATTGATCTGACCGTCGGCGGCGTCGCTACGATCCTTGGGAATTTGGGACGGAAATACCTAGCTGCCGGATGCCGGCTTGGCCGCGCAGCCGCCGCCGTATTGATCGTGGCGGCGCTGCTGGCCGCTTGCGCCAACGAACCGGTGGAGCAGGTAGTCGAAATAGTCGTCCAGAATGGGGCGATCGTGGGCGGGGCGGGGTCGATCTCCGCCCGGCAGGGCGACGCCGTCACCTTGCTGATCGATTCCGACGCCGACGCCACGCTGCATGCCCACGGCCTCCCCGACGTGGTCGCGGTGCGGGCCGGCGAACCGGCCCGGATCGAACTGGATACGACCTATGTGGGCCAGTTCGATGTGGAATTGCACCTGATTTCCGCCGGCCCGGCCGCGATGGCCGGTGATCGAGATTCCGGGGCCGCGATGGAGGCGGGCGCGATGAGCCACGGCGGGGCGGTGCCGGCGCCGTCGGAAATGAGCGTTGCGATCACGCTTACTCCCGATTCGGTGGACGGCCTGAACCTGCAGATTTCCACCATCGGATTCAAGTGGTCCCCCGAAGGCGCGGGCCGGGAGCACGTTGCCGGCGAGGGTCACGCGCACGTGTACGTCGACGGGGTCAAGCGCGCCCGCGCCTACGGGCCCTGGCTGCATCTCTCCGCGCTGGAGCCGGGGACGCGCCACGTCAGGGTCACGCTTAACGGCAATGCCCACGGCGAATACGTGCGGGAAGGCCAGCCGGTCGCTGCTGAGGCCAGCGCCGAAGTGCCCGAATCAAGCTCCGGCGGCGGACACGGGGCCGCCGCCCTGATCGTCGCCGAACTGAGCGTGGCGCCGTCCTGAAAGCGAACTCGGCCCGGAACTGATCGACCGGCGAATGCCAACGCGGCGGATGGGCCGGAAATTGGTGCCCGCGGCGGCGAACAATCGGCCGCCGCCCTAACCGGTCAGCCCACTCCCAGTTCGCCTAGCCGTTCTTCGCCTATCCCGAAATAGTGGCCGATCTCGTGCAGAACCGTGATCCGTACTTCCTCGCGCACCTCGTCGTCGTCGGCGCAAATGGACTCGATCGGATCCTGGTAGATGCTGATCTTGTCCGGCAGCGCGAAGCTGTAGCCGTCGCTGCGGTCGGGCAGCGGGATCCCGTGGTACAGGCCGAGCAGGACGTCGTCCCGCTCGAGCCCGGCCTGTTCCAGGTCTTCCGCGGTCGGGCGGCTTTCAACCACGATCTCGAGGTTTGCGATGCGGGCGCGGAGCCTGTCAGGCAGCGAATCGAGGGCTTCGTCCACCAGTCTGCGGAATTTGTCGCGTTCCATCGCCGCGAGTTTAAGGAGACGGTCCGCGCTAGGGGGTCACCCAAATCTCCACCAGGGCTCCTAGACAAGCCCCGTAGAGGGCGTGGGCGGGAATGCCGAGCTTTAGGACCCGTTCGCGGGTCTTCTCGCTCAATTTCGAGAGCTCCTCGCGCAGTCCCGAAACCGGGTGCCAGATCGCCATCTTCAGAAACACCAGAACGACCGCCAGGCCAACGCCCCACACCCACAGCCAGCTGGTGATGCCGGCCACGTCGACGGCGACGAACGCGGCCAGCGCCCCGACGGTTGATCCATAGCCAAAGTGGAGGACGATCCCCAGGATCGTCATGGCCAGCGTGTTGTAGTCGGCCCCCAGGGTCTTGCCCAGGATCATCGCTGACAGGCGGGTTGTCTGGTGGGGATCGTAGGTGGAGACAACCGTCATCATCACGGTAGCCAAAAAACCTGCCAACAGTCCGGCGAACCAGGCGTCCAATTCAGGGCCCTTCCTGCGAGATCGCCGTATGCTTGTTCGACATCAGCGTCCAGCCCGGCTTGCAAAAAAGGTTCTTATCCATGCAACGATACGTTGTCCTTGCAAAATTCACCGACGCCATCGACCAGAAGACTATCGCCGAGGGCACCCCGCAGATCACGGCTGTGTGCGAGAGCCACGGTGGCAGCGTCGTCGACGCATACCTGACCATGGGCGCCCTGGACATCGTTCTGGTGCTCGACTTCCCGGGCAACGGCGAGTGCGCCGCGGCGATGCTCGAGTACGCCCAGAAGGGGTTGCTGACGACGCAGACCATGCCGGCGTTTTCCGCCGCCGATTGGGCCGACCTGGCCGGCTGAACTTAACCGGCCGGGGACGCCGGGCGGCTATTCCGCACGGGCAATCGCCGATTGCCCTAACCGGCGAAAGTTGCCGCCGGTCGGCCTTTGACGCCGGGTCGACAGACGAATAGTCCGCCGGGGCCGGTCTCGGCATCGAGTTCGGCCGGCGAGAGGTTCTTGGCTGAACTGGTGATGTAGAGATCCATGTAATCGTCGCCGCCGAACGCGACCGACGTGATCTGGCTGGCTGGCATCTCGATCACCTCCATAAGGCTGCCCGCGGGCGAGTAGCAGCGGACCGCGCTGCCCCCGTAGAGGGCCAGCCAGAGGTTGCCCTCGACGTCCACCGTCATCCCGTCCGGCCACATTCCCTCTTCGACCTGGACCAGCGGCCGCCGGTTGGTGGCGACCCCGCTCTCGAAATCGAAGTCGAACACGTCGATGTTCTGGGTCGGCGTGTCGATGTAGTACATCAGCGAGTTGTCAAGACTCCAGTCGGTGCCGTTGGAAATGGTCACGCTGTCCAGGATGGTGGTGACCGAGTGGTCGGGGTCGATTCGGTAGAACTTGCCCGCCCCGGGGGCGTTCTCGGCGTGGGCCATCGTGCCGGCCCAGATCCGACCGGCCCGGTCGCACTTCCCATCGTTCATGCGCGTTACCGGATCGTCGGCCTCGATCGCGCAGATCTCGGTCAGGATGTTCGAGTCGGACATTCCGAAGAACCCGTGCTGGGTCCCGACCGCGTACCCGCCCGAGTCGCGGATCAGAATGCAACCCGGCATCCGGTCGCCAAGGTCGATCGCCAGGTCGGCGCCGGTGTCGGGGTCGTAGTGGTGCACGGCGCAGCCGGGGATGTCAACCCAGACCAGCTTGCGGGTGCGTTCGTCCCAGACCGGACCCTCCCCGGTGCCGGCGCGTGCGTCGACTATCAGTTCTACCTGGGTCATGGGTTCCCTCCAATTGGATTGATCATCTTGCTCCTGCGGTCAGTCAGACGTCGTGGGAGCCTCGGGCCAACGCCGGCCGTCTAACTCAATCCCACGCGGTCGAATTGCTCCGGCGGGGCGTCGTTGGCCTTCATCAGCGCGGCTACTTTGCGGCCGAGGTCGGCCTCCAGTTGCGCGTTGCTGATCTCGTTTTCCTGGCCCGGGTCGTTGTGCAGGTCGAATAGATGGGTGCTCATATCGATCGGCCAGGAAAGGTATCTGGCTTCGGGCGAGAGGGCCGAGATCTTGGCGGTCCGCACTCCCTTGGTGAAGGAGAACGGCTCGGCCAGTCTTACATCCTGCAGTTCGGATACCGGCATGCGGTTGCGCATGTGGGTGGCCATCAGGGTGTAGTGGTTGAGCTCGTAGCCGATTTCGCGGTCAACCGGACCGCGCATGTAGACGTATCGCCCGTCGGTGTAGTTAACGTGCGCCCCGAACATTCCAAAGAGGATCCCCTCCCGCGTCGGCGAGCCGTCGGCCACCGTTTCGCGCAACGGGATTCCCTGCATATCGGGCGGGCGTTCGATCCCGAAGTACTCCAGCAGGGTGGCCGGTACGTCGATGTTCTGAACCAGGTTCTGGTTGCGTACGCCGCGCCGTCCCGACCGCGGGTCCCAGACAAAGAACGGAATGCGGGCAACCTCGTTGTAGAACGGCTGCACCATCTTGGCCCACCAGCCATGTTCGCCAAGCAGGAAGCCGTGGTCGGTGGTCACGATCAGCATCGTGTCCTCCCACATCTGCTGCCGGTCCATCTCGTCGAGTATTTGCCCCAAGTAGTGGTCGCACATCGAAAGAGTGGCGGCGTATTCGTAGCGCATGTGCTGAACCATGTGGTCGGGCTCGGTGACGCGGCCGTAACTCGGCCAGTCAAAATGCGGCCCGTCGTACTCGTGCGGGTACAGGTCCTTGTATTCATCGAGGGTGTAAAAGGGCTCGTGCGGATCGAAGGTTTCAATCTGCAAGAACCAGTTGTCCGCATCACGATTGGTTCGCAAGAATTCGATGCCGTCGGCAAACGTTTTGGCCTGGGGCAGCTGGTCCTGCTCTTTCAGGTATTTGCGGTTGACCCAGTCCTGGCGCCAGGTGTAGCCGGCTCGTTGGTCAAGCGTGAGGCCCTTGGGCAATTCGGGGTCGGCGACCTCGCCTTTCCAGGCGTCACCCTCGTGACCGCGGTGAAAAGACCAGGTGTTGTAGCGGGCGTGAAAGGTTGAGCCGCCATCTTCGAAGTAGTGCTGGTGGTCGGTTGTGAAGTGGCAGTAGGTGCCCGATTCCTTCATGATTTCCGGGGCCGAATCGTCGAACGGCTCGAGCGGACCCCAGGCGCGGTGCAGGAAGTTGTAACGGCCGGTGTGGAGCTCGCGGCGAGCCGGCATGCAGGGCATGCTCCCGACCCAGGCCTGGTCGAATGTGACCGTGCGTTCGCCAAGCCGCCGGAAATTGGGTGCGTGCGTCCAGTCGCAGCCGTAGTTGGGCAGGAAATGCCGGTTGAGCGAGTCAAACATGACCATGATGGCGCGCATGGTTTGCCTTTGCAGGTGCGAACGGTGGCCGGGAGACGAATGGATCGATCTCCTCACTAATCTTCACCTCGACCGGTCCGCGAGCAGCAAATCCGATAAGTTCCGGTTGCCGGACGAATAATCCGGCTTCGGGCCGTCGCTAGTCAGCTGATTCGGGAAATCCCGGGATACCGGTCAAATCTCCGGTCGAAGCGGAAGATCTCCAAAAAACCAACCCGACCGCGTGATCGCGGCAAAGACCGCGTCGCGCGCTGAAACGCCGCGAATCGACCCGATCAACTTTTGGGCGCCGGGGAGCTGGGCCAGTTCGAGTGCGAATACTTCGTCGGCGATTGCGTCCAGAAGGGTGACGCGGGTTCATTGGCGTCGGCGCGATTCAATGCTGCGTATCGATGCAGGATTTCCTGATAAACCTCGACATCGGGCGCGAATATTTCTCCTTCCGCGGCCAATCGACCCGGCAGCATCGCGGCCCGTTCCTTGATTGGGTGGGAAGCTCCGACCAGAATCGTCGGAACGTTGGAACCGATGAATATCAGTTCGAATCGCGTCCCGCGTCGATTTCGTCCAGCATTTGGTCAATGTCGGATGTCGGGTACTGATGCCGCGTCGCAGCGGCGATTGCCGCGAGCTTGGCGTCGACGGATGCGAGTGAATCGCGGCGCGCTTGCCGCAGGGCACGGCGGACCCATTCGGACACGGTCACGCGATGGCGGCGCGCAATGCGCTGAGTCTCGCGAAACTCCACTTCATCCAAGATGACGTGCAATCTTTTGGTCATGCAAAGAGTTTCAACCACCTTTTTTCGGTATGCGCGGGTTGCGGCAGAAGTCCGAAGCATGCCCAGCTGGCACCGATAATGGGCGCGGCAACGTTGAGCGATCCGCCCCGCGTTCGGATTCCCGAGGCAATTTCACTGATGCAAATAACCGACATCTGGTTCGAAAAACTCTACGGCCGGCTGGCGCCCGAGTACCCAATGTTTGAAGAGCGGCTGATTCGCCCGATTGACGTTTACCCCGAGCACCGTGCCGAAAGCGCGGCGGCGATGTCGCAGGACCGATTCGAGGCAAATGACGACGGCACGGTCGACGTGACGACGGTCATCTGCCACGTCGAAACCGACGTCGGCATCAGCGGACTGGCCGGTCCCTGCTCGGTCAACGAGGCTTTCTTCGTGCGCAAGCAGCTATTGGACCTGCTCCGCGGAGAGGATCCGCTGGCGACCGAGCGCGCTTGGGACAAGATGTACCGGTACCTGATTCACGGTCGCAAAGGCGAGGCGATGTTCGCCGTCGCCGCGGTCGATTCGGCCCTCTGGGACATCCGCGGAAAAGCAGCCGGTCTGCCGCTCTATCGGCTGCTGGGCGGGCCCGTCCGAAAATCCTTCCCGGCCTATGCTTCGGCGCTGGGGTTTTCGATCGAACTCGAGGATGCCGCGCGGGTCGCCAAGGGATTCGTCGACCAGGGATTCACCGCCACCAAATGGTTCGTCCGCAACGGACCGATGGAAGGCGAACCGGGCGCGCGCAAGAACGTGGAGCTGGCCGGCGCGCTGCGGTCGGCGGTCGGCGACGACGTCGAGATCATGATCGACGCCTGGAGTTCCTGGGACGTGCGCTACGCGATCGACATGGGCAACCGCCTGGCCGAGCACCGCGTGCGCTGGATCGAGGAGGTGGTCAAGGCCGACGACATTCCGGGCCAGGCCGAGGTGCGCCGCCGCTCGGCGACCCCAGTCTCGGGCGGCGAGCACGAATACACCCGCTGGGGCGCGCGCGAATACCTGGAGGCCAAGGCGGTCGACCTCTACCAGGCCGATACGATCTGGGCCGGCGGGGTCTCGGAGATGATGAAGATATTCGCACTCTGTTCGGCCTACGGCGTACCGCTGATTCCGCACGGCGGCTCGGTTCCCATCAACGCTCATCTGACGGCCGCGGTGTCGCCCACCGACGCCCCGTACATCGAATACCTGGTGCAGTGGAACGAGTTCACCCAGTTCTTCTGGAAAAACCCGACCAAGCCGGTCAACGGTTACATTTCGCCCACCGACGATCCCGGGCTGGGACTCGAGATCGACGAGGAAAAGGTGATCAGCCGCCAGCGCCTGGACTACTAGTGGCGACCGCCCCGATGCAGGCCGAGACCGCCCGCATGCTGGCGGTGGGCGGAATCGAGATCAACGGACCCAACCCCTGGGACATCCAGGTAAACGATCCGCGGCTGTACCGGCGCATCTTCCGGCACGGTTCGCTGGCGCTGGGCGAATCGTACATGGACGGCTGGTGGGACTGCGAGCAACTCGATGAGTTCATCGCCCGCATCCTGCGGCACCGGATCGACCAGTCGGTCCCCAAGAACCTGAAGACGATCGCCTACCGGCTCTCCGGGGTGCTGCTGAACCGCCAGTCCAAGGCCCGCGCCTGGATCGTGGGCCGCGAGCACTACGACCTGGGCAACGATGTCTTCGAGGCCACCTTCGACACCCGCATAACCGGCAGCTGCGGGTACTGGGCCCGGGCCGACAATCTCGACGACTCGCAGACGGCCAAGCTGGACCTGATCTGCCGCAAGATCGGGCTCCAGAGCGGCCAGCACGTGCTCGACATCGGCTGCGGCTGGGGGGCGTTCATGCAGTTCGCCGCCGCAGAGTACGGCGCCCGGTGCACCGGCGTGACGGTGTCCGAGAACCAGGTCGAGCTGGGCCGCCAGCGCTGCGAGGGGCTGCCGGTAGAGTTTCGGCTGCAGGACTATCGCGATCTCCGTGGAAGCTTCGACCACGTGGTTTCGATGGGGATGTTCGAACACGTCGGGGTGAAGAACTACCCGATCTACTTCGACGTAGCCCGCCGCTGCCTAAAAGACGAAGGTTTCTTCCTGCTCCACAGCATCGGCGCCAATCGGACCTCGCCGGTCGTGGACCCCTGGATAGACAAGTACATCTTTCCCAACGGAGCGCTGCCTTCGATCAAGAACCTGGGCGAGGCCCTGGAGAGCCGATTCGTTGTCGAGGACTGGCACAACTTCGGGCCCGATTACGACAAGACATTGAACGCCTGGATGGCCAAGTTCGATTCCAATTGGGACGCCCTGAAGGACAAGTACGGGGAACGCTTCTACCGGATGTGGCGGTACTACCTGCTCTCCTGCGCCGGCGGATTCCGGGCCCGCAACATTCACCTCTGGCAGCTGGTTCTTTCCAAGCGGGGCGCGCTCGGGGGCTACGTCCCGGTACGCTGAACCGCTCGGGCGGCGCGCGGCCGTCGACCCAAGCGGCCACTGTCCGATATTTAGGCAGGCTTCGGCGGTGCGGGATTCCGGCCGCCGCCCCGGGCTATTGGAAGGGTTCTTTTTCCGGACCGAACGCTGCGGGCGCCGGGGTGTAGGGAATCTTGACGTAGTTGGCGACGATGTGCTCCTCGCCCCCGTTTCGCTCAACGAGCGCACGCTGGTCGGCAAACGCGCGCGAGTTCACCTCCGCCGGATCGCAGATGTCCAGTAGTTCGAGATGCAGGCGCGCACGGACGCCGGCGTGGCTCGGATCGGAACCCAAGTCGCAGAGTTCGCGCGGGTCGTTGTCCAGGTCGAAGAGCTGTGCCGGAAACTGCGGGTCGGCATAGTGCACGTATTTGTAGCGCTGGTCGCGGACCATGTAGGAGCCGCAGATGGCCCCGCTGGCGTGGTACTCGGCGAAGACGGTCCGCTGCGGATCGCTCTCGCCGCGCGCTACCGGCCACAGCGAGGTGCCCGGCAGGTCGGAATCTTCGGCCGCGGCCGGGGCTCCCACCGCATCCAGCACTGTCGGGAAAAAGTCGATGAACGAGACGTTGGCGCTGCGCGTTTCGCCGGCCGGCAGGTCGGGGCCCGACATGATGAACGGGACTCCGACGGCATCCTCGTAGTGCGAGCTCTTGCCCCACAGCCCGAAACTGCCCGCCATCTCGCCGTGGTCCGACGTGTAGATGATGCGGGTGTTCTCGCGCCAGCCGTTGGCATCGACCGCGTCCAATATGCGGCCGACCTGTTCGTCCATGAATGAGATCAAGCCCCAATAGGCGGTAATCCCGCGGCGGACCGCCTCGTCGGGCAGCCGGTCCGAACCGTCGGGCGGACTCATCCGCAGCGGGCGGACCCTGTTCCAGTAGGGATGGTCGGGATAGCTCTCGTGGGAGAGCGGCATTTCGACTTCGTCGACGTCGTAGAGGTCCCAGTGCCGCTGCGGGCAAATGAACGGGAAATGCGGGGTGACGACCGAGGCGAACAGCACCCAGGGCCGATCGTACGACGTGGCATCGTCGCCCAGCCAGCGCACGGTCTCGTCGGCGACCGCGGTATCGAAGCGGATGTATTCGGAATCGCCAGCGTGGGCCTGCAGCACGTCGAACGCGGGGGCTTGGCTGGGGGGCATGTTCCAGCGGATCGAACCACGCACATCGCCGATGCCGTCCCGGACGTTCATCGAGACCCGTTTTTCGGCGATGCCGTTGTCGTCCTCATCTGCGCGGTAGTGGAGTTTTCCGATCGATGTGACCTGGTTTCCGTTGGCGGCCAGGCGGTGCCCCCAGCTGGGAGCTTCGTGGCCCACGTAGGGATGGGCGTTGTCCCAGTGCCCTGTCTCATGGCAATAGCGCCCGGTGAGAAAGTTGGCGCGCGAGGGCACGCAGATCGGGAAATTGCAGTAGGCGTTATCGAAGCGCACCCCGTCGGCGGCCAGCCGGTCCAGGTTGGGGGTCTTGACCTGCGGGTGCCCGTAGCAGCCGGTCATGCGGCGCGTGTGTTCGTCCGACATGATGATCAACAGGTTCATTGGCTCCACGGCAACGCCTTTCGGGTGCGATCGTCTGGCGACCCGCGCGGCCGCGGCAATTGTGCGGCGCGCGGAAATAATCCCGCCAACAGTTTGACGTCGCCGCAGGGGGCCGCCGGCAATCGGAGGCCGCTGCGGAGGTCTAGCGCTGGATCCCGTCCTCGTAGAACTCGACCGGGGTAGGGGTCGCCCCGATCAGCGGACCTTCGGCGGCCACGTGCTCCTCGCCGCCGTAGCCGTCGATAAGCGCACGTTGGTCTGCGAACGCCTGCTTGTTGACCGCTTCGGGGTCGCAGATTTGGAGCAGTTGGGCGTGGAGCCGATCGCGGATCGCGGCGTGCGCCGGGCTGGCGTGCAGGTCGTTCAGCTCCTGCGGGTCCTCCTGGAGGTCGAACAGCTGCGGCGGATACCCGGCGGCGTAGTACACGTACTTGTAGCGCTGGTCGCAGATCATGAAGTTCCCGGTAGGGCTGCGGGCGGCGTGATACTCGGAAAACGCGACCCGTTCCAGGTCGGTTTCGCCCTTGGTCAGCGGCCATAGCGAATCACCGGGGAGCGCGTCATCTCCGGCCTCCGGCGAGGCGCCGACGCCTTCCAGGACGGTTGGGAAGACATCGGCCCAGCTCACGATGGTCTGTTGGGTCTCGCCCTGGGGTATGTCGGGGCCGGCGATTATCAGCGGGGTTCCGACCGAGTCCTCGTACATGCACATCTTGCCCCAGAGTCCGAACCCGCCCAGCATCTCGCCGTGATCGGAGGTGTAGATGATGCGGGTGTTCTCCGCCTGACCGGATTCCTCCAGCGCGGCCAGGACCAGGCCGAAGTTGTAGTCCATGAAGGTGGTGATCCCGTAGTAGGCGGCGATCGCCCGGCGGACCTGGGCCTCGGTGTAGTACTCGTCGCCGTCGAAGGGGAGCCGCCAGGGCCGGGCTTCGTTCCAGTAGGGGTGGTCGGGCCACTGCTCCGGCGACCAGGCGATCGGCATGTCCACCCCGTCCAAGGGGTACATGTCGTAAAACTCCTGCGGCGCGATCAGCGGCGGGTGCGGGCAAAGCAGCGAGACCATCAGGCACCAGGGCTTGTCGTGCCCCTGCGATTCGTTAGCCAGCCAGGAGCACGCTTCGGCGGTGGCGGCCCGATCGAATCGGGTGTAGTGGCTCTCGCCCGGCCCGGCTTCCATCGTCGAATCCGCGGAGTGCGAGACCTTGCCCTTGAGTCGGCGCCAACGCATGCTGGAAAAGTAATCGCCGCGCCCCTTGAAGATGTTCATCGCCACCCGCGATTCGGTCAGGCCGTTGGGGTCGGATACGTCGTGGAAGTGCAGCTTACCGATGGTGGTGGCAACGTGCCCCTGGTCGGTGAGGCGGTGGCTCCAGCCCTCGGGTTCGCCTTTCCAGGCATGGGCGTTGTCCCAGTGCCCGCTGCTATGAACGTACTGGCCGGTCATGAAATTGGCCCGCGACGGGACGCAGATCGGGCAGTTGACATAAGCGCGGTCAAATCGCACTCCCCGCGCCGCCAGCGCGTCCAGGTTGGGAGTCTGAACGATGTCGTGCCCGTAGCATCCGGTCATGCGCCGGGTGTGCTCGTCCGACATCAGGATCAGCAGGTTCATGGGCTCGGTGGACATCGCGCTGGCGCTCCGGCTTCTGGTGGGCGCCAGAATTTTGCATTGCGCCAGACCGTCCGCGGCCGGGTCGACCCTAGTCGGGCCGCGCGCGGAGACCGTCGCCGAGAATGCGGTCCGGCTTCAAAAGGGATGAAATGGAATCTGCATGTGCGGTCGATTCGGCCTTTTCTCCGACCTTGATCGCCTGGCCGAGCAGTTCGGGTTCGACCCGCTTACGGTGCGCGATCTGTTCTCGCCGTCGTACAACGTCGCCCCGACCAACAGCGTCCTAACGCTGACTGCGCCGGGACTAGCGCTGGAGCCGCAGTTGATGCGCTGGGGACTCATCGCCCCCTGGCAGCGCCGCGGCGATCCGCTCGGCAAGCCGATATTCAACGCCCGCAGCGAAACCGTTGCCGAGAAACCGATGTTCCGGCGTGCGTTTGCGCGCAGCCGCGGACTGGTGCTCGCGGACGGCTTCTACGAGTGGCGGCGCCGCGGTGGCGTCAAACAGCCCTACTGGATCTGTCGCCGGGACGGACACCCGTTCGCCTTCGCCGCCATCTGGTCGCTGCAACAGGGCGCGGGACTCTATTCCTGCGCGGTCCTGACCACCGGCCCCAATGAGCTGATGGCCCCGATCCATTCCCGCATGCCGGTCATCCTGGGCGAGCACGATTCCGATACCTGGCTGGATCCGGAGGCACCTGCCGAACGGTTGTTGGAGGCCTGCCGGCCCGACCCCTGGCCGCATATGCAGGCCGTCCCGGTTTCGGCCAGGGTTGGCAGGGTCGCCAACAACGACCCGACGCTGATAGTTCCTGTGACGAAGCCTTCGGATGAAGGTTTGCTCTGAGCGCAGATCCCGCTTGCGTTGCAAATCGTGCGAAGCAGTTTCGCCGGGGGTTTGGGGAGGTCTATTGAAGATTCGCCGGCTGGCGCTTGGGTGTTTAACCCCTTCGGGTGAATGCTTGCCGCTGGCCCGCGGCTGACGGCCCCGTCCTTTCGTTTTGGTCCCTGCGATCGCTCCGCCTCGAACTTTGACCTCTCGGCAGTTTCTCGCGGCTCGATTGCGCTAACCCCAATCGTGGGTTTTCTCGCTGACCACCAGGTCGGGCGACCAAGGCGCAGATAAGCGCCGCGCCTTATCGACCATGATGTTGGCGGATCCGTCGCGGCGCGACATCACTCCTTCGATCAGCACCAGCGGGGCCGAAAGGTCGTTGCGATGCCGCTGCCAGGTCGATGGCCAGATCGCCAGCGGGATCATCCCGAACTCGTCCTGCAGAGTCATGAACACCATCTTGCCCAGGGGGCGCTGGCGGCGCAGCACCTTGCCGGCCGCGCTTATCCGGGCCCCGTCAGGGACCTGGTCCAGCTGGCGGCTGCTCAACACACAGTCGGCCAGACGGGGGCGCAGCGTTTCCATCACATGGCCACCGGTGAACAGCCGCAGAGTCTGGTACTCGTAGGCCATCTGGTTCTCCGGCGACAGCGGCGCCAGCGACGGCATGACCTCGTGGTGCTCCAGGGCCAGCGGCGCCTGTGGCGACGGAGGACGGTAGTGCAGCCCCACCTCCCAGAGATCGCTGCGCCGATCGCCGGCGCCGGAAAGATCAGCGCAGGCGCCGGACTTTACCAGCGCCTCCAGGGCGGCCTGCTGGAGCCCGGCGCGGGCGATCAGGTCGCGCAGGGACTTAAATTCGCCGCCGCGCTCTCGCGCCGCCAGCAGTTTTTCGGCGCTCTGGGCGGCGATCCCGGCCACAAAGCCCAGGCCCATCCGGAACGTGTCCGGCCCCTCCGGCCGGCACTCCCGGTGGCTGCGGTTCACATCCGGTCCCAGGGTCCGGATTCCGCGCCGCAGGGCATCCTCCTTTAAGGTTTCGATCGACCAGAACCCCATCGGCTGGGCGTTGAAGATGGCGCAGTAGAACTCCGCCGGGAAGTAGTGCCGCAGCCAGGCCATGTGATAGGCGGTGGCGCCGAAGGCGAGCGCATGGGCCTCGGGGAACATGTAGTGCGGATTGAACTTTTTAAAGATCCGGTCGGCGATGCCCGCCGGGACCCCGCGGTCGCGGGCGCCCTCGCGGAAGCGGTGCCAGTACCGGCCGATCAGGTCCTGGTTGTTGCGCCGCTGGAAGGCTCGGCGCATGAGGTCGGCCTCGGCGGCCGAGAGCCCGCCCACGTCCATCCCCAGCTGCACCACCTGGTCCTGGAAGAGGATGATCCCCAGCGACTTGGCCAGGGCGCGCCGCTCCAGGGGATGGTCGTAGTCCCAGGACTGGCCGTGGCGGCGGCGCAGGAACTCGGTCACCCCGTCGTTGGCCCCCACTCCGGGGCGGACCGCGGCCACCTGCAGGGCCATGTCGTAGAGGTGTCGCGGCCGCATGCGCTTGATCGTCTGCATCTGGGCGGCGCTCTCCACCTGGAACACCCCCACCGTGTCACCGCGCCCCAGGTCGGCATACACCGCCGGGTCGGAATGGTCGATCCGGCTCAGGTCGATCCGCCGGCCGGTGCGGTCCTCGATCAGCTGCAGGCACTCCTGCATCTGCGAGAGCGTGCCCAGGGCCAGGAAGTCGATCTTGACGAACCCGGCGTCCTCGGTAGCGTACTTGTCCCACTGGCAGATGTAGCGCCCCGAGATCGCCGACGGCTGCACCGGCACCATGTCGACCAGCGGCTCGGAGCTGATGATCATCCCGCCCGGGTGCTGGGACAGGCCCTTGGGGAAGCCCTGCAGCTGCGCCCCCAGCGCGATCAGGTCGCGCCAGCCGCGCTGACGCTGTCGACCGGCCAGCTGCGGGATCTTGTCCATCTCCTGCTCCAGATCGGCGCCGGAGTGCGATTCGGCCCGCTGGGCCAGGATCGCAAGCTCGGCGGCCGGCAGTCCCAGCGCGCGCCCGACGTCGCGGACCACCCCGGGAAGGCGGTAGGTGGGAATCATGGCGGTGAGCGCGGCCCGCTCCCAGCCCAATTCGTCGAACACCTTCAGGATCAGCCGCTCGCGGATGTCGCGCGGGAAATCCAGGTCGATGTCGGGTGGGCTGGCCAGGCGGTCGGCGGGCAGGAAGCGCTCCAGCGGCAGGTCGTACTCGAGCGGATCGACGTGCGAGAGGCCGATCAGAGTCCCGGTGAGCATGGCCACCGAGGACCCGCGCCCGCGGCCGGGCGCACGCTGCGACAGCGGCGCCCCGGGCGGCAGGTGGCCGAGTTCGACGGCGACCTGGCGGGCCATCTCGATGACCTGGCGGTAGAGCAGGAAGAACCCGGCCAGATCGTGCTTGGCGATCAGGTCGAATTCTTTCTGCAGCCGCGCCTGCAGCGTCGGCGTGATGCGTCCGTAGCGCTCCCGGGCCGCGATCCGGCAGACATGCTCGAAATAGGCCTGCTGGCCGGCGAACCCCTCCGGGACCGGCGGCTGCGGGAGCCGGTAGCGTATCTGCCCGACCGAAAACGCCATGCAGCGCCGGGCGATCCGGGCGCTGTTCTCCAGGGCCTGCGGCCAGCGTCGAAACAGCCGTGTCATTTCTTCGGTTGGGCGCAGATGGTAGTTGGCGTTGGGGTGCCGCTGGCGGTGACAGCCGTCGAGGGTGGTGTTTAGGCGAATGGCGGTGAGTACGTCGCCGAGCCGGTGGCGGCTGCGGTCGTGATAGCAGACCCCGCCGGTGGCCACCATCCCGACCCCGAGCTGGCCGGCCAGCTCGGCCAGGGCCCGGTTGCGGGCAAGCTCGCCGGGAGCCAGGTGGCGCTGCAGTTCGATGAAGACGGACTCGCTGCCCAGCTGCTGGCAGTATCCGGCGACGAGGCCGCGGGCGGTGGCCAGGTGGCCGGAATCCAGGTGCCGGGCCAGGTGCCCGCCGGGGGATCCGAGCAGGGCGATCAGTCCCTCGCCGTGGGTGCTCAGTTCGCCCGGATCAAGCTGCGGATGACGGCGCTCGCCGGCCCGGTGGGCGCTGCTGATGAGCCGGCAGAGGTTGGAATAGCCGGCTGCGTTTTCGGCCAGCAGGGTTATCGGGGCAGGCTCCAGCTCCGGGTGCGCCACGGTGACCTCGGCGCCGACGATGGGCTTTATCCCGGCGGCGCGGGCCGCCTCCGCCAGCTCCAGGACGCCGGTCAGGTTGTCGCGGTCGGTCAGGGCCAGCGCCTGGTAGCCCAGCTTGGCCGCGCGCACGACCAGTTCGTCGACCGACGAGGCGCCGCGCCCGAACGAGTACCAGCTGCGGCAGTGCAGTTCGCCGTAGGCGGAATCGTCCATCCCTCTAGCCGTCCTGGCGGAACCAGCTCCCGCTGGCCAGGTCGCAGAACACGGTCAGTACGCGGCCGTCGGCCAGCAGGAGCCGGAAATAGCGGCGCCGGATCGGGTCCTCGCGCCACCACTCGTCGTCAAGCTCCCATGCGTCGAGCAGGGCCCGGACTGCGGCGGATCCGCCGGTCCGGGTGTCGGCGATCGCCCGCGGCAGACCGCGCGCGTTGGTGCGCACCGTGGCCGGGCGCGGCAGGTTTAGGGGGCGGTAAAGCGGACCAGCGCCTGGCGCCGTTCCGGGATGCGTGACCATGGTTCCACCTCAACTACCCGCAGCAGCGCCTCGCCCGGCAGGCGCCGGCGCAGACCGGCGACTGCTGAGTGGAGGCTGGCCTTGCGGGATTTGGACCAGAGTTCGCCCTGGATCGTGGGCGCGGGCCCCAGCTGGCCGAGTTCGACCTGCAGGTCCTTGACCGGCCCGGGCAGGCCCAGCGGCCCGGGTTCGCGGCCGGAGAGGACCGCCAGCAGGGTTTCGCAAGCGGCTTCGGCGCCGGCCACCGGGGTGCGGAACCGGTAGGCGAACGACCAGGTCGGCTGGTCGCTGATCTGGCCGGTCAGGGCAATATGCCCGGCGGCCCGGCCCGCGAGCCGGGGATGGCGGTAGAGGCGCTGCAGCAAGGTCAGCAGACCGACGCTGAAGGCCCCGACGCTGACCGCCGGAAACGGGAATTCCAGCTGGGCGGATACGGTTTCGGCCGGCGGGAGCGGTCGCAGAGGTTCGGAGTCGTCGCCGCGGGACAGGTCCCAGGCCCGGGCCCCGGGCGCCCCTAGGCGCGCCCGCAGCGCCCTGCGCGGCTGGGCGGCCAGATCCCCGAGAGTGTTGAGGCCGAAGTCGGCCAGCAAATGCTGCGCCTCGTCATCGAGCGGCAGCAGCGTAGCCGGCATCTTGGCCAGGAAGGTGCGCAGCGCAGCCGGCTCGGACGGGGCTCTCAGGATCTCCCCCGCCGGGGAACGCACCGCCGCGCAGCGGGCGTTGAACTTGCCCGTACCCAGGCCCCACCGCCCGCGCCAGTCATCCGCGATGGCCTCGCGCAGGTGCCGTTTTAGACCGGCCGGGCCGCCGTAGAGCGACTCCAGCCCGGCAATATCCAGGTAGGCGCAGCCCGGCCCGCCGTCCTCGACGCCTGGAAACATCTGCTGCAGCCGATCCAGGATCCGGTCCCAGCAGCGCTGGTAGTAGACCGGATCGGCCGGCAGGAGACGCACTTCTGGCTGCTCGGCCAGGACCCGGCTCAGGGCGGTCCCGGGCCGTGACCCCAGCGATGGATCGGCATCAAGCAGCTGCGGGCGCCAGGCGCTTCCCTCGTAGATCGCCAGCGGCTCCGGGCCGAGCCGGCGGCGGATCCGCTCGGCCTGCAGCGGCAGGTGAGCAAATACCACACAAGCAATACGAAACATAAAACATTATAGAAACACTTTGCCGATCGATAGAACCCTGTCAGACACGATCAAGGCATATGATTCCTGCCAGGCTGAACGGCGGCAACGGACCATCGGCGGAGATGGCGCATTAGCATCCCGTCATGGATATTGCCAGCACATTTCGCCACTACGACGGGAAGCGCATAGCACCGTTCCGCCAGGTGATGAATGCCGTAAGGGACTCCCCGGAGAGTGCGGTTGGCGAGTTGCTTGACCTCGCCGCCTCCGACGAGCTGGCACTCCAGGTTGGCGCCACTTGGGTCCTAAGGAACCTTGTTGAGCGCGGCGCAGTGCTTGACGGTCGGCAGGCGGAGAAGCTCCTTCGCCTCCTAAGTCAACCCATCGCGCCGGACGCGCTCCTTCACGTTCTGCAGACCCTGCCGCATATGGAGGTCGAACCGGCCCAACAAGGAGCGCTGCACAACGCGCTGATGGCGCTGATCAAGTCCCGACGGGCATTCATCCGCGCATGGGCCTACAACGGCCTCGGCATTCTGGCTGCACGAGAGCCCTCATTGCGGAACGAAGTTCTCACTCTGCTTGACCAGGCTGCCGGGCGTGAGACTGCCGCTGTGAAGGCGCGCATACGGCATGTGCGGACTGCGATCTCGAACGAGCCATAGATTGCCGACTTGACCGGCAAATCTCCATTCACGACTGCTGCGGGATTGCCTTAACGACCCTCCCAAGGGTTGACGATTTCGATTCCGCACCCTTCGAATCCGGCCGCATCCCGGCTGGCGACTGAAGCCGCCCGGCTTCGTGCGATCCCGGCAATCTGACAATCGGCAAAGGCAATGGGATGCCCGGACGCCCTCCGGGCGGCTGCGATGCGCGCGTGATTGCGAGCCGCAATGCTGTCAAAGCCCAGGATTCTTCCGGCGAAATGCTCCCCCAGCAATCTTTCAATGAGGGTGAACAGATTGGCGCGGCGCCGGCCAGCCGGGAGGCATTCAATGCCAAACAGCAACTCCGCCTCGGTAATCGTTGTGACATACAGCGTCGAAGGATCTTGTGCCCTGAACCATGAACCAACAAATGGGTCGCAACCGGGCTTGATGACCTCCGAAACCACATTCGTGTCAAGGATGATCACGGAGCGTCCTTCAATCGAACTTTAGGGGTTCGCCGATCAGCTCCCGAACCGGTAGTTCAAGGTCGGCGCCGCCCAACTCTGCAACGTCGGCCCTGATCTCATCAAAGAGGCTGCCCGTGCCATGCTTGGCGTTGCCCTCGAGCGTATCGAACAGGATTACCCGGACTTCCTGCTCCATCGACCGGCCGTTATTGGCCGCACGGATGCGGAGTTTCCGTTTGAGCGCCTCGTCGAGGCCGCGTACTGTGATTGTGGCCATGAACCCGCATTGAAAGCGATGTCATTGCTGTCATTATAGTGCTAGCAATGCATCCATTATCGATGGCTGGACATGCCGCTCCATGCGTTGAGCCCCGAAGAATCTCCAGTTGCGGCAACGGATGGGTTAAGGCGTCGGCGACCGGTTTCGGCAGGACGGAATTCAAACGATTCGGTGGGTTTCGGCCGGGCCATGGCGCGCCGGCTCCGATGGCGACCGGGTTAGGTTGTTGGTTACATAATGCTGCGTGCTCAATTAAGTACCAATTGACCGTTTGGCGTGCACGCCCAGGAATCGACGGAGGAGCGGAATTGAAACCCGAGAACGAATTCCAGATCGCGGTATCCGAGAGCCCCTTTTGCGCCGAGACCGATCCGGCCGGCCAGGGTGACTGGACGACCCCGAACGAGCGGTTCTTCATCCGCAGTCACTTCGGCGAGCCCGAGCTGGCGAAAGACCACCGCATCGCCATAGGCGGGGCCGTCGAGCGGCCCGGTTCGGTCTCCATCACTGAATTGGCGGCAATGGAGAAGGTGGAGCAGACGGTGACCCTGGAGTGTGCCGGCAACAGCCGTTCTTACCTGATTCCGCCCGGGATCGGGCTGCAGTTCCAGCACGGAGCGGTCGGCAATGCCGTCTGGGCAGGCATTCCGCTGGCGCGGTTGCTCGAGCCGGCCGGGATCGCCCCCGACGCCGTAGAAGTGCTGTTCCGGGGCGCCGATTCAGGGATCGAGGCCGGCGAGCACATGTATTTCGAGCGCTCCCTGCCGCTGGCCCAGGCGCTGGATCCGCACACCATCGTCGCTACTTCGATGGATGGCCAGCCGCTGACCCGCGCACACGGTTATCCGGCCCGCCTCATAGTTCCCGGCTGGTACGGAATGGCCTCGGTGAAGTGGCTGACCGAGATCGAAGTGTTGACCGAACCCTTCGGCGGTCACTTCCAGACCGACGCATATACCTTCATCGATCCCGGATCCCGGGACGGGCCCAACCGGCCGGTGACCCGCATGGCGGTCAAATCGGTCATTACCTCGCCGCTGCAGGACGAACGGCTGAGCGGAACGGTCACGATTTCCGGGTTCGCCTGGTCGGGGCACGGAGCCATTGCCGAGGTCCAGGTCAGCACCGACGACGGCGCCACCTGGGAGAAGGCGAATTTGGCCGATTCGGGAAACCCCCGCGCATGGCGGCGCTGGGAGCTTCCCTGGCAGCCGTCCGGCAGCGGGCACTACGTTCTGTGTGTTAGGGCCCGCGACGAGGCCGGCAACCTCCAGCCAAATTCGGCCGGCTGGAATTACCGCGGCTACGTCAACAACGCCGTCCACGCCCTCTCGGTGATAGTCGATTGATTCACCGGCCGGCCGGCACCAACGGTAGGCCGTAATTCCCGGACCGGAAATGACTGCCGCCAATTCGCCGAGGCACGCCGGCCCCAGGCGCATCGCCATCGTCGGAGGAGGGGTCTCCGGACTGGGGGTGGCCTGGGCCCTTAGCCATCATCCGGAGCGATTCGACTTTCGGCTCTTTGAGGCCCGCGACCAACTGGGCGGAAACGCGGTGACGGTGGACATGCCGCAGGCCGACGGCAGCACGATCCCCTTCGACATCTCGGTGACCGCCTGCATTCCTTCGGTCTACCACCACGTCCTGCTGCTGCTGGAAAAGTTCGGCATCGAACTGGTCGACACCAGGTTCAACTACAGCGTCAGGTATCAGGGCGATGTCTACGCCCACGATTTCGATTCGGAAATCCGTCGGCAGCTGCAACCCGAGATTTCAAAATTCCAGCGGCTGCTCGGCCGCCTGCACCAATTCGGGGCCCTCACGCGGGCGCGGTCAAAGCTCCTGAACGCGCTGAATCCATTCAATTACCTGAGCATGGGAACGGTGCTCAACCTAGGCGGGTTTTCCGGCGACTTCAGGTACAAGATCCTCAAGCCGATGTTCGTCAACTTCCTGATGGCAACAAACGTGTTCGACATGCCGGCGGCACTCTTCTCGCGATACCTTGAATTCTTCGACATCGAGTCGGCCACGCCCATGCAGACGTGGGACGGCGGGACTCGGCGGATCTACGAGAACATTGCGGCCGGGTTTCCCGACAAGATTTATCTGAATCGGGGCGTACGCAAGGTCTACCGCTACCGCTCCGGCGTGGTTGTCGAGGACGACGCCGGGGTCCGCGAGAAGTTTGACGACGTCGTTCTAGCCTGCAACGCCAACCAGGCGCTCATGGCCCTGGATAGGCCCACTTTGCTGGAGCGCTTCATCCTCTCGTCAATCCGCTACGAGAGCGAACTCCACAACCACGCGATCGTCCATTCGGACCCCTCGGTCCTGCCGGAGAGCCCGGTTAAGGCCCTGGCCACGCGCAGCAATCACATTGAGCAATACGGCGCGCGACCGGACAACTACGAGATCACCTACATCATGCATAACCAGCAGCCTTGGGCAAGCGCCTCCGATCGGCCCTGCCTGGTGACCTACAACCCGATCAGTCCGATTGACGAAGAAAAGGTGATCGCCAGGCGCTGGTTCCAGCACGTCGTCCACGACGTTCGCCACGTGGCGTTGCTGGTCCCCCTGTTCCGCTTCATTCAGGGGCGGCGGCGCACCTGGCACTGCGGCGCCCACACCCTGGTAAACAGCCAGGAAACCTGCCTGGTCACCGGCCTGGCGGCGGCCAGGCAACTCGGCGCCGATTACCCGTTCGCGGATTCGGATGCCCGGGCATGGTTCAATCACTACGGGAGCCTGTTGTACGGGCGGGGATTCCGCAGGGCCTAGCCCCGAAAGCGCGCCCTAAAGACGCCGTCGATTGCGACCGCCGGCCGGCAGTAGAACGACGGGTACCAACTTAAAATCACCCGCCATGAACCAACCGCTGGTCATATTTAGCCGACTGGTGACAGCCCGACCCTGGCTGACTGTCGCCGCGTTGGTTCTGATCACCTTCGCCTTGTTGGTCGGCGCGGATCTGCGAGAGCCTCCGCCTACCACCGAAGAGACCCTTCCCGATGGCGCGGTAAGGGAAACCCTTGCCGAGATTGACGAGATCTTTGGCGCCTCCGGCGAATCGAACGTGGTGACGTTTCTTTTCCGCGGCGAAGCGTTGACGCCGGCCGGCCTGTCCCAGATGGCCGACTTGATCGACGCGGTCACCGGCAACCCCCAGGTCGCGGACCTGCTGGTGCCCGACAACCCGGTCGTGGCACCGCACCTGCTGGTGCAGGGTGCGCTTCAATTGACCGATCTGAGCGGTATCACCCAGGCCGAAATCGATTCGACCGGCGGTATTCCGCAAATCGCGGCCGCACTCGACGCCCTGACGGGGAATGATGCGGACGGAGACCCGATAACGATTGCCACCCTCAGGCTCGCAAGCTCGGATTTCGACCTGGTCGCCGAAGCCGAACGCTGGATCAACGAGTCCGCAGCCGCCAGCGAAGGCCCACTTAAGGCAAGTTCGATCTCGCCCATCATCATCGAGGACGAGTACCAGGAGGCGACCGAGGTCGGAATGCTGCCGGTCACCGGCCTGGCGCTGCTGGTGATTGTCATCCTGCTCGCGGTTTTCCTACGCACCCCGGCTGACGTATTGCTGACCCTGGCGGGCCTGGTGATGGCGATCCTTTGGATTACCGGCGTGGAAGGATTGCTCGGGCCCAGGGGATTGGGCTTGATCGGGCCGCCGAACTCGCTGACGACCATGGTTCCGATCATCATCATCGGCCTCACGGTCGACTATGCCATCCAGATCGTCACGCACTACCGCGAACAGCGCGTCGAAGGGTTGCCGGTTACCGAATCGATTCGGACCGGATTGCGGATCGTGACGGTCCCGCTCATCCTGGCGGCGGTTACGACGATGGTCAGCTTGTTCGCTAGTCTCTTTTCCCCGATCGGAATCGTGGGGGACTTTGGAGTAGTTGCCGGACTCGGCGTGGGACTGAGCCTGGTCGTGATGCTGACCCTGCTGCCCTGCGGTCGATTTATCATCGACCGACGCCGCGAAGCGCGCCAGACCCTGCGGGAGCCTAGACCGGTCTCGCAAGCCCTGCCCGGAATCGAAGGGGCGGCCGGGTTGCTGGGGCGAAGCGTGACCAGCCGCCCGGCACCGTACATCGTGGGCGTGCTGGCGGTCACCGTCGCGCTCGGATTCGCCGCAACCGACATCGAGTCCGAATTCAGCATCCGGGACATCCTTCCACGCGGCGGCCAGGTGCTCGAAGACATGGACACGCTCGACGAGGCGGTCGGCGGCGCGACCGAATTGACGTCGATCCTGATCAAGGCCGAGGCGACCGAGACGCGCACCCTCATCAACCTGCGCGACCTGGACGCCGCGTTTTCAAACGCATCGGTACGACCGGCCGCCGCCGCCGGACCCGTCCTTGGCACCTATGAAAAGGTTGTCCGCGACTGGGTCACCGCGAGCGGTGAGCCGGGCGACAAATTCGACCCCGACCTGGCCGCCCTGTACGACCAGGCAACCGCCGGCGTTGAAGTGGATCGGGCGCTGATGCAGGAAGTCCTTGACCGGATCGGGCGAAACGACCCGGCGCTCGACAGGCTCCTGGTCAACGACCCCAACGGGATCGATTCGATCCTGGTGCAATTCCCCGCCTACAACAACGAGCCCTCACAGACCGCCACACTGCAGGATGAAATCGAGGCCCTGTGGTTCGGAGACGACGAAAACGTCACGGCGACTTCGGACAGCATCGTCTCGATCACGGTCACCGATTCAATAACCCGGCGCCAGACCGAGGCAATTAGCGCCACGGTTGCGGTCGCGCTTACCGTGCTGGCGGTCTTTTTCTGGATAACGATCCGGCAGCCTATGCTCTCGATCGTGGCCGTCGGCCCTATCGTGCTGGTTCTTATCTGCGTGCTGGGAACCATGGCCCTCATCGGGATCCCCTACACGCTGATCACCTCGATAATCACGGCCCTCTCGATCGGGATCGGAGTCGATTACACGATTCACGTGATCCACCGCTATCGCGAGGAGTTCGCCAAGCACCGCAACCCCGAAACCGCCGCGGTCCGGACGCTTTCGATAACCGGATCCGCGCTGCTCGGCTCCGGTCTGACCACCGCGCTGGGCCTGGGCATGCTGGTCCTCGCGCCGCTGGCGGCATCGCAGCAGTTCGGCTTCACCGCGGCAATCACGATCTTTTACTCGCTCCTGTTTTCGATCCTGGTGGTGCCGCCGGCGATGACGGTCTGGGGCGCCTACCAGAACATGCGGCTCCGATCGATGGTTGAGCGGATGTGGGACGATCTCGACGTCGCCATCGAGGAAACGCACCGCCGCCTGGAGGGACAGGGGCAGAACTGAGCCGGGCCGGGCGGCGCAGCCCGGACCTCGTTGGTGTAAGCGTCCGGTTGGTTTGCTCTTCCGAATCCGAGTGGAATCGTCGGAAGGGTTCGGTGTTGCGGGCGCCCTAAGCGGGAATCTCCCGCCGGCGCGCAGTGATCCGGTACTTGAGTTTTTTGCTTACCGACTGCGACGGAAACGGGTTGATTCGAAACTTGAAATCGGGGGGCCAAACTTCGATCTTGAAGTAGTGCGCGAGCATCAGCAGGTTGACCGCCAACAGCATCTCCATCATGTGCGATCCCATGCACGAGTGTGACCCCAACCCGTAGGGCGCATAGCCGGGGCCGCGATGCTCGTTGCGCGGCGCTTGGTAGCGGTCGATGTCGAATTTGAACGGTTCGGGGAACAACTCTTCCATGTAGTGACAGGCGGTTTGGGCGATGTGCAGTCGAGTCCCGGTCGGCAGCGCGAACCCTTCCACCACGCACGGATTCATAACCGTTCTGACCGACATCGGGACCACCGGGTACATCCGCAGGACTTCCATGATGAAGCGGTGCGTGACATCAATCGCTTGCAGGGAGAAGTCTTCGCTGCCCGGATCGCCGCCGCCGAACAAAGCGTCGGCTTCGGCCTCGATCCGGTCGCGCAATTCAGGTTGAGTCACCATGGCGTACACGGCGAAATTCAACTGGTCGCCCAGATACATGCTGGCAATCAGCGACGCCGAAAGAGCAAAGCTCAGGTTCGTCGCCGGTAGGAACTGCGGATCGCTGGCGTGCAGGCTGAACAAATCGTCAGCAAGGTCGCGCGGGCACCCGGCCCGCTGGGCGGGCGTATGGCCGCTCGTGACCCGTTCAAGCAAATCCGCGAGTGAAGCGAGTTTGCGCTTCATGCCCGGGGTCTTGAGCATGAATTTGGGCAACGTCTTCGTTACGTGCGCCTTGAGCGCCTGCTCCTTGAAACTGACAAGGTCGTCGAATATGTCTTGCGAATGCACGCTCAGAAAGTACGCCGATATTTGAGCGTTGACCAGTTGGCGCATCATGGGCGTTGACGAAAGCACGTCGCCTTGCTCCCACTTCGTCATCTCGCTGCGGGCGTGCTGGTAGATGTCGTCGAGTTGCCCCGCGAGGCGCTTGCGGGAGTACGCCGGAGCCAGCGATTTGCGCAGCCGGAAGTGGTCGGCCCCATCAAGCGCCGGCATGATTCCGTGGGCCCCGTACACCTTTTCAAAGGTGGATAGATAGTCCTGGGAGCGCAGAAAACCTCGCGCGTTCCGGTTCGCCCACCGATTGATGGACGGTCCGCCCAAAAAAACCAGAGGCTTGGCGAAGGGTGGCTTGATCTGATACACCGGGCCCAGCTGCCGGGTGAGGTCGGCAAACACCGCCGGAATGTTGCCTTTGCGCAGATTCCGGTTGAAAAGCAATTTGCGCAGCGGGGCGGTAGGAATCGCCTTGGAAATCGGAGGGCGCTGGAACAAGCCGCCGGTCAGGTTCTGCTCCACCGCCGCGGCTATGGACCGGCCGATCAAGTCCATCCTGCAGATCAACTCGATCCGCTCTTCGTTTTCCTCGTCCAATTCGAAGATGAAGCGGAACAGGTCGCAGGTGTTGATCAGGCAAATGATGACGATGTCGCGCGGCTCGGGAATCTCCCCATCGAAGATCGCCTTGCTGATGCGGGTCTTGACGAATCCGGTCGCCGAGCCCGGGTCGCCGTCGGGCGCCGAATCTTCGCGCAGGGCGTTCTCGGTCAGCGTCCAGAAATCCCCGGTATGATGCCGCAGAATTCCCAGCTTGACGAGTCGGTCAAGCGCCCCGTCGACTATCGGCTCGGCCCGGCGGGCGTACCGCTCGATCCAGTACTGTGCATTGCGCTGGCCCGAGTCGGCCGCGATTTCGGCAAGCAGCGGGTCCAGCAGGGGATCGCCGGTCGGGGTGTCATCCAGCAGGATGAGCGAATTCATGTCGGTGTCTATACGACCCGTCATGGACAGTTCGGCCAGCACCGAACCGACTATCGCGCAGTCCAGGTTCCAGCCGGGCACCTGCCGAAAGTAGCCGCTTTCCTCGTTGAGGAGCATCAAGACCAGCTCTTCGGTCAGCGTCAGCGCGTGAGTCCTCACGCCCTCGCTTGTGGCAGTCATCCGCCTGAATCCCCGGACATCGTTCCACGCAGTCTAGGGCGTGTGCTGCTACCTCGCAACCTAGGGGGACGCAGATTTCTGCGCCTCATTGCACCATCGGCGAACGAAATCCACATCACGCGATCGGCCGGCGGCGACTGGAGCGGCTGGTCCGATCGCCGACCCGCCCGGCCGCGACGCCGGAGGAATCGGATCGGGTGGACCGGACGTCGCGGGCGTGACGCCGGTTCCGGGATCGCCGCCGCTGGGCCTGTGGCCCGAAACGTGGTTTCCGGGGCGGGATCCGGAATTGATTTGCAGCCGGCTGCCGGCGACGCTTTAAGTTAACTGGGCAACGCCGGTCGGGCAACTTACCCCCGTGCCGCCGATACCGCAGTAGCCGGCCGGATTCTTGGCCAGGTATTGCTGGTGGTATTCCTCGGCGTAATAAAACTCGGGCGCATCCAGGATTTCGGTCGTAATTGCTCCGTAACCGGCGGCGGTCAGCGCCTCCTGGTAGCGATCGCGACTCGCTTCGGCGGCCGATCGCTGCACCTCGTCAAACACGTAGATGCCCGAGCGGTACTGGGTACCGACATCGTTTCCCTGCCGCATTCCCTGGGTCGGGTCGTGACCCTCCCAGAACACCTGCAGGAGGTCCGCGAAGCTGATTTGCGCGGGATCGAATACGACCAGGACGACTTCGTTGTGTCCGGTAAGTGAGCTGCACACTTCGCGGTAATTGGGATTTGGAGTGGTTCCGGCGGCATACCCCACGGCGGTCGTGTACACGCCGGGCAGCGTCCAAAACATCCGTTCCGCCCCCCAAAAGCAGCCCATTCCAAAGAGCGCCTTCTCAAGTCCGTCCAGTTCAGGTCCAGATATCGGTCGGCCGTGCACGAAATGCCCGGAAGGAATTGGCATCGCCGCGTCGCGGCCGGGCAGCGCCTCATGGGGTTTGGGAAGTTCTGGTTGCTTGCCAAAGAACCAGGGCATGCGTTCGTCTCCATTGCTGGCCGGGCCGGGTTGGTATGGACCGCCGGGGGCCGGCTCACCCATCTGCCAGATCATACGGATTTAACGCAGTGCCCGGATCAGCCGAACGGTAACGGTACCAGGTGATCCCGCCGCGTACGAAGCTATCGACGCGGTTGGCCCGGCGCGGCACCTCCGGCGGAAAATCCAATCCGGGTAAACGAACATTTGTTCGGGAACAGGGCTTGGCGCCCGCCATGGCGGCGAAGGAGGGACCCGCGATGCCGAGAAAACACGGCGAACCCGCGATTGCGCCACTGCCGTCACCCTACCCCGAGGGCTGGTTTTACGTCGCCAGCGTTCGCGAAGTTCGAAAAGCCAGCCTCATCCAGAAGACGTGGATGGGCGAGAGCATAGTCGCCTGGATCGATGACGCCGGCCAGGTTTGCGTGGCCGAGGCCATTTGCCCCCACCTGGGTTCGTTTCTGGGCCCGAGTGCCGGTGGCCGGGTCAGCGACGGGCGGATCGTCTGTCCGTTCCACGGGTTCGAATTCGACACTTCCGGCCGCTGCGTCCATACGCCGTACGCGGCCCCGCCGCGATCGGCGCGACTGCGGGTGTTTGCAACCCGGGTCATTTGCGGATTGATCTTCGGTTGGTGGGGGATTGACGGGCGGGACCCGCAGTGGGATCTGCCGTCCGAAGAACCGGACCAGTCCGGCTGGTGCGACCTGCGGATCAGAACCCTGCGGTTCCGCGGCCACCCGCAGGAAACGACGGAGAATTCGGTCGATCTGGCCCACCTGCGCTACGTCCACGGCTACGGCAGCGTCGACCGGGTGGACCCGCTCGCAATAGACGGGCCCTATCTGCGCAGCCGGTTCGACTTCACCCGCACGCGCGAGATTGCCGGAATTCTGAAATTGACGTTCGCGCCTTCCGCCGACACCCACATTTACGGATTTGGATATTCGCTGGTGGAGGTACACGAGCGCTCCATCGGAATGGACTTGCGAATCTGGATCCTGGCGACCCCAGTCGACGGTGAATTCATCGATATGTCGCTGGCTTGCCAGGTGCGCGAACTGCGCAGCCCCAAGCGCTGGTTCATGGGTTTGAAATTCCTGCCGACGAAGGCGCGCGCCCCGCTGTTGAATCGATTCATGTCCGCCCAGCAGGCCGAGGATGTCCTCCAGGACGTTGAAATCTGGGGCCGCAAGAAGTTCGTTTCTCACCCGCGCCTTTGCCGATCCGACGGCGAGGTGCGGGCATTCCGCGCGTATTGCGAGCAGTTCTACCCGGAAAACGGCGCCTGACATCGTGCGCGCGGCGCGGCCTGGTCGGCTGCCCTTGTTATTCGATCTGGCGGGGCCGGCGCAAAGCCGGCGATCGAGGCGGGATTCCAGCCACGGCCCGCAACGGGCGTCGATTCGGCTGGGGTAGAAGGATTCGAACCTCCGCTACGTGGGCCAGAACCACGCGTCCTACCGCTAGACGATACCCCATTGTTCGCGGCGAGAAAATGTTAGCAAGTAAAAACTCAGATCCAGGCCCTCCTGCCATTGCCCGCAACGCCCTTTAGACCACGCGCCGTTTTCATTTTTCCGGCGCTATTGCTGCTGGCGGCGCTGGCCGCGGCCGCGCTTTTCGTCGCCACCGACCGCTTAACCGTGCACGCGCTCGGCGCAAACGATGAAGGGATATGCGACTACTCAAACACGATGCGCAAGGCGCTGCTGGCCCATCTTGAATTCGAATTCTTCCAGTGCGACGAAGGCGTTCTCGCCAGCGGTTCTGCTGACCCATGGTCGGGGGATCTCGACGTTGAGCCATTCGTCGGCGCGGAGTTCGCGCCGGGAAAAGGTGAGCTTGACGGCTACGTGCGCGGATCGCGCGTAGACCTGCGCGGCAGCGGGCTGGGGGTTTCAGACCTTGACGTAAGCGCGGCGCTGGATTCGCACGGAACCCCGACATACAACCGCTTCGGCGTGGACGCAGCCGGCACCCGCCTCAGCGGCAACCACAGCGGCGGATTCGTCGGCCTGACGTTCCTGTTGGACGGCTCGGACGTCGCGACCAACGGATTCGTGGGTGAACCGTTTGCCGGTGTCGAGGGCCAGGTCGCCTGGTTCGGATTCCAGTGGAACACGATTCCGGAGCAGTTCACGGACTGGGACGACACGATCACCGGCACAGCCGACGCCGGCGAAGACGGTTACTACCTAGTGCTTAAGCTCGCGATCGAGTTGGAGGGAGATGACAAGCAAGTCTTCTTTCTGGTCAATTCCGAAGACTCCGTACGAACTCTCTACGCCGTACCGTTCCTGATCCCGGACGACTTTGTCATCGAAAGGCCGGAACGGGTAAGCGTTGACCTGTCGGCAGTAGCCGTTTACGACGACCTCCCCGCAGACGGCGATTTGGACCTTGGCCTCAGTCACAGCGGCGACGCCGGCGACTACTTCGACGAAATCGAGCGTGCCATCTCGCGCGGCAACGACGATGCACGTCTGCAGATCAACGACGACGACGCCCCGGCCATAGAGGTCTGCGACAGATCGCGGCCGGTCCGCGACCTGCTGGTGGAAGACCTTTCCAAGGCCTGCGACGAAATCAGCGCCCACGACCTGGAAGAAGTCACCTCGATTGACCTCTCGGATTCGGAGATCGAGGAACTGCAGCGCGGAGATTTCTCGGGGCTCACCATGCTTGAGGAACTGGACCTTACCGGCAACGAACTGCGTTCGCTACCGGCCGGAGTATTTGAAGGGGCCGGTTCGGATCGCGACGCGCCCGACGTGGCGCTTATCGACGTGACCGATAACCCTGGGCCACGCGGCGGCGGATTTGAATTACGCAACATCTCGAATGCTTTCCGCGCCAGCGTTGGACCGCGCCAAGCGATCCGCCTGGACGCCCATGATGATCCGAACGACGACCCCGCATACGGCTTCGAGGAATCTCGGTACAACGCCACCGAAGGCGGCACCCTGGTGGTCGGGGTCACCGGTTTCCAGGACAGCGCGGTCCTTTTCCGGTCGCTGGGCGGGGATACGGGCGTTTACGAGGACCTTGATGCCGATTGCCCGGCCCCCTGCTATGCGCCGGAGGCCTCGCAGATTGAAGAAGACGGTGATTACCTGCTCGGGTTCGCCGTTCCGAAGGACGCGAATGATCGCAACGACACCTTCACCATTCTTTTTGGTGAAAGCAACACCGCGCTCGACCTGACCTCCATTCACGGAATTGCCCGCCTCACAGTTACCGAGGATGGCAGCGTCGTAACCCCACCGGCGCCCGCCCGTTCGATCTTTGAAATCGTCCGCGTCACCGAAACCGCGCGCAGCACCACTTCCGACAACCCGGACCTCGACCACAACATCTCCGATCTGCAGGTCAGCGTTGGCGGTCAGGCGCTGGATGCCGAATTCCTCGGTTACTACAACCGGACCGGGCAGCTCAAGCGCTGGGGCTACGCCACATCGGAGGTGCTGGAGATCGAGCAGGGCACGCTGACGCAGTTCTTCCAGCGCGGCGTGATCGACTTCCACCGCCGCCCCGACCTGGGCGGGATCTGGCTGGTCGAGCGTCGCCTCGCCTGGGACTACTTCGGCGGCGGGCTCGGAGGAAGCATCGATCAAAAAGTCGAACCGGCGCCAACCACGCCGCCTTCGGCAGGCGCGGTCAATTTCGGCGGTTTCAATCACTACGTTTCGAATTTCGCCCCGGATGGCACCCGGACCGGATTCCTGGACTTCTTCATCGAACTGGGCGGCGTCGAAAGTTTCGGATACCCCAAGACCGCTGGGCGGACTGACACCGGTGCCCCTGGAACCCTTTTTGAAGGGAAAACTCCCGGTTTTGTGCGGCAATACTTCCAGGCCGCGATATTCCAGCTGTCCGCCCAAGGAATCGTGGAGCTGACCTTGCTGGGGGACTCGCTCCGCAATCAACTGGTACCCAACTTCCGCGACTTCGCCGCCTTCGGGCCCGCGGCCCCGGTGGTCAGGGGACAGTTGATCACTCCGGAGCAAATCGCCTGACGACGCCAATTCGGGCGACCCGACATTGATGGCGCCTTAGGGCGGGCCTCAGTGTCGCGCAAACGCCGGCAGCCCGAGAACGCCCAAAAGCTGGGCTGGATGACGCTCTCCTCGCGCGTTGCTTGGCAGGGCAGGTTTCCGGTTTTCGAGGACGAGATCGCTGCCGATCTGGATGGTCGCCGGCACACCTACACGTACCTCGCCAGCCGCGCCCGCGCGGTCGCGGTGCTTGCCCAGGACGATGACGGCCGAATCCTGACGGTGCGCGAATACCGCCACCCGCTCAAAGAGGTGGTCTGCGACCTTCCGATGGGATCGATCGGACCGGACGAAGAACCGCGGGCCGCCGCGTTGCGCGAGTTGCGTGAAGAGACCGGGTATGCCGCGCTGTCGGCCGATTCCTACGGGGCGATTCATCCCATTCCGGCTTTGACTCGGCTGCGGCTCGAGTTCTTCCGCGCCCGCGGTTTGGAATACGTCGGGCACGACCGCGACCGATCCGAGATCCTGCAGACCGAATGGATCCCGTTGGAGGCGGTCCTGAGCGGGATAAACGACGGCCGGTTCCAGGTGGGTGCTTTGCCGCTGGGGGTGCTCCTGGCCGACGCCCGGGGCCAACTCGACAGGGACCGGGATGGCCGCTGAACCCGGGGCGCGGCGCTTTCGAATCGCGCCCAGCCCGACCGGATCGATCCATGTGGGAACGGCCCGCACCGCGCTTTACAACTGGCTGTTGGCGCGGCAGAGCGGCGGATCGTTCGTGCTGCGGGTCGAAGACACGGCCCGCGACCGCAATCGTCCCGAGTACGAGCGGGCGATTTATTCGGGCCTGGCCTGGCTGGGCTTGGACTGGGACGAGGGCCCTGACGTCGGCGGCCAATTCGGCCCATACCGGCAGAGCGAACGGCTCGAGCTGCACCGGCACCACCTGCAACGCCTGATCGACCGCGGTCACGTCTACCGCTGCTTCTGCAGTCGCGATCAGCTGGCCGAGGAGCGCAAGGCGGCCCAGCGCGCAAAACTCCCGCCGCGCTATTCCGGACGCTGCCGGAACCTTCCCGAATCCGAGGTCGAATCCAGACTCAGCGCCGGCGAACCGGCCAGTTACCGCTTCAAGGTTGCGGCCCGAAACGTGGAGTTTGATGACCTGGTCCTGGGCGGGTTGCGCGAGGATGCCGGCCTGTGGGGCGATTTCATCGTGGCCCGCTCGGACGGCTCCCCCGTGTACAACTTCGCGGTTGTGGCCGACGACCACGACATGGCGATCACGCACGTTCTGCGCGGCGCCGACCACATCTCGAATACCTTCAAGCAGGTCGTGATGTACGAAGCGCTGGGCTGGGATTGTCCGCGATTCGGCCACATCCCGCTGACGTTGAACGCAAAGCGCCAGAAACTCTCCAAGCGCGACGGGTCCGTCTCGATCCAGGAGTACCGTGATCAGGGCTACCTGCCTGAGGCGGTAAACAACTTCATAGCCCTGCTGGGCTGGAACCCCGGGGACGAGCGCGAGTTCTTCTCGCTTTCTGAATTGGTCTCCGAGTTTTCCGCCGGGCGAATAAATCGCGCCAACGCCATCTTCGACCAGGAGCGCCTCGACTGGTTCAATGGCAATTACGTGCGCGGCCTGCCGATTTCCGAGTTGAGCCGGCGGGCGTGGGAGTATCTCGAAGGTTGCGGTTATTTCGAACCGCCGAATGGGACTCCCGGTGGCGAGTTTGGATCTGAGCCGGTGAAGCGTCCCGCCCGCGAGTATTTCGAGTCCGCGCTGGCCCTGGAGCAGGAGCGAATCCGGCGCCTATCCGATTTGCCCGGTGTCATTTCGTTCTTCTTCCGCGACCAAGTCGATCCCGACCCGAAGTTCCTCGTGGCCCGGCGCCAGTCGCCGCAGGCGAGCGCGGATGCCCTGGCGAAGGTTGCCGACTGGACCGAACAAAACGATGTTGCTGATCAAACGCTGACCGAGGAGTTCTTGCGCGGATTGGCCGAAGAGCTGGGCTGGAAGGCCGGCATTTTATTCATGCCGATCCGGATGGCCATTACCGGTTCGCGCGCGACTCCGCCGCTCTTTGCAACAATGGCGGTACTGGGGTCGGGGCGCGTCAGTTCACGCTTGCGCGCCGCCGTGAAGCTGTTGAAGGGCTAGGGGATGGAGTCTCAATACCGTTACCGCGGGCTGGTTTGCAATATTGGCCCCGGTGAACGCCGCCAACGATTGATCTTCGGCGTGGTGCTGATTCAGTTGTCGATCGTCGCCTGGGCGCTGATGTTGGCATTCGGGTTGGACCAACTCTGGCGCCTGTCGCTGCAGGTACCCCTTTGGCTCGGGTTGATGGGGATCGGCCAGGCCCATTACCAGATCTGCGTGGGGTTCGACTTCATCGGCAAGGTTGACCCGGCGGTTGCCGGGGACGTCGTCGGGCACGATTCGCCGGCGTTCAGGCGCGCTTTGCGGCTGCGGTCCCTGAAACTGCTTGCCGGCACTGGCGCCGGGGCCGCGCTGCTGACCACCTTGGCGTACGCGATCGGCTGAGCGACCCGCCGACCCGTCACCAACCCGGTAGGTAGTCGGCCTCGGCCGAAAACAGCTCGTCGGTCATTGATTCGATCTCATCCAGCGTGCAGACTGCGGCGGTCAGCGGGTCGAGCATAAGGGCCTGACGGGCGAGCTGGCGGTCGCGCCCCAGACCGGCCAGGGCGCCCAGTTCGATCACGCTCATGTTGCTGCGGCAGACGGCCGCCATCTGCGGTGGCAGGGCTCCGACAGCGGTGGGAGTGACGCCGCGCCCGTCGGCCACGCAGGCCAGTTCGACTATCCCGTCGGCGGGCAGGTTCGTAATCAGGGGGCCGGCCCCTCCCCAGTTGTTGGGGATGTTGCCGTGGAACACGAACGGGGCGTTTTTGCCGACCGCCTCGATGATCCAGGAGGCGTATTCGTAGGTCCGGCTGGTGCTCAGATCGGCCTCGCCGCGGGCCATCGCGCGGCGTTCGGCCTCGTCGGCCCGCCGGCGTTCCGGCCACATACTGAGCAGGAAACCGCTCTGTCCGTGGTAACCGGAGCGCATGAATCGGGCGCGGGTCTCAGCCCGCTTGCGGTACCAGGGCAAGTACTCGGAGAGATGGCCGGAGCTTTCGGTAATGAAAGCTCCGAAATGCAGCATCATGTCCTTGCGGACCAGGTCCTGTGAGCCGTCGCCGGGTTCGGCGGTGGCCAGGTCAACGCGGGCCTGTTCCCGCAGCTGCGGGTACAGGTCGCGTCCCCGATGCTCGAGCCGTGTGAACCAGGCCAGGTGGTTGATCCCGGCGCACTCCCAGTCCATCTCGTCGTAGTCGACGCCGGCGCGTGCGGCCAGGAGCCGGGAGGTGCTCTGGACTGAATGGCACAGACCGACGACCCGCATGCTCGAATTCAGCGCGGCGGCCAGACAGAGCATTCCCATCGGGTTGGTGTAGTTGAGGACGATCGCCTCCGGGCAGCTGCGCTCGCAGTCCGCGAGGATCTGAATGAACGCGGGCAGGGTCCGAAAGCACTTGAATAGTCCGCCCGGGCCGATCGTGTCGCCGATGCACTGGTCGACCCCGTAGCGCTCGGGGATGTCGTTGTCGAACCCGATCGTCTCCAGCCCCGAGACCTCGATGGTGATCACCACCCAGTCGGCGCCGGGCAGCAGATCGTTGCGATCGGTGCTGGCCGATACCGACCAGCGTTCAGTGTTGCTGGTTATGGCGACCAGGGTCTCGACGACAGCGGCCATGGTTCCAAGGCGGTTTTCGTCGATATCGCACAGTCGCAGTTGCCCGCCGGCCGAGCCGGGAATGGCGAGGATGTCGGCGGCGAGCTTGGGCGTAAAGTGCGATCCGGCGCCGACGATGACCACGTTGATTGGGGACTGCATGCGGCCGGGCAGACCTGCCTGGTTCTCGCTCAGCATCCGGTCAAGTTCGGCCGGAGGTTCCGTAGAACGGGTTTCGGTCGCCATCAGTTCGCTCGCTTCGCTGGTGGGGGCGGGCTGACGCCCGCCTCAATTCTTTCCGGACTAGGTAGGCCTGGTCTAGAAGATGGTGAACCCGCCGTCGACGATCATGTCCAGCCCAACCGTGAAGTTCGATGCGTCCGAGGCCAGGTAGATAACCGCCCCCTGCAGGTCCTCGACCGTCCCCATTCGGCCGATCGGAGTGTCGCGCAACCAGGTCGGCTGCAGGTTTTCACGAATGTGGGGGTTGTCGGCCATCTCGGTGACGATGTAACCCGGACTGAGCGCGTTGACATAAACGCCATGCGGAATCCATTCCGCGGCCACCGAACGCGTCAGGTGGATCAAGCCTGCCTTGGAGGTGTTGTAGGGCGCCTGCCACTGCGGACGGTTGACGATGCTGCCCGACATCGAGGCGTTGTTGATGATCTTCCCGCCGCCGGCCGCGATCATTACCCGCGCTTCGGCCTGCATGCACAGGAACGGGCCTTTGAGGTTGGTGTCGATCATCTCGTCCCAGGCCGACTCCGATGCGTCCAAAGTGTCCATGTGGGCCCCGATCCCGGCATTGTTGACCGCAACGTCAAGCCTGCCCCAGGCGGCCACGATCGCATCGATGAAACGGTCGACCTCTTCCTGGTTGCGCACGTCGGCCGGCAGCACCAGGGTTCTGCGCCCGATGGCACGGACCTTCGCCGCCGTCTCCTCGAGCGGTTCCGGCCGGCGCCCGACCAGGGCCACGTCGGCACCCGCTTCGGCCAGCCCGGTGGCGATGGCCCGCCCGATGCCGGTACCTCCTCCGGTAACCAGCGATTTCTTGCCGGCCAGCGAAAACCGCTCCAGAATTCCCATCGTTTTTCCTTCCAGGAGGTGGCCCGCCGGCCGCCGCCGGCATCAGGCACCTAAAATCAACTCGCGGCAATCGATCTTATGTAGGAGCGGCGGTTCTGCCAGGCCGCAATACCGAGCAGCGGGTCCCGATTCTGAATCCGAAACCGGGCACCAAACCGGTTAGGATTAGCGCCCCGCGCTACTACGACCTGAAGGGCGCGATGCTGCGCAGGCTGGGCGATTGCGGGCAAGGGATCGCGTTCGCCGATCTGGCCGACGCCTGCGCCGAATCGCTCCAGACCAGACTGTGGGACGGAGCTTCGCTCAACTGGTACGTGACCTCGATAAAGCTCGACCTGGAAGCCCGCGGCCTCGTATACCGCACCTCCCGGCGGGGCCGGCAACAGGTGCACCTGGGGCCCGGGGCGGGCTGATGCGCCAGCAACTGGGTGAACGCGCGCGGCGCTACCTGCTGATGGCCTTCGGCGTGCTGTGCTTGTCGCTGGGGGCGATCGGGCTGGTCGTGCCTGGCCTGCCGACCACGATCTTCGTGATATTGGCGGCCTGGGCGTTCGTGCGCAGCTGCCCGGTCCTGCACCGTTGGCTGCTTGAAAACCGCCTGTTCGGACCCAGGCTGCAGGCCTGGTACGACGATCCGACCCTGCCGCGGGCCGGGAAGCTGGCGATCATTGCCGCCATCGCAATTTCAATCACGATTTCTATCACCCTCGCCCGCCCGCCGGCCCCGCTGGCACTGGCCGGCCTGGCAGTGGCCGGATTCGGCGCCTGGTGGGTCTGGTTCAGGATCCCGACCCGGGCCGGAACTTCCTCCGGCGGCGATTTCTAGTCGGGTAGCGCCGAGGGGCAGATATCGGCGAGCGAGCATTCGCCGCACAGCGCCCGGCGCGCCTTGCAGACCGAGCGCCCGTGCAGGATCAGCGAGTGCCCGAAAAACACCCATTCGGATTGATCGACCAGCGCCATGAGGTCTTTTTCGATTCCCGGCGCATCGGATTTGGCGGTTAATCCCAAGCGCTGCGACAGCCGGCTCACGTGCGTGTCCACGACCACCCCCGCCGCGATCCCGAACGCGGTCCCCAGCACCACGTTGGCGGTTTTGCGCGCCACGCCGCGCAGGGTGAGCAGTTCTTCCATGGACCGGGGCAGCTGACCGTCGAATTCCTCGACGAGCGCTACCGCGGATTCCTTGATTGCGCGGGCTTTGTTGCGGAAAAAGCCGGTGCGGCGCACGAGCTCCTCGATTTCGGCAATATCAGCCTCGGCGAAGCTCTGCGGGCTGGGGAACCGGGCAAAAAGGGCCGGCGTTTCGGCGTTGACCCTTTCGTCGGTGCACTGGGCCGAGAGGATAGTGGCGACCAACAGCTCCCAGGGACTGGAATAGGTAAGTGCGCAATTGGCGTCAGGGTAGTCGGTGTGCAGCCGGCTAACGATCTCCGCGGATCGTGCCGAGCGCTTGGCGCGGCTTTCGCGCCAGCGGCGGATCCTGAACTTGGAAGCCGGAGAATTCTTGCGACGGGCGGCCATGGCAAACCGTTGGTGATCTGAGGACCCACATTATCCGGGTAGACGCGCGACTTCCGGCGACGCGCCTTCAAACTATCGTGGATTTGGCTTGGACTGCGGGAATGGCGCCGCGGCAACAACGACCCACGGGAGCAACTACGCGTGGCGGATTGGCATTTTGAACGAATTGGCGGGGAGTATTCGTTTACCGAGGGCCCGCAATGGACCGGCGATCTGGTGCTGTTCACCGACATGTACAACCACCGGATCATCTCCTTCGACCCCGCGACCGGTCAGGTGGCGCGTTTCTTCCAGGGCACGAATCTGACCAATGGATTGCTTTATTCGACTGGCGGCGACCTCTACTGTTGCGAGGTGGCGGCTCGGCGTCTGTCGCGGCTGCGCGACGGGCGGCGAGAAGTACTGGCCGAGAGTTTTGGCGGCGACCGCCTTAATTCACCCAACGACGTGACCGAGGACTCCAAGGGCCGCATCTGGTTCACCGACCCGCGTTACGGCGAACACCGCGCCGACATGGAACTCGATCATGAATCGGTGTACCGCCTGGACCCGGAATCGGGCACGCTTACGAGGGCAACTTTCGACACCACCCGGCCCAACGGGCTGTTGTTTTCCGCGGACGAGAAAACGCTTTACGTCGTGCAGAGCGACTACGGCGAAGGCGCGGCCCGCGAACTGCGCGCATACCCGGTCGGCGAGGACGGTTCATTGGGCCCGTTCAGGGTGCTGCACAATTTCTTTCCCTCGCGCGGGGCCGATGGTCTCACGCTGACCTCAGAAGGTCACGTCATGGCCGCGGCCGGTTGGTCGGTCAACGGGCCGGGCCCGATGATCTACGTATTCGACTCCAGCGGCCGCGTGCTCGAAACCCAGCCGACCCCGCCCGGATTTCCGACCAATCTGTGCTTCGGCGGCGCAGATCTTGGCGATCTGTACGTGACCATGGGGGAGGCGGGGGTATTTCGCGTGCGCAACTGCGGGTACCGCGGACACGATCGCTACTGCCGCTAGCTTGGGATCCCCCGCCGCAACATCGCGCGGCGGTGACCCGCCAGGGAATCGAACCCTGAACCTACTGATTAAGAGTCAGTTGCTCTGCCTGTTGAGCTAGCGGGCCAAGCCAGTATAGGTGGGCCCGCCGGGGAGTGGTTCGCCGCGCTGGAGCGCGGCCAATTGGACTTAGGCTACCTGCGCCTTGCGCAGTTCGGCAACGTGCGAGCGGACATCCTCGGCCAGCTGCTCGTCGCTCTCGGCCTCGACCGCCAGCTGGATGAAGTCCTCGGAAGACAGCTGCAGCTGGGCCAACACCCGTCGGTCGATGGGGCAGGGGTAGATGTACTCGTCGATGTACCCACCGGCGAATGCCTTCGCCTTGTCGGACATGCGGGCGATCCACGGCACGCCGTCGACGGTGACGTCGCGGGCCCGGGGACGGAACGGGCGCTCGATCGGCGGCTGGGACATTGGCGGCTCCCGTCTGGCGGAAATCAATTATTCGGACGCGTAATTGTTTCATTCTCGTACCTTTTGCAAGCGGTGTAAACGCGCCTCCAATAACTCGGGTCTCGCATTGATCTCCCGGGCGAATGCCATACCTCAGCAAACCCCACCTGACCCCCGCGACCAATGCCGCAATGACGTCAGAAACCGACCCCCACAGCCGGTTCGACATCAAACTGCCGGCCTTGAGCATGCGGCACTGAAGGCGACTGAGCAGTGACCGATCAGCCCCCGAATCGGAAAGATCAATTGGCAGTCGGGCCGATTCAACCGGTCTGGGCCCTGAACTGGCAGTTGACCCCGGATGCCTATGCGGTTGCCGGTCCCGACGTCGAAATCGGGTGGCCCGACCGATCCCGTATGGCCTGCGCTTTTCGGTGGATTACCAAGGCGCCGATTCGTTTGATTGGACGCTGAGGACCGGGTCCAAACTCTCAACGCATTAGTCAATAAAAAGGACTAGTCATATAATCTGGTCACTTAATCTTTTGGATGAGAGTAGAGATGAAGACGATCGGCGCGGCGAAATTCAAGGCCCAATGCCTGGCATTGCTAGACCAGATTGACGCTGACGGCCTTATCGTGACCAAGCACGGAAAACCGGTGGCCAAGGTGATTCCCATCGGCAACCGTGATGCGGATCTGATTGGCTGCCTTAGCGGCCGGATAGAGGTCAAGGGTGACATTTACACGACCGGAATCGCCTGGGACGCAGATGGTAAACCTTGACACGCACATGTTGGTACACGCTTTCGAAGGCAAGTTAACCGCGTCGGAGCGGCGCGTTCTTGCACGAAACCCGTGGTCGATTTCGGCAATCGTGAATTGGGAGTTGGCCAAATTGCACCAACTCGGACGAGTCCATCTGGACTTGAATCGCCCCGAGTTTTTGCGGGCGATGGCCCGTTTGCACGTATGGCCAATCGATTGGGAAGTCGCGTGCGCATCCACGAGGCTTGATTTCCGCAGCGACCCGGCGGATGAAATCATCGCCGCGACAAGCCTGGTTCACGGCGTGCCGTTGTTAACCCGTGACCGCAAGATGCTCGAATCGAAACTGGTGCCGCTGGTTTAGCGACGCCGCACATGCCGCATTCGCCGGAGGTGGAAGGCTCAGCGCCGGTCCAGCTCCATCTCGTGGGCCAGCTCGCTCAACTCCTCGGGCCGGGCCACCGGTTCGGCGAGCGCTGTCACGACCGATTGCCAGCGCCGCTGGCTGATTTCGGCTCCGTCGGCCCGGGCGCGATCGAGCCGTTCGAGCAGCGCCAACAGCGCCAGGAACCGGTGGATCCCGATCAGTTCGGGCCGGTAGCCGCCACCGCCCAAGAAATCGAACAGGTCGATGAGGGTCAACACCAATTCGCCGGTTATCGCGCAGACGTACTCCTGACCGGCCCCGCGGGCCCCGCTGGCGATCAGATAGGAAGCAAGCCTTCGCTCCACCCACTCGGCGCCCAGGACTGAAAAGTCGATCACGGTCACCGATTCGCCGTCGGTCACCAGGTTGCTGGCCGAGCAGTCCAATGAGCCGTAGTTCCAGGAACCCTGCCAGGCGATTTCGTAGATGGGACGCAGAAGGTCTTCGGCATCGTCCAGGTCGGGATTGACCAGGCGGCAGGCGCGGGCGTTGCGGAGCAGGTCCTCCTCGTCGCGGCGGCGCAGGTGATCGACCATGATCTGATCCGATTCCTCGCGCGGTCCCGAGATCTGGGCAAACACCAGCTCCACCGCGATCAAAGCCCGCAGGCCGAGTTCGATCAGGGGGTCGTCGCCGCGCGCGCTGATGACCTGATCCAGCGTCCGGTCTCCGTGCCAGCTCAGCAGCAGCGCCGGCGCATCCTCGTCGGCGCCCACCACCCGCGGGGTCGGCGCGTCGAAGCGCTCCAGTTGCTGCAGCGTCTCGCGTTCGGTGCGGTAGGCGGTGTGGTCCGGGCCGTAAAGCTTGAGGGCCCAGCGCTGGCCTTTTTCGTCCTCGGCCAGATAGGTACCGGCGCCTGCGGCGCGCTCGGTGATCGGCCGCGCGGTGAGCGGGCGGTCGGCCAGGGCCGTAGCCAGCTGCGAGGGGTTCACGGCGCGGCCTCCTAGAACTCGTACTTGACGTTAACGCGGGTGAACGAGTTGCCGCCGACCCCCAGCGCATCGGCCACGTCCTCGGGCCGGCAGAGGGTTCCCTCCCCGATTGCGATTTCGACCTCGAATTCATCCGGGCCCTTGGCGGAAAGATCTCGCACCGCTTTGCGCACGTCGATCTCGCGCACCCTGCCGGGGCCGCGCCGGACCGTGGCAGGAGCTGATTCGAGCTCCATGAACCCCCGGACGGACGGTGCCAAATCGGGCGCCGGATCGGCAAGCAGGACCTGGTACCGGTAACTCCGGGCGGCCGCCATGGGAGATCGCCGTCCCGCGACCGACCGATCCTCGGCCACGATGCTTATCCCGTCGGGGCAGGCCCGGTCCAGCAGGGCGACCAGGTCTGCCGGACCCGGTTCGGAAAACTCGATGTCGACCAACTCGCCGCGGCCGCAGTGACCCACCGGGAGCGGCGGTCCGAACCGCAGGCGCGGCTTGGGGGAAAAGCCCTGGCTGTAGGCCAGCGGGGCGTTGATCCGGCGCAAGGCGCGCACCAACGCGGTAATCAGATCGTTGTGCGGCAGGTAGCGGGCCGGGCCGGCCTTGTCGAACCGCAAACGCCGGGTAATACGCGGGGCGGAAACCTCGCCCGGCGGTCCGGAGGCGGATTGCCCGGTCAACCGTGAACCCTCCGGGCATTAGCGGATAATCCCGCCGGGAGGCTTGCCGCATGCAAACCCTGGTTCTCAATCAGGACTACCAGCCGCTGAACATTTGTTCCGACCGGCGCGCGTTCGTGCTTGTGGGCCGCGGCAAGGCCGACCTCGTGTCCGAACACCGGCAGCGATTCCGGCTGTTTGAAAGCTCCCTGGCGCGCCCCTCGGTAATCCGGATGCGCTATTACGTTCGTCGCCCTCCGCCGGGCGCCAAGCTGGGCCGGCGTGAACTCTTCGCCCGCGATGACCATACCTGCCAGTACTGCGGCGCGCGTGAGGCCGAATTCACCGTCGACCACGTATTGCCCAAGCGGTTGGGCGGTCCGGGCACCTGGGAAAACCTGGTGACCAGTTGCCGGCGCTGCAATCTGCGCAAGGGGGGCAAGACTCTCAGTCAAGCCGGAATGCGGCTGCGGCGTAGGCCGCAGCGACCGCTGATATCGATGCACCGGATGGTCCAGCTCAAGGCCGCCGGCCGCGAAGAGCCGGGCTGGCGCCAATTCCTCTATCCGGGAAGTTTTGCTCCCAAACTGGAGCAGAGCGCAGTCTGACCGGGGCCGGGGACCGGCCCCGGTCGGGCCGGAGACGGCTAGTTTGCGGACTTACTCTCGCTGGATTCGGCTGACGCCGCGTCCGAGGCGTCGGCGCTGGCGGCCATGTCGCCCGATTCCTCGCCCTCTGCCTCGTTTTCCTCGGGCCGGGCCTCTTCGCGGAATTCGCGGATGCTACGGCCAAGCGCCCCGCCGATTCCCGAGATCTTGCCGACCCCGAATACGACCAGGACGATCGCAAGGATTATGAGGAGCTCGAGCGGCCCTACCGATGGCACGTGTTGACCCTTACTGCTAGGTGGTCCCGCCCACCGCATGAAGCCGCGAAGCCGGAGGCGGGCAGATTTATTTTAGAAATTGTTGACAAAAACCGGTTGCCGTCAGTCTGCCCCGCCGGCCCGCAGGTAGTTTTGCGACCGCTGGTAGTTGTCCTCCGAGATCCAGCCGCGCGACATGTAGTAGTTCAGGATCCGACGCAGGTGCAGGATGCTGAACAGGTTCACTTCGGCGCCGCCACGCCGCGTGTCGCGGTCGCGTTCCCGGTCGATCAGCACCGCTGCGTCGGTGACCCGAAGGTCTACCGACCGCAGCGCCAGCGCGGTCGCCGATATGGAACCCCCTGAGGTGACCAGGTCGTCGACTATCAGGACCGTCTGGCCGGGCAGGTAGCGGCCTTCAATTCGCGAACTGCCGGATGGTGCGGGATTCACGTATATGAGCGGCGTTCCGCTTTCCAGCGACATCGCGGTGGCCAGATTGAGACCGCCGAGCGGGACGCCGGCGATCAGGTCGAAAGGTCCACACTGGGGTCGGCGGAGCTGCTGCCGCGAGCGGATTTCCTCAAGCATCACGTGGGCCGCGGCGCGCAGTGCTTCCGGATTCGAGCACAACACCTTCGGATTGATGTAGACCGGCGAATCGACGGTAGAGCGGCCCAGGGTGAAGCTGCCGAATTCAATTCCGCCCAATTCGTAAATGGTCTGGGCGAGCGCCAGGACGTCTGACTCGCTGTTCACCTGTTCGGCTCGGCCCTCTCGAACGCCTGCGCAACACGACGTAAGGCGACTTTAGGTGGCCCGGTTCGAAATGCTGCATGATTGCCTCTTCATTTTCCCGACGGCGGCAATCGCGAATTCAACCCGGTCCGGCGCCGCCGGGCATCCGGTCAATATGGGCGGCGCGCGGCATCGCCGGTCGTCCCCACTAAGGCGGTCCGGCACGCGGATACGGTCTGCCCCGTGCCCGCGGACCGCAAGCCCGTCGGGCCTCCGGCAGCCGGATCGCACCGCGCTGCCGGCGTTTGAGGCAGGCGATCATTGCAGTGCCGCCAGCCGAATCCCAAATTTCGCCGCCATTCCCGGCTCGAGTGCGGCCGTACCGATCAGGTCCCGAAATAGGCACCAGCCGTGTTCGACCCCGCAACCTTCATCGCCGCCAAGAAATCGGGCGCGCGACATCCGGCCGACCAGATCGAGAGCTTCGTCAAAGGACTGGTCAGCGGCGCGGTGGCCGATTACCAGGCCGCCGCCTGGGCGATGGCGGTCTGCTTCAAGGGTCTGGACGGGCAAGAGACGGCAATCCTGGCCGAGGCCATAGCCGATTCCGGGGCCCGCCTCGACTGGCCGCTGCCGGGCGTTCGGGTCGTGGACAAGCACTCAACCGGCGGGGTCGGCGACAAGATATCGCTGGTGGCGGTGCCGCTGGCGGCGGCCTGCGGCCTGGCGGTGCCCAAACTCTCGGGACGCGGACTGGGCATAACCGGGGGAACGCTCGACAAACTTGAGTCGATTCCCGGACTGCGGGTAGGTCTGGACGAGGCGCAATTGCGCGGGCAGGTAGCCGAACACGGCCTGGTGATCGCGGCCCAGAGCGAAGCGATCGCGCCCGCCGACGCAATCCTTTACGCGCTGCGCGACGTGACCGCCACCATAGATTCGATCCCCCTCATCGCGGCGTCAGTAATGGGCAAAAAGCTGGCTGGCGGGGCACCGACCCTGGCGCTCGACGTCAAGTGCGGCCGCGGCGCTTTCATGGCCGATTACGACGACGCCTTCGCCCTGGCCGAGCTGATGGCCGAAATCGGTTCGGCCGCCGGCGTGGCGGTTCGCGCGTACGTCTCATCCATGGACCACCCGCTGGGGCGCGCGGTCGGGAATTCGCTGGAAGTGGCCGAGGCCCTGGAAGTCCTCTCCGGCGGGGGCCCGGCCGACGTAGTGGAGCTCGCCCTCACCATCGTGGCCGGACTCCTGCGCGACTCCGGGGCGCGACCGGCCCCGCGCGCCGCCCGCGAAGCCGCCGGCCGGGCGCTTGAGTCGGGTGCGGCGCGGGAAAAATTCGCGGCGATGATCGAGGCCCAGGGCGGGGACCTGGCCAAATTCCAGGCCCACCCTCCCCACTCCCGACGCCGGCGGATCGAAGTCCGGTCAGCCGCCGACGGGTTCGTGTCCGGAATCGACGCTCGGATGATCGGAGAGGTGGTCCGGTCCCTGGGCGGCGGACGGCTGGCAAAAGACGCGAGCGTCGATCACGGCGTCGGAGTAAGGATCTGCGCGGGCCGCGGCGACAGGATTGCCGCCGGCGACCTTCTCGCGGAGGCGTTCGTTTCCGATGCCAGCGGGGGCGTGGTCGCCGATTCTGTTGCCGCCGCGTTCGAACTTTCTTCCCAGCCGGCGTTGCCGAAACCGCTGATACTGGGCCAGGTGCTGCGCACCGCTTCCGATGCCGACCCATAAAATCGCGCCGGATTCGCCGTAAGGAACCATGACCACCACGAGAAGCGCCGCTTCACCCGCGCCGGACTCGTCGCCGCAAGGCGCAATGCCGGAAGCGCTGCTGCGCCCCTATGATCCGGCCGCGGTCGAGCCGGGGATTTACGCCGCCTGGGAGGGTTCGGGCGCGTTCCGGGCCGAGGTCGATCCGGACCGGGAACCCTATTCGATCGCCATGCCGCCGCCGAATCTGACCGGCGCGCTGCATTACGGTCACGTTGCCTTCGTTACTTTCCAGGATCTGATGATCCGCTGGCAGCGCATGCGCGGCGTGCCGGCCCTCTGGCTGCCAGGCACCGATCATGCCGCGATCGCCACCAACGCGGTGCTGGTCAATCAGCTGGCGGGCGAGGGCAAGTCCCGCGAGGACATCGGCCGCCCGGCGTTCGAGGAAATGTTATGGGACTGGATGCGCCAGAGCGGCCAGCGGATCCGCTCCCAGTTGCGCATGGCGGGCGCCTCGTGCGATTGGTCGCGCGAGCGGTTCACCATGGACCCCGGATTGTCGCGGGCGGTTAACGCCGCTTTCGTCCAGCTGTACGAAAAAGGCCTTATCTACCGCGGCAGCTACCTGGTCAACTGGGACCCGGTCGACCAGACCGCAATCTCGGACATCGAGGTCGAATACCAGGAGGTGGACGGCTGGCTCTGGACGGTCCGCTATCCGCTCGCCGAAGGCGGCCACCTGGAGGTCGCCACCACCCGGCCGGAAACGATCCTGGGCGATACCGCGATCGCGGTGAATCCCGCCGACGAACGCTATCGCGACCTGGTCGGCAAGCAGGCGCTGGTGCCGGTCCTGGGCCGGTCGATACCAATCGTCGCCGATGACTACGTGGACCCCGAATTCGGCTCCGGCGCGGTCAAGGTCACGCCGGGACACGACCCCAACGACTACGCGATCGGGCAGCGCCACGACCTGCCGATGATCAACATCCTCGAACTCGACGGCCGACTCAACGACCACGCCGGCCCGTTCGCCGGCCAGACCCGCGAAGCGGCCCGCGCCAATCTGCTGGATCGGCTCGAGGGCGACGGCTTGCTGGCCGGCCGCAGCCCCCACCGCCACGCCGTCGGCCACGGCCAGCGCTCGGGAGCGGTTATCGAGCCGATGCTCTCGCAGCAATGGTTCGTGGACACCTCCTCGATGGCCGCCAAGGCTGCCGCCGCGGTCCGCTCGGGCGAAATCCAGTTCCACCCACCGCGGTTCGCGCAGGTGTTCCTGCACTGGATGGACAACATCCGCGATTGGTGCATTTCGCGCCAGATCTGGGTAGGGCACCGCATCCCGGTCTGGTACTGCGAATCCTGCCCGGAACCAATCGTGGCCACCGACGATCCCGGGACCTGTCCTGATTGCGGCGGAAACCTGCGCCAGGACAGCGACGTGCTCGACACCTGGTTCTCCTCCGGGCTGTGGACGTTTTCCACCCTGGGTTGGCCCGACGAGACCGAGGACCTGGCTTACTTCCACCCGACCACGGTGATGGAAACCGGCTACGACATCATCTTCTTCTGGGTGGCCCGGATGGCGATGCTGAGCCTGGAGCTACTGGATCAAATCCCGTTTCGGCACGTTTACCTGAACGGCCTGCTGCGCCGAGCCGACGGGTCCAAAGTGTCAAAGTCCGATCCCCAGCCGGGCGACGATCCGGCCGAGGTAATCGGCGAGTTTGGCGCCGACGCGGTTCGCTACCTCATCGCCACCGGCTCAAGCCCGGGCAACGATATGAAGCTCTCCTGGGACCGACTCACCGCCGCCCGCAATTTCGCCAACAAGCTCTGGAACGCAGCCCGGTTCGTGATCGCCGCCGAGCAACCGCCAGGCACCGCCCGCGCCGCCCCGACCGCGTTCGACAGCTGGATCCTGGAACGGCGCGACCAGACCGTGGTGACGGTCTCCCAGCTACTGGAGCGCTTCCAGTTCGGCGAGGCCGGCCAGGCCGTTCACGATCTGCTCTGGCGCGATTTCTGCGACTGGTACATCGAGGCCGCCAAACTGCGCCTGGCCGGGCCGGACAAGGCCGCCGCGGCCCAGGCGGCGGCGGTCCTGCGCGAAGTCTTCCTGGACGGGTTGAAGCTCCTGCATCCCTACATGCCGTTCGTCACCGAAGCGCTCTGGGGGCATCTGCAGGCCGGCCGGGGCGCCTCCGACCTGATAGTGGCTTCATGGCCCGAGCCCGGCAAGCCCGACCCGGTCCGCGAGCGGACAGCCGGGAACGTTTCCGCCCTGCAGGCCGCGATCGGAGCGATCCGCCGGGTGCGGTCGGATTTCAGGATCGATCCGGGAGCGCTGGTGCCGGCCGAAATCGTGCCCGGTCCGGCCGCGGCCGAGATTGAATCCGAAGCCGAGGTGATCAAGCGCATGGCGCGGATATCCGAGCTGGAGATTGCCGGGGCCCAGTCCGGCGACGTGGCCGAGAGCGGAGCGATCATGCGCCGCCACGACCGCCGCTGCGCTTTCGTCGCAGCCGAGGGGATCCAGGTTTATCTGCCGCTGGAAGAATTGCTCGATCTGGACGCCGAGCGCGCCCGCGCCGCGGACCGGGCCAAGGACCTGCAGGCCCGGCGTGGCCGTCTGCAGGGGATGCTCGCCAACCCCGGGTTCGTGGGCAAGGCACCGGCGGCGGTCGTAGAGCAGCGCCGGACCGAACTGGCGACGATTAGCGCCGACCTGGACAACGTGCTCAAGTTCATTTCCGAGCTCGACGCGTGAGCGCCCAGACCGGCGGGACCGTCGGCGCATTTCAGATCTCGCTGTTCGAGCGGCTGTTTGCCTCGATCGCCCAGGAAATGGGCGTTACCCTGCAACGGTCCTCCTTTTCTCCCAATATCAAGGAACGCCGCGACTTCTCATGCGCGGTGTTCGACCGCCGCGGCCGGATCATCGCCCAGGCCGAGCACATCCCGGTGCACCTGGGGGCGATGCCGATGTCGGTTGCCGCCGCGATCGAACTTTTCGATCAAGACAAGGCGGCGCCCGGCGACCTGGTGATCCTCAACGATCCCTATCGCGGCGGCACCCATCTGCCCGACATCACCACCGTTTCGCCGGTTTACGTGAACGCGGACGATGGTCCGACCTTGTTCGGTTACGCGGCAACCCGCGCCCACCACGCCGACGTCGGCGGAATGAGCCCGGGATCGATGGCGATCGCGCGCGAGATATTCCAGGAGGGCCTGATCATCCCGCCGGTGAAGCTGGTCCGCGCCGGTTCGATCGAGCGTGGCGTGCTGGACCTGATCGTGGCCAACGTGCGCACCCCGACCGAGCGGCACGGGGACCTAACCGCCCAGCTGGCGGCGCACCGGGTGGCCGAGCGCCGGACCGGCGACATCGCGGCCCGGTACGGACTCGAACGAATCATTTCGATCTCGCAGGAACTCATCGACTACTCGTCCCGGCTGGCGCGCGCCCGAATCGCCCGCCTGCCGCAAGGGACGTACGAATTCGTCGACTACCTGGACAATGACGGGATTTCCCCCGAACCGCTGCCGATCCGCGTCCGCGTGGACATTGACCAGGATGGAATGCGGTTCGACTTTGCCGGGACCAGCCCGCAGGTCACCGGCTCGCTGAACGCCCCCGCCTCGGTGGCGCGCTCGGCGGTCTATTACGTGCTGCGCTGCATAGTCGGTGACGACGTGCCGGCCAACGACGGACTCTACGGATCGGTGACGATCAGGGTCCCCAAGCGATCGCTCCTGGATCCGGAGTCCCCGCGCCCGGTAGCCGGCGGCAACGTCGAAACCTCGCAGCGAGTCGTCGATGCCGTCTGGGGCGCGCTGGCGCCGGCCCTTCCGGACCTGGTGCCGGCGGCCGGACAGGGAACTATGAACAACATCACCCTGGGCGGATACGACGACCAGCGCGCGGCGCCGTTCGCGTACTACGAGACCATGGGCGGCGGCGGCGGCGGAGGACCGAACCGACCCGGTGCGCACGGCATCCACGTTGCGATGAGCAACACCTGGAACTCACCGATCGAAGCCCTCGAGCACGCATTGCCGGTGCGGGTGCGGCGCTATTCGCTGCGCCCCGGCTCGGGCGGGGACGGCGCCCATCCCGGCGGAATGGGGCTGCGCCGCGACATCGAGGTGCTCACCAATACGGAAGTGACCCTGCTCGGCGAACGTCGCCGCCACCGCCCCTGGGGATTGGCCGGCGGGGGCAGCGGCGCTCCCGGCGACGACCAGGTCTTGCGCGCCGGCGGCTGGGAGAAGGTCGGAGCCAAAGCAACCGTGATGCTCGAACCCGGCGAGGTGATCTCGCTGCGATCGCCCGGCGGGGGCGGTTGGGGCCGGAGCCCGGATGAGCAATCGGCGACTGCCGAGGATGAGCACCCCCAGACCTAGCCGGCGATCGGGTGCGGACGGAGACGGCTCAGGTCCGGCCCTGGTCAGGCTGCTGGCCGCGGCGGCCGACCTAAATTGCGGGGTCGCGGCGGTAGACGAGGCCGACCTCGGTTTTAAATTGCTGCCCGATCTGGGCCGTGAACTCGCGTTTGCGGTTGCCGGCCACTTGGGCGCAAACACCCTGACCGTCCGGCTCGATACCGGATCGGAATCGGTCGATCCCGCGGCGCTGGGTGCCGACGCGCTGCGCCGCATCGTTCGGATCGACAAACTCCCGGAATTCGGACCCAGGCCGGCGGGATACTCGTGTGCGCCGATCAGCACCCTGGCGCCTGCGCGGTTCCTCGCGTTTTTCGGGCAGTTGTTCGGCCCCGACGACCTGGGGCTTGCCGACCGGACCGCGCTTCTGCGCACCGCCAGCGACTTGCATCGGGGAAGGCCGGTGCAGGGCCGTGGCGACTATCTGGGCCTGGTGGTATTGAACGGGTCCGAACCGGTTGGGCTCTTCTTCCTGGCCGGCGACGGCCCGGAGCGCGAACTGGGTTTTCTGGGGGCGGCGCCGAGGCTGCGCCGTCGGTTCGGGTTGCGCGGGGCGCTGGCGTCGGGAGTCTCCTGGATGCGGGGAAACGGAATATCGTCGCTCACCGCCGAGATCGCGGTGCAGAATTCGGCTTCGCTGGCAATGGCCAAACGCCTGGGATCCCGGACGATGGGGTTCAGGGCCGTTTACTTGATTGACGCAGCGCGAAGGCGATGATCAGCAAATTCGGGTCGCTCTACATAGGGCACGTCGACCTCGCCGACATCGGATTCGCGGGCACCCCGGTCGATCAGCGACGACTCTCCTCGGCGCAACTGGCCGGCGTATTTGCCAAGGCCGAATCGATCGCCGTGCTGATGCAACGTCTGGGTTACGACGCCCTCTGGCTGGGCGAGCACCACTTTCAACACGAAGGTCACGAGTGCATACCCAACCCCCTGCTGCTGGGGGTTCACCTGTCGCACCTGACCGAGCGGATCAAATTCGGATGCGCCTTCAATGTCACGCCCAACTGGCACCCGCTGCGCCTGGCCGAGGACTACGCGACCGCCGACATCCTCACCAACGGACGGATCATCTTCGGGGTCGGCCGGGGATACCACACCCGCGAAGTCGAGACGTTCGGCGCGCCGCTAATCGACCAGGACGCGAACCGCGAACTGTTCGAGGAACAGGTCGAAATCATATTCAAGGCTTTCAACCAGCCATCGTTCTCGCACCACGGCAAGAACTACCAGGTCCCTCCCCGGGTGCCCTACCGCGGATACCGGCTGGAGGAAATCACCCTGGTGCCGCGGCCGCGGCACCTTCCGGTCGAGTGTTACCAACCGATCGTCAGCGCCAGCCAGCGCGGGATCGACTTTATGGCCCGCAATGGAATCAAAGCCATGATCGGCGGGGGTGCGGCGGTGGCCGAAGGAGCCGCCGAGGAGTTGATCCAGACGTGGAGACTCTCGCTGGCCCGGGCCGGGAGGAAGACCGAGCCGGGCGGGGATTTGGTCGTGAATTTCTACACCCATCTGGCCGACACCGAAGAAAGAGCGGAGGCAGAGGTTCGCCCGTTCGTGGAGGAATACCTGAAGGTCTTCGCGCCGGCGGGTTTGATCGACCTGCCGAAATACCAGCTGGCCGCGCTGGCCAGCGGATCGGGGACCGAAGAATCCGGACTGTCCGAAGTAGTAGACCAGATCCTGGCCAGCGCCTGGTTGTGTGGACCGCCGGATTCGATTGCCGCCAGGTTGACGGCAGTCCAGGAGCGCTATCCGGGTCTTGAACAGGTCAACGTCGGATCGGTGATCGGAACCCCCGAATCGGTCGTTTTGGAGCAGTTGCGGCGGTTCGGCGAGGAAGTGATGCCCAGGTTCCGCGCCGAGCGGGAGGAATGCCCGGGCTGAGTCGCCCGCCCGCACGGAACCCGACCTCGCGGTCGGCGCGGACGATCGCCGGTGAGGCCGGTGCGAATCGGGGCGCGGTTCAACCGAGTTCGGCGCGCTCCAGCAGCTGGTAGCTGGCGCCGGAGGTTCCAATCCGGCTCCGGTAGAGTCCCAGGTCTTCAATCCGAAAACTGAACCGCACCGGCGCCAGGAGCGAGGCGACCTCCCGCCGGAGCGCGGTCCGTTCCCGGCCGGATGCCCGCGGACGGATCCGGGCAAGGGTCAGGTGCGGCCGGAAGCTCCGCTCGCCGGTGGGCAATCCCTCCTCCGCCAATGCCGTTTGCAGCCGATCCCGGAGCCGTTCCAACCGTTCAAGGTCCCCGCCGACCGCGGCGGCGAGGATGCTCCTCCGGGACCCAAACACCGATAGGGCTCCCGAAATATCCAGCCGGAACGGGGCGATGCCGGGCCCGATGCGGCTGACCGCGCAGGCCGCGGAATCGGCCCGGGTCGGGCTGATTTCGCCCAGAAAGGCCAGCGTCAGATGCAGGTTCTGGGCCGGAACCCGGCGCAGCAACCCTCGGTCGTCCAGCCCTTCCAGCACGGCCGCCAACCGGCGGCGGGTTCCCGGGTCGGGGGTGACGGCGACGAATACTCTCACCCTCCGGAGCCGATTCCGGGCAGGAGCGCCGCGCCGAGCGCGTCGGCCAGGAACATACCGCGATCTGATGGATGCAGCCGCACCCCGTCCCTGACCAGCAAGTTTTCGTGGGCCAATTGCCCGATCAACGGTCCGTGCTCCTCGAGCAAGTCGTATCCGAAACGGTCGTTCAGCCCGGCAAGATCGATTCCGGCCGCGGTTCGCAGGGGCAACGCGACCGCCTCCCGCAGCAGGTCGCCGGCCTCAAGTTGCTCCGACCCGGCCAATAGGGAGTCGCCGGACCTGACCCGGTCGGCGTAGCGATCCGGGCGGCGCACAAGGTGGTAGCGCCGATTGCCCAGGAATCCGTGCGCGCCGCAACCCAGGGGCAAGTAGCGGCCGCCCGCCCAAACTGCGCCGTTGTGACGGCAACGGTGGCCGGTTCGGCCCCAGTTGGAGGTCTCGTAGTGTTCGAAACCGGCCGACCCCAGGATTCCGAGCGCGGCCTGGTAGTAAGGGAACATCCCGTCGCCATCAGGGACCCGGCCAAGTTCGACAGCCCTGGTTCGGGCGCGTTGCGAATCGAGCGTGAGTGCGTAACAGGAGACGTGCCCGACGCCCAGGCGAGCGGCCCGCTTCAAATCCGACCGCCAATCCTCCAGCGACTGCCCGGGTGTGCCGTAAATCAGATCGATCGAAATCGAGCCGAACCCGGCCGCGACCGCCAGCTCGACCGCCCGCCCGGCCGATTCGCCGGTATGGTCGCGGTCGAGCAGGCTCAGGCTCCGGTCGGCAAATGACTGCACTCCCAGGCTCAAGCGCGTGACCCCGGATTCGGTCATTGCGGCATAAATCTCGGCGCTGGCATCGGCCGGGTTCGCTTCGACGGTAAATTCGCCGCCCGGGGCCAACCGTAGGCTCCGCCGCAGCGTTGTAAGCATCCGTTCCAAACGTTCCGGCCCGGCATGGCTGGGGGTGCCGCCACCGACGTATATGGTGTCGATCCGGGGACTTGGATCCAGGAATCCGGCGACTGCGGAAACCTCGACCCCGAGGGCGTCCAGGTAATCGGCGACCGCGCCCTCTCCGCCGACATGCACGTTGAAGTCGCAGTACCAGCAGTGCCGGCGACAGAAGGGGAAATGGACGTAGGCCCCGATCGACCCGGACGCGCACACGTCGGGCCGGCCAAACCGGTGCGGATCCCAGGTCAAGAAGGCCTTCTCCCCGACCGGCGGCGAAGACACTTACATAATTTGTGGTTAATGCCCAGCAGGCCCTCCCATCGGACAGGTCCGACCCCTGATCATCGACGCCCACACCCACATTTTTCCACCGACCGTGATCGCCGACCGCGCCGCGCTGGCGGAGCGCGAGCCGTGGTTCGGCGCGCTTTACGGTGGGCGGGCGCGGATGGCCGACGCCGATGCGCTGCTCTCGGAGATGGACCGCGCCGGGGTCGAGCGCTCGCTCTGCTTCGGGTTCGGTTGGCGGGGCCTGAAGATGCACCGGCGATGCAACGATTACCTGGTCGAAACCGCCGCCGGCAGCGGCGGCAGGATCCGCGCCGGTATAACGGTCCCAGTTGCCGACGCCGACGCGACGATTGCCGAGCTCGAATACTGGCGCGGGGCGCCGGTGGCGGCCGTGGGCGAGCTCTACGCCGACGGTCAGGGATTCGACCTGGCCAACCTGCACCGCTCGTCGCCGCTGCCCCAGGCGTGCGTCGACCGGGACCTGATCCTGTGCATCCACGTGACCGAACCGGCCGGCCACTCCTACCCCGGCAAAGACTCAACCGGGCCGCGCCAGATCGCCGATTTCCTGGCGGGGATGCCGGAGGGGCTGCGGTTGCAGCTGCCACACTGGGGAGCCGGGTTCGGGATCTTCGAATCGATGCCGGAGATCCGGGCCCGGACCGGGTCGGTGCGCTACGACTGCGCGGCCTCGCACCTGCTATACGACGATTCAATTTACGGCCTAATGGCCCGGATCGCGCCCGGTCGGATCCTTTTCGGGTCCGACTATCCCCTGACCAGCCAGCGCCGAATGCTGCGCCGGGTGCGCCGGGTCGGCCTGGAGCCCGGCCTGGAGGCAGACTTTCTGGGCCGAAGCGCCGACGGCTGGGGAATCTGAATGAGCGACCCGGCGGTTAGGACGATGCTGCTGGCTACCTCCAATCCCGGCAAGGCCGCCGAAATCGAAGACCTCCTTGCCGGTCGCGGTTGGGGCAGCCTGCTCCCTGACCAGATTGGCATCCGGATCGAGGTAGCCGAGGAAGGCGAGACTTTCGCCGAAAACTCGGCGCGCAAGGCGCTGGCTTATTCCGAACTAACCGAATTGCCGGTCCTGGCCGATGATTCCGGCCTCGAGGTTGACGCCCTGCACGGCGCGCCGGGGGTGCGCACGGCGCGGCTGGCCAAGGGCAGCGATGCCGACCGAACCGAGGCGCTGCTCTCACTCATGCACGGGATGCCGTCGCCGCTGCGGTCGGCCCAATTCCGGAGCGTGGTCACCATCGCCCGCCGCGGGTCCGTCCTCGCTGTCGGGGAAGGCACCCTGCGGGGCACGATCCTGGCGGCCCCCCGCGGCGAGAGCGGATTCGGGTACGATCCGGTTTTCATGCCCGCGGGCGGGGAATGCACGCTGGCCCAGCTCGGCATCGCGGCCAAGAATTCCATTTCGCATCGACGTGCCGCAGTTCTTGCCGCGCTGGATGAACTTGAGCTCGGCTAGGCGGCGGCGCAGCGGCGCGCCGCGCGGGTTCCGCCCGCGGCGCTCGCGCGGGCAGAACCTCCTGGTCGATGCCGGGGTTGCAGAGCAAATCATCGCCGCGGCCCGGATCGAGCCGGATTCGGCGGTCCTGGAGATCGGCGCCGGCACCGGCGTCCTGACCCGCCCGCTGGCCGGGATGGCCGGGCAGGTCGTCGCCGTGGAAGTGGATGCCGAACTGGCGATAGCGCTGCGCCGCCGGCTGCGCGGATACCCGAACGTGGCGGTTCTGCGGCGCGACGCCCGCGCCCTCGATCTCGAACAGATTTTTCCCGACCGGCCTTACCAGGTGGTGGCCAACCTCCCTTATTCGGTAGGCACTCCGCTGCTGGTCGACCTGCTCCACAGCCGCAACCGCCCCAAGCGGCTTACCGTCATGCTGCAGCGCGAGGTGGCCGAGCGCATCTGCGCCGACCCCGGGGACTGGTCGGCGCTGACGGTGATGACGCGTCCGTTCGGGGACGCCCGGATCGAATTCCTAGTGCCGCCGTCGGCTTTCTGGCCCCGGCCCAAGGTCACTTCGGCGGTGATCAGCGTTGAGACCACCGGGCGGGATCGCAAGGACCCGCAGGTGGCCAGCGCGATTTGGCTCTCCCGGCACGCTTTCGCCCAGCGTCGCAAGAAACTCGTGAATTCAATCGCGGCCGGACTGCGCCTGGAGCGCGACGCGGCCGTAAATCTCCTGACGGCGGCCGGTATCGACCCCGACGATCGGCCCGCCAACCTCGATCTGCCGGCCTGGTTGGCCCTTTCCGACGCCTTCCGGGAGGAGGTCGCAGGCGCCGATGGGTCTGGTTGATCTCTTCCGGCCCGGACCGGAGCCGGAAAGGCTGCTGGTTTTTCTGGGCAATCCCGGGCGCGAACACGCCGGCGCGCGGCACAACATCGGTTGGCGCGTGGGCCGCAAAATGCTTGCCGACAACCCCGGCCCGGGTCCCCGGCGGCGCTATCGCGGTCGCCTTGCGGTGCGCGAGATCGGCGGCGATCCCGTCGGACTGCTGTTTCCACACACTTTCATGAACGCGTCCGGCAATTCGGTGCGCGCGGCGCTCGGAGGCCTGGGCCTGGCGACGGACCGCTTGGTCGTGATCCATGACGATATGGATCTGGGTTTTGCCAGCCTGCGCGTCCGCTTTGGCGGCTCGGCCGGCGGTCACCGCGGGATCAGGTCTATCATCGCCGCGCTGGGAACCGACCAGTTCCTGCGCTTCAAGCTCGGGATCGGACGTCCGCCGCCGGGCCTGGATCCGGCCGAGTACGTGCTGCAGGGGTTTACGCGGGCCCAGAAACCGGCGGTCGAGCGGATGGTCGCCGCCGCTCAGGCGGGGCTCTCCGAAGCGGGGATTGCAACGCCCGAGCAGTTGATGAACCGGTTCAACCGCAACTGGGCCGACCCGCATTGAGACCCGATCGGATCGCGGCCCGGTTGACCGAGACCGCCGAAATTGCGGCCGCCGTCGAACGGGCCGCCGCCGACGACCCGTCCACGGTCGTGGCCATGCCGGCCACCCACGCGATTCTGCTGGCCGAGGTCGTTGTACGCAGCGCCCGCCCGCACCTTCTGGTGGTCGCCGACGAAAACCGCGCCGAGGAGCTCCTGCGCGAATTCGAACTTTGGGCGGGCGGACTGGAGGTACTGCCGTTCCCCGCGCCCGACCACCTGATGCATGCTCAGGTGAGCACCGACCATGGGATCCTGGCCGCCCGCAGCCGGGTGCTAAAGCGCCTGACGCTGGCCGCGTCGGCCCCGGTTGATCGGGGATTCCTGATCGTTGCCTCGGCCCGGGCGCTTTTGCCCAAGCTCTGCCCGGCCCGCGAGTTCGCGGAACGTCTGCTGGCCCTGGAACCCGGCATGGTGCTGCCCCCGGCGCGGCTGGCCACGCGTCTGCTTGACCTGGGTTTTCGACGTTCGCCGCTGGTGGAGGAGCCGGGCGAATTCGTCCAGCGGGGCGGTCTGCTGGACTTCTTTCCAGCCGATTCGGCGCATCCCATCCGGGTCGATTTCTTCGATGACGAGATCGAATCGCTGCGTTATTTCGAGGTCGCCGACCAGCGCTCCGGCGCCCCTCTGGAGACCTGGGAGGTCGCGTCCGCGACCGAGCATCCGGTCTGGCGCGGCCCGCAGGTGGCGGCGGATCTGGGCAAGCTCGACATCGATGGTCTCAGACGCGCCGACCAGGACCGACTGTATCGCCAGCTGGCCCTGCTGGCCGAGGGGTCGTACTTCGACGCTGCGCCTTTTCTCTTGGCCTCCGGCCAGGGCGAATCCTCCAGCCTGCTTGACTTCGCCGGCGCCGCGCGCCTGGTGGTCGAAGATCCCGACGCGATAGCCTGGGCGCTGCGCGAACAGTCCGGCGCCGAGGAGCGCCTGCGCGCTCAACTGCTCAAGGACCGCCAGTTGCCGCGCGGAATCGGAACACCGCTAAACGACCCGGCGCCGCTTATCGGGGCGCTCGAGTCCGCCCATCTCAGGCTGCTGCAGAGCGGTTCGGGGCCCGGTGCCGACGAGGTTTACGCCACCGAGGCTTTTTCCTCGCCCGAATCGTACGGCGGGCGCCTGCTGCACATGGCCAACGAACTGGCCGAGAGCGGGCTGGCGACGATCCTGGCCAGCTACCAGGGGGACCGGCTGGTCGATCTGCTGACCGAGCACGGAGTCTGGGCCACGCCGCTGGCCGAGGCCGGCGGCCGGCTCGGGCCGGGTGACGTGGTGGTCGTTCGGGCCTCGCTGATGCGGGGCTGGCGGCACCGAGACCTGGGCTTACAGCTGCTCACCGACGCCGAGATTTTCGGACGGATGCGCCGCCGCGCCGCGCCGGCCGCCAAACCGGCCGTCGACGAGGAATTCCTGCTTGATCTGTCCGAAGGGGACTACGTCGTTCACGTCGAGCACGGAATCGGGCGTTACCGCGGCGTGGTGCGGCTGGCCAATGCGGCCGGCGACCGCGAGTATCTGCAGATCGAATACGCCCGCGACGGCAAGCTCTACGTCCCGGTCGATCAGCTGGGTCGGGTGCAGCGGTTCGTCGGCGCCGGCGAAGCCACTCCCAGGCTTTCCCGGTTGGGCACCAAGGACTGGACCCGCGCCAAGCGAAAGGCGTCCGGGGCGGCGCGCGAGATTGCGGCCGAGCTGCTCGAGATCTACGCCACCCGCGAGAGCGGTCCGGGTCACTCGTTCGGACCGGACTCGGACTGGCAGCTTTCCATGGAGCAGGCATTTCCGTTCGTTGAAACCCCCGACCAGCTCACCGCCATTGAGCAGGTGAAGGCCGACATGGAATCCGACCGGCCGATGGACCGCCTTATCTGCGGCGACGTCGGATTCGGAAAGACCGAGGTCGCGGTGCGGGCCGCGTTCAAGGCCGCCCAGGAGGGTAAGCAGGTCGCCATCCTGGTGCCGACCACGATTCTGGCGCAGCAGCACCACGACACCTTTCGGCGCCGGCTCGGTTCCTTTCCGCTGCGGGTGGCGCTGCTCTCGCGCTTCCAGTCGCCCGGGCGCCAAAAAAAGATCGTCGCGGATCTGGAAACCGGCGCCGTAGACATCGTCATCGGCACCCACCGATTGCTCTCGCGCGACATCAATTTCGCCGACCTGGGTCTGGTGGTTGTAGACGAGGAGCAGCGGTTCGGCGTGGCCCAGAAGGAACGCCTCAAGAAACTGCGGGCCGAGGTGGACGTCCTGACCCTCACCGCCACCCCTATCCCGCGGACCCTGCACATGGCGCTGACCGAGGTGCGCGACATTTCGGTGATCGAATCTCCCCCGCACGACCGCCGACCGGTCAAGTCGTACGTGACCGCCTACGACGAGGGCGTCGTCCGCGAGGCGATCGATTCCGAACTGGCCCGCGGCGGCCAGGTGTTCGTCGTCCACAACCGGGTCAATTCGATCTACGGCGCGGCCGCCAAGATCTCCAGGATCTGTCCGGGCGCCAAGGTGGCGGTAGCCCACGGCCAGATGCCGTCGAGCGCGCTGGAGTCGGTGATGGTCGAATTCGCGGGCGGCCAGCACGACGTCCTGGTCTGCACCGCGATCATCGAAAACGGGGTCGACCTGCCGAACGTCAACACCCTGGTCGTAGACGAATGCTGGATGTTTGGGCTGGCCCAGCTCTACCAGCTGCGCGGCCGGGTGGGAAGGTCGGCAACCCAGGCCTACGCGTATTTCCTCTACTCGCGCGAGGACCGCCTGACCGAAGCGGCGCAAAAACGCCTGCAGGCCGTGCTGGAGGCCAACGATCTCGGCGCCGGCCTGCGCCTGGCGATGCGGGATCTGCAGATCCGCGGCGCCGGCGACATGCTGGGCGCCAACCAGTCCGGATTCGCCAATTCGGTTGGCCTTTACATGTATCTGCAGATGGTCCGCGACGCGGTCCGCGAGGCCAAGGGATCAGGCCCCGCCGACGGCCAGCAGCGACGCCCGCTCACCCCGGTCGATTTGCCGCTGAGCGCCTACATCCCCGACGAATACGCCGGGACGTACGCGGCCAAGCTGCGCGAATACCAGCGCCTGGTGCGCGCTGACACGGTGAGCGCGGTCGAAGCGGTGGCGGCGGGCCTGCGCGACCGGTTCGGCGAGTTCCCCGATCCGGTGGCCAACCTCATATACGTGGCCAAGGTGCGAGCCCACGCCACCGAACTGGGGATCGATTCGATCGCCACCACCGGCGCCGACCTGGTGATGCGGATGGACCCCGAGAGATTCGTCGACCGGGCCGATTTGCGGCGCCGACTGGGCCCCGGCGCGCGCCTCGGACAGCTCGGGATCACCTGGCCGGACTTTGAAGATTTCCCGGACTGGCGCCAGCGCCTGCTCGGCTACTTTGAGCACTCTCGCGCCGATCGGGTCGGACGCTCGGCGCCCGCCGCACCGGGCTAGACCTGCCCAACCCGTATCTGCTAAGGTTGGGTGCTTTGACGCATAACGGCCCAACCGAGCGGACCGGGCCGGCGCCGAAGACCGCGCATCTTACCCGCGCCGGCGGCGGCCGAATCTGGGCCGCAATCGAAACCTCCCTGAACCAAAAAGACCATGGCCCAACGCCGCAAATCCCCCGCCAAGCGCCGTTCCCGACCGGCGCCGAATCTCGTGATCGTCGAATCCGGGACCAAGGCGCAGACCATCAAGCGCTATCTCGGGCGGGACTATGACGTGCTGGCTTCGGTGGGGCACGTCCGCGACCTGCCCAAGGGCAACCTGGGCGTGGACATCGAGAACGAATTCGCGCCGACCTACGTTGTCCCGCGCGACAAGCAGAAGACCGTGACCCAGATCCGCAAGGCGGCTGCGGCCTCGGACTCGGTGCTCCTGGCCACCGACCCCGACCGCGAGGGCGAGGCCATTGCCTGGCACCTAATGGCGGCGGCCGACCTGGACGAGAAAAAGACCAGCCGGGTGCGGTTTCATGAAATCACCGAATCGGCGGTACGCGATGCGCTGAACTCCCCGGAGCCGGTCGATGACCGTTTGGTCGAGGCGCAGCAGGCGCGCCGCGTTTTGGACCGGCTGGTGGGATTCAAGATCTCGCCCATCCTGCGACGCCGGATTCCGGGCGGATCCTCGGCCGGCCGGGTCCAGAGCGTGGCGTTGCGCATCGTCGTCGACCGCGAGCGCCAGCGACGCGAGTTCGTGCTCGAGGAGTGGTGGACCGTAGACGGCCGGTTCGGCGATCCCGGAACCGGTGTTGCCGCGTTCTCCGCCCGGTTGTATCGGGAGGGCAAGGAACTCAGGCTCGATGCCGCCTCCGCCGAGGCCCTGCTCGATCCGTTGGGGCAGGCCGAATACCAAGTGACCGACCGGCAACAGAGCGACCGGCGCCTGCGCCCGCAGGCACCCTTTACGACCGCCAGCCTGCAGCGAGCGGCCTCCAACCGCCTGGGGCTCTCGCCCTCGCAGACGATGCGCATCGCCCAGCGCCTGTACGAAGGCGTTAGGGTCCCGGGTCGCGGCCAGATCGGCCTGATCACCTATATGCGAACCGATTCGGTCAGCGTGTCCGGCCAGGCCCTTGACGCCGTCCGCGGATATGTCCGGACCGAACTCGGCGAGGATTTTCTGCCCGCGCGGCCCAATTCATACAAGACCCGGACCCGCAACGCGCAGGAGGCCCACGAGGCGATCCGGCCCACCGAGGTCGCCCTTTCGGCGGCGGTGCTCGGCGAGGCCCTGGATTCGGACCAGCGCAAGCTCTACGATCTGATCTGGCGTCAGTTCGTCGCCAGTCAGATGGTGCCCGGGACCGCGCGGCGCCTGGCGCTCGACGTGGCCGCGGGAACCGATTCAGAGCACGTATTCAGGGTCACCGCCTCGCGGGTCATCGAACCGGGCTGCCTTCAGGTGGCAAGTTACGGTCCGCGAATCAGCGCCGAGGAATCGGACCGCTTCGACTACCTGAGCGGACGCGCCGTGGGCGACCCGATCGAATTGCTCGAGATCGAATCGCAAAAGCACGCTTCCGAGCCGCCGCCGCGCTATACCGAGGCCGGCCTGATCAAGGTGCTCGAAGACGAAGGCATAGGGCGCCCCAGCACCTATGCGGCGATCATCCGGACGCTCAAGGACCGCCAGTACGTGTCAAGCCAGCGCCGAGTCCTGGAACCCACCCAGGTAGGCGAATTCGTAACCGATGCAATGGCCGAGTTCTTCGCCGACATAGTCGACGTGGCGTTCACCGCGCGGATGGAAACCGAGCTCGACCGCGTGGCGAGCGGCGAGCTGGGCTGGGTCGATGCCACCGGCGTGTTCTGGGAACGCCTGGACCGGGACCTTACAAATGCCTGGGAGAACCTGAAGAAGCCGGTCGCCGACGAATTGCTGGAGGAGGAATGCCCCCGTTGTTCGCGTCAGTTGGTCAAACGGCTGGGCCGGAACGGCATTTTCGTGGGCTGTTCGGGATTCCCCGAGTGCCGGTTCACCCGCGACCTGCAGGACTCCGGCAACGGCGAGGAACCGACCGCGGTCGGCGAACCCTGCCCGGACTGCGGTTCGGACCTGGTCTACAAACAGGGCCGGTTCGGCCGGTTCATCGGTTGCGAGTCCTACCCCGACTGCCGCTACACGCGCCAGATCACCGAGCCGACCGGAGTGCAGTGCCCGGATTGCGGCGAGGGACAGCTGGTAGTGAAAAAGACCCGCCGCGGCCGGACCTTCTACGGCTGCGAGCGCTACCCGGCCTGCGAGTATTCGACCTGGCAGGACCCGCGCCAGAAGCCGGCCCAGAGCGCCCCTCCCAAAACTGCCAAAAAATCCGCGAAAAGCGAGCCGGGCGGTGCCATCGTGGGCGAATGCCCGCGTTGCGGCAAGGAGCTGGGCGTCAAGCGCGGACGCTATGGCGAATTTGTGGGCTGCAGCGGGTTCCCGGGGTGCCGCTTCACCGGCAAGATCGCCGATTACGTCGCCGCTGAATCGTCCGGTTAGGACTGACCGCGCGTTCCGGCCAGGTGCGCCCGCACCTTGCTGATTTCGCGGGTCACCGGGACCGCCGGCAGGGCGTCCAGCAGGAATCGGCCGTAGCGCCGGGTTAGGATCCGGTCCTCGAGCAGGGCCAGGACGCCGCGGTCCCGGCGGCTGCGGATGAGTCGCCCGAATCCCTGCTTCAGATCCATCGCCGCCAGCGGCAGCGAAAGAGCAATGAAAGATGAACGGCCTTCGGCGTCTATTGCCCGGCACCGCGCCGCAAAAACCGGTTCTGCGGGCGAAGGGAACGGCAGGCGGTCGACTATCACCATCGAAAGCGCGCGTCCCGGAATGTCCACGCCCTGCCAGAAGCTCTTGGTGGCAAATAGGACCGCGTTCCGCTCTCGGCGAAACCGGCTGATCAAAGCGGCCGGCGAGGCCCGGCCCTGCAACAGGAACGTGCGCCCGGCGGCCCGTTCGGCGACCAGTTCGTGGTACTGGAGCATGCGCCGGCGGCTGGTGCAGAGCACGAAAACTCCGCCGTCGCTGGCGGAAATCAAATCGACGATCTGGTCCACCACCGGCGCCAGCGCGCCGCGTTCATCCCCGACTGCCGGCGGCGGAAGATCCCGGGGAACGTAGAGCAGTGCCTGGCGCTCGTGATCGAACGGGCTCTCCAGCGCCAGTTCGTCGGCCTCGCCGATCCCCAGCCGCTCGCGGGTGAACCCGAATCCCTGAGCGGTGGCCAGGGTCGCCGAGGTAAGCGTTACCGCGGTCGCCGGCCTGGTCGGGCCGAACATCTGGGCTTCAAGAATCGGTCCAACCGAAAGCGGCGTGGACAGCAGCGCGTAGCGGCCCTGGCGGTCGGGCTGCAGGTGCAAGACCCATTCGGGATCGGGGTCGTCGAGCAGGCGATGCAAAGCCTCGTGCTGGGCCAAAAGGTTGGAGGCCACCGGAATTAGCGGATCGAATTGGGAGTTTTCGGTTTCGATCCGTTCCTCGAGCGACCGTTTCATTGCATCAATCGTGCTGATCAGGCCGGCCGCTGCTTCGGAGATGAAGCCGACGAAACCCTCGTGGGCGGCCGCGTCGATGACGACCTGGCGCCGGTAGGGACCGTCGTCGGCCCCGCCGGCCACGTCCCGGACGTATCGTTCAAGCCGATTAAAGAAAGGTTCGGCCGCGTTGTCCAAGCCCCCTCCGACCGGGATTCGGGTACCGGACAGTTGGCTGGCGGTTCGCAGGTTGCGGGCGATTCGGCGCCAGCGCGAGCGCGAGACCTCGATCGAAAACGCGCTTGAGGCGAACCCCTCCAACTGATGGGCTTCGTCGATGACCGCCAGGTCGTGCGGCGGCAGCAACGGCTCGGCGCCGGGCTGGGGCGAGATGCCGGCCAGGTACAGCGCCTGGTTGGTCACAATCACGTCGGCCTCGGCGGCCTCGCGGCGCACCTTGGTCACGTGGCATTCCGAATAGAGTTCGCAGCGTTGCCCGTGGCACATGTCACCCGATCCGTCGATCGATGAGAGCAACGGATCATCGGGACCTACGCCAGTGAGTTCGGCGAAGTCCCCGGTCGCGGTCTCTTCTGACCATTCCCCGATCTGCCGCAGAACCCGGGAATTCGGCCGGCCGGTACCCATCTCAAGTTCCAGCTGGCCGGTGCGGAGCTGGGCGAATTTGAATTTGCACAGGTAATTGCTGGCGCCCTTCAGGTTCACGACCGCGAGGGCGGGCAGACCCAGGGCGGCCGTTATCTGCGGCAGGTCCTTGCCCACCAACTGGTCTTGGAGGGCGCGGGTGCCGGTCGCAATCACCATGCGCTTTCGGGCCATGAGCCCGGGGGCGATGTAGGCGAAAGTCTTGCCGGTTCCGGTGCCGGCCTCCACCAGCAGAACCTGCTCTCCGGCGATCGCGTCGGCGACGGCTTCGGCCATCCGGGCCTGACCGGGGCGCGGCTCGAACGTCCCGCCCAGGGTCCGGGCGATCGCTCCGCCCGGCGCAAAGAGGGCGCCTACCCCCGAATGCCGGTCCGGGCCGGACGGAATCCTCCCGCCGCTGGCCGCGTCGGTCACTTGGCCGATATGTTCACGGACAGCTGGTGGTCGTACCGGCCGACCGCGGAACCGATGTGTATCAAATGCTTTCCGCCGTGCAGCTGCCAAGCATTCGCCGCCGGGTCCCAGTAGGAGAACGAGCGATCGTCAAATCCCAGGATCGCGGTGCCAGTCTCTCCCGGTTCGAGGTCGACCCGGTCGAACGCGCGCAATTCGCGGCGCGGCCTAAACAGCGGCCCGGCCGGGGGTTCGACGTAAGCCTGCACCACCGCGGAGCCGGCCCGCGCCCCGGTGTTGGTGACCTTGACCGCCAGCTTGAGGTCGCCGCCGCGGCCGCGCTGGGTGATCTGCGGCTCGGCCAGCGCGAAGCTGGTGTAGGAAAGACCGTGACCGAAGCGGTAGCGAACCGGCAGGTCGCGGGTGTCATAGTGCCGGTAGCCCATCAATAGGCCCTCGCCGTAGCGAACCTGGCCGGCTTCGCCCGGAAAGTTTCCGTAGGCGGGCGAATGTTCCAGGCGCCGGGGGATGCTGGTCGGCAGGCGGCCGCCGGGCTCGGCGGCCCCGGTCATCACGTCGGCCAGGGCGTTGGCGAGCTCCTGGCCGCCGAACCAGCACTGCAATACCGCTGCCGCGTCGTCGTCCCAGCCCATGTCCACCGGCGATGCGGCATTGACGACCACGACCGTGTTCGGGTTGGCCCGGCAGACTGCGCGGACCAGCTCGTCCTGCCGGTCGGGCAGGGCCATGTCGGGGCGGTCGCGGCCCTCGGTCTCGTAGTCCTCGTTGGTCCCGACCACCACCACGGCCACGTCGCTCCGGCGCGCCAGGGAAACTGCTTCGGAAAGCATGTTTGCGGGCTGCGGCGGCAGGAACCCGACCCGGGCCGCCTGGAGCAGGCCGCCGGCGCCGGCTTCGCCCTCCATCTCGATCCGCAGCGAATGCTTGCCCGGGGCCAGGTCTACCGCCACTCGCTTTTCTGCGCTGCCGAATCCCATGTAGGAATCGCCTGGCGGCAGCGGGTCGGCGACGCCGTCGACCAGGACTTCGTCGTTGATCAGCAGGCGGGCCCCGCCGGCCTGGGCCAGCGAGAACTGGTAATTGCCGTGTTCGAGCACATCGAAGGACCCGGTGGCCCGCACCGCGGAACCGCCCTCGCCGGATGCGGTCACGACGAAGAGTTCCGAATGCGCCGACGACTGGGTCCGGAGAACGCCGCCGCCTTCACCCAGGACCTCGATACGCAGTCCGGGCAGTCCGTTGGGCTGGCGCAGGTTGGGACCCTCCAGCAGCGGCAGGAACTTGCCCACAAAAGTTCCGGGCGCATATTCGACCGAGCCCTCAGGGCCCATCGATGCGCGCAAGGATTCCTGCAGATTCAACCGGTAGTGCGGGCGCAGCTGCGCCGATCCGCCCCCGTAGAGCTGCAGCCGCCCGGCGTTGTGCCCGATCAGGGCGACCTTGGCGTCGCCGCCGAGCGGAAGCAGCCCGGAGCGGTTTTTCAGCAGAACGATCGAGCGGGCGGCCGCCTCGCGCAGCAGGGCGCGGTGTTCGGGCAGGTCAACTTCTTTTTCGTCGTCGGAAGATTCGGAACCGAACGCGCCGACGCGATCGATCAGTTTCAGTACCCGATCTGCTTGGTCTTCAAGGTGCCGAACGGCGACGCGGCCATCGTCGACGGCTTCGGCCAGCGCCGCTCCGAACATGCGGGCCGGCCCGGGCATCTCAACATCCAATCCGGCGCGCGCTGATTCGACCGTGTCGACGAAGCCGAACCAGTCGGTCATCACGATCCCGTCGAAACCCCATTCGCCCCTCAACAAATCGGCCAGCAGCCAACTGTTGGCCGAACAGGCGGTCCCGTTGAGCTGGTTGTAGGCGGTCATCACGCCCCAGACTCCGGCCTCCTTCACGGCGGCCTCGAACGGGGGCAGGTAGATCTCGCGCAGGGTTCGTTCGTCGACTACTGAATTGATGGTCATGCGCTCGAATTCGGCATCGTTGGCCACGAAGTGCTTGATCACGCAGGCGATCCCCTGGTCCTGCACCCCGCTCACGTAGGCCACCGCCAGTCGCGCCGAGAGATGCGGGTCCTCGGAAAAGCACTCGAAATTGCGCCCGTAGAGCGGCGAACGGTGCAGGTTCACGGTCGGCGCCAGCAGGACCGTGCACGATTTGGTCTTGGCCTCCTGGCCCAGGGCGACTCCGACCCTCCGCACCAGCTCCGGGTCCCAGGTCGCGCCAAGCGCCGATCCGCAGGGAAAGCAGGCCGCGCTGCGACCGCTTCCGAAAATGCCGTTCCCGCGCGCCCCGTTGGGCCCATCGGTGACCTTCAAGGCCGGAATGCCAAGTCGATTTACGCCGTTCATGCCCCACATCGAGCCCCCGGCGGTGAGGGCGGCTTTTTCGGCGATCGAAAGCTCGTTGAAGAGGTCGGCAGCGCGTTCAGCTGTCACTTGATGTCCTTGGGAAATCCGGCGGTCATGAGCCCAGACTATTTTCGGGCGTAAGTCCTTGTCTGCCCTTGGCGAACCCCGGAGGGCCGGGCGCCCGATCCCCGGTATCATCGTTGCAGCCACGTTCAATCGCCGCGGAGCCGGGCTCACCCAGTGCGCCAGAAACTGTTGTTCCTCAACCTTCGCAATGGTGACTTGAACTCCGAAGTTGTTGCCTGGGCCCTCTACGACGGGTCGCTGGCCGAAGATCAAGTCCAGATGCAGGCCGGCAGCGAAAACGAACCGCCGTACGCCACCGGGATTGCGGCCCTGCGCGACGGCTGGCGGGTAATCCAGGCGGGCCCGGTGCCCGAACGCACTGCCGGTCGACCGCTTGGCGGTCTTTCCAATGAATACATGCTTGAAAAACTAGTTGACTGACCCGGTGAGCTTATGCAAGGAGCAAGCTAATGGCAATAGCTGAATCTGACCGCAAGCTGGCGCCGGTCGAGAAAAGACACCTTCTGAACGTCGAACAGATGGCCCGCTTCGTGGTCGACGGATACCTCGAATTCGACGACCTGATCCCGGCGGATTTGAATGAGCGCGCCTTGGAGGACGAGCTGACCGCGGTTGACGATTCGGGACGCAAGGCCGAATTCGCCTGGCACATCACCGATAACAAGGACGGTTTTTTCAACTATTCGGACGCCATTCGGCAAATCCACGAACTGCCGGCGGTGCGGGGCGTCCTGCAGAGCCTGCTGGGCCCCGGATATGCCCAGAACCACTCGGCCCTGCACGTTACCTATCCGTATCAGGAGGAAGCCCAGCTCTGGCACGTCGACTCGGGCGGCAGGCGCCAGGTCCGCCTGCCCGGCGCGCACCCCTACTCTTTCGACATCCTCACCGCCTACTTTGCCCACGATGTCCCCTACGAGATGGGCCCCACCCTCGTGTTGCCGGGATCGCACCTGCGGTCGATGATGGGTCCCGACACCGGCCGCTACAAGAACATCAAAGGCCAGAAACGCCTGGCCGGCAAGGGCGGGCGGATTTGCTTCCTGCACGAAGCGCTATGGCACTGCGCCCAGACCAACGAGACCGAGCAGCACCGCTTCATGTTCAAGATCCGCTACAACCCAAGGACCGAGCAGCGGGCGACGTTCAACACCGACGGCTGGGATAACCCCGAGATTCGCCGCTATTTCCTGACCAACAAGGACACCCATGTCCTGACCGGCGAGAGCGCATGGGTCGTAGGCGAGCGCGCCCGGTGGTGGCGGTACCTTTGCGGCGCCGGAGAACTGGCCGACCCCAGCGGCACCGGGGCGCACGGGGACTACAACTAGGCCGGCTTCAGTCCGGTTGGGGACGGTCCGGGGCGGCGCCGGCGGCCTCCAGCAGCGCTCTTGAGTACTCGTGGTCGGGCTCTGCCAACAGCTTCTCCACGCTGCCCTGCTCGACGATGCGGCCGTTCTGCATGACCGCGATCTCGTCGCACAGGTAACGGGCGACCGCCAGGTCGTGGGTAATCAGCAGGAAGCTGACCCCCAGCTCGTGCCGCAACCGGTCGAGCAACGCGATCACGCCGGCCCGCACCGAGACGTCCAGCATCGAGGTGGGTTCGTCGGCCACCACCAGGTCCGGTTCGATGATCAGCGCGCGGGCAATGGCGACCCGCTGCCGCTGGCCGCCGGATAGCTCGTGGGGGTAGCGGAAGAGGTAGCGGTGCGGCGGGGCTATCCCGACTCTGGCCAGGAACTCCTCGGCGCTTGCCCGCCAATGCCGCGGCCCCCCGACCCGGTGCACCCGCAAGGGCTCGATGACGCTGTCGTACACGGTTCGCCGGGGGTTCAGCGACTCGTAGGGATCCTGGAAGATGATCTGGGCGCGGCGCCGGAATGATTTGAGCGCCCGACCGCGCAGGCCGGCCACGTCGAAACTCGCCCGACCTTCGTGGAAGATGATCTGCCCGTCGCTGGGGTCCTCCAGTCGAACCAGCATGCGACCGGTCGTCGTCTTGCCCGATCCGGAGCCGCCGACCAGCCCAAAACACTGTCCGCGCCCGATCTGGAAGCTGACGCCGTCGACTGCCCGCAACGCTTCGCCGCGCGCCCAGAAGCCGCCGCCTTGCTCGAAAGTCTTGCCCAGACCCTTGACGGTCACGATTGGGTCACCGGCCGGATCCTTCATGCGGGCTCCGGACATGGGTCGAAGCACAGGGCCCAGTGATCCGCCGAGCGTTCGATTCGGGGCGCCTGCGCGGTGCGGCACTCCGGCAGGGCCTGCCGGCAGCGGGGATGAAAACGGCAGCTCGGCGGAGGCTCGAGCAGGTCGGGCGGCTCGCCGCCGATGACCGCCAGATCGCGGCGCGGCCCCTGGAGCCTGGGCACCGCATCGAGCAGGGCGCGCGTGTAGCGGTGGATGGGCGCGGAAAGCACCCGGTCGGTGGGACCCGATTCGATCAGCTGGCCGGCGTACATGACCGCCACGTGATCGCAGACCTGGGCGATCGCCGCCAGGTCGTGCGAGACCAGGATCATCGCCCTTTGCGACCGGCGGTGGATCCGGGCCAGGCGCCGCAGGATCTGCCGCTGCACGATCACGTCCAGGGCGGTGGTCGGCTCGTCGGCCACCAGCACGTCGGGATCGCAGCAGAGCGCCATCGCGATCACCGCGCGCTGGCGCATGCCGCCGCTGTACTCGTGCGGATAGGACCACATGACGGCGGGATCCAGGCCGACGAGCTCGTAGAGCTCTTCGAGCCTTTCCTGCATCCTCTCGCGCGGCAGCGAGCGGTGCGCGCGGATGGCCTCGATGATCTGATCGCCGACCCGGTAAACCGGATTCAGCGAGTTCATCGCCGCCTGGAAGACCATCGCCACCCGGTTCCCGCGCAACTCGCGCAGCTGGGCCGGTGAAAAACCCAGGATGTCCTCCCCGCCGAGCAGGACCCTCCCCGAGCGGACGCGGGCGTTCTCCGGCAGAAGGCGCAGCAGGCAGTTGGCCACGGTCGTCTTGCCGCAGCCGGATTCGCCCACCAGTCCGAGCGCCTGGCCCGGCCGCAGTTCGAATGAAACCTGGTCTACGGCGGCCACCGGTCCGTCGCCGGTCAGGTATTCCAGGGTCAGGTCCTGAACCCTGAGCAGCGGTTCTGGACTCATCGCCGGCGGAGCCTGGGGTTAACGACCTCGTCGAGGGCTCGTCCCACCAGGTAGAAGGAGGAGCAAAGGAGAGTGATCGAGAGACTGGCCGGCAGGATCAGCCACCAGTAGCTGCCGACGTCGAGCAGGTACCCGGCCGATTCGGTGGTGTGGATCATCAGCCCCCAGGACATGCGCACGTCGAGCAGGCCCAGGAAAGAGAGGACCGCCTCGGAAAAAATGGCGGCGGTGACGGTGAACATCATGTAGAGGAACGCCAGCGGCAATAGGTTGGGGACGATGTGCGTGAAAACGACGTGCCAGGGCCCGCCGCCGGCCGCGCGGGCGGCTTCGATGTAGGGTTTGACCACCACCGTCAAGGCCTGGGACTTGAGCAGCACTGCGGTGCCGCCGAATCCGGACAACACCCCGATTACCAGGGCCAGTTCGAACTGCTGGACACCGATCAGGGCCGAAAGAACGATCAGCACGCTGATTCCCGGGACCATGATCATGGTGTCGGCCAAGCGCATCAGGACGGCGTCCACGACGCCGCCGAAGTAGGCCGCGACCGCCCCTACCGTGGTGCCGATGGTCACCGTGATGACCGCGGCTGACAGGCCGAGCACGAACTCGGTCCGCGCCGAGAACATCAGCTGCGAGAGGATGTCCCGGCCAAGCGGGTCGGTGCCGAGCGGGTGGGCGCGGCTGGGCGGGGCGGGCTGTAGGGTCTGATCGAACGCGTAGCCGACCACGGGATCGTAAACGGCCGGGTCCCAGAAGGTTGCCATGAGGAGCGGATGGGCGATCGCCATTAACGCGTACAGCGAAATGATGGCGAGTCCGGCGAGGCCGATCCGGGTGGCGGCGAACAGCCGCCAGTTGCGCCGCGTGGTCGCCCAGAACAAGCCGGCCCGGACCCGCCAGATCGGGACCCCTTCGCCGTAGTCGGCGTCGGCTCTCATCTACAGCCGGATCCTGGGATCGAGCAGGGCGTACAGGATGTCCACCGCCAGGTGGGCCAGCAGCACGAATACCCCGACGAACACGAAGGCCCCGACTGCCAGCGGCAGGTCCTCCTGCTGGGCGGCCGCGACCAGTGTCTGGCCCATGCCGGGCCAGGAAAACACCGTCTCGATGATCACGCCGCCGTCGATCGCGAACGCCAGCGAAAACACCAGACTGGTAACCACCGGCAGGATGGCGTTGCGGGCGACGTGGCGGTCGCGAACCACCGCTTCCGACAGCCCCTTGGCGCGCGCCGCCAGGACGTAGTCCTCGCGCATCGTCTCGAGCATGCTGTTGCGGGTGAGCAGCATAGTGCCGGCGAATGAAATCAGCGTCAGGGTCGCAACCGGCAGGACCATGTGCGAGATCACGTCGAGCGCCAGATGGGCGGTCCCGGCAAGGGCGAAGGCTCCAAGCGCGGCGGCGCTGGCCGCCGCGAGCACTCCTACCCCGATCAGGGTCGTGTGCGGCAGCCGGCGGCGGCGCGCGATTACGAGCGCGGCGAGCGCCAGGACCGAGACCAGCCCGGCGGCGATCAGCATTTGCCCGAAAAGGGTGTTGGCATCGACCTCGGCGCCGGACCAGACCCGCGGGTCCAGGAACTTGCCGAGCGGGAACCAGCCGAGTTTGTAGGCGAACGCCCAGATCATCATCAGGCCGAACCACGGGGTAAATACGGTATAGAGCGAGACGCCGCCGACGGTGGCTACGTACTCGAACCACTGCCCGCGGCGCCAGGCCACGACCTTGCCCAGCGCAAACCCCAGATAGAACGACGCGACCGTGGCCGTCGCGAAAAGCATTACCGTGCGCGGGAGTCGTTCGGCGATCACCTCGCCCACCCCGCGCGGATACAGCGAAAAGGAGGTTCCAAGGTCCCCGCGCACGAAGTTGCCCAGGTACGTCAGATACTGGCGCCACAGCGGCTGGTCGAGACCGAATCTCTCCTGGATCTGGGCGCGCGTCTCTGGCGGAATGTTCGGATCGAGGGCGAAGAAATTGCTCACGTCGCCGGGCTGGGCGTTGACCAGGAAGAAGACCAGGGTGACGAAAATGAAAAGCGTGAGCACGATCTGCAGGCCCCGCCGCAGCAGGTACCTGGTCATGGAACCGGCCTCAATGAGCGGTCGCAGTCAATCGTTTTGCAACGATGCGCTACTTGATCAGGGCTACCGTCTGCATCCCTTGGGCCTGTTCGATCCCGCCCAGCACCTTGGTGTAGGGGAACTCGACCTTGGCGGGGCGGTAAGCGTCCAGTTTGGGGGTTTCGAAGAGGGTCACGTAAGGCAGGCGGGTGGCGATCATGGCCTGCATGCGGTAGGCCAGGTCGCGTGCCTCGGCAAACGTTGTCGCCTGCAGGAACTGGTCGGCCAGGGCGTCGAATTCCGGGTCGGAGAATCCGCCCCAGTTGTTGCCGCCCTTCTGGTTCTCGGGGGCGTAGCGCGAGTGGAAGAAGGATTCCAGGTGGTTGGGGAATATGTTGAATGCCCAGCCCAGGATCCACATGTCCAATTCCTCGGCCACGTTATCTGAGAAAAGTTTGTCGACGATCACGTTGAATCCGGCCAGGTTGGCCCGGGCCGGGATCCCGACGTCGTTTAGCCAGCGCTCGATCCAGATCGCAAACGTCGAACGCAGCGGGTCGTAGCCTGCGCTGGGGGCCAGTATCTCCAGCTGCGGGACCGGCTCTCCGCCGGGCATTGTGAGCCCTTTCCCCTGCACGCTGACGAAATTGCCGTCCTCGCTGACCTCCGGCCGGACTTCGAATTCGAATCCGGCACCCTCGAGCAGCGCCACCGCCTGGTCGATCCGCTCGGCGCGGGTAAGGCCCTCGCCGATTCGTTCGATGTCCGGGTTGTGCCAGAAGGAATTCCCCTCCGCGACCATCCCGTACTGCGGAAAGGCGGTCGCCTGCAGGACCGTCTGGGTCACGAATTCCTTGTCGATCAGGATCGCGACAGCACGGCGAAATTCCAGCGAGTCGAACGGGGCCTTGCGCACGTTGAAACCCAGGTACCGGGTCCCGTTGTTCTCGTTGCTGACCAGCGTGAGGTCGTCGGCCGCTTCGACCCGGTTGCGGAAACCCTGCTCGAGTCCCAGGGGGTTGAAGACGTAGTCGACATCGCCGTTGGTCAGGGCCAGGATGGCGGTGTCCTGGTTTCCGTAAATGTTGAATGAGGCGTGCTCCGCGTGCGGTCCGACCACGTATTCAAGGTCGACCTCGCCATCGCCATCGCCCAGGACGGTTTCGTCGTAGCCGAGCACCGGATTCTGGGTGCGGATCGAACCATCTCCGAACTGGGTGATCTGGGCACCTTCGAACGCAAAGTTTGGAGCGGCCCCGTTCTGATAGAACGCACCCGGCTCCCACTGGCGGAAATCGAGACCGCCGGCCGAGGGTTCGCCATCCGGGACGTGCGCGAACAGTGCCTCCACCTGCGCGGCGTTGTCGCCCAGGGCCAAAGCTTCATCGACGACCGGTCGCCAGTAATGCTCGGCCATGATGGGCATGAACGCGAGACCGAATTGCCACACGCCAAGGCCCGGAGTCTGCGGATCGCCGTCTTCGTCGGTGGCTTTGAACCACACTTTCACGGTGTGCGGGTCGAGGGCTTCCACGCGCTCCACGAAATTCGGATCGACCGCCTGGGCCCAGTTTGAGCCGAGTCGCAGCGCCTGCACCGTCTCGACCGTGAACACGAAATCGTCGGCATCCAATGCCTCGCCGTCGCTCCAGAGTATTCCCTGGCGCAGGGGAACCTGGGTGGTCCAGAAATCCTGGCCGCCCGATTGCTCGATCGCCAGGTCGGTCGGGAAATCGGCGGCCGCCACCGGGACCCAGTCGAAGCGCTGGTCAGAGAGACCGTACAGGCTCAGGTTGTAGGCCCCGACGACGTAACCAGTCCAGACCGAACCCCCCGGACCGCCGTAGTAATTCCAGACGTTGCGAGTGATCGGTTCGGCAAAAACGGCCATCGAATAAGCCTCGGCCCGTCGGACGGGCTCCGGGCCGGGTGAAGAGGAAGCCGAAATCGGTGCGGGTGCTGGCGCCGGGACCGGGGTGGACGCAGTGTCAACCTCTTCGGACCGAAGGTCGCACCCCGTCAACAGAAATGCGGCAAGCAATGCGGATAAGGTCAGGGCCAGGCTGGGTCCGGGCCGTCTGAATGGACTTGGCACGTTGACGCCTTAAGTGCAATTTCTGGAGCGGGCTGGGATCGACTTGCTTGCTTCCCTCACCAATATAGATAGCTTCATGGAAATCGCCGGTGGCCACGTCGATAGGCGACCGCGGAGGGGATCCAGCGATCGGCGCACCATTGGGGGCGTCCGGGCGACCGTCGGGTGGCGCGGGGGATGGGCCGAAAGATGCGGGCAAGCGGGGGTGATTAGCCGACCGCCGCGCTCAGCTCCGCGCAGGCGAGATTCAACCGCCGGTTGCGGCGAACCCTTGGACACCACGATCACGATCGTGCTGCTGGTATTCCTGGAATGGCTCAAGGTCCTGAAGATAGGGTTCGGGGCAGCGCTCTAGTTCGTCCTGTCCGCGGTGATCGCGCTGATGGACATCATCAATTCGCGAATCCTGAGCTAGGACGTAGGGTATTGACCGAACGGCACATCCGTTACAGAATGCACGCCTCCGCAAGCGGCGGCGCATGGCCTTCCGAAGCTATGCGGCCAAGTTCCCGGTTCGGGCTCGGGCGGCTACAAGAAAGCGGATGCGCCGGGCGGGGAATCGTGCCTGATTTGTGAGCTAGAGCGACCCAATCGAACCCGCCGGACCAACTCCTCACCCGCGCTGGCCGCGGCGATTGACCAGGTGAAACGACCTGGCGCCGCGCGAGGTAGCTGAGCGCGCGCGATTGCGAATCTGCGGCGCTACGGCACCAAACCGCGGCGACACCACGGATATGGCGGCGAAGCCGGTACCCGTAGCTACAATGAGGCCATTCCGCGACTGAAAACGACGATGTCACCGGTCCGTGGTAGTGGGCCGGTGCAGCACATTCGTATCGAGGAGTCCTCAAACGGCGACTGAAGCTGGCACTGCGCCCCGGATGACGCTTCGCAGGCGGCTCGGACTGACTTACCGAGGCGGAGCGACGGCTTACCTGTTCGTTCTGCCGTCGATCCTGTTTATCACGGTGTTCGTCATCATCCCGATCTTCGGAATCCTCTACTACAGCTTCACCGACTACGACCTGCTCACCCCGCCGAAATGGGTTGGTCTGGAAAACTACCAAAAGGCGCCGGACGAGCCCCGGTTCTTCCCGGCTATACGCAACACGCTGTTCTTCGCGCTCGGCACGGTTCCGGCCGGGGTGGTCACCTCGCTGCTGTTGGCGGTGCTGATCAACCGCGCGATCCGCGGAATCTACTTCTTCCGGGCCATGTTCTACATGCCGGTCGTTTCCTCTTTCGTATCGGTTTCGCTGATTTTCCTCTGGCTGTACGAACCCCAAGTCGGGTTCGCCAACGAGACCCTGCGGGCGGTGGGCCTGCCGGGGTCCAAGTGGCTGCTGGGTCCGGAAACGGCCCTGATGGCCATCATCATCATGAGCATCTGGAAGAACATGGGCCTCAACATGGTTCTTTACCTGGCCGGCCTGCAGTCGATCCCGCCGCACCTGTACGAAGCGGCGGACATCGACGGAGCCGGCCGCGTGTCCAAGATGTTCAGGATCACGTTGCCCCTGCTGGCACCGACAACCTACTTTGTCGTCATTGTTTACTTCATTGGCGCATTGCAGGTATTCGTGCAGATGTACATCATGACTTGTAGGACGACTTTCTGATGGTTTGCGGCGGACCTTTAGACACCACCATCACGATCGTTCTGCTCGTTTTCTTGGAAGCGTTCTTGGCCCTGAAGATGGGATTCGGCGCCGCGCTATCCTTCATCCTGTTCGCGGTGATCGCGCTGATCACGATCATCAACTCGCGAATCCTGAGTTACGACATCGGATACTGACCGGCAGACCTCGCGGTTTCAGGCCGCGGGCCGGTCGCAGTCGGGGGCAATGGCCTTCGGATCCGAACCAGTCATCGCATGATCGGGCTCGCTGCATAAGCCCTTCGCATCCGCGAATGAAAACCCCTGGCGGGTCGCGAAACTCGGCTAAACGCGACTAGGCGCTGCGCCGGTTGGCGCGAAGCCGCCGCGCGATCGATCGCTGGCGGAACCAAGTCTGCCTAGTTTGCCGCAACGCGGCTGATCTGGTGCCCGATCCGAGTGAGCGGGCGAACGCCGTCGGGCTCGATCAGGCAGGTTATCTCGGAACAGAAATGACCTAGATCTGCGACCCTCGTTCCGGCTTCGAGGACTATCACCATCCCCGCCTCAAGCGGCGTCGGGTCGACCGGGGCCAGGTACGGCGTTTCGTGGATATCGATGCCGATTCCGTGACCAATGAAGGCCCCGGCCATTTCCAATCCCTCGGACTCCATCCGCGTCCGCCCCAGCTGAAATAGCTCAGCTCCGCTTGTCCCCGGTCGCAAGGCATCAAGCAGGGCCGCGTTCACCCTATCGAGCCCTTCATGGATTTCGAATGCCCGCAGCGGAGGGTCGCCGAACGCGTACACGTGAAACTTGTCGCCGGCGTAATCGCGGTGAATGCAACCGACGTCGACCGACACGACCGAATTGCGTGCGATGCGCCGATCGGTTGGCGGCAGCAGGGTCGGGCCGACCGGGCCGGCGTTCAGGTGCAAGATGTAGGGAACGGTGCGGGAATCGGCGACCGCGCGGCGAACATGGCCGGCCAGTTCGCGTTCACTCAACCCGGTGGCGAGATGCCGCGGGACTGCTGCGTGTCCGCGTTCGCTGCCCTCCACGGCCCCCTCGAGCCGGGCCAGTTCCGCCGGGGTCTTGACCATCCGGACGTAGATGAAGTCCTGCGTGGCGTCGACTAGTTCGGCGAGCGGCGAATGTGCGGCCAGGCGACTGGCGGTGCGGGCAGAAATATCGGCCAGGTCGACTCCGATTACCGCCTCCGCGAGCCCCCTGGCGGCGAGGGCGCGCGCCAACTCCTCGAAAGGCTCGGCTTCGGTGTTGGGGGAAACGTCCGGTCCGGGCAACTCCGAAGCCGGACCCACGAAGCGGCGGTCCTCGATCCAGCTGCCCTGGAAAGCCACGTCTTCGGCTTCGTCGGGACAGGTGACAAAAAACGGCGGAATGTCCGGGTCGGCCGGCAGGGCGGCGAAGCGGACCAGCGGCAGTCCGTTGTAGAGCGGCCCCGGGAAGTCGCGTCCGAAATGGGTGAAGAAGCCGGCGAGGTACCCGAAGTTCACGTACCCGCCGGCCAGGAGCAGATCGATGCCGCGTTCGGCCATCCGGGCGATGGCGCGTTCGTGGTTTAGCAGTTCGGGTACGGGCACGGCAACCGCCTTCCGCAACTCGGCCGGTTCAGAGGCCATTCTGCAATTGCCGCGACGCCGGCGCGGGATCGGGGTGGGCCCGACCGATAATGAGTTCTTGAACGAACCATAAGCGGTGGTTGCGGGGCAGGGTGGCTCAATTCAGCGCGGTTCGCGGCGACGGCGCGCGGCGCCGGCTGGGACTGACTTTCCGCGGCGGGCTGGTCGCGTACCTGTTCGTCCTCCCGTCCATCGTTTTCATTGTCGTGTTCATCATCCTGCCAATCCTGGCCGCCCTCTACTACAGCTTCACCACCTACGATCTGCTGACCGCCCCCAAACTGACCGGAATCGACAACTACCGGGCCCTCGGCAGCGAACCCAGATTCCCGCCCGCGGTCCGCAACACCCTGCTCTTCGCCCTGGGCACGGTGCCCACCGGGGTGCTGATTTCACTGCTCCTGGCGGTCTTGATCAACCGCTCCATCGTCGGAATCGTCTTTTTCCGGGCAATGTTCTACATGCCCGTCGTTTCCTCGTTCGCGGCGGTCTCGATCATATTTCTCTGGCTGTACGAACCACAGGTAGGGATCATCGGCAAGTTCATGCAGTCGCTGGGCATGGCGCCGATCAGGTGGGTCCGCGACCCGGATACGGCCCTGCTTTCGATCATCCTGATGAGTGTTTGGAAGAACCTGGGTTTGAACATGGTCCTTTATCTGGCCGGGCTGCAATCGATCCCGCCGCACCTTTACGAGGCCGCCGACATCGACGGGGCGGGTCGACTGCAAAAGCTCTTGCGCATCACGCTGCCACTGCTCGCCCCGACGACATATTTCGTGGTGATCGTCTACTTCATCGGCGCCCTGCAGATGTTCACGCAGGTGTTCTTTATGACCTGCGACTACGAGACCAACATCTGCGGGGGTCCGGTGGACTCGACGATCACGATCGTGATGCTTATCTACCTGGAGGCGTTCGCGGCGCTGAAGATGGGATTTGCGGCGGCGCTCTCGTTCGCCCTTTTCGCGGTCATCGGGATCGTCACCGCTGTCAACGCGCGACTGCTCTCATACGACATCGGGTACTGAGCGACGCGGCATCCGGCGGTGCGGGTCCGGACGCGAACGGCGGTCAACTTGCCCAGGCCGGGTCGAAGTGCTTAATCCGGGCCCCGGATCGGAATGCGGCAAACGTTTGCCGGGCAGATTTTGATTGATTCGCTCAGGGAGGGTTTGCCGGGCCGGCGCGGGCGTCACCGCGTACAAATATGCTGCGCAACGCGGCGGTGCGGTAGTCGAATATCTTCTCCAGGTCCCTGCGCACAAACAGCCGGTTGACCAGGCGCCCACCCGGCACCGTGTAGTCGACGCGGTCGATTACGAGAGTCCCGTCGGATTGGGACTCGAAACGGTGCTCGTGCGCCCATTCTTGGTAGGGGCCGCGGATCTGGATGTCAACGAACCTGCGCGGGGGATCCCAAATGACGATTTGGCTGCGCCAGCGAAGCGGGAAACCGCGCAGCCGCAAGCGGTAGTCGATTGATGCGCCGGCGTCCAATTGGATCGATTCTGGATCCAGGACTTCGAACCGCAGCCATGCCGGAGTGAGCTTTTCAAGGTTGCGCGGGTCGGCGAAGAACTCGAAGACCCTCTCCCGCGGCTGCGGCAGCCAGATTTCCCTGAGGATGCGGAATCTCGACACGATCGCCTGACCCGAACCGGTTGACCGGGTCGATTATCCGAACCGGATTGCGTGCTATGCCGCAACGCCCCGGGCGCGGATTGCCGAGGGATTTGTCGCCATTCCCGTAACATGAGCCGGGCGGTGTGGATATAGGGCAGATCTGGGTCAGGGGAAGTAGATGGCGGCAAATCCAGTCCCTTTGCGGGCGTTGCGCTCGCGGTTCGGGCTCACGTTCCGCGGCGGGTTCGCGGCCTACCTGTTCGTCCTGCCGTCGATCGTGTTCATTTCCCTATTTGTGATCGTTCCCATCCTGGGGGCGCTCGCCTACAGCTTCACCACCTACGATCTCCTGACCGCCCCCCGGTACGCCGGGTTCGAAAACTACCTCGATATCTCCAGCGAGCCGCGGTTCCCACCGGCCATCCGCAACACCGTGCTGTTTGCGATCGGCACCGTACCGGCGGGCGTGATCACTTCGCTCCTGCTGGCGGTTTTGATCAACCGCGGCATTCGCGGAATCTACTTTTTCCGGGCGATGTTCTACATGCCGGTCGTCTCGTCGATGGTGGCGGTGTCGGTAATCTTTCTCTGGATATACGAACCCCAGACCGGCATCATCAGCGAATTCATGCAGATGCTGGGACTGGTGCCGATCAAGTGGATGCGGGATCCGGATTTCGCCCTGCTGGCAATCATCCTGATGAGCATCTGGAAGAACATGGGCCTGAACATGGTCATCTATTTGGCCGGCCTGCAGTCAATCCCGCCGCACCTATACGAGGCGGCCGAGATCGACGGCGCCGGAAGGCTGTCGCAGATGTTCAAGGTGACGGTGCCGCTGCTGGCCCCGACCACGTATTTCGTGGTGATCATCTACTTCATCGGCGCCCTGCAGATGTTCACCCAGGTTTTCATCATGGCCTGCGACGACGGCACCCGGATCTGTGGGGGGCCGGTCGATTCGACGATCACGATCGTGATGCTGATTTACCTGGAAGCCTTCCTGGCGCTGAAAATGGGGTTCGCGGCCGCCCTATCGTTCACGCTGTTTGTCGTCATAGCGATCGTCACCTTCATCAACGCCAAGCTGCTCAGCTACGAAATCGGCTGGTAGCGCGGATCCGACCGGTGGCCGGGAACCGCGGACCGGGCCACGTGAAGCCCTTCATCGCACCCGGGCCACGCCCTACTGCGGCGGCCCGAATAGGCGGGAGCAGGGGTTGGGTCTGAGAGCATGAGCGCGCCGATGCGTTTCGCCCCCGGCGAGCGCTGCCCTCTTCCGACGGCCGCCGGCGTTGGAATCCAGGGGGCGATTTTCGCGCTGGCCCCCCTTGTTCTGGTGGTCGCCATCACCGCGCGGGCCGGCGGGCAGGATGACGCATATCTTTCCTGGGCGGTCTTTGCGGCGCTGATCATCGCCGGCGTCCTCACCGCCCTGCAGGCAGTCCGGTTCGGGAGGGTCGGCGCCGGACACGTGCTGATCATGGGCACGACTCCCAATTTCGTGGCGGTGTCCGTCCTTGCCCTTCAGGCCGGTGGACCGGCCCTGCTGGCTAGTCTGGTGGTCGTGTCATCGCTTTTCTACCTGGCCCTGGCCAATTGGCTGCCCGCCCTGAGGCGGGTCATCACCCCGATCGTTTCCGGGACCGCGCTCATGCTGATCGCGGTGGCGATCCTGCCAATTGCGATCGGCCAGATGCGGCAGGTCCAGGGCGACGCCCCGGAAGCGGCGGCCCCGGTCATTGCGCTGGTGACGCTGGTGGTAATCATCGCCATGGCGCTGCGGTCCGGCGGGGTTCTGCGCCTCTGGTCGCCGCTGATCGGCATCGCGTTCGGCTGCGCCGCCGCCGCCGCTTTCGGCGCCTACGACCTTGCGCCGCTGGCCGAGGCGGCCTGGTTCGGGATCCCTGCCGCCGGGCTGGCCGGCTTCGACCTATCGCCCGACGCCCAGTTCCTGGCCTTGCTGCCAGTGTTCGTGGTGATCACCCTTGTCGGGGCGGTAAAGAACATCGGCGACAGCATAGCCGCCCAGCAGGCGTCGCAGCGCGGCGTGCGGGCGACCGATTTCCGGTCCGTCCAGGGATCGCTCAACGTCAATGGCCTTGGGGTGCTTCTTTCCGGACTGGCCGGGACGCCGCCAACGACGGTTTATTCGGCAACCAGCGTGGCGTTGATGAATCTGACCGGGGTCGCGTCCCGGAACGTTGGTTACATGGTGGGTGTGTTCCTGGTTGCCCTGGCGTTTCTGCCCAAACTCACCTCCCTGCTGCTGGCCATTCCAAGCGCCGTGCTGGGGACCTACATACTCACCGCGACCGGACTGCTTTTCGCGGAAGGCCTGCGCACGATCAGCCGGGACGGCCTGGACTTTCCCAAGATGGTCGTTGTCGGCATATCGTTCGCGCTCGGCGCCGGAATCGAACAGCAAAGCGTTTTCGCCGATCTGATCGGTGGGACCTGGGGGCCGCTGCTGGACAATGGGATGCTGATCGGGTCGCTGACGGCGGTCGCCCTGACGCTTTTCCTGGATGCAACCAATCCGCGTCGGCCCTCGCGGCTCAAGACCGACCTTGGCCAGGCCGCGTTCGCCGAGATCGACGGGTTCGTTGGCGCCGCCGCGACCCGCGCCGGCTGGGACCAGGGTTCGGCCGACCGGCTGCGTTCGGCGGCCGAGGAAACCCTGCACAGCCTGATGCCAAATGAACAATCCGCTGGCGACGTACCGCGTCTCGTGCTCACCGTGCGTCCGGCCGGTGAGGTCATCGAACTCGAATTCGTGGCCGCGTTCGACGACGCCAATCTCGAGGACCGGCTGGCCCACCTCGAGGAGGAGGAGGACACGGATATGGCCGACAACCAGCTGTCGATGCGGCTGCTGGGCCACTACGCGGCGGCGGTTCAGCACCGCAAGTATTTCGGCCTGGATGTCGTTGCGGTACAGGTGAGGGCGCACGGATAAACCTCGCCAATGTCACGATTGCCGATCACGCAACCAATGCATAGGGTTCCGGGACGGACCATTCGCCCCGCCAGGCTCGCCCGGTGGCGGCCGGCTCCCGGGCGCTGGGAAATGGCGGCGACTTGACGCCCGGGCCGGCCAGCGCGTTCCGGCCGTGGTGGCGGCCGCATTTGCGGCAGGGCGATCTTGTCGTGTACCACGTCGACCTCACGCCAGCAAATGGTTCGGAGTCGGCGGCCCTGGCGTGGTTGGACGAGTCTGAAAACGAGCGCCGGCGCCGGTACCTGGGCGATCTGCCGAAGCGCCAGTTCGCCCTCTGCCGGGCCGCCCTGCGGATCCTGCTGGTGCGGCGCCTTGATTGTCCGAACCGCTCGCTGAGGTTCGAGGAGGGCCGGCGCGGCAAACCGTTCGCCCTGATTGGGGATGAGCGGTGCGGATTCAGCTTCAACGTGTCCCACAGCGGCGATCACGGGATGATCGCAATTGCCCCCGGCGGCAGGCTCGGTGTCGACGTCGAGGTGCGCCGCGAGCGCAAGGCGATCGATCAGCTGATTGAGATCCTGTTGACCGAGGCCGAGCGACGGCAAATGGAGCAAATGGATTCGGACCGCAGGATTTCGCGCTTCTATGATCTTTGGACCGCCAAGGAAGCGTTGGTGAAGGCAAACGGTCTGGGTCACGCCATCGACGTGTCCCGGCTCAATCTGGTCGATTCGGTTGGTCGATCCGGCGAAACGCGATGTTTCCATGACCGGGACGTGCTAGGCGGACGGTGGGAAATCTCAAACCTTGGCACCGCGGTTTTCGCGGCCTCCCTGGCCCGGGAGTTGCCACCCGCGCCCTGATCATCCCGAACCCATGGCATGGGGCGGTCCGGATCGGTCGCTAGACTGGGCTGGCTTGGTCGGCGATCAGTAAGGCGAAGCGCCATCACAAACAGGGTGCGGGTCACCAAGCTTGCGGCCATGAAACGCGCGCGGCAGCCGATAGCCTGCGTGACCGCGTACGATCATGCGACCGCACGGCTGGTGGACGAAGCTCAGATTCCGGTGATCCTGGTGGGCGACACGCTGGGCGAAGTCGTTCTCGGTTTGGATTCCACCATTCCGGTGACATTGGACGACATTGTCCACCACACCAAGGCGGTCGTTCGTGGCGCCCGCCGATCGCTGATCGTCGCCGACATGCCGTTCATGACTTACCAGACGGACACCGCCGACGCGCTGCGCAACGCATCGCGGCTGCTGCAGGAGGGCGGTGCGCAAGCGGTCAAGCTCGAAGGCGGCGAGGTCGTCGCCGACTCCATTCGACGCCTGACCGAATGCGGCATACCGGTGATGGCGCACATCGGGCTGCAACCGCAGTCGGTGCACCACTTGGGCGGCTATCGCGCCCGCGGGCGAACCGCGGATGAGGCGCGCCAGTTGCTGGCCGACGCGCTGGCGGTCCAAGCGGCCGGGGCGTTCGCGGTGGTCTTGGAGCTGATCCCCGGCGCAATCGCCGCCGCGATCACCAAGCGACTCGAAATTCCCACCATTGGCATCGGCGCCGGACCGGGCTGCGACGGCCAGATACAGGTCATCTCCGACATCCTCGGACTCGGACCGCGTTTGCCGCGCCACAGCAAGCAATACGCGTCGCTCAACGGCGAGATTGCCGGGGCCCTGGCCAGCTACGCCGCCGAAGTGGCCGGCGGCGGATTCCCGTCCTCCGAGCACACCCTGGCCGTAGACCCGCAAGTCCTGGACGCGATAGACGGCGCGGACTGATCGAAAAGCTAGATAGGGTTGCCGACCTGCGGGCGGCGCTGGCGCGTTCGCAGCGTCCGCTTGGCCTGGTCCCAACGATGGGCGCCTTGCACGCCGGGCACCTGGCGCTGGTCAAACGGGCGCGGGGAGAATGCGCCTGCGTGGTGGCGTCGATATTTGTCAATCCGACCCAATTCGGCCGCGGCGAAGATCTGGCCGACTACCCGCGCCCCTTAAGTCGCGATCTGGCCCTGCTTGAGGAGGAGCGCGTCGACATTGTGTTCGCGCCTTCGTCGGAGGAGATGTACCCGGACGGATTCGCGAGCACGATAAGCGTCGGGGGGCCGGCGCTGCCGCTGGAGGGCGCCGCCCGCCCCGGGCATTTCGACGGCGTGGCCACAATCGTTGCCAAGCTGCTCGGGCAGTCTTTGCCGGACCGGGTGTATCTCGGCCAGAAGGACGGCCAACAGGTCGCGGTGATTCGTCGCCTGTTGCGCGACCTTGATATTCCCACCGAGATCGCGGTTGAGCCGACGGTACGTGCAGGCGACGGCCTGGCGCTCAGCAGCCGCAATTCCTACCTGGCGCCCGTCCAGCGGGCGGCGGCAACGGTGCTCTACCGGGCCCTTTCGAGCGCGCGCGATCGATTCGGTGGAGAAAAAGCCGATCCCGGCGATGTGGAGGCGTTCTGCCGCGGAATCATTGAATCCGAGCCGCTGATCGATCGCATCGACTACGTCGCCGCGGTAGACCCGGACACGATCGAACCCTGGACCGGGCACGGCCCCTGCATGCTGGCGGCGGCAGTCCGGCTGGGGGATGTCCGCCTGATCGACAACGTCCTGTTCACCTGATCCGAATTCGGCAAGTCCCGGCCGGCGGCCGGCGGTCGCGAATAATGTCACTGGGTACCGGGAGCCGCGTTGCAGCACCCGGCTAGGACTTCGGCGCAGCGTGAGGGGCAAGGGCACAGGTGATAACCAGATTCGGAACTCTCTTCGCCGGTCACGTCGATCTGGAGGACATCGGCCTGGCCGGAATCCCGGTAAACGATCGCTGGCTGCCCGACGATCAGTTGGCTACGGTGTTCGAGAAGGCCGAGTCGATCGCGGTGCTGATGGACGACTGCGGATACGACACGTTCTGGCTGGCCGAACACCACTTCCAGCGCGAAGGCTACGAGTGCATCCCGAATCTGCTGCTCTTCGGGGTCCATCTCTGCCACTTGACGGAAAAGATAAGGATCGGCTGCGGCTTCAACATCGCCCCGATGTGGAACCCGTTGCGCCTGGCCGAGGACTACGCGACGGCCGACATTCTGACCGGTGGCCGGGTCATCTTCGGGGTTGGCAGGGGATATCACACGCGCGAGGTCGAATCGTTCGGCGCGCCGATGCTCGACCAGCACGCCAACCGCGATCTTTTCGAAGAACAGGTCGACATAATCTTCAAGGCCTTCAACAGCCGCTCGTTCTCGCACCGCGGTCCCAACTACACGATTCCGCCCCCAGTCCCATACCGCGGCTACCAGTTGGAGGAAATCACCCTCGTGCCGCGGCCCGCAAACCTCCCGGTCGAGTGCTACCAGCCCCTGGTCAGCGCCAGCCCGCGCGGGATCGACTTCATGATCAAACACGGAATCAAGGGCATGCTGGGCGGCGGGGCGGCTCCCGGCGGTGCCGCCGACCGGGTCGTTGCGGCGTGGCGCGACGCGCTCGCCCGCTCAGGCCGCGAAACCGAGCTGGGCCAGGACCTGATCATCGGGTTTTCGGTCCACCTGGCCGACACCGAGGCAAAGGCCATCGCCGAGGCCGAGCGGTTCGCCGAGGAGGACATGAAGATGTTCGCCCCGCTGGGGTTCCGCAAACTCTCCGACGAGCATCTTGCCGCGCTCGGGGACCCTTCCGCGGCGGTGGGGGCGGGTCTGCCCACGGTCCGCGACGGGGTGGCGGCGGGTTCGTGGCTGTGCGGGCCGCCCGATCTGGTCGCCGAAAAGATCTTCGATGTCCAGGAGCGCTACCCGGGCCTGGCGGAGATCAACGTCGGGTCGGTCGTTGGCACCCCCAAGGACGTGATCCTGGAGCAGTTGGGCTGGTTCGCCGAAGACGTAATGCCGCGATTCAAGTCCCAGGCCGACCACAAATCTAGCTGAGCGGATTGCTAACTGGTGCGGGCCCGTCCGCGTCGCGGCCGGCCGCGGGCACTTCCAATTGAAGGAAGATCCCCGCCCTTGAAGAACGAAGCGACCGCGCCCAGCAGCAGCAGGCACCCGGTGCCGGTGTACAGCAGGTTCATTCCCGAGACGAATGCGGCTCCGGCTCCGGAACCATCGGCGCTGGCCACACCGCGCAAATCGGGGGCGAACCCCATCCCCGCCATGGTCGCGGCCACGACTGCGGTTCCGAGCGCAATTGAAGTGACGTTGGCCGAATTGCGGACCAGGCTCAGCAGCGCCGAGACGATGCCGTGGCGCGCCGAGCTGGAGGCGCTGAAAATCGATGCCGAATTAGGCGATGAGAACAGTCCGCTGCCGGCGCTTTGGACGACCAGGGCCGCGATGATGAGCGCCACCGGAGTCGACTCGGAAACTCTCGAGATCACAAAGATTCCGACCGCGGCGATCACCAGTCCCAGGACGTTGAAGATTCGATAGCCGAAGCGGTCCGACAGCCGCCCCGCGATCGGCCCGGTGATGGTCATGGTCACCGCGGTGGGAAGCATGATCAGGCCCACCTGACCGGCCGGAAAACCCAGGACTCCCTGCAGGTAGAAAGGCATGAGAAAGCGGACCGACCCGGTGCTCAGAAAAGACATGAACGAGGCCAGAACGCCCAGTGAAAAGACGCGGTTTCGGAAAAGTCCGAGATCCAGCATCGGAGCCGGCGCTTTCGACTCCCAAGCCAGAAAACCGGCCACCAACGCCACGAACAGCAAGGCGGCCGCGATCGCGATCGGCGAATCCCAGCCCAGCCGGTTTCCGTTGGTCATCAGCAGCAGGAAAGTCACCAGCGCGGCCGTCGAAAGCGTGGCTCCGGGCCAGTCGAAGCCGATCCCGCGCTGCTCGCGGTGGAACAGCTTGGAGTCCAACAAGAGCAGGGCCCCCAGCAGCGCGATTGAGGCCAGCGGCAGGTTGATCAGGAAGACCGACCGCCAGCCGAATGCGCTTACCAGCAACCCGCCGATTGCCGGTCCGGCCATCCCGCCGGCGCCGACCATGCTCATGTGGGACCCGATCCCCTTGCCGCGCTCTTCGTCGGGGAAGACCGTCGTGATCATGGCCATCGCCGTGCCCTGGGTCATGGCCGCCCCCACCCCCTGGACGACCCGGGAAAGTATCAGGAGCGTGACGTTTGGCGAGAGCGCGGCAAAGACTGAGGCTCCAACCAGAAAAAGCAGACCCGTCATGTAGACCCGCTTCCGCCCGACCAGGTCGCTGAGCCGGCCCATCGGCAGCAGCAGCGCGCTGATCGTTAACGTCTGGGCGATCACGACCCACTGGATGGTTGGCAGGTCGCTGCCGAAGTGATCCGCGATGGTGGGCAGGGCCACGTTTACCGACCCGAAAGTCATGACCCCGGTGAACGTGCCAAGTCCAACTGCGGCGAACACCCACCACTTGTAATGGGGGCTGCCGGCGACGGCGCCGGCTAGCAATTAATGCCCGGAATCGGAACGCGCCGGGATCCGCAATGAGGGAGTTGCCGGGCCGTCCGGCCGTCGTTGAGCGGGGTCACCCCCAATAATTGCACCCGCCGCCGGACGGGTGTGGAGTTAGTAGGGAGTCTTGTCCTCCAGGGACTCCCACTCGCGAAACGCGGCGCTGGCTTCCGCCAGCGGGAGGCGGATAAGCGGCAGCGAGCGGTTCTCGATCGGCATCGAGATTTCCTGATACAGCGATTCGTCGTCGAACCCGATCCGCGCCGCGTCGGCCCGGTCGTTGGCAAAGTAAACCCGGTCCAGTCGGGCCCAGTAAATCGCGGCCAGGCACATCGGACAGGGCTCGCAACTGGTGTAGAGCTCGCACCCGGCCAGCGTGAAGGTCCCCAGCGCCCGGCAGGCGGCCCGGATGGCCACCACCTCGGCGTGCGCGGTGGGGTCGTTGGCGGACGTGACCTGGTTGAATCCTTCGGCGATTACGCGGCCATTGCGCACCACCACCGCGCCGAAGGGCCCTCCCAGGCCGGCGCGCATGTTCGAGTGCGAGAGGTCGACCGCCCGCTTCATGAAGAATCTCGGTGAATTCAATGTCCTTCTCCTCTTCGCCCCTGCCTCCGCAGTTCCTCGCGATTCAATTCCGGCGCCAATCGATTCGTTTCCGGCAATTCCCGGCCGGGCGCTTTTTTCGGATCCGTTTCGTCGGTCCGCTGCCATGGCCCGGTCCTTGGTTTTTTGACCGCACATTCCGGGAACATCTTCGCACGTTTGCAAAATCGCGGCGGGACGCGACCGAGCCGCGAGCTCTTCGCCGGTGGATCCGCGTTTTTCGTGCGAGCGGTATCTTTATTTGATATGACCAGGACCGGGAAATCTGCGGGGAGTTAGTGGCGGTCAGATTCACCCTCAACGGGCGGCCGAGGCAGACAACGGGCGTTGCCCCATCGGCCACGGTGCTCGACTATCTGCGCGATCGGATGGCGCTTAAGGGCACCAAGGAAGGCTGCGCCGAGGGAGATTGCGGCGCCTGTACGATCGTGACCGCCATCGCCGACCGGGCCGGTGGCGGTGTGCAGGCGGTCAATTCGTGCCTGATGCTGGTGCCGCAACTGGACGGCAAGGCGGTGCTCACCGTCGAGGGGCTTGAACGCGAGGGCGGGGACTTGCATCCGGTCCAGAGGTCGCTGCTGGATTCGCATGGCACCCAATGCGGCTTCTGCACGCCGGGAATCGTGATGGCGCTGTACGCCTACCAACACTCGGGCGATCCGCGCGACGACTCCAACATCCACGAATCCCTGGCAGGGAATCTCTGTCGCTGCACCGGTTACCGCCCAATCGTCGAAGCGGCGCTGCGCCTCCCCGATCCGGCCCCGCCGGCGCCCGCCAACGGTTCACCACCGACCCGGTCCGGCGGATGGAGCTACGAATGCGGCGGCGAGAACTTCCATGCGCCCGCGAGCTTGGCCGAACTTCTCGCGCTGCGGTCGGAGCACCCCGGAGCAAATCTGCTCGGTGGTGGGACCGATCTGGGGTTGCTGGCCAGCAAGGAGCGGCGGCGGTTCGGCGAAATCATCTGGACGCGCCGCGTCCCCGAGCTCGGCCGCATCCGGATCTCTGAGCGGGAGCTGGTGGTCGGCGCGGCCGCGACCTACACCGAGGCGCTGCCGGCATTTGATGCGAACCTGCCCGCGCTGGGAGGTTTGGTCCGCCGCATCGGCTCGCCACAGATCCGCAACCTGGGGACGCTGGGCGGCAACGTTTGCACGGCTTCTCCGATCGGTGACACCCTGCCGCCGCTGCTGGCGCTGGGCTCGCAGATGGACGTCCGGTCGGTGCGCGGCCGACGTCGCATCTCCGCCGAGGAGTTCTTCACCGGATACCGCCGGACCGCCTTGGCGGACGACGAAGTACTCGAAGCGGTCAGATTGCCGCTGCCGCGCCGCGGCGAAATCTTTCGTACCTACAAGGTCGCCAAACGGTTCGACCAGGACATAGCGGCCCTGATCGGGGCGTTTGCGATCGCAATCGAGAACGGCGAAATCCGCACCGCGCGGGTTGCCTACGGCGGGATGGCCGCGACCCCGGCACGCGCCCCGGCCTGCGAGGCCGCGCTGACCGGGTCACCCTGGTCCGGCGAGACGATCGAGGCCGCGGCGGCGGCGCTGGAACGGGATTTCAATCCGATTTCCGATCTCCGGGCCGGCGCGGCCTATCGGCAACGGGTGGCGGGCAATCTCCTGCGGCGCCTTTACGCCGAACTGGAATTGGCTCCCGCAACGGACCTGATGGACCTGTGAAGACCATCACCGGCCCGCGGGGGGCCGCCCACGCGGCGCTGGCGCACGACAGCGCGGCCAACCACGTCCGCGGGCGGTCGGTATTCATCGACGACATGCCCGAGCCGGCCGGTACCCTGCACGCGGCGATCGTGCTGAGCCCGCACGCGCGGGCGCGGATCAATTCGATCGATGCCGGTGCGGCGGTGGCCCAGGACGGCGTTCACGCGGCCCTTACCGCCGCCGACATACCGGGGGCGAACGACGTCGCACCGATATTTGCCGGCGAACCGCTGCTCGCCGACATCGAGGTCAGCTACCGCGGCCAGCCGGTGGCGATCGTCGCCGCCGAAGACTTGGACTGCGCGAGATCCGCAGCCGCCCTGGTGAGGGTCGAATACGAACCGCTGGAGCCGCTGCTTGCAATCGAAACGGCGCTCGAGCGTGGTCAATTCACGAGTCCCCCGCAGACGATCGAACGGGGAGATCCGCGCAGGGCCATCGCGTCCGCCCGGCACCGGATCGCGGGAACGTTCAGGTGCGGCGGCCAGGACCACTTCTACCTGGAAGGGCAAATCGCGTTGGCGGTGCCGCAGGAGGACGGGCACATGCTGATCTACTCCTCCACCCAACACCCTACCGAGGCCCAGCACGTTATCGCCAACGTGCTCGGGCTGCCGGCTAATGCGGTCACGGCCGAGACCCGCCGGCTCGGTGGGGGATTCGGTGGCAAGGAAAGTCAGGCGACCGCGATTGCGGCCCTGGCCGCGCTGGCCGCTTCCGCCACCCAAAGGCCGGTCAAGCTACGCCTGGTCCGCGATCAGGACATGGTCGCCACCGGCAAGCGACACGACTTCCTTTTCCACTACGAAGCCGGTTTCGACGACCGGGGCCGGATCGAAGGGATCGAACTGGTGCTGGCCAGCCGCGCCGGGAACGTCGCCGATCTCTCATCGGCGGTGCTGAACCGCGCCGTCCACCACGCCGACAACTGCTATTTCCTGCCCAACGTTTCGGTGCGCGGGTACCCCTGCCGGACCAACACCGTCTCCAACACCGCCTTCCGCGGGTTCGGCGGTCCGCAGGGGATGCTGGCCATCGAAGGCGTGATCGACCACATCGCCCGTGATCGCAGGCTGGACCCGGATGCGGTGCGGGAGGCCAATTTCTACGCCCCAGGCGAACGCAACGTCACCCACTACGGCCAGGTGCTCGAGGACAACATCATCGCCGAGATGGTCGGGCGCCTCAGCCGGTCAGCGGACTACGCGGATCGCAAACGCGCGGTGGCCGAGTTCAACCGCGGCAGCCGAATCCTGAAAAAGGGGATCGCGCTGATGCCGGCCAAGTTCGGGATCTCGTTCAACGTCGTCCATCTCAACCAGGCCGGGGCGCTGGTGCATGTGTACACCGACGGGACGGTGCACCTCAGCCACGGCGGTGTCGAAATGGGCCAGGGCCTCTTCGTGAAGGTCGCCCAGGTGGTGGCCTCGGTCTTTCAAATCGACATTGACCGGATCAAGAACGCCGCAACCAGCACCGCCCAGGTGCCCAACACTTCCGCGACGTCGGCGTCGTCGGGTTCGGACCTGAACGGAATGGCGGCGCGCGATGCGGCCCTGAAGATCCGCGCGCGCATGGCCGCGGTGGCGGCCGAACATTTCGACGTGGATCAGGACCAGGTCCAATTCCGGCGCAACGTGGTGCGGGCCGGGCAATCCGAGGTCGAATTTGCCGAGCTCGCCGAGATGGCCTGGCGCCGGCGGGTCTCGCTCTCGGCGACCGGATACTATGCGACCCCGAAAATCGGCTGGGACGAGCGTCGGGAAGCCCCGCGCCCCTTCTTCTACTTCTGCTACGGCGTGGGGATCTCCGAGGTCGCGATTGACACCCTGACCGGCGAGACAAGGGTCCTGCGGACCGACATCCTCCAAGACTGCGGCGCTTCGCTGAATCCCGCGATCGACATGGGGCAGATCGAAGGCGGATTCGTCCAGGGCATGGGCTGGCTGACGATGGAGGAACTCTGCTGGGACGAGCAGGGAGCGCTCCTTACCCACGGTCCTTCGACGTACAAGATTCCCGGCAGCCGCGACGTGCCGCCGGTGTTTAACGTGCAAATCCTGGAGGATGCACCCAACCGCGAACCGACTATCTTCCGTTCCAAGGCCGTGGGCGAACCGCCGCTGATGCTTTCGATTTCGGTCTGGCTGGCCATCCGCGAGGCGGTCGCCGCCGCCGCCGGTCCCGAGGCGGCGCTGCGTCTGCAGGCGCCGGCCACCCCCGAGGCCGTGCTCGCGGCGATCTGCGAATTCGACGGCCGCCGCGCCGGTCCGGGATAGGGCCCAGGCGACATCTCCGGATACCCGAACGGCATACCGCTTTTCATTCGCGGCTCCGGCCCGCAGAATATCGGGCGAACGTGGGAGGGTGGCTTCCACGGCCCCAAGAACGCCCGCCCCGGAGGCATGCGATGCGGCCCGTCCTGATTGATTGCGACCCGGGGACCGACGATGCCCTGGCGATTTTTGCGGCCCTTAATTCACCGGACCTGGAAGTTGTCGGAGTCACCACGGTGGGCGGCAACGCCTCGCTGGCCGATACGACCCGCAACGCCCTGGACCTGCTTGAAGTTTGCGGCCGCGGCGACATACCGGTCTGGCGCGGCGCGGCCGGGCCGCTGTCCGGAGAGTTCACCTACGCGTATGAGTTTCACGGCGCCGGCGGGATAGGCGCGCGGTTGCCGGCGGCGGCGTCCGACGCCCGATCGGGATCGGCCGATGAGGCGATCGCGGCCGCGGCGCGCCGGCGGCCGGGCGAATTGACCCTGATTGCGCTGGGCCCGCTCACCAACGTTGCCGTCGCGCTCGGCAACTGGCCGGAACTGGCCGGCGATTTGGCCGAAATCCTCGTAATGGGCGGAGCGCTGCAGGTGCCCGGCAACGTCACCGCGCACGCCGAATTCAACATATACAACGACCCCCGGGCCGCCGCCTCCGTTTTTTCAAGCGGCGTCCCGGTCGCGCTGGTCGGACTCGACGTGACCACCGCGGTCTCGATCGACCGGTCCGCCGACCACTGGCGCGGGGAGCGGTCGCGGACCGCTGTGCTGGCGCGCCGGATTCTGGACACCTGGTATGACACGCACCCCGATTTCGACCGCTACGACCTGCACGATCCGCTGACCGTGGCCGCCGCGATAGATCCCGGGATTTGCGAATGGCGGAGCGGCAGGCTAGCGGTGGACTCCGGCGACGGGCCGGAGCGCGGCAGGACCGTGCTGGAGGACGGTGACGGTTCGGATCGCGCCGCCGTCGGAGTCGACGCAGTTCGCGCCCTGGCGGTGATTGGGGACTTGGTCCAAGGCGGCTGAACGGCCGTCTACAAGGCGGTGTAACCCCCGTCCACCATCAGCGGCGCGCCGGTGACGAACGATGATTCATCGGACGCCAGGAACAGGGCCGCCTGGGCGATCTCCTCGGGTTTGCCAAGTCGGCCAATGGGGTGTCGGTCGATCAGCTTCTGGTGCATCGCCGGGTCGGCGATAAGGGTTGCGATCAGGTTCGATTCGACGTACCCCGGACAGATGCAGTTGACGCGAATTCCGTCGGCGGCCAACTGGGTAGCCATGTTTCGGGTCAGTTGCACGACGCCGCCCTTGGACGGAGGGTAGGGATTGAACGCCCCCAGAATGCTGGGAATCTCGCGGGGATAGCCGACGACCCCGATGATCGAGGCCAGATTGACGATCGATCCGCCGCCGCGGCGCAGCAGCTGCGGGACGGCGAATTTGCTCACCCGGTAGGTGCCGGTCAGATTGACATCGAGCACCGCGTCCCAGACTTCGTCTTCGTCGGCTTCGGGGCTGGTGGCGTTGCGCGGCGACACCCCGGCGCTGTTGACCACCACATCCAACCCGCCGAAGGAATCAATTGCGGCCGCAACCATTGCCTCGGCGTCTTCGGAACGGGTGACATCGCCGGCCGCGCAAACGGCTTGGCCGCCGGCGGAATTGATCTGATCGGCGGTCCGTCGGGCCGAATCCTCGGACTTGTCGGCGACGACGATCTGGGCGCCCTCGCGGGCGAACAGTACCGCCGTTGCGCGGCCGATTCCGGAACCGCCCCCGGTAACCAGGGCAACTTTCTTGGCGAGCCTCACGAGTTTCTCCATGGATTGCGGATCTGGATCGTAGCGGCCTATTCTCCAATTGAATCGGCGGCGGTCCCTGGAGTCCGCGGCGTGCCGCCTGGGAACGGCAACGTGCGGGGAGGCGCGGGGGAAGTCTCCGGGGTCGGATCGGTAACCTGACAGAGTGGGCCTTGAAGACGCGGAGCCGGCAAGCGTGAGAACGGTCAAGGAATTCGATTCGCCCTGCGTGCATCCCAATGGACTGCAGTGGGCGGGCGACGAACTCTTGGTGATGGATCAAAAGACCGACGATGTATTCGTCATGGACGCCGGCGGGGACGTTAAGCGCCGCATCCCGACACCGACCGAGAACGGTTCCGGGATCGCCTCCGGCGGGGGATTCATTTGGACCGCATCGAACGGCAAGACCGCGGTTCGACCGCCCCGGCCCAGCGACACCGGCCTGGGCTGGGTGCTCAAATTGGATCCCGAATCCGGGGAAATGGTCGACCGCTTCCGGACGCCGGACGGAGGGGGCGTGCACGGCCTGGAATGGGATGACGGGAATATCTGGGTCACCGGATTCAATCCGTTGGCGCTGCACCTTGTGGACGGGGACAGCTACCAAGTCCTGGCCACCTTCCCGGTCAAGCTGCCGAGACTGCACGGACTGGCCCGCGAGGGCGAGGGGATCTGGTGCGCGCACACCGGGGATCGCCTGATCGTCAAGTACGCCGTCGAGGACGGCAGCGAGCTTGACCGGATCACCTTCGGCGCCGAGGACGCGTTTCCGCACGGTCTGTCGATCCGCGGCGGTGAACTCTGGTACTGCGATGCCGACTACCGGGTGGCCGGTTTCGAAGGCACCTGGCGCGGCTGGCCGGAGATCGGCCGGGTCGTAGCCTGATTGCTGGCTTGGGGGCGGGCACCGCGGCGGCGCGTTGATCGCGGCCAGGGTCCGGCCGGCCGACGGCGAGAACTGTCACGCCGGCCGATAGCGTGACGACCCAGGTCAACCCGAGCGGGGTATTCACCGTCGGCCGGCTTGCCGGGCGCTGGTGGCTGATCGAACCCGGCGGCGGGCCATTCTTCTCGCTGGGGCTGAACCACATCGACCCGGCCAGCCTGCGCTACCCTGAGAACCTCCACGTCTGGCAAGAACGCTACGGTGGCGACACGATCCGCTGGATCCGCGAGTCGGTGGCCCCCAACCTGCGCCGCCGGGGATTCAACACGGTCGGCTGGGTGCAGGAAGTGACCGTCAGGCATTGGCGGCATTCACGTTCGTTCACCGCAGAGGAGTACCGCGCCCTGGGGATGCCGTACTGTCATCTGCTGCCGTTTACCGAATCCCACCAGTGGGAACAACACACCCGGCACTTCGATTACCGGAGCCCGGACTGGACTGATTGGGTCGACTACGTCGCCCGATCGCACTGCGCCGAGCTGTCCGGCGACCCAAATCTGATCGGCTACTTCTACAGCGACTGCCCGACCTGGGTGCACGACCTGCCGCAGAACCGGTGGCGGGGACCGATCTTCGATCCGGACCTCCTTACCAGCGCCAGCGGCAGGCGCGAATTGACCGAATTGGCGCGGAGCTATTACAAGACGACTCTCGATGCGATCCGGCGCTACGATCCGGGCCACCTGATCCTCGGCGACCGCTACGAGGCCAACGCCCGCATCCCCGGCGAGGTCGTCGACGCCGCCCTGCCGTATGTGGACGTGCTCTCTTTCCAGGACTTTCAGCGGCCGGCCGAGCACCTTGACCGCTGGCACCGCCGCACCGGGAAACCGGTGCTATTGGCCGATGCGGCCGGCCAAGGGGAGGTCGACGGCGACGGTTTCGTCGCCAACGACGGGAACTGGTACGCCGAGGTTCTGGGGGCCCTTCTGGAGAACCCGGGCTGCGTGGGATTCCACCTCTGCGGCGCCTACCAGCGTAACCGAGCGCGCCGGCGGGGGCTGCTCGACGAACTGGAGCGGGAGGACCGGGAAAACCTGGCCAGGATCACCGCCGCCAACCGGCAGGCCGCCCGGTGGGCCAACGAACGGTGCGGGTACTCGCCACCGCCACCCACCTCCAGGGAGACAGTTACGCCGGAGGACGCGTAACCGGGCCAATAGTCCGGCCGGATTGCGCTTCATCGCGTTTTTGGCTTGCGGGCCTTGATCGAAAACATCTGGGGAATGGAATCGTTGTTTTCGGGAAACCGCCACCAACCGTCGGCGCCGCGGACCATGTGCGGGAGAGCCCGGTAGTAGCAGAAAGGAAACTCGGTCAAGGATTCGATCACAAGACCCGTATCGCACAGCGCGCTTACCACGTCTCCGAGGCTGTGCTGCCACTCAAAGCAGGGCGATTCGATTCGCCCGCCGCCGGCATAAGTGGGCTGGTTGCCGGGAACCGCCAGTTCGTGATGGAAATAGGAATTGGCGACCTCATGACCCTGCGGGGCGGGTTCGTAGGTGCTGAGCAGCGGATGGAAATCGACGATCAGGAACGACCCGCCGGGCACAAGGTGGCGGTGGACGACCTGAGCCCAGCGGGCAAGATCGGGGAGCCAGGCCAACACCCCGTAAGACGTGAAGACCCAATCGAACTGTTGCTTCAGGACCGCCGGCAGGGAGTAGACGTCGGAGCAGATGAACCTGGCGTTGGTGCCGGCTTCGGCGTTCAGCTCACGGGCCAGGGCGATCGCCCGGTCGGAGAAGTCCACGCCGGTGGCGCGGACCCCCAGCCGCGCCCAGGAAATCGTGTCCAGGCCGAAGTGGCACTGCAGGTGCAAAAGGCTGCGCCCGGCGGCATCCCCCACCGCCTCAAGTTCGATCGGGCGCAGCGACTGGCGGCCGGCTCGAAAACCGTCCAGGTCGTAGGAACGCGAACCGGCGTGAACCGGGGTGCGCTGGTTCCAGTTGCGGCGGTTGAGCGACAGGCGCTGGTCCAAATCAGGCTGCTTTCTATCGGAAATGGGCCGGCCCCGATCAGGCCACCCGGTTCTGGGCGCGGCCCTGCAGAAAAGCGATCACATTCTCGACCGCGCCTTCATTCAGGAGGTCGGCCCCCTCCGGGGTCATGTCGGCCACGTGCGGACTGAACACCACGTTTTGACAGGCCAGCAGCGGATTGTCCGGCAGGGGCGGCTCGGGTTCAAACACGTCCAGTCCGGCCCCGGCCAGATGACCTGAGCGAAGGGCATCGACCAGCGCCGCCTCGTCGACAAGCCCGCCGCGGCTGACGTTCACGAAAAGCGCGCCGGGCTTCATCAACCCGAATTCGCGCGGGCCGATCAATCCCTGCGACTGCGGACTGAGCCGCAGGTGCAGGCTAACCACGTCGGCTTCGGCAAGCAACTGGTCGAATTCGACGTAGCGCACGCCGAGGCGCTTGGCCCGCTCCGGGTCGGGATTGAAAGTCCAGGCGATGCAACGCATGCCCAGCGCATTGCAGACGCGGGCGAAATCCGCCCCGATGTTGCCGGTTCCGACAATGCCGACGGTTTTGCCGCGGAGCGACATGGAGTGCCCGGAAGGCCATTCGCCGGAGCGAATCGCGGCGGTTTGCTCGGCAAGGCGGCGGGCGGCCGCGTACATCAGGGCCACGGCGTGTTCGGCGACAACCGGGGCAGTCCGCCCGGGAAGGTTGCATACGGCGACGCCGCAGTCGCGGGCGGCCGCCAGGTCGATCATGTCGACACCGATTGAGCAAGTTGCGATGAGCCGCAGTTCGGGCAACCGGCGCAGCGCTGCGGCCGGCCAGGCGACCGAACTTCGGGTGTTTATGATCACCTCCGCCCCGCGCGAGCGGGCGACCAGATCGGCGACGTCGGCCGGCAGGTCGCGGTAGATCTTCACGTCCCCGTAGCCGTCTAAAAGCTCCAGGTGCGGCGAACCCTGGATTTGCGGCGGGAAGTCGCCGGGCACGACTATCCGGACCGGTGTCGGCGGCTTGTCGGTTGCTGATGCTGGCGCCATCGCGGAGTGTTCTTGGTTTTCCTGCTCGGTGCAGATTATTGCCGCTATCGCCTGGGTCCGGCGGCCCGCCGGTGAGCGCCGTGGCGGCGCGGCCGCAGATGAATCCGGCAAATCGTTGGTTTCGTAGCTTGAATTAGCGACACCGGTCCGACTGCCGGTCCGGAAACCACAGGGAAGTTGCAGAATGCAGACCCACATCGAATTCGATCCGGCCTACGCGCTGCTTACGGTCAATCTTGATCCGGGCGAAAGCATCAAGGCCGAGCCGGGCGCGATGGTCGCCCAGCGCGGAGTGTCAATGCAGACCGGGTCGGCCGGGGGCGGCCTGGTGAGCGGATTCAAACGGATGCTGGGCGGCGAGTCGTTCTTTATCAATACGTTCACCGCCGAATCCGGAGGTGGCCAGGTGAGCCTGGCGCCTGCGACGCCGGGCGACATCGGGACCTTCGATCTGGAACCCGGCCAGAACCTGTTCATTCAGGCCAGTTCATTCATGGCTTGCAGCGCCAACGTCCAGACCGACTCGCAATTCCAGGGCTTTCGCGGGTTTTTCAGCGGCGAAAGCGTCTTCTTTCTGCGCGCGTTCTCGGAAGGCGACGCGGGGACGGTCTACTACAACTCCTACGGGGCCATCAAGAAACTGGCCGTCGAACCGGGCAGCGAGCTGGTGGTCGACACCGGCCACCTGGTCGCATTTAGCGACGACGTCGACTACACGATCGGCAAAGTCGGCGGCCTGCGGTCCCTTCTGGTCGGCGGCGAGGGACTGGTGATGCGGTTCACTGGCGAGGGCCAAGTGTGGGTCCAGACCCGCAACCTCTCATCGCTGGCGGCGCGGCTGGTCCCCTTCCTGCCCACCAGCAAACGCGGGCAGTAACGCGGCTGCGAATCGGGTCCGCACCGGGCCGGCGCGGCTGCGCCGGGCGCTGGGATCGGCCCGGCCTAAAAGGGCACCGTCAATTCAGTTGCCGGAAGCGGCCAACACAAGGTACTGGTGTTCGCTGAGGCTGTGGTACTCGAGGCCGGCAAACCCGGCCTCGGACGCCAAGGTCATCAACCGGTCGTGTCCGATGCGCCGCTCCCGCGGCGGGCCGAAATCGGACTCGCGCTCAACCCACTCCAGCATTGCGCATCGTCCGGAGGCCTTGAGCAGCCGCCGCGCAGCGACCAGGAACCGGACGTGGTCATCGGCGTGGTGGACCACGCAGGAAAGGAATACAAGGTCCAGCGTCATGTCCTCCAGACCGAATTCGTATTCCCCGCAGCGGCGGACGAGGACGTTTTTCAGGCCGGATTTGGAAACGGTCAGGCGGCAAAGCTCCAGCATGTCCGGGTCAACGTCCAGCGCGTAGACCAAGCCGCGGCCGGCGACGCCCGCCAGACGGACCGTGTAATACCCTGGACCGCATCCGATATCGGCGATTCGGGCGTCGGACGCAATCCCCAGGTGTGAAAGCACCGTCGCCGAATCCGCCCACCGCTCGCGGTCCGGCGACAGCAACCGCTCGGCCATCGTCGGTTCGTGCCCGGCATCGACTTTCTCGATTGGGCAGTCATCCATTTGCGACTCCTCGAACGTCCTCGCGCCGGCCGTGCATCTTGAGGACCGACATCCCGGAGATTGTGCCTGACGCCGAACCGGACCGGGTCGCGGTTGCCGGGTCACCCGGCGCAGGTCCCGCCGGATCCGCCGTCGCGCAGCGAAGATCATTTAACGGCATGCGCCGAGGGCATCCCTTGCAGAGCGTTGCCGAGTCCGCGCGAGATCCCGATGCCAAACCCGAGAGCGATTGTGGCGGGGGTGATTTCGATCCGCAGCATTGAAGGAAGTCCCCTGCATGAGCAATGCCCAGCAAGATGTGCGATTTGAACCCAATTGGGAATCCATCCGCATGCACCGGGTACCGGATTGGTACCACGACGCCAAGCTCGGGATCTTCGTCCACTGGGGACTTTTCTCGGTTCCGGCTTGGGCGACGCCGGTAGGTGAATTCGGAACCGTCGACTGGGACCGGTGGTTTGCCAACAATCCATATTCGGAGTGGTATCTGAATACGCTCCGGATCGAGGGCTCACCGACATTCGAGCACCACCGGACGACCTTCGGCGACGGCTTCGACTACATGGACTTTGCCGAGGAATTCAATGCCCGGACGCGGCGATGGGACCCGCTTGCAATGGCGAAGCTGTTCAAGTCCTCCGGCGCCGGCTACGTGGTGCTGACCAGCAAGCACCATGATGGCTTCACCCTCTGGCCCAGCCGGGTGGAGAACCCGCATTTGCCGCCCGATCGGCGCTGCAGCGAACGCGACCTGGTCGGGGAATTGACCGACGCGGTCCGCGGCCTGGGTCTGCGCATGGGGCTCTATTACTCGGGCGGACTCGACTGGAGCTTCAACCCGACACCCATCAAATCCCAGGAGCTGGTCGGCGCGACGATCAATCACACACCCGAATTCGCCGCCTACGCCGACGCGCACTGGCGCGAGCTGCGGGAGCGTTACGATCCGATCATCCTCTGGAACGACATCGGTTACCCGGAACAGGCGGACCTGGCCGCGATCGTGGCCGACTTTTACAACGACCATCCCGACGGCCTGATCAACGACCGCTTCGAAACCCGCAAGCCCGGCTCGAGTAGGCGCCATCACGACTTCACGACCCCCGAATACTCCCAGCTAGACGAAATCGCTCCCTACAAGTGGGAGTCCTGTCGCGGCCTGGGCTATTCATTCGGGTACAACCGGTCCGAGACCGCCGAGCACACCGTATCCGAGACCGACCTGATCCACCTGCTCTGCGACATCGTCAGCAAGAACGGCAACCTGCTGCTCAACGTCGGGCCGCGGGCCGACGGGAGCATCCCGCAGATCCAGGCGGAACGCTTGCGCGGCCTGGGCGCCTGGCTGGAGCGAAACGGCGAGGCGATATTCGGCACCCGGCCATGGGTGCGCGCCACCGGCGAAACCGAAGACGGTATGCCAGTCCGCTTCACCGCCAAGGGCGATGCCGTTTACGCGATCGTGCTCGGCCGGCCCGGCCCGGACGGAATCAGCCTGCGGCTGGACCTGCCCGGACGGCTGCGGCACGCGACCCTGCTCGGGTCGAGCGCCGCGGCGCCGGCCAGCTACGACGACGGACGCCTCCTGCTCCGGCCGTCGGTTCCGCTGCCGGATTCACCGGCCCATGCGCTGCGATTTCTAATCAGATAGCCCCCGGGACTTACCGCCGACGCCGGCTCCGCGCGGGCGGGCTCGGGTCGCCATCGGCCTGCGCCGTGGCCTAGTCGATCCGCCAGTGGCCGGTCCGGTGTGCGCCGATCCAGTCCCAGTCGATTTGGACTCCGATCCCGGGTTCCTGCGGGGCATACACGTTTCCGTCCGAATCGATCCCGTCCAGATCGTCGTTGTAGTCCAGGTAGACCGACGCCCTGGTGGTCGGAACACGGGGGTGCACCAGGCCCAATTCGTAGTAGTTGGTGTTGCGAATCGCCGACATCAGGTGCCGGTGGACCGGCCCCGGACCGTGGAATTCGACGTCCAGGCCGAATCCCTCGGCGGCGTGAGCGATCTTGAGCGCGCCGGTAATGCCGCCGTCCTCGTGTGCCCCGGCCCGCACGTAGTCGGTCCCCTCGGCCAGGATGAAGTCGACGTGCTGTTCCAGGAGGCGCACGTGCTCGGTTTGCAGGATCGGAGTGCTGAGCAGCTGCCGCAGCTTGCGGTGCGCGAACGCCGATACGCCGCCATCCTTGAATGGGTCCTCGTACCAGAAGAAATCGGCTTCGTCGCAGGCCCTACCGACCGCGAGCGCCTGCCCGAACGTGTCGATCTCGCAGGCCGGGTCCAGCATCAGCTCCAAGTCCGGTCCGACTGCGGCGCGCACGGCCAGAATGTTGTCGATCTCGCGCTTTATGTGCCTTGCGGCCAGGCCCCAGCCGTGGATCTTGAATGCCGGATAACCCATCTCGCGACACTGAACGGCGAACTCGGCAAACTGCTGCGGATCAGATAGCCCGCCGTTCTCGTCACCGTGCAGGGTGGAGGCGTATGCCGGCAGCGGGCGCCGGCTCCCGCCGAGCAGCCGGTACAGCGGTTCGCCGTAAAGTTTTCCGGCGATGTCCCAGAGGCAGATGTCGATCACGCCCACCGCCAGCTTGTCGAAGTGCCGCAGTCCGCGCTTGAGATCGTTGTAGATCTGTTCGCGCGCGGTCGCATCCTTACCGATCAGGTAATTTGCGCACATCCGGACCTGTGATTCGGCCGGCCCGGCGCCGATCGGGAATTCGCCGCTGACGCCCTGGTCGGTGTGGATTTGCAGGATGCTGCCTTCCTGCCGCAGCTTCCCGCCGGGCTCAAATACCAGGTTGAAGCCGTTGTGGTCGCGTCCCATCTGGTTCAGGTGGAATTCAAACGAGGTGATCTCCACGGCGGTAATCTTCGGGCCCTGATTCATGCATGACTCCGCGTCCGGACTGTTCACGGGCAGATTCTTCCACGGCCCAGACATCTGGGCGGCGAGGGAACCGCCAGCGTTCCCCGCTCTGCCAGCAAATAATTGACTCGGACCAGCGCCGAGCGCGCTTGGTTAGGCAGCCGCCCGGGACCTGCGGCGGGGAATCGAATCGACGAAGACATGAGCATTTCCAACCCCACGCGTCGCTTAGACGCCGCAACCGCCGGCGTTCACCCGCTGGATCCGCTCACTACCGTGGAGATTGACGCGGTGGTGGGCCTGATCCGTGTCGACGCTCGCGCCCCGAAAGCGCCGCGGTTCATAAGCGTCGAAGTGCGCGAACCTCCGAAGGCCGAAGTGCTTGCCTACGATCCGGGCGCGGACTGCGATCGCCAGGCGAGCGCGGTGCTGCTGGATCGCGAAAGCGGGGATTGCGTCGAAGTCATGGTCTGCCTTAACCGTGCGGAAATCGCAAGCTGGCGGGTGATCGAGGGGGTGCAACCGGCGATTACCCCGGACGAGGCCGCCGAATGCCAACGGGTGGCGCGCAATTGCCCGGAGTTTCTGGCCGCAATCAATAAACGCGGCGTGAGCGATCCCGACCTGGTGATGCTCGATCCGTGGTCGGCCGGCCATTACGGCGACGAACCCGCCGGCGATAAGGGCCGAAGGCTGGTCCGGGCGCTGGCCTACGCGCGGGCGGAGTCGCACGACAACGGTTACGCCCGCCCGATCGAAAACCTTCTGACGATCATTGACCTGAATCGGATGGAGGTCGTCCGGGTGGAGGACCACGGGGCGGTCCCGCTCCCGCCGGAACCGGCCAATTGGACCGGTCGCTACGTTGCCCCGACGCGCCCGGCGCCCAGCCCGCTCCAGATAACCCAACCGCAGGGGCCGGGATTTACCATCTGCGGCCGGGAAATCCGCTGGCAGGGATGGCGGTTCCGGATCGGATTCAACGCCCGCGAGGGGCTTGTCCTGCACACGGTTGGATACGAGGATGGCGCCGGTCTGCGACCGATCCTTTACCGCGCCGCGGTCTCGGAAATGCTGGTGCCCTACGGCGACCCCGGCATCACCAGCTACCGCAAGAACGCATTCGACGTGGGCGAATACGGGATCGGTGTGACCGCGAATTCGCTGGCCCTGGGTTGCGATTGCCTGGGCGAGATTCGCTATCTCGACGCCCACATGGTCGACTCCTCCGGCAACCCCAGGACGATAAAGAACGCGATATGCCTGCACGAGGAGGATGACGGCATCCTCTGGAAGCACACCGATTGGCGCACCGGCGACGTGGAAGTCCGCAGATCGCGCCGGCTGGTGGTCTCGTTCATAACCACCGTCGGGATCTACGAATATGGCTTCTACTGGATCTTTGGCCAGGACGGATCCCTGGAACTCGAAGTAAAACTCACCGGTATACCGAGCGTCACGGCGCTGGCGCCGGGTGAACGCCCGATGCACGGCGTGGAAGTGGCGCCCCGCCTCAGCGCCACCGTGCACCAGCACTTCTTCAACGTCCGGATGGACCTGGACGTCGACGGGCCGGGCAACAGCGTCCTGGAGGTGGATGCGGTCGGCCTGCCGCCGGGCGAGGGCAACCCCCATCTGAACGCCTTCGTCGCCCGACCCAAGTCCCTCGAATCGGAAGCGGTTGCACGCCGACGCTGCGATCCCTCGGCCAGTCGCTACTGGCAGATCGTCAACCCCAACACCCGGAACCGCACCGGACAGCCGACCGGTTACCGCCTGGTTCCGGGCGAGAATTCGGTTCCACTGGCCCATGAGGCGGCGGCGGTTTCACGGCGGGCCGGATTCCTGCGGCACCATCTGTGGGTGACCGCCTACGATCCGGCCGAACGGTTTGCGGCTGGCGACTACCCGAACCAGCGGCCCGGCGATGCCGGGCTCGCCAGGTGGTCGGGCAAGGACCGCCCGCTTGCCAATACCGACCTTGTCGTCTGGTACACGTTCGGCCACACGCACATCCCGCGCACCGAGGAATGGCCGGTCATGCCGGCGCACAAGATCGGCTTCATGCTCAAGCCGGACGGTTTCTTCCAAAACAACCCGGCGCTCGGTCTGCCCGGCGAAATCGAGAGCATTCTCAGCGAAGACGGATTGACCGGAAACGGCGAATCGAGCAGAGCGGGCTGCCACTGAACCGATCGCGGCCGGTAAGCGCCGGCGGTTCATGTCCGCCACGCGGCGGACTGTTTCTGCCCAGGCGCCTTCCAGGTCAGGTCGGTCGGTACTGCGCCTCCGGCTCGAAGGGATATAGCGGCCGGCGCCGACGACAGTAATCGAATGTTGAGAGGTCGGCGCTGGTGAGCCCGGGCGTATTGACCAGGACTATCCGCGATGCGATCGGTTCATAAGCGGGTCGCGGCGAAACGACTCCTTTGGCCACCACTATGCGGTACTCCTCCGGCCGGATGCCGACCGCGTACATCTGCTCGCGGGACGTATTGCCGTCCCGGTGGCTGGTCAGCACCAGGGTGTGTCCGTCGGAGGTTTCGAGCACCGCGGTCGTGCCGGAATCAAAGAACCGGTAGCCAGCATGGGTGGGACCACTGTCCTCGTACTTGCCATCCGAAATCCCGACGACCCTGGCGCTGACCGAAACGGGGGCGCCGTGCAATCCGTCGGTCTTGCCGCCGACCATCAGATCGACCTTGCTGTCCACGCCGGCGACCAGGCAGGCCTGCACCGCGACAGGATCGTAAAGGGTCTGCAGCAGGCCGCGGATCCCCAGTTGCTGCGCCCGGCTCAGTATGTGGGTCGAATCGGCCGACGATCCCCCGCCGATGTTGTCGCCTACGTCCATCAAGACCACCGGGCCGGTCGCGCGGTCGTCCGGTCGGTGGCTGGCGGCAATCGCAAGCGCTTCATCGATGCCGGGTATTTTCGCGTCCATTTCGGCCCGACGTTCCCAGGCGCGTTTAGCCATCCAGGTACACCGCCGGCGGGCCAGGCCCGGATCGCCGTCGGACACGACCAGGAATGACATCCCCATTTCCGCCACGTCGGCGTAGGGATAGCCTTCGGCGATCGAAGTCGACAGAACTCCGGGCTCGGACTGGACCGCCAGGCTGTCTTCGACCAGCCCCCGCATGGGTTCTTCGCCGGTGAACTGGCGCACGATGTTGATGACCAGCGGGGGCGTTTCAAGCCACTGCCGGGGCCGGATCTCGCCATTGGCGGTTCGGTAAATCAATTCGGCGCACTCGAAGCCTCGCTGAAGGGCGTCGAGGTGCGGATTGGTGCGATAGATGGTCACGACGTCGGTTGCCCGGATCGTCGCCGGCGAGATGTTTCCGTGCATGTCGAGGGCCATCCCGACCGGGGTTTGCGGACCGACCACGTTGCGGACCCGGGCCGCGATTTCGCCGTCCACGTCGGGGTATTCCTCCGAAACCGCCGCGCCGTGATTGGCCAGCAAAACGCCGTCCCAGGGACCCCCGTCGCTCAGCATGTCGATCATTTCGCCGACTATCCGGTCGAACGCGTCCTTGGTGATTAGTCCGATCGGGCCGGTGCGGGCGTGCAGCAACGGGACAGCTTCGAACCCGAGCTCCCGGCCGGCTTCAAGAAATCCGGCCAGGGTGGCCTGCGATCGCCCGAATTTCTCCACGATCTGGCCGTGGCGCAGAATCCCCTCCCGCTCGAACGCGGCGTAGTCGGCCGGCACTGACGAGAAGGTGTTGGTCTCGTGCGAGAGCCCGAGCAAGGCAAACCTCATCGGCGGCCGCCGTCGGCGCCGACCGGTTGCGCTGCCGAGGGTTCTTTACCAGTCCGAACCCGAGCGGTCACCATTCACACGTCCCGATCCGCGTGCAAACCGGCGAATTCGACGCCGGTCAACTGCGCCGACATCTCCCAGACCCGTTGCGCATGCGGCTCGCTGCGGGACAGCCGTGAAGACGAAACCAGGACCGGGTGCCCGCGTTCGCCGAAGAGGCCCCGCGGGCCGTAATACTGCCCGCCGACCGCTTCCAGCGCGGTGGCCGCGCGCAGTATCGGGAGGGCCCCCATCGGCGGTCCCTGGATCAGCCTGCTTCGCAGCCACTGTCGCCAGCGCGGGCGCCTTCGCCCGAACCGGCTGCCGAGATTCGTCGCCGTGTAGCCGGGATGGGCGGCCAGCGAAGCGGCGTCGATCCCGGCCCGGCTGAAAAGGCGCTCCAGGTGATAGGCGAACAGCAGGTTGTAGAGCTTCGAGCGCGCGTACGCGCCCCAGGTGGAGTAGTTGGCTTCGGAGTGCATCAGCCCTTCGCGATCGATCCGCCCGAAACGGTGCATCAGGCTGCTCACCGTCACGATACGCGACCCGGGGGTTCCGGCGATCATGCCGAGCAAACGTCCGGTCAGGGCAAAGTGGCCCAGGTGGTTGATCCCGACGTGGAGCTCGAACCCGTCGCGGGTCCGCAGGTAGGGCGCGGCCATTACTCCGGCGTTGTTGACCAGGATGTCGAGACTTGAATGACGTCGCTGGAATTCGTCGGCGAAACCGGCGATCGACTCCAGGCAGGCCAGGTCGAGATCCATCAACTTGGCGCGCGCTCCCGGCACCGATGCCTGCAACCCGGCCAGGGCGGCCCCGCCCCGTTCGGGCGAGCGACAGGCCAAGATCGTCTCGGCCCCCTGCCGGGCCAGTTCGACCGCGGCGGCGTATCCGGTCCCGCTGCTGGCCCCGGTCACCAGGGCGATCCGCCCATTCAGTTCGGGGATGTCCGCAGCCGTCCAGCGACTGGACCATCTGCCGCCCACTGATCAACCTCCCAAATCTGCAAACCGGCCAATCATGCCCGTCGGGTCACCAAAATTTTCCGGAATCGGCCGCGGCGCGGGCACTCTCTCCCGCGGACTAGGGACCAGATTTCCGTCCGATGCGGCGGTGGGTCCAGCCGATGCCGGCGCGGCCCGCGATGGCAAACGTCGCGGCCAGGAAATTAAACAGGATGTCGACCGGATCGAAATGGCGGCCAGGGATAAACAGCTGCACCAACTCGTCGAGCGTCCCGACCAGGGTGGTGAGCACGAGCGCCCAGAGCCAGGCGAAGGGCACCCGGCGGCCCCCGGCGACCCGTTCGGCCAGCGCGGCATAGACGAATGCACCCAGGACCGCGTATTCCACAAGGTGCGAGCGTTCCGCCAGCACCGCGGTGCGCAGGAACAGCATCAGCAGCATGGCGGTCGCCCCGACCGCGATTACCAGGTTTAGACCGCTCGGCCTTTGGTTCAGGCCCTGGACGAGAACGGTGGCGGCAACCAGGATCATGCCGGCCAGGAATATGAACGCCGCGGCCGCCTCGAGCAACCCGGCGGCGGCCAGCTCCCCGGCCAACCAGCCACCAAACCCCAGGGTCGCGAAGATCGCCGCAATCACCGCTAGCACCAGGTACCACATGCGGCGCTCGCGAGTTGACGCGAATAGCCCTGCTGCGGCCCGGTTTGCGAAACGGCGATTCGGTGGACCCGGATTCATACAAGACCCCCGGCCAGCAAGATCTTTCCGGGCCCGGCGCGATTCATGCCAGTCGAATCAGGTTGTTGCGCCGGTGGCGCGGTCGAATAGATTGAGCACCCGGTCCGAGGGCGGGGCGGTCAGGAGACAGGCTACAACCCCGGCCAGCATCGCAACAATGAATCCCGGCGTGGCCGGTTGTACGTCCCAGATGCCCCCCGGACCACCGCTTTGCAGCGCCCAGATGGAGGCCACCAGGGTCCCTGACAGGATCGAAATGATCGCGCCCCAGCGATTGAAGCGCCGCCAGTAGAGGGCCAGGATCGTGACCGGCCCGAACGCTGCCCCCATCCCACCCCAGGCGTAGCTGACGAATTCGAAGATCGATTCCGGATGCAGGATCGGGATGGCTGCTCCCACGCAGCCGATGACCACCAGCAGCGCCCGGCCCAGCCAAACACGCGATTTTTCCTGGATGCGAGCGGCATATTCACGGATCCCGGGGAGGTCCCCGGTCGCGACCGCCGAGGCCAGCAGCAGCTGCGAATCGGCGGTGCTCATGACTGCCGCGATCACCGCCGTCAACAGCAGGCCGGCGACCGCGGGATGGAAAAAGTACTCCGAAACTACCAAGTAGACGCGCTCTGAGTCCCCGAGCTGATCGAGCAGGCCGGCGTCGGCGAGGGCGGAATGGGCCATCAGGCCGACCGCCAGGGCCAGACCGTATACGGCGATGAGCCAAACGATGGAGATGTTGCGGCTGCCTTCAACCCGGGCGCGGCTTTCCAGGGCCATGAATCGCTGCAGAATCCGCTGGGCACCGAATGCCCCCAATGCCCAACCGGCGGTGGACAGGAAGAACAAGGGCGTCAGTATTTCACCGTCAACATCGCTGAACGGGTTCCAGAACCCGGTCCGGCCCTCGGCCCCGATGGCGGGGGAGAGGTTCAGTGCCAGCGTCACCGCGATCAGCAGGAGACTGGCCAGCATCAGCAGGGCTTGGAAAACATCAGTCCGTGAAACCGCCAGATATCCGCCGATGAGGGTGTAGGAGCCCACCGCGGCCAGGGTCAATACGACGCCGGCAATAGGTTCGATGCCAAAGATGGTTTCGAGCAGTTTCGAACCCCCCACCAGCCCGGAACTTATGTAGAAGACCACGAACAGGATGGTGACCAGCGATGCCAGGGTTCTAAGCGCCCCCGAGCGGTCGTCGAAGCGAGTCTCGAAAAACTCTGGAATGGTGAGCGCATCGCGCGCCTCGACGGTGTAGCGGCGCAACCGCTTGGCCAGCAGCGACCAGCTCAACCAGATTCCAATAACCGCGCTCGCCGGTATCCACCAGGCGACTGCCCCGCCGACGTAGGCAAGCGCCGGGAGCGAGAGCATAGTCCAGGCGCTGGTGGTCGACGAACCGGCGCTCAGGGCAGTCGTGAAGCTGCCCAGGCGCCGTGCCCCCAGCACGTAATCGGACATATTGCGCATCCGCCGCGCCCGCAACACCGCGATCCCGATCAGGAGCAGGAAGTAGGCTCCGAACGGCGCGATGATCCATTGAGTTGCCATCGCGCCTCAATCAATTGCGGTTGTTGCTCGCGGAACCGCATCGGCCGTGGCATCCGCTGGATGCGGGCCCGCATTGCGGTCGCGGCAAGATTTTCTCCTGCTAACGTACCGGCCGACTGCATTCGCTGCGCGATCCGTTGCTGGCCGCCCGTCGCCAACCCGGCCCAATTCAGGAATGCGAACGGGGCTGGTCCACCCGCGTCAACCCGCCGCAGTTACCCTATTACACGGGTGTTTAATACTTGTCTGCTACCGGCAGCGGAGGGCTCCTTGGGCGCGCGGAATACGTTCAACTTCCGGCACGAAATCCTCGGACTGTCGGTCCGGCAAACGTGCGCGGCGCACGCAGGGATTCCCATTCGTTGGGCGCCAGCGTTGCGGCATTGCGCTTGGGTGGTGGCGCTGACGCTGATGCTGACAGTTCTGGTGGGCTGCGATCCGGATGCGGCTGAGTCGCCGGCTTTCCGGATCGGCGTGATGGAATCGCTGACCGGCGCCGGGGAGACCTACGGGACGGTGGCGATACAGTCCAAGACATTGGCGGTGGAAGACATCAACGCCGCTGGCGGCATCGACGGGCGCCCGCTGGAGCTGGTGGTCGAGGACTCCAAGTGCAACGCCCAGGACGCGATCAACGCCTACAACAAACTCACCGACGTCGAGGGCGTGCAGATCATCCTCGGTACCTCGTGCAGCGGCGCCATGCTGGGGGTCGCGCCGCTGGCCGAGCGCGACGGGGTGATCCTGTTCTCGGGCCTGGCATCGAACCCCGACATCGCCAACGCCGGCGACTACATATTCCGGACTCAGATCAGCGACATCGAGGTCGGCCACAGCACCGGGGACATCCTGTGGTCGGATGGCATCCGGCGGTTGGCGATGATTTCCGAAGAAACCGATTACGCCGCCGGAATTCGCCGGGTAACGGCGGAGCGCTTCGAGCAGCACGGCGGGAGCATCGTGGCCGCCGAGCGGTTCGCTCCGGACACGACTGACTTCAGAACCCAGTTGACCAAGCTGTTCGATGCCGGCCCGGACGCCCTGCACGTGTCTCCGCAGTCGGAATTTGCCGGCGGCACAATCATCAAGCAGGCCCGCGAATTGGGATTCGCCGGGCCGATCTACGCCGAAACAGTTTCGGTCGGGGCCACGGCGCTTGAAATCGCCGGTGACGCGGCAACCGGCGTCAAGGCCATAACCGCCGCCCCCGACCCAGAAAACGAGACGGCCCAGGACCTGCTGGCCCGATTTCGCGAGCGCTACGAGTACATAACCCTGCCCTGGCACCTGGGGTCGGCCTACGACACCGTCAATATTGCCGCCGAGTGCTTGCGTCGGACCGGCGACGATCAGGACGCCGACGGATTTCGCGATTGCCTCTACGAGATCACCTGGAGCGGTGCGATCGGCGATGGCTACAGCTTCGATTCCGACGGCGAAGTAGTCGGGCTTTCACGGAGCGTGGTCGAAGTCTTGCCGCCCCGCGAACGCACCGCAGAAAACTATGGTTACCGGGTTCTGGGCAACGCGGCGGAGCTGGCGGCGACCTAGGTTTGCGGCAATTGCGGTCACCGCGCCGACCGCCCCTAGGTGCCCGGATAGGACCGCCCAAACTTGACACCGCCTCCGGGCGCCAATAAGCTTTTTCCAACCTGTCGAAAGACACTTTCTGAGGATGTGCGGTGTCGAGTAGCGATGTCGCGCTGCTAGCGCACCTGATGCGGCGCGCCGGATTCGGAGCGACCCGGTCCGAGCTGGCGGAACTGGCCGACCGCGGTTACGAAGCCGTGGTGGAAGACCTGGTCAATCCCGAGCGTTTTCCGGACATCGAGGATGACGTCCTCAAGCGCTACTATCCCAACCTGCGGAGCTGGGAATCGATTTCGACCTTCGGCGGGGCCTGGATGTACCGGATGATCAACACCCGGCGGCCGCTGCAGGAGAAGATGGCGCTCTTCTGGCACCACGTGTTCGCCACCGGCTGGCACAAGAACGAATTCGTCCCCGCCATGGTCGAACAGATCAACACCTTCCGCGACAACGGGCTCGGCCGATTCGACCAGATCCTGCTGGACCTCTCGCGCGACCCGGCCATGATCGACTGGCTTGACAACCAGGAAAACCACAACGGCGCCATCAACGAGAACTACGGGCGCGAGTTGCTCGAACTTTTCTCGATGGGTGTCGGCAACTACACCGAGACCGACATCAAAGAGGCCTCGCGGGCGTTCACCGGCTGGACTTTCGAGCAGCCGATTCCCCTCTATCCCTACGGACACTACCCCACCCGGTTCGTCTACCGCGCGGACGATCACGATGACGGCGAAAAGACCTTCCTCGGCCACACCGGACGGTTCAACGGACAAGACATAATTGCCATCATCGTCCGCCAGCCGGCCACCGCCCGGTTCATCTGCCGGCACCTTTACAACTTCTTCGTGGCCGACGAGCCGCAGGTACCGGCCTGGCAGACCGTGCCGCCCCAGGACCCGGAGGCGATGGCGATGCTGACCGACGCGTTCGAGGTTTCCGGCGGGGACATCCGGTCGGTTATGCGGGTGTTGCTCAATTCGGACTTCTTCAAGCAGGCCCGGCAACGCAAGGTCAAGAGTCCGATCGAATACGTCGTCGGCACCGCCCGTCTGGCCGGCGATCAACGCTTTCCCGAACCCGGGTTGCTCGATCTGGTTGACGCGGCCGCGGTCATGGGTCAGTGGGTGTTGAACCCTCCGACCGTCGAAGGCTGGCATACCGGCAAGGAGTGGATAGACGGCGGGACTTTAAGCGAACGCGTCAACTTTGCCGCCGACCTGATGTCGGACGCCTCGCGGCCCGGCGTTCGCGAGGTCGTCCAGGGCGTGTGCAACCACGGCTCCGACCCCGGTTCGGTCAGCGCACAGGAATTCGTCGACCGCTGCCTGGACGGGGTAGGCGCGCTTGAGGTGAGCGACGATACCCGCGCCGCGCTGTTGCGCCATGCTGAATCCGGTGGTGGACTGGACACCGGCAAAGGCAACGGCGAATCCACCGAAAAGGTTGCGGCCATGCTGCGCCTGATCGTCTCATCCATGGAATACCAATTTGCTTAAACGCCCGCCGGCCAGCGCACGGCCAGCCTCGCTGTGGGGCAGGCTTTGAGTACTTGGAATTGAAAACCTTGAGGAAACCCAGGAGATAACGCGTCGTGGCAGCCAACGGGAAGCCGCCGGTTCTGGTGGTCTTGCAGCTAACCGGAGGGAACGACTTCATGAACTCGGTCGTTCCCTACAACAGCCCGGTGTACTACGATGCCCGCCAGAGCTTGGCGATTGCCCAGGAAGATGTCCTGCCCATCGACGGCGAACTCGGGTTTCATCCCAATCTGGCCCCGCTCAAGGAGCTTTACGACGAGGGCACGGTCGCGATCGTACAGGGGGTCGGCTACCAAAATTCGTCCCGCTCGCATTTCCGCGCGATGGACATAATGCACACCTGCGAGCCGGAGATCGTCGGCACCGAGGGCTGGGTCGGCCGGGCCACCCGACAGCTGGACCCGGAACGCGAATCGGTGCTGACCACCGTGAACATCGGTCGCGGCATGCCTCGGGCGCTGGCCTGTCCGGGAGTCCCGATCACCTCGGTCGGCGACCTGGACAGCTACGGATTGATGTCAGGGATTTCGGCCCTCGAGCAGCGCTCGTTGGCGCTGACCCGATTCCAGGAAATGTACGCTCCGGCGATCGGTTCCGGGCCGGTGGCCGACTACATCGCCCGCACCGGTCTGGACGTGATCAAGGGGGCCGAGATTCTCAAGGCCGCGCCGGCCGCGTATCAATCGCGGGTCACTTACGCCGAAAACGCGATCGCCCAGAGCCTGCGCGACGTGGCGCGCGTGCACCTGGCCGGTCTGGGCACCAGGATCTTCTATGCCCAACACGGCGGCTACGACACCCACGCGATCCAGAACCCGACCCATCCCCGGCTGTTGTCGGAACTATCCGGCGCGATCCGGGACTTCTTCCAGGACCTGCGCGACCACGATGCCGATGACGAAGTCGCGATGCTGGTCTTTACCGAATTCGGCCGCCGCATGCGCGGCAACGGGAGCGGCACCGACCACGGCTCCGGTGGCGGCGCTTTCATCATCGGCAAGAACGTTAACGGCGGCCTTTACTGCGAATACCCGTCGCTGAACCCCAACGACTGGCTCAACGGCGAAGACCTGCGCCACACGGTCGACTTCCGCAGCGTCTACTCGGTGATGCTCGAGAAGTGGATGGCAATGGACCCCACCGACATCGTCGGCGGCAGCTACGAGCAATTCCAGCCCTTCAAGCAGGCCGGCTCGACGGCCGCCGCTTCCGCCTGAGCGGCCGGCAGGCGGGCAGGTAAATGGGCAGACCGCACGCGCTCTTCAGGACCGGCTTTCCTTACCTGAAGACCATCGGCATGCGCCGGGTTACAAGTTACGCGATCGACGTTGCCGTAACCGACGATGACCGCCTGTTCGTTCTTTGCCGTGGCGACACGACCGCCGAGGTCAGGCGCACCGACATGGATGACGTCGACCACGGCTCTTTCGGCGGAAGAGGCACGGCCGAGGGCAAGTTCACCTGGCCGGCTTCGCTGGCAGTCGGGCCCGACGGAAACCTCTACATCTCCGATGAGGCCTTGAACCGCATATCGATCTTCTCGCTGGACGGGGAGTTCATTTCCTGCTGGGGTTCACCCGGCAGCGGCGAGGGCCAGCTCGATCGGCCTTCGGGGTTGCGGTTCGACGGCGACGGCGACCTTTACCTGTCCGACACGATGAATCACCGGGTCCAAAAGTTCTCCAAGGACGGGGATTTCCTGCAGAGTTGGGGATCCCACGGCGACGGCGACGGCGAACTGAACATGCCCTGGGGCGTGGACATTGACGAGCTTGGCGCGGTGTACGTGTCCGACTGGCGCAATGACCGGATCCAGAAATTCGGGCCGGACGGTCAATTTGAATTTGCGGTCGGGACGTCCGGGAACGGGCGCGGCCAATTCGACCGCCCGACCGGAATTGCGGTCGACGGAGACGGCGACATATACGTGTCCGATTGGGGCAACGACCGCGTCCAGCAATTCGCCGCCGACGGCAGGTACCTGGACACCTTCATCGGTGATGCCACGATGTCCAAGTGCGGGATCGACTACGTGCTGGCCAATCCGGTACCGCTGCGGCTGCGCGAGATGACATCGCTCGAGCCGCAGAAGCGGTTCCGCGGGCCGCTGGGGCTGGCGACCGACGAACGGAAACGATTGTTCGTAGCCGACTACGGCGCGTTCCGGGTCCAGATCTACCAGAAGCAGGCGATCGAGCTGAGCGCCGACCAGATCGCCCCCGAGCGCCAGTCGCCGAGCCTTTCGGTCACTTAATAGCCGGCCGAAAGGTCGCCACCAGGCCGAATGCATGTGTGCAACCGGGCGGCACGATTCGGCGCCTAAGCGCGCGGCAATAATTGCGGCGAATTGCCGGAATGCCTTCCGATCGAATCTCTCCCCGGCCGGACAAATCTATGCCTACGCGTCCCGAGCGGTACACCCGGTCCCAACAGCTGTTTGAAGCCGCCCAGGACCTGGTGGCCGGCGGGATATCAAGTCAGCTGCGCCGCCAGGAACGCCCGGTCCCGCTCTTCTTCGATCGCGCCAAGGATGGGCGGATGTGGGATGTCGACGGGAACGAATACGTCGATTTCGTCCAGGGAATGGGGCCGAACCTGTTCGGTCACTCCCCTGGATTTGTCACCGACGCGGTCGCAAATGCCATCCGACGCGGGGTGGTGTACACCGGCCAGTTCGAGCGCGAATTGGAGGTCGCCGAGATGGTTCGCCGCGCGGTGCCCCTTAAGGGGCCGGTGCGTTTCGCCAGCTCGGGGACCGAGATCCTGCAGCTGGTCATCCGCCTGGCCCGCGGCTATACCGGGCGCGCCAAGTTCGTGAAGTTCGAGGGCCACTACCACGGCTGGGCCGATTCGGTCAGCTACAGCTACCATCCGCCGCTGGCGGTGGCCGGGTCAGAAGCGGCGCCGACCCCGGTTGCCGACTCCGCTGGAATGGATCCGGCCACCAGCGAGAACATCGTCGTCTGTCCCTGGAACGACACCGCCGCGCTGTCGCGGGCATTTGCCGACAACCCTGGCCAGATCGCCGGGGTCGTGATGGAGCCGTTCCTGCTGAACACCAACTTCGCGCCGCCGCGCGAAGGGTACTTGGAGGCGGCCCAGCGAGTGTGCGCGCGGGAAGGCGCGTTGCTGATATTCGACGAGGTGATAACCGGGTTCCGGGTGGCGCTTGGGGGCGCCCAGGAACTGACCGGAATCACTCCCGATCTGGCGACTTACGCCAAGGCGATGGCCGGCGGTTTTCCGATCGCGATGCTGGTAGGTCGCCCCGACGTGATGGCCGTGCTCGGTGACGGCACCGTGAACCACGGCGGCAGCTTCAACTCGAACGTGGCCTCGATCGAAGCCGCCCACGCCAGCCTTTCGCACATCATGGAGGACAGCGACCGCTTCTACGCGGACTTAAACCGGCGCGGGCAGGCGCTCATGGAGGGACTTAAAGTCGCCGCCGCTCGTACCGGTGCCAATCTGCGGGTTGCCGGGTTCGGCTCGGTATTCTCGACCGCATTCACCGACCGGGCCAAGATCTTCAATTACCGCGATCACGCGCGGCATTGCGATGAGGACAAATATCAGCGCTTCCGCAGTTCCCTATTGGATCGCGGCGTGCGCATAGCCCCAAACGGGCGCTGGCACCTGGCCTCGACGCATACCGAAGCCGACATCGAGCAGACTGTAGCGGCCGTCGAGGAGTCCCTGCGCGCGCTTTGAATCCGTTCGGCGGAGGCGCCTACCCGGCGATCGCGGCGCGGATGAACTCGTAGCGGCGCAGGTGCGACGCCTCGGTTGGCGGGGCCCCAAAATCATCGAATGCGTGGGTAGCACCGGGATAGATTGCGATTTCGGCCCGGTTGCCGGCCGCGATCCAGCGCGCATGCATGAACAGGCTGTCGTCCAGCAGCGGGTCGGCGGTGCCGCAGCTAAATAGCGCCGGCGGCAGATCGTGCAGCGATGCCCGCAATGGCGAGACATCCGGATCGGTGCGGTCGGCGGACCTGAAGTAGCCGCGCTGCATCATCTCCATCGACTCCGGACGCAGCACCAGACTGTTTCGCCCGATGATCCGGCGCGAAGGGGTGCCCCCGGCGAACTCGTACGCACCATACATAAGGTCGGCTCCTGACCAACCGGCAAATCCATGCCGGTCGCGCAGGCGCAGCATCGTCACCGCGGACAGATTCGCTCCGGCCGATTCGCCGCCGATTAGCAGCCGCTCGGTGCCGAACCGCTCCGCCGAGTTCTCGATCAGCCAGAGGGCGGCGGCCTCGCAATCGTCCGGTGCCGCCGGGTAGGGGTTCTCGGGCGCGAGTCGGTAATCCACGCTCACCACCGCGATGCTGCATTCCTGGGCGCGGCGCCAGTGGTTCTCGTCCTCTAGGTCGGCGCCGCCGAATACCCATCCCCCGCCGTGAATGTGAAGGTATACGGCGTCGCAGCGATCGGGTACAAAAACCCGCAGCGGGATCGGGCCGGCTGCCCCGGGGCAACTCTCGTCGATCCCAACTTCCAGCCGCCGCTGCGGGCTCTGCCAGGGACTCCCCTCGCGGCGACGTCGCCGCAGGTAGGCAGGCGTGATTTCCTGGCCCGCCTCCTGGGCCATCAGGTCCTTCAGGCGGGAATTGAACGCACTCATTTCCGGGCTGATCGCCTCCGGGCGAAACTGGGCCGGGTCAATTCGCACTGGCTTTCCCTTCCCGCTGAGGGCCGATGTCGGTGTCGGAGCACGGACTGTCTGGGCGGAGTCGATCCGGTTCGAGCCGTCCCGGATCGGTGTCCATTTTCACCGGCGCCGATGCGGCTTTCCGCCAAGTCAGCACGTCGCGGTCGGAGTCCGGCCAATAATCGAGCCTGCGACGTGATACGCCCCCTCCGGGGGGCGCCGGGAGTTCAGCCGACCGCATGCTGGAGATTGAGAGCGCCGTCCTCCACCGTTACAACGAACCGATCGCGGTCGAAGGGCTGGAGTTGAGCGATCCCGGCCGCGGGGAGGTCCTGGTTGAACTCAAGGCCAGCGGCGTCTGCCACTCCGACTGGCACGTGATCAAGGGTGACTGGTCGGACGTTCCTCCGCCCGTGGTCCTGGGGCACGAGGGAGCGGGCATCGTCAGGGCCATTGGCCGGGGAGTAAACAGCGTCCGCGAAGGCGATCACGTGATCCTCTCCTGGATGCCGAACTGCGGTCGCTGCGAGGCGTGCCAGCGTGGGCATCCCAACGTTTGTTACGACCCGCCGCCAAGCACAGCTTCGGCCCGCTCACCGCGAACCGGCCAGGACGTGCCGTTCCTGTACGGGGTGGGTTCGATGTCGACGCATTCGCTCGTGAACGAAAACGTGGCCATACCTATCGACAAGTCGATGCCCTTCGCGCAGGCCTCGCTCATCGGCTGCGGCGTCACGACCGGGGTCGGCGCTGTCATCAACACCGCCCGGGTTCGGCCGGGTTCGACGGTTGCGGTGTTCGGGGCCGGCGGCGTCGGCTTGTGCGTCGTGCAGGGCGCCGCGATTGCCGGAGCTACCACGATCATCGCGGTCGACCTGCTGGATGACAAGCTTGAGCGGGCCCGGCGAATGGGCGCCACCCAAACCGTCAACGCCGCCGAATGCGACCCGGTCGAAGCGATCCGGGAACTGACCGGCGGCCTAGGGGCCCACTACGCATTCGAAGCCATTGGCCTGGTCCCCGAACCGTTCGTCCAGGCGATACGTGCGACCAGGACCCGCGGCACTACCGTCTGGGTCGGGCATGCCCCGGAAAACACTCCGGTCACGCTGGACGCCCACGACCTGATGTTTGAGAAGACCGTGATCGGATCGATGTACGGCAGCGCCCGGCCGCGGATCGACTTCCCTCGGATGGTTGCTCTGTATCAAGCCGGCAGGTTGAACCTGGACGGATTGATCACCCGCAGCTTTCCCCTCGGCCGGGTCAACGAAGCCTTCCGGTTGTTGGCCGAAGGCAAGGTCGCACGCAGCGTCCTGACCCTTTAACAAGCGCGGCCGCAAATGGACCCGGCACGAAGGGAAGAGGCCGACCCGACCGCATCCGGGGTGCAGCACTGGTCGAATCGATCACCGCGACGGAGCCAGTTTCGGTGATCATTCTGCCGTCGGTTCCCCGCCCGGCGCGCCGGGGTCGAACTCCGTGAAGGACCTGGACGGAGCGTCGCGCTCGGTCGGCTCGTAAAACTCCGCGCCCCGCAACTCGTCGGGAAGGTGCTGCTGGGGAGCTATGGCGCCGCCGAAATCGTGCGCGTAAAGGTAGCCGCGGCCGTAGCCGTGCTCGGCCATCAAGCCGGTCGCAGCGTTCCGCAGGTGCAGCGGAACCGGGATCGCGCCCAGATCGCGGACCGAACTGGCCGCCGCCGAATAGGCTTTCATCGCCGAATTGCTCTTCGGGGCCCGGGCCAGGTAGATCGCGGCCTCGGAGAGCACCAGCGAGCATTCGGGCATCCCGATCAGGTGCGTCGCCTGCTGGGCGGCTACCGCGATCGGCAATGCCTGCGGGTCGGCCAGGCCGACGTCCTCGGCGGCCAGGATGACGATTCGGCGGGCCACGAACATCGGGTCTTCGCCGGCTTCGAGCATGCGTGCCAGCCAGTAGACCGCCGCCTGGGGGTCGGATCCGCGGACCGACTTGATGAATGCCGAGATGGTGTCGTAGTGGGCGTCGCCGGCCTTGTCATGGGGAAGGGCCCGCTGCACGACCGCCTTGATGGTTTCACGGTCCACCTTGCTTCCGCGGGCCGCGGCATCGTGGACGGCGACCTCGAGAGCGTTCAGAGCAACCCGCGCGTCACCGGCGCCAATCGCGGCCAGCGCCTCGATCGCCCCGTCCTCAATGTGCGGGGGCTCTTGCCTCAGACCGCGGCTGCCGTCCGCAATCGCCCGGCGTAGCAATTCCTCGATTTCGGCAAGTCCGAGCGGCTCAAGCTTCAACACCCGGGCGCGGCTGAGCAGCGGGGCGATCACCTCGAAGGAGGGGTTTTCGGTGGTGGCTCCGATCAGGGTGATCGTTCCCTCTTCGACGGCCGGCAGCACCGCGTCCTGCTGGGCCTTGTTGAATCGATGGATTTCGTCAATGAAAAGCAACGTCTGGGTCTTGAACATCCCGCGCTCGGCCTCGGCGCCGGCGATGATCTTGCGCAGGTCGGCAACTCCGCCGGAAACAGCCGAGAGCGTGGCGAAACGTGCATCGCTGTGGCGGGCGATCGCCCGGGCGATCGAGGTTTTGCCACTGCCCGGCGGCCCCCAGAGGATGCAGGAGGGCAGCTTTCCGGCCTCGACGGCACGACGCAGGGGGGCGTCGGGACCGACCAGGTGGTCCTGGCCGACCACCTCGTCCAGGGTGCGGGGTCGCATTCGGGCGGCCAGTGGAGCCGAACGGTCGCTTTCGGGTGAGATTTCGAACATTCCGCGCATCTTGGGGTCGGTTCCGGACCGCGATCTGGCCATGGGTCAGGATAGTGCCCGCGACCGGATGTCAGGCCGGTTGCCGGGCCCCGGGTCCGGAATCGGGATGCGCCAACGGCGCCTCCAGCGATGTCCGGGCAGGCAATACACTGAGAATTCGTGTACCGGTCCGGTCAGACCCGGCGGACAGCAGCGGATGGAGATTGACTACATGCGGCTCAGTGGCAAATCGGTGATCGTGACCGGCGCGGGTCGCGGCATCGGGCGCGCGATTGCCATCGCGTATGCGCGCGAGGGCGCCGGTGTCTGCCTGGCGGCCAGAACCGAATCGCAGATTCGATCCGTGGCCGAAGAGATCGAAGCTGCAGGCGGTCGGGCAATCGCTGTCCCGACCGACGTGGCCGACTGGGACTCGGTCCAAGCGATGGTGAGGGGTGTGGCGAACGCGTTCGGCGGCCTGGACATTGCGGTGCTCAACGCCGGGGTGTTGCTGGACGGCGGCCGCACGCTGGAAGAGAGCGTGATCGACGACTGGCGCCGAACGATCGAAGTCAACCTCATCGGCGCCTACCTATGCGCCAAAGCCGTCATCCCGCCGTTGAAGGCGCGCGGACAGGGCAAGATCATCATCACCGGTTCCGGCAACGGCCACCACGGCCGGGTGCGGGGTTCGTCCTACGGGGCTTCGAAAGCGGGACTATGGATGGTCACGCGGATTCTGTCCGAGGAATTGCTGGAAGACAGGATCGACGTCAACGAGATCGTGCCCGGACCGGTTTACACCGAGTTGGCCCGCGAGCTGGTGTCAGATCCGGCAACGCGTTTCGCCGCATCCGGCGAGTGGGCCAAGCAACCCGAAGAACTGGTGGACGTGGCCATGTTTCTGGCCACCCAGCCCAGTCCGGGCCCGACCGGCCAGTCGTTCAGCCTGCTGCGACGCCCGCTGTAGCAGCGGCCAAACTCTTGCGCGGAGAGACCCCGGGGTCCGCCTTAGGCACCCCCGTGAAGATCCTCGCCCCGCAACAGCCGGGCGGCAATCTCGTAAGTCTGCCCGAGCGACCTCACCGTCGGCGAGTGGGCCGACAGGTAACGGGCGGCGGCGATGAGGAAGTGGCCGGCGCAGGCGCTTCCGGCGAACTGGCGGTACTGGCGCACCGCGGCCTCGTACATCTGGAATGAATGAAATCCGGCATCCTCGCGCAATAGCGCGTGACCCAGCACCGCAACCACCTCGTCGGCCCGTTCGGCGGCGATCATGTCGGCGACGACCTGGCCGGCGACGTCCACGTGGCCCTGGGCGTCAAACGCCGCCAGCAGGTCAACCCCCGACGCCGGGCCCGTCCCGGGAACCGGAACCGCCTGCTTGGGCACGTTCAGGAACCGGTCCAGGTGCACCGACATCGCGCCGTCGAATATCCCGCGCGCCAGCAGGTTCGAAGGCGCGCGGCGCAGCGCCTGGTCGACCGCGTTGGCGTAGGTGAAGGTGTGCAGGACCGTTTCCCAGTCGCCGAATTCGTTGCTGGTGCCGAAATGGATCAATCGCCGGGCGGCCGCGTAGGCGACCGACGCTGAAAGGTCGGTCAGGGCAACTCCTTCGCCTACCAGGCGGCAGAGTTCGTCCAGGACGGTCCGGGGTTCGCCGTCCAGCATCAGATCGGCCAGCTCCTCGTGTCCGTCCCAGCGCCCCCGCCGGCCGTTGGCGTCGAATCTGCTTGCAATGAGTCCATCAAGTTGCTCGTGCACGGCAAATAGCATCCCGGCCAGGTCGGCCGGCATGCGCCAGCTGGCGTTTTCCTCCATGCGGGCGGCGTTTACCAGGTTTCCGCCGGGCACCAGCGCCGGGAGAATCTCGCCGGCTTCATCCCAGCCAACATGGTCGAGCAGCTCGAACGACTTGTTGGCAAAGTCCAAAGTGTGCCCTCCGCCCATGTAGAGGTGATCGGTACAGGCGGCGGTGACGATGCCGGCGAGTACCTCAGGTTCGAATCCCAGATAGGCGGCGGTGCGAATGACCCGCTCGGCGGCATTGGCCGATCGCAGGTCTACGAACCGGCGGAACCAATCCAGGTACCGATCCGCACTGCGCTCGCTGGTCTGAAGCGGGTCGAGGTAGAAGTTCGGCGCCTGGTCGGTGGTGTCAGAAGCCACCGCCACGACACCGTGATACAGGGCCAATGGACGATCTTCGCCGGACAATTCGGGAAGCACATTCGCCATTGCCGCCAGGATGGTGAGTCCCGGCGACCAGCCATCCGAACGGTTGCGGATGCCGAACTTGGCCGTGCGGGAAACGACGTCGGCAGATCCATCCACGCTGCAAAGTCCGATCACCGATTTGGCCAGGACCAGGCGGATGTTCTGCTCCAGCCCCTCCGAGAGCTTGCCGGCCCAGCGGCCGCGCTGGTCGGTCTCAATTGGCTCCGGGTCCAGCCACACCGAATCGTCCTCTACCCTGGTCCGGAACGGCGTGACGTCGTCGGCGAACGGGTCGAACGTGCAGCCGCCGGCCAGATCGAACTTGGCATGATGCCAGTGGCAGGTCAGGATCCCGTCGCTGACCGTGCCGCGGGACAGCGGGAAGCCCATGTGGGGGCAGCGGTTGTCGACCGCGTACACGGTCCCCTCCGACTCCAGCACCAGGACGGTGCGGCCGTTGGCCGCGACCACCCGGCTCCCTTCGCGCCGCAACTCGCTTAACGGGCAGACTCGGATCCAGCCTGCCTCATCCTGCATATTTCGCATCGCCGATCGCCTTCCCGCTCCCTTGGAGCGCTGGCGCGCCTACCGGCCGTCGGTTGTATTGTTTGGCCGGCGCGCTCGCTCCGCTAGCCGTCTTGCCCCTCTGGTTCTTTATACGGGAACCCTCTACGTTCGGTTGCCAGGGACAGCCGGCAGGTTGGTGGGCCAGGACCCTAGTAAGAAATCTCGTACCCGAGAAGTTTCGAATTGATGAGAGTGATGACCCCGATGACCAAGAACAGCAGGAAGGACAACGCCGCCGCAAAACCCATGCGCAGGTTGGTGAAAGCTTCCTCGTATATGAGCAGCACGATGGTTACGGTCGAATCTATCGGCCCGCCACAGCCGGTTGAGGGGTTCGGGCAGGCCATGATGAACACCTGCACGAACATCTGCAGTGCCCCGATGAAGTAGACGATGACCACGAAGTAGGTGGTCGGGGCCAGCAGCGGGATCGTGATCCGGAACAGCTGGGAAATCCTTCCCGCCCCGTCGATCTCGGCCGCCTCGTAGAGGTGGGGAGGGATGCCCTGCAGGCCGGCCAGGTAGATGACCATGTTCAGGCCCATGTTCTTCCAGATGCTCATGATGATGATGGCCAGCATGGCGGTCTCTGGTCCGCGCAGCCACTTCGAGGTCGGCAGGTCGAATGCCCGCAATACTTCGTTGGCCAGCCCGAACTGGGGTTCATACATCCAGAGCCAGATCAGCGAGACAGATACGAAGGACGAGACGACGGGCATGTAGAACATGGCCCGGAAGAAGTAGATCCCGCGGACCGCGCGATTGACCAGCACCGCCAATAACAGCGACGTGATGACTCCGGCCGGTACGGTCCCGAACGCGAAGTAGACGGTGTTGCGGATCGCGGGAAACAGGCGCGGTTCCTTGGCCAGCAACCGGTAGTTCTTCAAGCCCTCGAATTCGGGCGCGGTCAGCAAGTCGTAGTCGTTGAAGGAGTAGTAGAACGCCCCGACGATCGGAACGATGACGAACACGCTGATGAAAATGATCGACGGAAGAACGAAAAGATAAGAGGTGGGCCCGCCACGGTAGGTCAATCCCAACCTCCGGCGCAGATTCGTCTGCCAGGAGCTTTGAACCGTACCCGCCGTTTGCATCTGCGCCCTCCGCCCGCCTGCCTGCACTACTGACGGTTGACCTAGAAAACCGCGTTGGCCAAAAAGGTTAAGTGCTGTCCAAATCGAGTTGGTCTCAGTTTACGGAGACCAATCCTCTGCCGCACCCGATCCTTCGCCGACGATCTCGTCAGTCCGCTCCACTCACCCTCCGGGTGTTACATAGGGGTATACGAGATTTCCGGATCCCGGAGCCGACCGGCTGGCGGGCAATCGCCCTAGTAGGAAATCTCGTACTCGAGCAGTTTCGAATTGATCAGGGTGATGATCCCGATAACCACGAACAGCAGGAACGAGAGCGCGGCCGCAAATCCCATGCGCAGGTTCGTGAATGCTTCCTCGTAGATGAGCAGCACGATGGTTACGGTCGAATCCACCGGTCCGCCGCAACCGGCGGTGGCGTCCTGGCAGGCCATGATGAACACCTGCACGAACATCTGCAGGGCCCCGATGAAGTAGACGATGACCACGAAATATGTTGTGGGGGCCAGCAGCGGGATTGTGATCCGGAATAGCTTCGAGATCCTTCCCGCACCATCGATTTCGGCCGCCTCGTAGAGGTGCGGTGGTATGCCCTGCAGGCCCGCCAGGTAGATGACCATGTTTAGGCCCATGTTCTTCCAGATGCTCATGATGATGATGGCCAGCAGGGCGGTTTCGGGCCCGCGCAGCCACTTCGAGGTCGGCAGGTCGACGGCTTTGAGGAATTCGTTGGCCAGCCCGAACTGGGGCTCGTACATCCAGAGCCAAATAAGGGAGACGGAAACGAATGACGAGACCACCGGCATGTAGAACATGGCCCGGAAGAAGTAGATGCCGCGGATGGCGCGATTGACCAACACCGCCAGAAGCAGCGACGTTATCACCCCGGCCGGAACGGTCCCGAAGGCGAAGAAGACGGTGTTGCGAATCGCGGGAAACAGGCGCGGCTCCTTGCCGAGCAGCCGGTAGTTCTTCAATCCCTCGAATTCGGGCGCGGTCAGCAAGTCGTAGTCGTTGAAGGAGTAGTAGAACGCCCCGATGATCGGAACGATGACGAACACGCTGATGAACAGGATCGACGGCAGGACGAATAGGTAGGAAGTGGCCCCGCCGCGATAGGTAAGGCCCAAGCGGCGGCGCAATTCTGCCAGCCAGGGACTTTTGTAGGTATCTGCAGTCTGCATCATCAGCTTCCGATCCGGCCGGAGCCAGCGGGGTCAAGCGCAGCGGGTTAATTGCCCTGTCTGCGACGATGGCGGTCAAAAGGCGACGCGTTCGAGTTGATGGCAGTCTAAGTTGGCCGCCGACACTTTTTTGCTAGTAGAAGACCGCGCTCCCGATGCCCCCGCCGGCCGAAATGACCTCCCCGGTAATCGCCGCGGCCTTGTCCGAGGCCAGGAACGCGGCAAGATAGCCCACTTCGTCGGCTTCGATCATCCGGCCGACGGCGTTGCCTGACGCGGCGCCCGGGGCGAACTGGCGCCGTTCCAATTCCTCCGGCGAAATACCAAGATCGCGGGACTGGGCGGCCTGCATCCCGGGCGTTCGCTCGGTGCGAGTTGCGCCGGGATGGATGCAGTTGACGGTTATGCCGTGTGGGCCCAGGTCGATTGACAAGGTCTTCGTCTGGTGAACGAGAGCGACATTGCGCGCCCCTCCGCTGAGATTGCCGGCATTCCGCGCGTTCCCTCCGGAGATGTTGATGATGCGTCCCCAGCCGGCGTTTTTCAGATACGGGATCGCGGCCCGGCTCAGCCGGAGGGCCCCGACGTACTTGACGTCGAAGTCGCTGAGCAGGGATTCCTCGTTCACGGTTTCGATGTAACCGATCGCGTCGGCCGCCCCGCCGGGGTGCGACGCGCTGTTTACCAAGATATGCAGTCCGCCCAGGCGCTCGGCGGCCGCGTCGACGGTTCGGTTCACCTGCTCGGTGCTGAGGGCATCCATGACCATGGGAATCACCGTTGCCCCGGTTTGCCCCGAAATCTCGCGCGCCGAGTCCTCCACCTGACTGCTGGTGCGGGCCGCGATCGCCACGTCGCATCCCTCGCCGGCCAGCGCGCGCGCGATCGCCTTGCCGATGCCGCGCCCGCCGCCGGCCACCAGGGCATTTCGACCAGTTAGTCCAAAATCCATGTCAGTCTCCGGCTGATTTAGGTTGGGAACGGCGCCGACCGGAGCGCAAGCTTTTAGCCGGTTCCGCCGCAGTTTTCTAGTATCGGGACCACTCAAAAACGTCTCCGCCGAACAGCCTTAACGGGCTAATCGACCGGCCCCAGCAGGGCAGCGTCCGACCATTCGCCGATTTCGTTTCCACTGACTGTCCGGACCTGGAATGCGTACGCAAGCCCCGGTTCCAGCCCAGATATCACCTGGACGGTTTCGAGGTCGTTGCGGGCCCGCCCGGCAAACGTCCAGTAGAAATCGGCCAACCCGGCGGCGCCGGCGAATATGTACCTGACGTGGTAACCCGTAATCGGCGGCCCATCCGGGTCTTGCGGAGCACCCCAACGCAGCAGCGCCGAATCAGCCGAACGGGCGGCCGACGTGATGGCGGATGCGCCGGGCGGTCCCGAAGCGCGCACGATCACGAAGACGTAGTCTCGGTGCCGGGTTCCATCGGCAGCGGTAATCCGGGCGATCAGGATGTTGGGGCCGATCCGCAGCGGGATATTTCCGCTGTCGGGCAGCGGTTGCCGGTTCCCGTCCGGACCCAGCAACGCCAGCAGCTGGTGGGTTGCGGCCGGATCGGTGGGGATGGGCGCAAACTCTATCGACTCGGTCTCGGTCGCGACCTGTCGGCGCAGAACGTTGCGGTCGGCCGGCAGCGACGATATCGACCCGGAGAACGCCACCGAGTGCAGCCCGGCATCCCCGGGCCGGGCGCGTTCTATCCAGAGCGTGTAGGTCTGCAGGAACGTCCGGCTTCTTACCCGCACCCGCAGGATTTTTGGCTGGGAATCTGCCGCAAGGTCGGCCACGTCGAATTGAAATCCGGACAGCGTCGGGTCGGCGTCCTCCAGCTGCTCGAACCCGGCATCCAGGAACAGAACCCGGGACTCTGGTTCAAAGGCGGCGGCGTTGACCGTGATGCGGTCGATTGGCGGGTCTGCCGGTTGAATGCTCAGCCGGTACCTGGTGCGCTCCGGGTCGAACGTTGGAACCAGCACCGCCGGCCCTGTTTCCAACCGCGTCAGGCCGATGTCGCAGTAGGGAAGGCCTAGTTCGGCAAAGTCGTGGAACCGGAGGGTGTTGTTGCGCATGCCCGCCGGCACGCAACCGGTAAGCCGGTTGCCGGCAAGGCGCAGGATCTCCAACCGGTCCAGCCGCTGCAGCCGCCCGGGGATCTGGCCCACCAGCCTGTTCTCGGACAGGCCCAGCGCAACGAGTCCGGTCAGCTCGGCCAGTTCCTCGGGAATGGGGCCTTCGAAGCGGTTGCGGTCGAGCCCGAGCACCCGAAGTTGCGGCAACCGGGCCAGCTCGACCGGTACCGGTCCGGCAAACCGGTTCCCGGCCAGATCGAGTTCCAGCAGTTCGGTCAGCCCGGCCAATGACCCGGGTATCGGCCCGCTCAGCGAATTGTCCGCGAGCAGCAAGCGCCGCATGTGCGCCAGGCCGGTGATGCTTTGCGGGAGGACCCCGTTGAGGCCGTTGCCGGCCAGGTCCAGTTCGATCACCCGGCCGGCCCGGTCGGTCTCCACCCCGTGCCAGTCCGCGAGCGGGACGGGAGATAACCAGCCGTCGGCTGCCCGCCAACCGGGACCGCCGACGGCATGAAAGAGCTCGCCCAGAATGGCGCGCTCGTCGGGCAGGCGCTCGATGCTGATTTCGGCCGTCGCTACCGCGGATCGGTCGGGGGAAACCGTCTGGATCAACGCCCGGTTCAGTCCCACCGCGAGCCGCAGGAGGACGTTGCCGCCCGCGTCGATTTCGAACGGGACACCCGTGATGCTTGCCGATGCGTCCGGATTGGCGGGCAGGGGGCGGATCGCCAGCATTCGGGTCGCATGGCCAACCCGGTGCGCGATTTCCCGGTCGCCGATGATCGGCCGCTGATCGATCAGCACCCCGAAAAGTCCTGCGTCGTCAGGTCGCGGTCGGTCAACTTCGATGCGGTATTCGGACGTTCGCTCCGGGGCTGACAGGCGGACCCGCAGACTGAACGGGTACCCGCCGGATCCGACTTCCGGCAGCGCCACCTGGAATCCGTCCAGTGCGGGGTCGGCGTCGTCGAGAGGGATGCCGTCCCCGTCCAGGAATTCCAGTCGCCCGGCGCCCGGGAAGGCGACCGGGGTCAGGGTCAGCGGCGCCGGCGGTCCCTCGACCGGATCGGTCACGAACCGGTATTCGAAGCGGTCGCTCGCGAATCCGGGGGTCATCGCGCCGCCCCGGACAGTCAACTCGGCCAGGGCCACGTCGCAGGCGGGGAGGCTCAACTGGTCCAGATCCGTAAACCCGAGTTCCAGCGCCAGGGCCTCCGTCGGGACGCAGCCCGTGAACCGGTTGCCGGCCAGATAGAGCTCGAACAGTTCGGCGAGATTGCCTAATCCGGTTGGAAGAGGGCCGGTGAAGTTGTTGTGGGAGAGGTCCAGCGAGTACATGCGGACAAGCTCGCCGATTCCCGGCGGAATCTCGCCGCTCAGCGCATTGTGCTGCAGGTGGAGCCGGGTCAGGGCCTGCAGCCGATCAAGTCCCTGCGGCAGCGGCCCGGAAAGGTTGTTGCCGTTCGCCCGCAGGTCGGTCAATGCGGAAAGGTCGGCCAAAGTTTCCGGAAGCGGGCCGTTAAGGAGGTTGTGCTCAAGCCGCAGGCGCCGCAGGCGCTCGATGCCTCCGATTTCGGTGGGAATCTCCCCGATGAACCGGTTGCGGGCAAGATTCAGATAGGTCAACTCGGTGAGTTCGGTCGCCCATTTCGGGATTGGGCCGGACAGCGAGTTGCTATCCAGTCGCAGAATCCGCAGCTGCCGCAAGTCGGCCAGAGCCGCCGGCAGCGGGCCGGAGAAACGGTTGGAATGTAGTTCCAGCTCGCGCAACCGGCCGAATTCCCCCAGGAGTTCAGGCACCGGGCCGGCAAAAAGGTTTTCGCCCAGGTGCAGGCGTTCCAGGCCGGCAATGGCGACTAGCTCCTGCGGGATCTGCCCGGTAAGAAGGTTGCCGGAGAGCAGCAACCAGCGCAATTCGGCGAGTTCGCCAAGCTCGGGCGGAATCTGCCCGCTCAGGCGATTGTCGGAAAGGTCGAGGCGCCGCAGGCGCGCGAGCCGGGCAAGCGCCGGCGGCACCGGGCCGGTCAGATCGCAGTTGTTGAGGAAAAGCCATTCGAGGCGATCCATGCCGCCGATCCAGTATGGAATCGTCCCGTTGAGGCGGTTCCCACCGAGCTCCAGGCGGCGCAGGCCCTCGATCTCGGCCAGTTGAGCCGGAATCGGACCGGACAGCGAGTTGTTGCTCAGGTCGATCCACTCGAGCCGCTCCATGCCCGCCAACCAGACCGGTATGTGACCGGCGAAGTGGTTGCCGCCCAGGACAAGCTCGCGCAGCCGGTCTAGATTGAGCAATTCGACCGGGATCGCCCCCATGAATACATTTCGCTCCAGGTGCAGCTGCTCCAATCCGGCGAGTTCGCCGATCCAGTCCGGCAGCCCCTCCTGGAACCGGTTGCCACCCAGCCGCAGCGCCTGCAGCGCGGAAAGGCCGCGCACCGCGGCTGGAAACGGCCCGTCGAGCGAGTTTTCGGACAAGTCCAGCTCGCGAAGCTGGCCGAATCCGCCGATTGCCGCCGGCACCGGTCCGGTGAGTTCATTGCGGGCGAGCCGGAGGACTCGCAGCCGGCTCTCTTCTGGGACCTGGTCCGGAATCGGGCCGGCTAAGCTGTTCCCGGAAAGATCGAGGTGCTCGAGCGCGGGCAAGGTGAGCAAGTCACCTGGCAGCGTGCCGTCCAGACCGTTGTCCGTCAGGTCCAGCACGGCCAGCGAATTGAGTGACGTAATTGAGGGCGGGATTGGCCCGGAAAGCTGGTTTCCGGAAAGGCGCAGACTCGTCAGCGTTTGCAGATCGCCCAGTTCCGGCGGGATCTGGCCGGTGAGCATGTTTGCGGACAAGTCGATCCGGCGCAATTCGGCGATTGACCCGAACCCGGGCGGGATGCGGTCCAGCAGGCGATTGCCGGATAGGTCCATGATTTCCAGGGACGCGAGTTCGGCAATCTCGTCGGGAATGCGACCGACGAGCCGGTTGTCGGAAAGGTCAAGCAGGGTCAGGCTCGCGGCCGACCCCAAGGCACGCGGAATCGATCCGCTGAGCCGGTTGCCGCGCAGGGAAAGCGACCGCAGTTGTGCCAGCTTGCCGAACCGGACCGGTATCGCCCCGCGCAGGGCGTTGGCCGACAGATCCAGCTGCCCAAGGCGCTCGAGTTCGCCCAGCTCCGGTGCGATCTCGCCGCGGAGCCCGTTGCCCGCAAGACCGATCGCCGTGACGTTGCCTTCTTCGTCGGTAGTGACTCCGTGCCATTCGGATAGCGGCGATTCGGTCAACCATCCTGACGAATCGACCCATTCGGCACCGCCGGCCGACTCGAAAAAGCCCTCCAGGATCGCCCTTTCGGCCGGTTCGGATGCAATTGCCCGCTCGGCATCGGGCTGCCCGCCCACGGGGTCGGCGGTGCGCTGACCGTTGTCCTCGACGGGCGCCAGGGTCAAGGTCGCGAATGCCAGCAGGGCGATGACCGGTTCACGCACGACTGATCCCTGGCCTCACCAGATCCGATGCCCGGTTGATGATTTCACAACGCCCGGACGGCGTTTCCGGACCTGCCGGTGCCGGGCCGGGTCAAACCAGCTTGCCGGCCTGGATGATTGCGGCGCCGCGTTCACCGATCATGTAAGTCGGTGCCTGCGTGTTGCCGCTGACAAGACGCGGCATCACCGATGCGTCGATCACCCGCAGGCGGTCCAGGCCGCGAATCCGCAGCTGGTTGTCAACGACCGCCATCTCGCCGTTGCCCATTGCGCAGGACCCCACCGGATGATGGCCGGTTTTTGCCCAACCGCGGATGTATTCCCGGATCTGGTCGTCGTCGGCGACCGCCGCCCCCGGCACGCGTTCCTCGCGGACTAAACCCGACAGCGCGCGGGTCGCAAGGAACCGGCGGCCCCATTTGATCCCCTCGACCGCGATCCTCAGGTCATGCCCCTGCGGATCCGAACAGAAGTTTGGATCTATCCGCGGGGGATCGTCGGGGTCGGGCGAATTGAGGGTCAATGAACCCCTGCTGCGGGGTCGGGTGTTGAGGATAAACAGACTCATCCCGTGCCCGTCGAGCAGCATCGGGCCGTCCTTGACCACCACGAACGATGGCAGGCAGTGGATCTGGATGTCGGGCCCTGCGACTGAATCGTCCGAACGGACGAATGCGCCGGCCTCGGCAATCGCCGCGGCCATCGGACCGGTACCGAAGAGCTTGTACCGGAGCATGTGGCGAAGGCGGTTGTGGACCCGGTTTCGGCGGGAGTAGGAGACCGGCCGGGTCTCGGCGGCGATGAATACGTCCATATGGTCCTGGAAGTTCTTGCCCACGCCGGGCAGGTCGTGCACGACCTCGATGCCGAGATCTGATAACTCGTCGGCGGGTCCGATTCCGGAGAGCAGGAGGAGCCGCGGCGAATTGATCGTTCCGCCGCTGACGATGACTTCGCATTCGGCATTTATGGTTTTGCGCCGGCCCAGTTGACGGTACTCAACGCCGACCGCGCAACCGCCCTCGACCAGGATCCGGGTTGCCAGGGCGCGGGTGTGGACGGTGAGGTTTTCGCGCCGGTCTACCGGATGCAGAAAGGCGGTGGCGGCGCTTTCGCGACGCCCGTTCCGGCGCGTCTGATCGTAGAGCGTGACTCCGTCCTGAACGGACCCGTTCACGTCTTCGTTTTGGGCGAGGCCTAGCTCCTGGCCGGCCTCGACGAACGCCCTCGTAAGCGGGTTGTAGGTGGTCTGCCGGGCCACGCCCAACTCGCCCTCGGTTCCGTGGTACCCGTCGCTCAAGCGCGCGTGCCGCTCCGAACGGCGGAACCAGGGAAGGACGTCGGCGTATCCCCAGCCGGGATTGCCGAGCGATTGCCATAGGTCGTAGTCGCGGGGTTGTCCGCGAACGTAGATCATCGCGTTCACCGAGGTTGATCCGCCCAGCGTCCGACCCTGCGGGTACCAGAGCCGGCGGTCGTTTAGCTGCGGCTGCGGGGCGCTACTGAATCCCCAGTCGAACTCCGGGGCGGCCAATCGGGTCACGCCGGCCGGAATGTGTATGAGCGGGTTCGAATCCGGCGGCCCGGCTTCGAGCAGGGCGACGTTGTTGCCCGGGTCCTGGCTCAATCGGTTGGCCACCACGCAGCCGGCCGCCCCGGCGCCCACGATTACGTGCGTGTAACGCACCGCTCACCGACTCGGACTTGCAGTAGCTATTTGCGCGGTCGCCATCCTCGGACCGGTTCCTCCCCGACCGGAATGTCGGCGCCGAATTTCGTGCGCCGGCCCGGCAATTTCAGTATCGGGACAACGGACCTACTGGTACATGATCAGATCCGGCCGCCGGTCTATGGCCTGGACCTGCTCGGGAGTCATCGGCGGCGTGTCCTGGTCGAAAAAGATCTTGAAGGCCGGTCGCTCCGACGGTGCGGTCAGGGCGTACCAGCCGTAATGCCGCAGCTTGATGCCGATCCCGCCGAACCCGTCCATGTCGATCGATAGTTCGACGTCGTCGACGCTCTCGATGGCGGCGCGGTCCTCGATCATGTGCGCGGTGAACTGGTGCACCATCAGGATCTTGGGCGGTATGCCCTCCTGGCGCGACAGGTCGGCCAGATAGTGCTGGACCGCGTTGATCTGGTCCGCATTGATGCCTCCGATGGCCAGCCCGGGCCGCAGTCCGGAGGTCTCGGTGGCAAATTCAGGGTCGAGGGCCATGTGCACGAACGGCTCGCGCAGGAACTCCTCCAGCAGCTGGACCTCCCGCAAGGGATCGCTCCAGCCGATCTGGACATCCAGGAACAGCAGCATCCCGCGTTCGCGGGCCGCTTCCACATAGGGGGCGATACCGGCCCGAGGCAGCCGGTAAAGCCAGGTTCCATCGGCAGTCGGATTGGCCTGGGCCACGCCGGTGATCAGGTGGTAGGCCGGGATCACCGCGCGCGGTCCATTCAGGGCGTCGTAGCGCGCCGCCCAGACCGCGATTTCGTCCGCCACCTCGGCCGGCGATCCGTGTCCCAGCACGCCCATCACCGGCACATTCGGGTGCCCGTAGAACGAAACCACCTGGGCATCCTCGAACACCGAACGCCGCGTCGGCGGCCGGGGGAACGTCCAGGCCCGGTCCCGATCTGACACGAGCAGGTAGCTCCGGCCCGGCACCAGGTGCGAAAGACCGCTCAACACCCGTGGCACGTCATCGCCCCAGCCCAGGATCAACGGTGAACTGCCCGGCACCAGCGACCAGACGGTGAGCCCGGGGACCGTACCCCCGCCGTTGCGCTCCCAGTTCAGCCAGCCGAGCGCCCTACCGGCAAACGCATCGCCGATTGCGGTCCGCGGGCCGGTCCATTTCACCCACGTCGACCCCCGGCGGAGCAGGACGTCGCACTGCGGGAGGGCTCCGAGTCCGTTGATCGGGACAGCGGCGGACCAGTTCAGGTCGGAGGAATATGCCAGCACCCGGGCCGATTGGCCGTGGCAGAGATACGCGCGCTTGTAGTCGATTCGGACCGGTGAGGGTCCGGCGACCCAGTGCTCCGAAAAACCGCCGCCGGGAGCGCGCAACTTCACCCGCGCGGGTCGGTCGCAATCGATCGTTATCGCCAGCGGGGTGCTGAGCGGCGAGCCGGCCACCAGATCGACACCGCCCGGTCCGTTGACTGCCGCGGCGGTGACCTGGCACGGCCCGGAAGCGGCCGCCGGAGTTGCTCCGGCGAGCGTAAAGGCGAATACGCCAAGCAGCGCCAGCAACGGTAGGGCTCTCAACGGAGGCAGTCGCCGCATGCCAAGTCGATTCCAAGCGCTCGAGTGTTCCTCATTTTCGTCGATCGTATCAAGGGCCGCCGCGGGATTTGCCGGGCGGCAACCACATCGTGTGGGCGGATGGCCGGCCCGCGCCGCAGATTACTACCGGCTGGGTCCGGCAATGATCGGCCGGCATCGCCTAAATTGAAGCTATCGCGATGGCCGACGGTGGGGCGGCCTCCGTCGCCGAGGGATCCGGGGGCAATTAGTGAAGATCACCAAGGTTGAGACGCTTTACCTGCGTCTTCCGGCGGTAAATCCGCGGACCGACAGCGGTCAGGACGCCCTGATCGTTCGGGTCGAGACCGACGCCGGAATACACGGGATCGGCGAGGTTGATTCGGCGCCGATGGCGGTCAAGGGACTGATCGAGGGACCCTATTCCCATCCGCTGATCTGCGGCCTCGGGGAATTGCTTGTCGGCGAGGATCCGCTGCGGACCGAATTCCTCTGGCAGAAGATGTACCGCCAGAACATCTATGCCGCGCGCCGCGGGGTCGGCATCCACGCCATGAGCGGAATCGACATCGCCCTCTGGGACATCAAGGGCAAGGCGCTGGGGCTGCCGGTCTGGAAGCTGCTGGGCGGGGGATTTCACGACCGAATCCGCGCCTACGCGAGTGCTCTTTTCGGATTGACCCCGGCCGAGACGCGGAGCCGCGCCGAGCGGTTCCGCGACCGCGGTTTCGACGCCGTCAAGTTCGGCTGGGAGCCGATGGGGCAGAGCCGGGAAACCGACATCGCGCTGGTGCGCGAGGCCCGCGCCGGTCTGGGTGACGACGCCGACCTGATGATCGACGCCGGCATGGTCTGGGACGCCAAGACCGCCATTCAGAGGGCTCGCCGGTTTGCCGATTACGACATCTACTGGCTGGAGGAGCCCCTGCACCCGGACGATTACGAAGGGTACGCGCGGCTTAGCGCGGCCACCGACCTGCCGATCGCGGCCGGCGAAGAAGAGAGTGAGCGCCGTTCGTTTATCGAACTGATGGACAAGGGCAAGATCGACATCGTGCAGATCGATCTGACCCGCTGCGGCGGTTTCACCGAAGCCGTAAAGATCGCCAGCCTGGCCGCCGATCGCGGGCTGCGTTGCGTCAATCACGGATTCACCACCTACATCAACGTCGCCGCCGCGTTGCACTTTCTCAATTCGATCCCCAATTCGTTCATAACTGAATTCGTCGTCGAAGAGGGTACGACCCTGCGCGATCAAATCACCCGCCAGCGCCTGAGCGCGGTCGACGGGATGCTGGCGGTGCCCCAGGAACCCGGACTGGGGATCGACCTCGACCCCGACGGCGTCGAAAAGTTCCGCGTCGCCTGAAGGGCGCGGATTCGGCGCGCTAGACCCCGAGCGCCCGGCCCAGGGCCGCCAGCTCGTCGGCGATCCAGCGCCGTGAGAGGGCGGCGTCCGGAATGCTTATCGCCGAGCCGTGGTACGCGCCCGGGTAGACGTGCAGCTCGACCGGGACGCCGGCGTGCGACATCGCCCGGGCGTAGGCGACATCTTCGTCTAGCAGCCCGTCGAGATCGCCGACGTTTACGTAGGCCGGCGGCAGCCCGGCCAGTTCGGTGGCCCGCGCCGGGGCGGCGTATGGAGAGATCTCGGCGCCGCCGGCGTTGCCCTCCAGGTAGGCATTCCAGGCGGCCAGGTTCGAGTCTCGGTCCCAGGTTCGCGGGTCGAGGACAGCGTGGCTGCTGCGGGTTTCGGCGCGGTCGTCGAGCATCGGCGCGTTCAGCAACTGCAGACAGGGGAGAAATTCGCCGCGGTCGCGGGCCAGGAGGGAAAGCGCTGCCGAAAGCAGGCCGCCGGCGCTGATGCCGGCCACCGCTATGCGATCGCGGTCGACATCGAACTCGGAGCCGGTCAGGGCCAGCCACTTGAATCCCGCGTAGCAGTCCTCCAGCGGGATCGGAAACGGGTGCTCGGGGGCGCGGCGGTACTCGACCGAAGTAACCAGCACGTTGAGAGCGGCCGCCATGTTGGCGCAATATGGATCGTTCATGTCGGCCTGGCCCAGGACCGTTCCGCCGCCGTGGATCCAGTAGACCGCCGCCGCCCGTTCGGGCAGGTCGTGCGGGCGGTAGGCGCGAAGCTCGACGTCGGGCCCGTTGGACGGACCGGGGACAAATCGGGTGGAGACGTCCACGGCGGCCGGCATCGGCGCGGCCGGCAATTTCGCCCGCTGGGCCGCCGTCCAGTCGCGCAGCGCCGGGATGTCGGACCAGTCGCGCGCGGTCAACGGCAGCGAATCGAATACGCGCCGGTGCTCCTCGTCGAGACGCGAGCTTATGTCGATGACGTCTATATCCACCTTCGCTGCCTCCTGGTTGTCAGCTGGTAGTCTTCGGTTCGCCCAGCTGCAAGGCGCGCTCCAGCGCGGCTAGTTCGTCGGTAATCCAACGGCGCGAAAGCTGGGCGGCAGGGACCGCGCCGGGTGATCCGTGATAGGCCCCGGGGTAGACGTGCAACTCCACCGGCACGCCGGCCGCGCCCAGTGCCTGGGCGTAGGCTACGTCCTCGTCCAGGAAAAGGTCCAGGTCGCCGACGTTGATGTAGGCCGGCGGCAGGCCGGCGAGGTCCGTTGCGCGGGCCGGTGCGGCGTGCGCGGGAACGTTCGCGGTTCCGGCCTCGCCTTCCAGATAGGCGTCCCAGGCGGCAAGGCTCGAGGCCCGGTCCCACACCCGCGGATCGGTGACCGCGTTCGCGCTGCGGGTTGAGTTGCGATCGTCGAGCATCGGGTAGACCAGCAATTGGAAGCAGGGCCTCAGCCGGCCGCGGTCGCGCGCCAGGAGCGCCAAGGCGGCCGCCAGCAGACCCCCGGCGCTGCCGCCGCCGACGGCGATGCGTGCGTTGTCCAGGCCCAGCTCGACAACGTTGGCAAACACCCACGCGAGTCCCGCGTAGCAGTCCTCCAGACCGGCCGGGTAAGGATGTTCCGGTGCCAGTCGGTATTCGATTGAGGTGACCAGGATGCCCAGCTGATCGGCGATGTTGGCGCAGTAATGGTCGTTCATCTCCAGATCGCCGATCACCGTTCCGCCGCCGTGGATCCAGTAGAGCGCCGCCGGTTGCATTCCCGTCCGGGGGACATAAAGGCGCAGGCGCGGATCCGGCGCTCCGGCGGGACCCGGTACCCGGCGATCGGATATCTCGACCGACGGCGGCAAGGGAGGTTGCGGCAGCGCATTGCGGTCGGCTACGAATTTGGCGCGCACCGCCGGGATGTCGGTCCAGTCGCGCGGTTCGCGCGGCAGCGCATCGAACACGGCGCGGTGCTCCGCGTCGAGGCGGGCGCTGATATCGATCGGCTTAACGTCCATCCCGATACCCTCGCGGCTAGGCTCTGCCCGGCAGTTTATGCCGGTGGCGCGCAATGGCCATTGGTCCCCTCACCGGCCCATCGCGTAGCCGTCGAAGCGCGGATCGGCGGCGCCCATCAGCGCCCCCGAGGCCTGGTCGATCTCGATCATCATCTCGCGTCCGGTTACCCCGGCCCAGGACTCCAGCACCCTGACCCGGTGGCCGAGCGACGACAGGCCCCGGACCGTGTCCTCAGGGAAGCGGGCCTCGATCAGGAGTTCGTCGTCGCATTCATGCGGAATCGCCGATTCCAGCGGGCTCTGATTGTCCTTCCAGCGTGGCGCTTCCACCGCCTCGGCCACGCTCATGCCGAAATCGAGCACATGGCTGATCACCTGCAAATTGGCCTGCACCTGGGTATCGGCACCCGGGGTCCCCAGCACCAGACGCAGGCGCTTCGCGCCGTCATCGGACGGCGCGAACACCATCACCGGGTTCATGGTGTGACGGACGCGCTTGCCCGGCGCCAGGCAGTCGACGTGGTCGGGGTCCAGGTGCCAGTACGTCATTCGGTTGTTGAGCAGGATTCCGGTGTCGCCGGCGATGAGGCTCGACCCCCAGGCGCTCTGCAGGCTCTGCAGCTGGGAAACCGCATTTCCTTCCGAATCGACCACCACGAAACAGGTCGTGTCCTCGCCGTCGGGCATCCCGCCGGCGAGCCTGGGGCGCCGCCGGGTGATTCCGGCGTCCTGGTACGCCCATGGGTCGCCTGGCGCAACTTCGCCCGCGGCCGCCTGCCGGTCTATCAAGCCGGCCCGAAAACGTGCGTATTCGCGGGAAATCAGGCCTTCGATCGGGACCTCGACGTAGTCCGGATCGGCCAGGAACGCCTCGCGGTCCACGAACGCAAGCTTCTTGGCCTCCACCATGAGGTGGATCGATTCGGCTGAGTCCCAGCGATGGGGCTCGAGATCGAACTGGTCCAGCATCGCCAGTTCCTGCAGGAGGACGTGGCCGCTGGAATTCGGCGGCGCCTCGCAGACGCGGTGGCCGCGGTAACTGGTCCAGATTGGGTCCTGCCAGCGCGCGCTGCAGGCGGCCAGGTCGCGCATCGTCAGCAGTCCGCCCTGTTCCTGGATGAAGCTCACCATCCGTTCGCCGACGGAGCCTTCATAGAAAACAGCGCGCCCGTCTTCGGCGATGGCTGCCAGGGTTTTTGCCAGGTCGCTCTGGCGCAGGATCTGGCCGGGACGCAGCGGTTCGCCGGCGTCGGCGAAGACCGCCCGCGAAGTCGGGAATTGGCACAGCAGTGGGTCGGCGGCGATCTCGCCGGCCAGATAGTGACTGACCGGAAACCCTTCGGCGGCCAGCTCGATCGCCGGCGCCAGCACCGCGCCGAGCGAAAGTCGGCCGATCGCTTCATGCGCATCCAGCCAGCCGTGGAGCAGGGCCGGGACCGAGACCGAGAGCGCTCCTTTCTGCGGTATTCCGTCGCGGGCGTAGCGTTCGCGGGTGGCCTCCTGGCCGGCCGGACCGGTCGCGTTCACCACCCGCACACGCCCCTCGGCCTTCGAATAAACCATGATGAAGCCGTCGCCGCCGATCCCCGACATCATTGGCTCAACCACGTTTAAGGAAGCCGCCACTGCAATCGCCGCGTCGACCGCATTGCCCCCCTGTCGCAGGATCCTGACCCCCGCCTCGGCGGCGAGCGGGTGACCGGCACAGACCATGCCCCGGCGGCCCATCACCACCGGCCGGTGCGACTCGGACACTTGTCCGTGGGGGCTATTGCGGGTCAATCGCCCGGCCCAATTTCGCGGCCTCGATCGGTACTCGCGGCGCGATCACCGAGGTCGGCCTTCACTCCGACAATCCGGCCGCCGCCCGCAGCGGCGCGACTTCGATTTTTTCCATTCCGAGCAAGACCTCGGTGACGCCCTCGGGGTTTCTTCCCATCAGCTCCCCGAGGCAGTCCGGCACGACCTGCCAGGAAACCCCGAACCGGTCGCGCAGCCATCCGCAGGGTTGGCCGATTCCGCCGTTGGTCAGTTCCTTCCAATACCGGTCGATCTCGACTTGCGATTCGCAGTTGATCACGAAGGAGATCGCCGGACTGTGCTGGTACATCGGGCCGCCGTCCACGGCGGTAAATCGCCGTCCCGCGATCACAAATTCAACCAGCGCTTGCCCGGAGGCTGGCCCGGACGATATAGGTGAAATGGAAATCAGGTCCGAATCCGGAAAAAGCGAGGTGTAAAAGCGGGCCGCCTCCACGGCATCGCCGTCGAACCAGAGGCAGGTGTGGATTTTTGAATCCAGCTTCAACGATTCAACTCACGCGTCCACCGGGACCCGAGGCGGCCGGGAATCGAGCTTGGGCGATTCCAACCGGGCGGGCCTAGTTCCGGCCAAGTCGGTCTGAAAACGCGGCTATATCGGCGGGCGTGATCCTGCAGCAACCGCCAACCACCGTGGCGCCGTGCCCGACCCAGCGAAGGCCGGCGGCGACGAACTGTTCGGTACCGAAATCGGCTCGATGGCGCAGCCGGGCATTCTCCCCGGCCCAGTCGTGCGGGACGTCGAATCGATTGGGGTAGCCCCCGGTCGGCTTGTCGGTCAGGGAAGCCATCTCTACGATCGCCGATTCAATCGCGTCCGGATGCGTGCAGTTGAAGAGGAATCCGTCGGTACCAATTTCGGCAAGGGCGGCCCAGGCCTCTCTCACGCTCTCGCCGCTGCGCAGCCCGAAACCGGGCCGTTCGTCCAATGTCCAGGCGACGAAGACCGGAAGCCCGCGATCCGCCGCGACCAACTGGGCGGCCGCAACGGCGGTGACGGATTCACGGATGCTGGACATCGTCTCACAAATGTACAAATCGACGAATGGCTCCAGCGCGCGGGCGAGACTTTCGTAAATCGGCCCGGCCTCGGCGGCATCGGGAACCAATTCGGCCTGATAACTCAGCGACAGCGGGGGCAGGCCTCCGGCCACCTGCACTTCCGCGTCGGCTTCGTCGGCAGCTTTGCGGGCAAGCCGACCCGCTTCGGCGGCCAGCTCAGCATAGCGGTCGGCTATCCCCGCCTTAGCCAGCCAGCCGGGAACGCAGGCGTAGCTATTGGTGATGATCATCCCCGCCCCGGCAGCGATGAAATCGCGGTGCGCGGCAACTACTGCTTCCGGCGCGTCGATCAACGCCTGCGCGGACCAGAGTCCGTCTTCGCTTTCGCTGATCGCGCCGCGCCGGACCAGTTCGGCTCCCATGCCGCCGTCCATGACGGTCACCCTAGACATGCGCCCCGGTTCCAGTCATCACAATGGTTTCGTTCCCTATCGGCTGTATGTAGTTCAGATCCCGATCGCCATGAAGATGACCACGTTTATCACCAGCACAGGGATGGCGCCGATGACTATTACGAAGAAGGCGCGCGCGGTCGAGTCGAAGTCAAGACACTGGCGCACCGCGACGACCATGCCGGCCAGCTGCCAGAAAAACGCGATCGCCGCAAACAATCCACCGATTCCGGGGACGAACAAAAGCAAGTTGAGCAGACCGGGAGTCTGGGCAAACCCGGTGCCACGGGCCAGTTGCCCCCAGTCCGCATGGGTCTGCCCGGTGCGCAGGATGTATCCACCCACGATCCAGGCGACCAGCGCCCAGACGGCCCACGTGACGATCGAACGCAGCACCCCGTAGACGAGGGCTTCGGTGGCGGTCGCATCGCCGGCCAGCAGCGCTCCGACACCGCCGGCGGCCGAAACCAGCACCACCACCAAAAGCGCCGGCAGGGTCGCGCCAGTATCGTTCTCGACGTCCTCGTAGGTCGCAACCCGGAGACTTGCGGCCCCAATCATCCGGGCCAGCAGCGTTTGAAACATATTTTTCCCATCCGAGTGTGCCGGGCAGGCGCGTCCGACCCGTTCCATTGACCGCCTCCATTCTCACGTCGCGCGGGATCGGGGCCCGCGAGACCGGCTCTGATCCGCACGCACTCCGGGCGGCACCGGTAATCTTCCAGCGCGGCTACCGGCCTCGCGCGATCGTCAGGACCGCGGATCGACGAAGGTGAGTATGTCGCGCGGGTTGTTTACGAAGATGTCGTCCACGAGTTCGGACGAGAATCCGCGCGCCCTCATCCGCGGGGCAATCTGGCTCAGCAAGTAGTAGTACCCGTGACCGCCGTACCGCTGGAGCCGGAATTTCGAGCAGATGTCGTGGGAAACCACGATTTTGCGGCCGTGACCCTGCGACGCCGCCCAGGCGATGTCGTCCATCCGCTTGGCGTCGCTCGGCATGTGTATGGCGGGGTTGAACGGGTAGTGCGACTCCTCCCGGCCGAACAGGTCCCATTCCAGATAGCACCCGGACTCGGCGATCCGGGCCAGAGTATCGCGCCGGAACACGGTGCGGTCCAGGTGACCCATCACGGTCCGTCCCAGATCGGCGCCCGCTTCCTCCAGCACCGCCATGATTTCCAGCGGCGCGGCCTCGTCCCTGCCGGGGTGGATCAGCAGCGCGGCCCCGGTGATCCGCTGGGCGCCGGCGGAAGCGCGCAGCACTTTGCGTTCGTTTTTAGTCAGCGGCCACGAGCAACCTACCTCACCGATGATGCCGGAGCGGATGGCGGTTTCCTGCGCACCTTGGTAAACGTCGCGCACAATTTCTTCCCGGATGGCCGATTCGCGGCGGTGATCCATGTCGGGAGGATGGGCGGAGTCAACGTAGTACGACGACCCCATGACAACGTTTACTCCGGTTGCCCGCGAGATTTCGGCCAGTCCGCGCGGGTCGCGCGCGATGCCGACGCTGGTGGCTTCGACCAGCGACCCGCCACCGTTTTGCCGGTAAAGGTTGATTTCATCGATGGCGGTGGGAACGTCCCCCAGGATCACGTTGTCTCGGTTGGGCATGAAGTGGTGCCGGATGCGTCCGATGGTCTCGATCGAAACCGGTTGCTCCCAGAATTCGCGTTCGCCGGGTTCGGTGGGCGGGGTGTATGTTGGAGACAGGTCGACCAGTAGGTGTTCGTGCGCCAGGGTTACGCCGAGTTCTTCGGGTTCGATTAGGCCGCGAACCGTCTGCACCTTGCCGGCAATCGACTCGTCGTTCATCGAAACACCTCGAGGCTGCGGGGGCGACCCCGGCTCCGCACCACGCTCCGGCGATCACCGCTCGTTGAATCCCGGGGCACCACGCAGCGTATCCGTGGCTTGGCGCGCTGTCAATCCGCCGGGGGTCCGCGCCCGGCCGGTGGTGCGGGCCGCGGAAGTCGCTTACGATTGCCACGACGGGAGGTCGACATGAGAACGCCGCGAGACCTGGATACGCCTGCGCTGTTGCTCGACCTGGATGCGCTGGAGCACAACGCCCGCCTGATGGCGACCCGGTGCACGGCGGCCGGTGTGGCCTGGCGCCCGCACGTAAAGGCGTCCAAGGCTCCGGCCCTCGCGCTGCGCCTGATCGAAGCCGGCGCGGTGGGAATCACCTGTGCCAAGGCTTCCGAGGCGCTGGTGATGGCCCGGGGCGGCGTCCGCGACATCCTGATTGCCAACGAGGTTGTCGGTGCCGCCAAGGTGGACCGCCTGATCGAAGTGGCGCGTCTGGCCAATCTCTGCGTCGCGGCCGACGACGCGACCAACATCCGCGAGATCGCCACGGCCGCGGCTGCCGCCGGCGTCGTGGTCGACGTGCTGGTCGACGTCGACGTGAATCTCAACCGTTGCGGAGTTACCCCGGAAGAAGCGCCACCCCTGTGCGACCTGGTTGCTGAATTGCACGGCGTCCGTCTACGCGGATTGATGGGGTACGAAGGCCATGTGATGCACATGCCCGAAGACGAGAAGGAGCGCGAGACCGCGGTATCGGCCGCGATTCTGGCGCGTGCCCGGGACCTCTGCGAGGCGTCCGGGCACACCATCGGACTACTCTCCGGCGGCGGCAGCGGCAATTACCGGTACGTGCTCGAGCAGGGCGTATTGACCGAACTGCAGGCCGGCGGGGCAGTGCTGATGGACGTGACCTATGAGGAGATGGGGGTTGACGGTCACCGGCGGGCGCTGAGTCTCATATCCCAGGTGGTATCGGCAGCCAATCCGCACCGCGCGGCCGCCGACGCGGGCTGGAAATCTTCCGGCCGCCACACCGGGCTGCCAGAGGTGATAAGTCCGCCCGGCTGGCGTTGTGCCAGGCTCAGCGCCGAGCACATGAGCCTGGCCAGAGAGGGCGGTGACCCGCTTCGGGCCGGGGACCGAATCGAGGCCATACCGCATTACTCGGACAGCACCGTCCTGCTGCACCGGAAGATTTACGCGTGCCGCGGCGGGCGCGTAATTGAGGAATGGCCGATCGCCGGCGCCGGCGCGCTGCAATGACCGCCGACCACGCTCTCGCCCCGCACGCGTACCGGCCCGGCGCTGCGACCAAACTGCCCGGAGCGCCATCAAACCGGACCAAACCTAGGGCTGAAAAGGGATTCGCGTGAGCCAGAACAAGACCCAGAAGACCGGCGCCAGCGTTGAGGAGTTTCTGGAGTCCGTCGCCAGTCCGCGACGCCGCGAGGACGGGTTCGCGGTCTTGGCGATGATGCGTGAAATCACCGGTCTCGAACCGGAAATGTGGGGACCGAGCATCATCGGGTTCGGCGATTACCACTACAAGTACGAATCGGGTCGCGAGGGCGACTTTTTCCTGACCGGGTTTTCACCGCGCAAGCAGAGTCTCACGCTTTACATCATGAGTGGCCTCGAAGGACACGAAGACCTGCTGGAGAAACTCGGCAAGCACCGTACCGGCGCGGCTTGTCTTTACATAAACAAGCTTGCCGACGTGGACACCGACATCCTGCGGGACCTCATCCGAATCTCCTTCGAGAGCGCCCAGGCGGATCTAACGACCTGACGCCGGCCGGCGAATTCGCCGCGGAAGCACTTTTCAGAGGCGTTCCGGTCGGATTCAGGACATGAGGGAGCCGTGCCCGAACCCTGCCGTCAGCGCAGGCCTTCGGGCGCGAGGTCGGCGATCGAACGGTCCAGCTCGTCCTGCTCGTCTTCGCGGGTCCGCTGCGCCGTAGCCGGCAACGGAGTGTCGAACTGGTAGCTGGGATCTTCCTGCTGGCGGTCCCAGATGTACCACATTTCACGCCAGGCGCCGATCAGGGTACGCGGTTCGGGCACGTCGTGGGCGATCGCCTTGTGCAGCTTGCTGAGGTTGTAGCACGGGACGCCGGCGTACATGTGATGCTCCAGGTGCCAGTTCATGTGCCAGTAGATGAACTCAAGCGGCCAGGGAATCGTGATCGTGCGCACGCACTTTCGAAAGTCGGGGGTTTTGTCCATGAGTCCGCAGTGCATGGGCAGGCCGACGAAATAGGTGGCCCAATTCGCGATGAAGGGAAACAGGCTGAGGATGATCGGCAGCACCCACTGCCCGGTAGCTATGGCAAACACGAGGATCGCGCCGTGGAATACCAGCTGCCAGCGGGCCCAGACTATCGACTTGCGGAATTCCTTCGGCTGGTCGGCGTGGATCGCCTTGAGCCATTCGTGGGACGGTATCTTCATCGGACCGTGCACGCCGAAAGCGGTGCGGACGGTGAAGATGATGGTCGACAGCAGGCCGCCCTTGGCAAGGGTCCGGCCCGGTTGGGTGAAGACGTTCACCGTAAACAGCTGCACCAGGAAAAACTTGCCGACCGTCGGTTTGAGCGGCAGCAGGACCTCGCGGTCGCCTTCGGGGTGCAGGGTGTATCGGTGGTGGAAGGTGTGGCTGACGTTGTAGTCGAAGGGGTCGTACCAGGCCAGCATGCAGAAAACGTAATTGAACCACCGGTTTAGCCACTTGGTCCTGAACACCGATCCGTGTCCGAGTTCGTGTGGATTGGTGCCGACGAAAAAACTGCCGATCGTGCCGTGCAGGAACAGCGCGACGAAGAACCCAATCCAGATGTGCTGCCACCAGAAGAAGTAGGTCAGCGCGCCGGTGAGCGCGAAGAGCGCCAGGTGCCCGCCGGCCTGGATCCAGCCCTGCAGGTCGCTGCGCCGCGAGAGTTCCTTGAGCACCGTCCGGTCAATCGGGGACCGGTACCATTCGATCCGCAGGCTCTTGCGTACGTCGGCCAGCGGCTTGTAACCGGAATCTTCCGCCGTTGCCATGTTCAATCCCGCTCCACTCAGCTCAATTGGTAGCCGCATCCGCCTGGGGACCGGCCGAATCCGCAACCACCAACACTTGGTTCCACATCCACAGTGTCGTTAAGCCAAATATAAATGGGTGGCGGCCACCGATGAAAGTCGCGACCGGGCCCGCGGCTGCTTGAGCCAACCGCCGCTGCCGGACGGGCTCGACCTACTTCTTCTAATCAACCACCGGGCGGGGCACCGGCCGGCCGACCGCAATCAGGCCAGCTCCTTGGGCGCCAGGTCGCCGATTGAAGCCTCGAGGGCGTCTGGTTTTTCGCGGCCGATTTTCCCGGCCCCTTCCGGAAGCGGCGTGTCGAACTGGTAGTCGGGCTCTTCCTGCTGGCGGTTCCAGACATGGAACATCTCGCGCCAGGCGCTGACCAAAGTGCGCGGCTTCGGCATGTCGTGGGCGACCGCGCGGTGGAGCTTTTTCAGGTTGTAGCAAGGTACGCCCGCGTACATGTGGTGCTCGAGGTGCCAGTTCATGTTCCAGTAGAGGAACTCAAGCGGCCAGATCATGGTCATCGAGCGCACGCTTTTGCGAAAGTCGGGGGTTTTGTCCATTAGACCGCAGTGCTGCGGCATGACGCAGAGGTGGCGGGCCCAGTTGCCGATGCTCGAGGAGACTGTCAGCAGCAGAATCCAAACCCATTGGCCGGTGGCGATCGAGACCACCAGTACCGCGGCGTGAAAGAAAAGTTGCCAGCGCGAGAACCAGGCGGAGCGCATGTGCTGGCGCGGCTGGTCCTGGTGGACCGAATTGAGCCACTCGTTGCTGGGGAACCTTTTCGCACCGGCCGGCCCCAGGGCCGAGCGGGCCGTGGTCAGGATGGTCGCGAAGAGTCCGCCTTTGGACAGCGTGCGGTCGGGAGGGGTGGAGAGATTGATAGTAAAAAGCTGGATCAGGAACGTCCGGCCAACGGTTGGGCTGATCGGCAACAGCACCTCGCGGTCGCCCTCGGGGTGCAGGGTGTAGCGGTGGTGATAAGTGTGGCTGGCGGCGTAGTCGAAGGGATCGAACCAACTGATTGTGCTGAACAAATACAGGAAGAATTTGTTCAGCCATTTGGTTTTGAAAACTGTTCCATGGTCAAGCTCGTGGCCGGCGACTCCAACCCAGAAGCTGGCGATGGTTCCGTGCACGAACAGGGCCGCCAGAAACGCAATCCAGATTTCTTGCAGCCACAGGAAATAGGTCAGTCCGCCGCTGGCCAGGAATAGGGCAAGGTGCCCGCCGGCCTGGACGAATCCTTTCCGGTCGCTGCGCCGCGAGAGTTCGCGCAGGACGCGGCCCTCGATTGGACTGCGGTACCACTTGACGCGCAATTCCTGGCGCACTTCCGCCAACGGGCGGTATTGGGAATCGACTTCCCCGGTAACTGCCACCTTCTACCCCTGCTCGACCTCGGCCTGATTTTCAAAAGCGTAAACCGCGCCGCGCAGCGAGTCAATGTAGCTGGTCCGCCTCGGTGCAAACGCGTGCGGCAATTCGGTATCTGGCTTGAAGCCGGGACCTAGACTCGGGCGGCTTTTTTCAGGCGATAGGAGCCGCTGCCGGAGTGGGGTTTTCAGTGTGGTTCAGGGCGCAAATCGCGGGCGATATTGCGCCCTTTTTCCTCCGGCCCGGATTTTGTGTGGCCGCCGTCTGTATCACGGCCTTGTCATTCGCCCTGGCCGCATGCAATCCCCTGAACGGAACCGAATGCGGGACCGGTACCGAACCGTTCGTCGAATACCAGCTTTTCATGGGGCGCGGTGGCGTGGCCGGCGAGGTCGTCAGCGATGAAGACTGGGACGAATTCTTGGCCACCTCGGTCACGCCGCGGTTCCCGGACGGCCTGACCGTAATCGACGGATTCGGCCAATGGCGCGATGCCGCCGGCCAGATCAAACAGGAACGAACCAAGATCCTGGTCCTGTACGCGGTCGGGGACGAGAGTTCATTGCGCGCCGACATCGACGCCATATCAAGCGAGTACGAGCAGCGGTTCGATCAGGAGTCGGTGCTCCGGGTAGTCGATCAGGCCTGCGTTTCGTTCTCCTGAACCGGAACTGGGACGCCGCTCATCTGCTGACCGGGAAAACGATATCCGTTCGCCATTTGGCTGGATCCGGCTCGGCACCCGGATCGGTCACGTAGACCTCCCACGGAGCGCCGGCGGGGGCAAGCCCCTGGCTCTCCATCCAATCGGTCAGATTCGACCACGCCCCGGGCAGCTCGTCATAGGGACCGATGTGGGTCGTGATGGCCGCCAGCGTGGCCGGAAGTTCACCGGCGGTGATCCGGCCTGATCCGGCGATTCCGGCAGCGACCGGCATGGCGCACTCCAGCTCGAGTCCATCGCCCTCCATCGAGTGGTAAAGCGTCAGCGGCATGCCGACCGGCTGCTGGCCCTGGTCTTGGATGAATTCGTAGACCTCCGCGAAGAGTTCGCCCAGCAACTGCGGGACTTGCTCCATCGTGGTTGAGGCCCTGATTCCCAAGATTGGTTGCGACGGAATCTCGCGGGTCGAAAACTCCTGTTTGATGGCAGTTTCCTCTCGTTCTGAAATTGGCCGCGCGGTGCTGTGCCGCCAAGCCGAATGCGCCGTGCGAGTGTAGACATCATCTGCTTGGGCTACCGCCTGTCGTCCCGCCAGGGCGTCGGTCCGTGGAGGGTTCGGCGACGCGATCCAGCTGGCAACCCGCGCGATTCCTGATTGCCGGCCCAAGTTGCCGAATACGACCCGGGACCGGAAATCTTGCACCGTTTGCGGCCGGGGCGACTCGAAACCGGCCGGATGTAGCTTTGGGTCCACAGTTCAAACTAGCTGTAACCGAATTTGACTGAGCCCGGGTGACTTTTGGAACGGGCCAAGGAGAAAAGATGAGAGCGCTTCGACTCGTCAAACTGATTCTGCTGGCGACGCTGTTTTGCTTGGCGATCACGGGTTGTGATTTGACCGAGTCAGAACCCGAGCCGACCCCGGCGCCGGCACCGCCGGCGACTGCTCCGGCTCCTGCCTCCGAACCCGCTCCGCCGCCGGCCGAGGAACCGGCCGAACCGGCCCCTGCACCCGAGCCCGCGCCGGAACCGGCTCCCGCGCCCGGTCCGGTCAAGATTGGTTCGCTTATGGACCTGACCGGTGAGTTGGGCGAATTCGGCGGTCCGATGGACCAGGCTGTCCGGCTGGCCGCCGAACACGTGAACGCGGCCGGTGGCGTCCTGGACGGTCGCATGATCGAAATCCTCACCGAGGACGGGGCTACCAGCGACGTGATCTCGGTCGACGCGGCCCGCAAGCTGGTGAACGTGGAGGGCGTATCGGCCCTGGTCGGGCCGCTCTCCAGCGGGATTACCCTGGCGATCGCCAACGCGGTCACGGTGCCCAACCAGGTGCCGCAGATCTCACCCTCGGCGACCGCGCCGTCGCTTACCTTGCTTGAGGATGACGACTTCGTATTCCGGACCGCCCCGTCGGACGCGTTCCAGGGCGTGGTGCTGGCCGACCTGGCCTGGGAACTGGGATACCGGAATGCAGCCGTGCTTTTCATCAATAACGCCTACGGCCAAGGACTGGCCGACCAGTTCGCCGAGTCCTTTGCGGCGCTCGGCGGCCAGGTCACGGCGGTTGCCCACGAGTCAGGCCAGCCCTCCTACGCATCCGAACTGGCCCAGGCCAGCGCGAACGGTCCCGACGTGCTGATCGCGGTCAGCTATCCGGTAAGCGCCGGCGTTTACATCCGTGAAGCCATCGACAGCGGCGCGGCCGACACTTTCCTGTTCGTCGACGGCAGCCGCTCCGAGGACCTGATCGCCGCGGTCGGCGCCGAGGACCTGGAGGGCGCCTACGGGACCGCCCCGGGCGCAGTCGACAACGAGGGCACCCAGCGGTTCGACGCCGAATTCGCGGCGTTCGCCCCCGATGCCGGGGGGATTTTCCTGCGCGAGTCCTACGACGCCGCGATCCTTTTCGCGCTGGCCATTGAAGCCGCCGGGTCGGACGACCCGGTAGCCGTCCGCGACGCCTTGCGCGCGGTTGCCGGCGGATCCGGCGTAGAAATCGGGCCCGGTGCGGCCGAGATCGCCCGCGCCCTTGAACTGCTGCGCGACGGCCAGGAGATCAACTACCAAGGGGCCAGCGGCCCGGTCGATTTGGACGCCAACGGCGACGTCAGCGGGGCGATGGAAATCTGGAAGATCGAAAACGGCCAGATCGTCAGCGAGCGCGTGATTAGCGAATAGAACAGCCAGACCGACGATCGAAAACCCGGGCGGGGTCGCGGCGCCTCACCCGGGTTCGGCTTCGCCCCGCTCCCGGTTTCGCCCCAGGCGACGGCGGTACCGGTCCAGGGCCGGGGTGATTCCGGCGGGCGCGTAAAGCAGGACCAGCACCACCAGCGCGCCGATTGCAAAGTAGCGGACGTTGGCCAGGCCGATCGTTTCCAGCGCGGCCAGTATCGGGGCGCCGAGCGCTTCGGGCAGCAGTCCCAGGGCGTTGGGAGTAAATTGCGACCCGCTCCAAATGGCCCAGACGACGAACGCGCCGGCTATCGGCCCGTAGAGTCGCCCGCTGCCGCCGACGACCAACATCGCCCAGATGATGAACGTGCCCAGCAGGGGCGTAAACGCTATCGGCGAGATGGCGCGTATGTTGAACGCATAAAGGGCGCCGCCGATCGCCATGATGATCGCGCCGAGGACGAAGGCCTGCAGCTTGAACCGGAAGATGTCTTTCCCGCAGGCCTGAGCGGTGACCTCGTCCTCGCGGATCGCCCGCAGGACCCGCCCCCAGGGGGAGCGTACCAGCGTCCGCACGATCGCAAACAGAATCACGAAAACGGCCAGAACGACTACCAGATAAACCCGGTCGTAATCCTGCGGCGCGGCCAGTTCGCCGAGTACGCGCGGAATCGTGTAGATGCCGCGGCTGCCGTTGCTGAGCCAGCTCTCGTTCAGAAAGAGCAGGCGCACGCTTTCCGCAATGCCCAGGGTCGCGATCGCCAGGTAATCGCCGCGCAGCCGGATCGTGATCGCCCCGACCGCCACCGCCACCAGCGCCGCCACCAGCGACGCTGCCAGCAGCGCGATGGGGAACCAGAGATCGAACGGGGCGATCGCCGCTACCGCATCCAGCCGGTTCGCCAGGTCCCCCGCGTAAAGATAGTCCTCGCCCTGGTCGGGGAACGGCGGCCGGATCGTGACCAACGCTGCGGTGTAGGCGCCGAGCGCGAAGAATCCGGCCACGCCGATGTTGAAAAGGCCGGTGTAGCCCCAGTGCAGGTTCAGCCCCAGCGTGAATACCGAATAGACCCCGACCAGGATCAGGAATGCGGTCAGGTACTCGAGCATCAGTCCCTTGCCCCGAGCAGTCCGTGAGGCCGGAACAGCAGAACCAGGACCATTACCAGAAACGCGATCGCCGGCTTGTAGGTCGGCAGCGCCCAGGCGGTCGACACCTCCATCGAGATTCCGATCAGCATCGCCCCCAGGAACGCCCCGTAGGGATTTCCGATGCCGCCGACGACCACCGCCGCAAAAAGCGGCACCAGCAACTGGAAGCCGATGGTGGGCTTGAGTTGCGAGGTGGCGTTGAAGATGACCAGCAGCACCCCGGCCGCGCCGGCCAGAAGACCGCCGATGGCCCAGGTCCAGAGCAGCACCCGGTCGGTGTCGATCCCGCTGGCGCGGGCGAGATCCGGATTGTCCGAGGTGGCCCGCATCGCCTTGCCCGACTTGGTCCGGGTCAATAGCAGGTGCAGGCCGATTGCCAGCAGCAGCGCCGCACCGGCGACGAAGAGGTGATTGGGCGCGATGCTGATGCCGGCCGGCAGCGAATAGTGGTCGCGCCCCTCGTGCGGGTAATAACGCACCGGGGTGTCCCAGATCATCTGCACCACTCCGCGGACCGCTATGGCCAGGCCCAGCGAGGCGATCTCGATCGTAACTAGGTTGGCGCGCCGCAGGCGCAGGCGCCGGAAGACCAGGATCTCCATCCCCACCGCCAGCGCGGCAACCCCGGCCATGCTGATCGGAATCGCCAGCAGCAGCGGAAACCCGAACGTGAAAGGCCCCAGACCGGCGTGCTCCGGCAGCACGCTCACCAGCAGGAAAAACGCCAGGTAGGCGCCGAAGGTCATCATGTCGCCCTGGGCGATGTTGGCGAAACGGAGCACGCCGTAGATCAATGTGATCCCAATCGCGCCCAGCGCGAGGATGCTGCCCAGGAACATGCCGTTGACCGCCAGATCAATCTGGCTGGCGGCGGCGGCCCCGAAGGCGATGGCGGCTACCAGCTGGGCGGCGCGGCTCAGGCGGCGCGCCGCCGGGCTTGCGAGCACCCGCAGGATTGCGGCCAGCACCGCGGTTCAGGCCCTTCCCAGATAGAGCAGGCCGACCTGCTCGTCAACGGCAAGCTGGGGCCCGGGAGCCTCCATCCGCACCTGGCCCGTCGCCAGCACGTAACCGCGGTGCGATATCGCCAGCGCCTGCTTTGTGCGGTGTTCGATCATCAGGATCGCCACGCCGGTGGAATTGATCCGTTCCACCATGTCGAAAACGGATAGGGCCAACCGCGGTGAGAGCCCCGCCGACGGCTCGTCCAAAAGCAGCAGCCGCGGTTCGAGCATCAGCGCGCGGGCAACCGCCATCATCTGGCGCTGGCCGCCCGAGAGCGATCCGGCCGGCACCGAACGCCGGTCGGCCAGGTCCGGGAATAGGTCGAACATCTCCGCGATGCGCTCGCGGATTCCGCCCTTGCGCAGGTAGCCGCCCATCTCCAAGTTCTCCAGCACCGTCAGTCGGGGGAAGACGTTGTCGGTTTGCGGGACGTAGCAGATGCCCAGCGGGATGCGCAGGTCGGGACGCAGGTCATTGATTCGGCGACCGTCGAAGCGGATCGACCCGTGGGTGGCGGGCACGATTCCAACCAGTGCCTTCATGAGGGTCGATTTGCCGGACCCGTTGGGACCGATGATCGTGACGATTTCGCCCTCGTCGATAGCCAGGTCGGCGCCGTGAACGATTTCGGTATCGCCGTATCCGGCACGCAGCTCCGCGACCTCCAGCAAAGCCATTTGCTAGCCGCCCAGGTAGGCGTCGATCACGCGCTGATCGCGCTGCACCGAATCCGGCGGACCCTGGGTGAGAACCGAGCCCTGCTCCATGACGATTACGTGATCGCAGAGCCTGCCGATCAATCCCATGTCGTGTTCGATTAGCAGGAAGGTGATGCCTAGCTCGTCGCGGGCGCGGCGGATCCCGCCTTCAAGGCGCCTTAGCAGGGTCGGGTTCACGCCGGCCCCGGGTTCGTCCAGCAACACCAGCTCGGGGTCGGCCATCAACGTCCGGGCCAGTTCCAGGAGCTTCTTCTGCCCGCCGGAGAGGCTGCCGGCATCGAGGTCGGCAACTTCGCTCAGGCCGGTGAAATCCAGTACCTGTCGGGCCCGATCCGCGATCTCGCGTTCCTGTCTTTTGATCGTCCAGGGGGTCAGCATCACCCGCCAAATGCTCTCGCCGGCCTGGGCGGACGGAACCAGCATCAGGTTCTCCAGCACGCTCATGCGCTTGAGTTCGCGCGGCACCTGGAACGTGCGCACGATTCCGGCCCCGAATATCAGGTGCGGGGGCAGGCCCTCGATTCGCCGATCGCGAAAGCTGACCTGTCCCGCGGTCGGCTTGTGAAAACCCGCGATCAAATTGAAGACCGTGGTCTTGCCGGCCCCGTTGGGTCCGATCAGGCCGGTGATCGAACCTTTTTCGACTTCGATCGCGCAGTCGTTGACCGCCCGCACGCCGCCGAAGTCCATGACTAGGCCGCGCGCGTTCAGGATCGGTCCGGCCATGGCGGGCGATTAGGACGCGGTGGTCCGCCGACGGCCGTTGGCGGAGCGGAATTGGGGTTCGGCGCGGGCGACGGCCATTTCAATCCTGACTCTGGCGCAGCGATTCGGCGGCGGTTCCGTGTCCACCTTAATTGAATCTTTCCGACTTCCCGCGCAGCCCGGCCGTCCGAGTACGGCCTCCGGGTCCCCGGCGACCCGCCGCCGCCCGGTTTCGCCGCGCGCGCAGCCCCGGGTTTTGCGGCGGCAATCTAAATTTGGAAAGTACTGTCGCCGCGATGCGGCAGCGCTACAGACTTGGGGGAGGCCGGGCATGGGCAACGATCTGCCGACGGCGGAATTGGGCCAGACCGGCATGCGGGTATCGCGGCTCGGCTTCGGCACCGCGCTCTGGCGGTCCGAACGGCCGTACTGGACCGAAGAATCCGCGCACGCGGTGTACAAAGCGGCCCTTGACGCGGGCATCGATTTCATAGACACGGCATTTGACTACGCGTTCGCCGAGGAGTGGATCGGCAGCGGGTTGGGCAATCGCTACGGGGAATTCGCACTCGCCACCAAGTGCGGCTGCACCAATACGAGACCGACGCAGAACAATTCCGACCACCTCTGGACGCGTGAGAACTTCCACTACAACATCGACGTGAGCCTGGAGCGCCTGGAGCGCGAAAGCGTCGACATTCTGCAGCCGCACAATCCAACCGTTGCCGAATTCGAGGGAGGCGATTTGGGACGCGCGCTGTCGGAAATCCGCGATGCCGGCAAGGCCCGCCACATCGGTATTTCAACCACCCTGCCGCACCTTCCAGTTTTCCTGGAGATGGGGATATTTGCGACGATGCAGATCCCCTACTCGGCGCTCGAACGCGAACACGAGGATTGGATCACGAAGGTGGCCGATTCCGGTGTAGGCACGATCATCCGCGGCGGAATCGCCCAGGGCGAGGGCGACACGCGGCAACCGGCTGCCAAATGGGATCAGTTCGCGCGCGCCGGCCTTGACGAGCTGCGCCAGGACGGCGAGAGTCGGTCCGCGTTCGTACTGCGGTTCACGCTATCGCACCCGCACATCCACACCATCATCGTCGGGACCTCGCGGGCCGAACACCTTGCCGAGAACGTCGCCGCGGTGCGCAGCGGGCCGCTGTCGGCGGACGTGTACGCCGAGGCCAAGGCCCGTCTGGACGCGATCGGCCAGTCGCCGTCCCCGGTCGGCTGATTCATCTCCGGCAAACCCGGTCCAAATGCGTCGGGCCCGGGTTCGATGCGCCGGCGAATTGAGACGGCGCCCGCTCGTTTGCTCGGTTCGGGCGGCCGGCGGTTCCCGGTCGTGACCGGCGCGCCGATCCTCCGGGGGGTCGCCCGGTGATCCGAGAGGTTATCTCCGGCGCCTACCTGCGCGGGTCCGGCGCGCTGCGTCACCGCGACTTTCGTTGGGTCCTGCTGGGCGGCCTCAGCGGCCAGTCGGCCTACTGGGCGCTGATCATCGCCCGCGGGGTGTTCATCCTGGCGGCTACCGGGTCCTCGGGGCTGGTCGGGCTGGCCACGTTCGCCGCGATGGCGCCGCGCTTTATCGTTCCGCCGCTGTCCGGGTACGTGTCCGACCGATTCGACCGACGCACCGTCCTGGCGGCCGCCTACGGATTCCAGCTGGGTCACGCGGTCCTGCTTTCGGCGCTTGCGCTCACCGATTCGATCGAGGTCTGGCAAATCGTTGCCCTGGCCCTGATTGACGGATCGTTCCGGACATTCCAGATAACCGCCACCCAGAGCCTTATTCCAAACCTGGTACCGCGCAACCTGCTACTAAACGCGGTGGCGTTGAATCAACTGGCGATCCAGGGCTCGCGCTTGGTCGGACCGGCGGTCATCGCCCCGCTGCTGCTGTTGCAGGGGCCGCAGGCGGCATTCGTGGCCAGCATATTTCTCTATGCATTCGGCATTGCCAGCGTGATGGCGATACGCGTCAGGTCATCGGGTGAACTCACCGGCGGAGAGAAATTGGCCGCCAGCCTCTGGGCCGCCTACCGGTTCGTCTGGGGCAACCGGCCGCTGCGCTGGCTGTTCATCCTGGTCGCTCTGCACTGCGCCATGACGATGTCATTCGAGTCGATGCTGCCGGTCCTGGCGCGCGACGCCCTGGGTGAGGCAACCGCGAGCGTTTCCTACCTGATGATGGGCGTCGGCGGCGGAGCCGTCGTCGGGGTGGTGATTGTTGCCGGACTGCAGAGCGCGGCCCTGCGCGGACAGGCGCTGCTGGTGACGGGATTGCTCAGCGGGGCATCGATGGTCCTGCTGGCGGTCTCCTCGAACGTGACCGTGGCGATCGTCGGGGCGGCGGCGATGGGCGGCTCGCAGGCCGCTTTCATGGCGATCGGCATCGCCATGATCCAATCGCTGGCCCCGGACGGGATGCGGGGCCGCATAACCGGCCTGGAGCAGATCAACATCGGCGGCAACATGGCGGTCCTGAATCTGGTCAACGGTATCGCCGCCGACGCGGTCGGCGCTCCGGCCGTCCTTACCGTCATGGGGACCGGGTTCGTCGCGGTGGTTTTCATCAGCCTGGCCGTCGCCACGCTGCGGGCGATCTACTCCGGCGCGCTCCGTGCCGCCTCAGGATCGGTGGCGGTCCACGCCTGAGGCCTCGGTTCGAATTCCCGGTTCAAATCCGATAGAGCCTTTCGGCGTTGCCGGCGTGCAGGGCGGTCCGGTCGCCCTCGCTCAGCCCGGCGGTTATCTCGGCGTAGGCGGCAACGACCGCTTCGTAGCTGCTAAAGAGGCTGTCGACCGGCCAGTTCGTACCGAAAAAGCAACGCTCGACGCCGAAGGTTTCGATGCAGTATTCGATGAACGGCCGGATTGAATCGGTGCTCCATTCGTGGTCGGTCATCCCCAGTCCGGAGAGCTTGCACCAGACGTTGCCGGCCCCGGCCGCGGTGGCCATTCCGCGGCGCCAGTCGGCGATGTACTCGCGCGTCCGCCCCCGCGGCGAGCCGGTGTGGTCGACCACCATCTGCAGTTCCGGATGACGCTCGGCGATCGAGCGAACCCGGGCCATGTGTTCCCAGGTCACATTCATGCTTGCGATCAGGCCCATCTCCTCGAGCAGCGCGAACCCGCGCAGAGTGGCCGGGTCGTCAAGCCGATCGGCCACTTCGAAATCCCTGACTCCGCGCATGTTGGCAAACCGGCAGTGCCTCTGCAGCGTCGTCTCGGCGTCGGCGCTCGAGAGGTCGGCGGCGGCGATGATGCCGTGCGGGAAACCGGTGCGGTCGGCCGCTTCCTGGAGCCAGGCGGTTTCGGCAACCGGATCGGGCGAGCCGATCGCGGCCTGGACGTGGACGGCTTTGGCCACGTTGAAGGGGCGCGTCAATTCGATAAAGTCCTCGGCCAGGAAATTTCGTTCGCCGAGCGTGCGCACGCGGGTCCCCAGCGTCGGGTGAACCACGTCCGGACCCCAGTGCGAATAGACCAGTTCGGGGTGTTGCATGTCGTAGTAGTGAACATGCGAATCAACGAATCGCGGCAGACTCACGGATCGCTCCATTGCATTGGTCGCGCTTTTGGGATGGTACCGCGACCGTTTCTCCGGATCAGCTCCCGGATTTCCGGCCGGTAACCGGAGTCAGTCAAGAAAAAAGACCTGCTCCAGCTCCAGCATGCGCTGGTCGGGGTGGCCCGGCGGGCCCTCGAAGAATTCGGCCATGAATTCCTGCCAGCGGGTATTTACCTCCTCGTCGGCCATCCCGGCAAGGCTTTCAGCAAAGCTCTCATCAGCCTCGAAATAGCCGAACAGCAATCCGTCGGGGGCCATGAACAGCGAGTAGTTTCGCCAACCGTGCCGGCGCAATGCGGACAGCATATCCGGCCAGACCGCGCGGTGGTGACGCTTGTACTCGTCGATCCGGTCTTCACGTACCTTGAGGAGGAACCCGACGCGCTGCACTTGCCCGGTCAATCTCCTGGACGGGCGGGGATCCGGGCGGTCCGGCCTTCGGCCGAGGACCGGTAACCGGCTTCGAGGAATTCGACCACTCGGGCGCCGACGGTGCCCGGCGCGCGGTTCTCGCCTCCCTTGCCGATCAGGTCGACCAGGGCCCTGGCCGGAGCGTGCTGGGGATAGAGTTCGTCCCCGGTCAGATCCGCGAAGTCCTCCGACGTCCCGTCATGGTAGCTGACCCGCAGGATCCCGCCGGTCAGGTCCTGCTCGATGATCCCCGCGCTGCCGAAGTAGGTGTTGGCCTGGAGCGGTGACTGGTGGGGACGGACCCCTCCGGTGGATCCCATCACCCCGACGCCGCCGTTGCTGAGGCGATACGAGAAGGCGTCCGCCAGGTCGACGGCGAGATCGAAGTTCTCGACGAACCCGGTGACCTCGATCGCGTGCAGGCCGGTCACCCAGAGCACCATTCCCATCGGATGCGTGACTTGGAGAACGCCCTGTCCGCCGCCGGCGATCGCCGGATCGGAGTACGTCGATGGCTCGGGTCCGGTGACCGGGAACTGGAAATGGTCGACATAATCTTGCGGGCGTCCCCGCAGATACGATTCGACCATCGTGGCGAACAGCCCCGAAACAAACTGGATTTCCCCCAGCCGGCCCGACCTGACGATTTCGTGGGCGGCCTTGGCGTGGCGGGTGAAGTGAAACGTGTAGCCGACCATCAGGTGCAGGTCCCCGGCCGCGGCCCGATCCACCAGGTCCCACGCCTCGTGCGCGTGCAGGGTCATCGGTTTTTCCACCAAGACGCTCACGCCCGCGTCCAGGGCATCGCGGGCGACCTGGTAGTGGTAGGCGTGCTGGACCGCGACCACGACGCCGTCGAGGTTCGCCGCCAGCAGCTCGCGGTGGTCGGTGAAGCGGCCGGGAATGTCGTAATAATCGGCGGCCCGCTGGAGCTTTTCCGGCTTCAGGTCGCAAATCCCCACCAGGTCGGCCGCCGGGTAGTTCAAGAGGCTGGGGATATGGTGCTGGGTTGCCCACCACCCGGTGCCGATCACCCCGATTCGCGCGCGCACCCCGAATTGACTCCTAGCGGATTTCCGGCTCATGCCCATTTTGTCCGCCGTGGCGGCTCACGGCCGTCAATCGCTCGGTTTTCAGGAATCCGCCGCAATTGGCTTTCAAGTGCCGGCGCCGCCGATTGCTGGGGGTCGATCGCCGGGGCGGCTTCTCCGCTAGCGGTCTTCTAGTCGCTCCCGAAGGGCAACTCCGCCGATGGCAACCGGCCCGCCTCGCAGTCCGGAGCGGCCTTTGCCAGAACCATCACCCGCATTACGCGATGCCCCTCAACAATTGCCATTCGAGATCCTTGCCCCAGTCATTCCCTCCGTGCGCAGAATCGAACTTGGACAGTTGCCGGAAATCGGAGGCGGGGATGCTTGCCCGGAGTCTGCGAATGGGCGCCCACGTGGCATTGTTCGCGATTGCGTTCGTCCTCTTTTATCTCGGTCTTGGGCTGGGTCTCCAGCATGATCCGACGCTCGGCACGATCTGCTGGATCGGCGCGGGCATCCTGGTCGCCGGCAACATTTTCTGGATCGATCGCGTCCGGCGGCGGGCCCGGGAGGAGTAGGCCGCCCCAGGACCTCTCCGGCCGCCGCGAATGCATGGTCGGCCGGAATTGGGACTAGCAATCGGCGTTATCGAATCGCGGTGCGAGCAGATAGTGGCCCACGCCCCATTCGTTTCCGCCCGAGAAACCCCATTGCTCGGCGCAGGCAATGAAAAACAGCCGCCACCGGCGGTACCAGCGCCGGGCCTCAACCTGCCCATGGGTTCGCGAGAGAATCTGTAGCACTTTTTCTTGCTCGGCATCCATCTGCGACAGCCAGGCTTCGGCCGTCAACTGGTAGTGCCGCCCTGACCACCACCAGTCCCGCTCCAATTGGAAGTCTTCGCCAAAGCACGGCAGCAGGTCGCGTCCGGGCATCAATCCGCCGCTGAAAAAATGGCGGGCGACCCAATCGCCGGCGCCGCCGGGTTCGAATCCGTACGTGAGCCGGTTGTGGGCAAAAACATGGATGAACAGGCGTCCGTCGGGCTTGAGCCAACTCCTGATGCGGGCCAGCATGGCGCGGTAATTGCGCAGGTGCTCGAACATCTCAATTGACACGACGCGGTCGAACCGACGCCCGGGATCGAAGGAATTCACGTCGGCGGCTACCGCTTCGACGTTTTTCAACCCCCGGGTCCGTGCCCGGGATCGGATGTGGGCCTGCTGGGTTGAGGAATTGGAAACCGCGGTGACGTGGACTCCGGGGCAGGATTCTGCCAGCCACAACGCCAGCGCTCCCCATCCGCACCCCAGGTCCAGCACCCGCATCCCGTCCTGGATCCCGGCCCGCGAACGGTAGGTCTCCAAAGCCGCCACTTCCGCTTCGGCCAGGGTGTTCGTTCCCGGTGGCCAGAAGCAACAGCTGTACTTGAGCCGCGGTCCTAGCACGGCGCTGAAAAAATCGGTAGGGACCTCGTAGTGTTGGCGATTGGCGGACGCTGGCTCGGGCGCGATCGGCCCGTCGCTCAACTGCCCTTTCCAGTCCGCTAGCGACAGCGGCGACCAACCGCGTGCGGCCGAGGCCAGGCGGCGCTCGCAGAACCGGCGCGCGGCAAACCGCAGCAACCGGTCCGGCAGGGCCCCGGACTCGGCGGCGGCGATCCCGGCGGCCAGCAACCGTTCCGAGGCATCGCGCCGCGGGCCGGATTCGATCAATTGCGGCCGCCGGTCCGCTTTTCAATCTGGTTCCGAACGTTTGCGGGAGGTGCATGGCCCGAAGTTCGGTTGTCGGTGCGCTTGCCCGGGTGAGGAAAGAACGGCGCTCCCTTGAGCAGGAGCCGGAAAGCTTGCCAATAAATCGCTGCCAGGACCCGGCCGGTGATGAACGGGTACTTGACCAGACAGCGGGCCAGACTCGCTCCGCGAATGGGAACGCGCTCCAATTCCATTTCGGCAACAAACATCCCGCCGGCCGGATCCGAACCCTGCACGCTCACGGCCAGCGCTTCCCCGGGAATACCTACCGCCCAGCGGTACCCCATCTGCATCCCCATGAAAGGGGATACGTGGAATTGCTTCTGGTTGTCTTGGAGCAGGACCCTACCGGTTTGGCCGCGCGTATCCAGGACGTAGCAGTGGCGTTCCCTCCAGGGCGTGTTGCTTACCTCCAAAACCAGGAAATCAATCGCCGATCCATCCGGGGCGAAGCAGAAATAGATGCTGATCGGGTTGAAGCAGTAGCCGAAATAACTAAGGTGCGTCAGCAATCGCACCGGCCCGCCGGGCCGACTGCCGGTCCGGTCCCGTACCAGCCTGCGCACCGCTTCGTCCAGCGGCAGGTCGGGGTCGCCCAGGTGGTCGCCCCGCCGGAAGCGGGCCGGCGCGGGGCGATTCGCGGACCAGAACAGGCGATCGGCGAACACCGCGTCGATTTCCTCCAGGTCCAGGTACAGCAGGAACAGCCGGAATGAGAACTTGTGCCGCACCGGCCGGTGGCGGGCATGCCGGACTACGCCTTCGTATATGCAGCTATTCATCGCGGTCATTCCCGCGCCAGGACGTTCGCGACCGCCAGGGCGCTGTTGACCGCGTCTTCGTGGAACCCGAACCCCCAGTAGGCCCCGCAGAAGGAAGTACGGCGGCGCCCGATCAACTCGCGGTGGCGGCTCTGGGCCCGCTCCGAACCGGGACCGTACTGCGGATGCCGGTAGGTGAATCGACCCAGGATTTTGTCGGCGGGAATGCTTCCCTGGTCGTTTAGCGTGACGTTGAAGACGTGCGGGCCGGGAATTTTTTGCAGGATGTTCATGTTGTAAGTGATTCGAACGCTGTCCTGATCGACCGGCGGAGCGTGAACATTCCAACTTGCCCAGGTTCGGCGGTTTCGCGGCAAGACCGACGGATCGGTGTGCAAAAGGACCGAGTTGGCCTGGTAAGGAAACTGCCCCAAGAGTTCTCTTTCGGTTTCGTCCGGGTCCTCCAGCAGATCCAGCGCTTCGTCGGCGTGACAGGCGATCACGACCTGGTCGAACTGTTCCCGACCACCGCCCGCAGCATCAACTTCAACATACTTCTGGCGGCGGCGTACCCGGTGGACCCCGCACCCGACCCGGATCCGGTCCTTGAATAGGGTTGTCAGCTCGTCCAGGTAATTGGCGGAGCCGGCTGCGATGAATCGGTAGCGGGGTCTGCGCCCGGTCTGCAACAGGCGGTTGTTGCGCAGGAACCGGATCACAAAGCTGGCGGGATAACGGCGAAACGCCGCCGGCGGAGCCGACCACAACGCCGAGCCCAGCGGCACCAGGTAATGCTCCAGGAATTCGGGTCGGTATCCGCGGTCGGCCAGGAACTGGACGATCGGGCCGTCGCCGATGTCGGGCCAGCGTCCCGGCGAGTTGAATTCACGACTGAAGCGGTTGATGTCGTAGAGCATGCGCAGGAAGGCCGGCCGCAGGAGGTTGCTGCGCTGGCTGAAGAGGCCGTTCAGCGAGGCGCCGCTGTACTCGACCCCGCTGCGATCATGGCGGACGCTGAAGCTCATCTCGGTTTCCCGGGTGGGTACTGCCAACTGCCGTAGGAGGCGCGAGAAATTTGGAAAGGTTTCTTCGCTGTAGACGATGAACCCGGTGTCGACGCGGTAGACCTTTCCCTGGAGCTTGGCAGAGACGGTATGCACGTGCCCGCCGATCCTGGGTCGTCGCTCGAAAACCGAGATCCGGTGGCGCGAATGCAGGCGGTGGGCGACGGTCAGGCCGGCGATTCCGGATCCGATGATTGCAATGCGCAATGGCTGCTCCGTCAGGGCGGGAATCCGCCCGCAATCCGGCCCGTGCGCGCGCGTGCGACCTCGCCCGCGTCCGGGCTCTGAAACCATCCGAATTGGAACTCCGGCCGGCGCGCCCAGGCAGCACAGGCCGACCGATCCCGCGCGAATCCAGCTGACCGTCGCGTGACTGCGGCCGGGCCGGCCGGTAGGCCCACCCGTTCGATCCCTTAACGGGTCCGGTTCGTATCCGAAACTGATATGTACTACGGATCATTTGTTCGGGCGGATGGATTGCCGAAGCGCTCGGACCGGGTCACGGCGCCCGGCGGTTCGGCCGGCCGGCAATTGCGCAGACGGCATTGACGTACCTACTGGCGACGCTCGCGCTCAGCCTGGCGATCCAGGCGTTTTTCTTTGCATTCGCCGCCGGTTTTCGGTCGGACAAGGTAACCGACCTTTCATACAGCCTCAGCTTCATCGCCCTGGCGGCGTTCCTGCTGCTGCAAACCGGCGCCGACGGTTGGGCGCAGATCGTCTTGACGGCAATGGTCGTGGCCTGGGCGGTGCGGTTGGCCGCTTACCTGGTGCGCCGAATCCTGCTGATGGGACACGATCCGCGATTCGACCGGATGCGCGGGGACCTGCGAAAGTTCTTGGCTTTCTGGGCGTTGCAGGGCCTGTTCGTGTGGGTGCTGATGCTGCCGGTGACGGTCTGGTTCGCCTGGCATGTACCCGATCGCCTGGGCCCAGTCCATTGGCTGGGGCTGGCGATCTGGGTGGTCGGCCTGGCTTTGGAATCGATCGCCGATGCCCAGAAATTTGCCCACAAGCGCAATCCAGATCGAGCCCAGGGATGGGTGGCGCACGGGCTCTGGCGCTGGAGCCGGCACCCGAATTATTTCGGGGAACTGGTCCTCTGGTGGGGCGTATTCATCTTCGTCGCCGCGGATCTGAGCGGTTGGTCCTGGCTGGGCGCGATTGGCCCGATCACCTTGGTCGGTTTGCTCAGGTTCGGAACCGGGATTCCGCAACTGGAAAAGAGCGCCAAGCGCAAATGGGGCCAGGACCCCGCCTATCGGCAATACGTGGCCGCCACCAACCTGCTGATTCCGGGGCCGCCCGGCCCACCTTCACCACGATGAACCGGGCACCCGCCGTGAACCCGGATGGCTAGGGTCCCAAACCGGAGCCCGCGGACCGCGACGGCACCCTCGTTCGTGGATATCCCGTCGATCGAATCCGGCGCGATTCGTTGACTTCACATCCGGACGCGGGCCGGAGTCGCCGCCACGCCAACCTGCGCTCTGGCCTGGGAATGGGCCTGCTGGCCGGCGTGACCGCCATCATGTGCTGCGTGTCGCCAGTCCTCATGGTTCTGCTGGGTGTCTTGACCGCGGTCGAGGCAATCTCCCTGGGGGACACGCTGTATTACGAGTACGGGTGGTATTTCCGGGGGGCCGGCCTCCTGGTCGCCGCTTTGGCGGTCTTGATCTACCTCCGTAGAAGAAATTCATGCTCGCTTGGCGGCGCGCGGCGCCACTGGATCGCGCTCGCGACGCTTCCGGTAACCGCCGTCATCACCTATGTGGCGCTTTTCTGGCTTACCAAGTACCTGGGAATCTGGTTCGGTTAAATCCCATGGTGGTCGATCGCCCCGGGGCTTGGCAATCCGAGCAGGGGGTAGTCGGCGATAGGTATCGCCCGTGCAATCGGCGGGCGCTCCGCCTGGCCCACCCGACGGGGACTCCCTACCCTCGCGCGGCCCCCAGCCAGCGCCGCATGGCGTGACGGCGTTTGCCGATCCGTCCGAACTCCTCAAAACCGGCCGCCCGAAAAGTGGGCACCAGCCCCATGAACCTATAACTTGGTGACCCTGGGTCCACCGGATAACCCTCGATCACGTCGGCTCCGGCCTCGGTCGCCAGCTCGCAGGCGGCGTTGAGGAGCCGGGCCTGGATCCGCTGGCGGCGCATGGGCCGCGGCACGAAAAAGCAGACCACCGCCCAGACGCTTATTCCGGCCGCGTAAGCGCCGCCCCCTAGATCGCGAAATGTTTCTCGCGGCGCGACCGAACACCAGCCGACCGGTTCGGGACCGGAATATGCCAGCAATCCGACCGGCGTGCCGCCCAGGACCGCCCGGCGCAGTACGGAGCGTTTGCAGGCCGGGTCCTGGCGGTCCGACTTTCTCCCCGGCCGCCAAAGGGTGCACCAGCAGTACTTGGGTCCCCCGCGGGCTTCGAACAGGCGCGCCAGGTCGGGCCAGTTCCCTGGCCCGACTGCGCGGAATTGCAATGGTTCCGCCATGGTCTGCCGGTCCCGGTCATCCGCCCCTGGCGGAGGTTCGGGCCTCAATCGGGAGGAATCGCCGGGCCAGGACTCCGGAACCGCGTTAAGGCCCGGGTCTTGTTCGGCTGATTTCGGAATCTACCGGCCCGGAATCGGCTACTTCCAGTTCTCGTCGGTCGGCCATATGTTGGTGCTGCCCAGCGCCGCCCCCTGCAGGCCGTCGACGATGATGTCGGCGGTGGCATCGCGGAATTTGATGAAGTGCGGCGTCTCCAGGTGGGCCTTGAAGGCGGCTTCGTCGTCGTAGATCTCATACAGCCAGACCCGGTTTTCGTCTTCGCCGTCCTGGATCACGTCGAATCGGTGACAACCCGGTTCATCGTTGACGGACCCCACCGCATCGCCAATGATGGCTTCGACGAATTCGTCCTTGGACCCCGGTTTGATTTGAACGGGGGCGATTATCACGTACAAGGGTCACCTGCCTATCGGAAGCCCTATCGGCTGAATGGGACGCGCCGACACGACGCTAAATGCGCGGACCGGCTGCCTGATTCTCATTTCCGGACCGCTGGCGTCCCGGACATGCTTCCGGCCGTCGAGTCGCACCAAGCCGCATCAGGCCTCGCCATCGAAATAGTCGACCGCGTCCTTCAACCGGAATAGGCGGCGCACCGCACCCACGTTCACCTTGCCCGAGTCCGGGTACTCCACGTTGTCCACCGTCGGGACGGTGCCCAGCATCAGGATCGTGCAGGGCGCCGTGCCGTTGTTGACGAACTTGTGGGCGCTGCGCGGGCCGGAGGGTGCGGCGATGAAATCTCCCGCCCGCACCGCGAATTCGCCGCGGTCCGTCAAAAGGGTGCATGTCCCGTCCGTGACGTAGAACATCTCTTCGGCGACGTGGTGGAAGTGTCGCGGATAGGTTGCGCGGCCGGGCGCGAGCCGCACCAACTGGTACCCCAGCCGCCGCGCCCCGATAAGCGCATCAATGTCCTTGCTCTCAAGGCGGTACGGCCCCGGACCCGATCGCGTATCCCAATCCACCTCATCCAGGTTGATTCGGTTGATGTAGATGTCCGAGCGCGACTCAAGCAACATCAGCAGTGCTTCGCGGGCACCCGTGTAAATCGAATGCCCGTCACCGAGCAGGAGGGCGTCGAGGGGGCGGATGGCGAGCAGCTTGCGTAGCTGCAGCAACGCCTGCGCGTGATTGGACACCTTTTGCGGCGCCCCCAGGCTCAGCTCGCCGGCCGGCGAGCCCCACACAAAGTCGCCGATGAACGCAACCTGCCCGCCTAACCCGATCAGGGCAATCTCGCCCGCACTCTTGCCGTGCTCCAGGTGCAGCACGCGTAAGTCCGGCACGATCTCCTCGCCATCGGCCACCGTCCGGTCGATCGGAAACTCGAAATGTGGCGCCTCCGCAGCGTGCGCGACCAGCTGGGCGTCCAATTGCTCCTTGAACTCGACGGCCTCGCGGTCATGATCCCGGTTGGTCAACACGATCGTCGTCGCGCCGCCCAGTGCAGCCAGTTGCGCCCGATCGCTCGCTCCCATCGGCACCGGATCAATCAATACGTTGCCTTCCGGCCGCACCCACAGATGTCCGTTGAAATCGAACTGCTTCTCCTCATCGAACACGGACCACGAGTAGAGACCCTCGAACATCAACCGCTTCACGGCAATCCCTCCGTCTGTCCTGCAGCTCCCGATCGTCGGCCCGATTCTGGCGCAATCCCTCAGGCGACCATTGCTTCCGTCGCGCCTTCCGCCGGGGCGCCACCACTGCCGGCAATCTTGTGCTGCAAAGGACTGAACCGTCATCTCGATGTCGCTTTCGGAATAACGCCGCCGCGGCCGAACGGGCAAGGCTCTAATGAATGAGGAATAGGAGGCACGCAAATGCAAGATCGCAAGGTTTTACTGACCGGTGCTGCCGGATACGTCGCCGGACAGCTCCTGCCAGCCTTCCGTCAGCGCTTTGATCTGACCCTGACCGATGTCGTCGACACCGATCGCGACGGCCGCACGGTCGATGGGGTTGAGATTTCCGACCTGACCGTAGCTGATCGGAGTCAATACGCGCGGTTATTTGAAGGCCAAGACGCCGTTGTACACCTGGGTTACAAGCGCCGGCGCTGGGACCTGCTGGACGATTTCTTCGACGAACAGGTGAACGTGGCCATGGCCTACAACGTGTTTCGTTCGGCCTACGAAGCGGGCGTCAAAAGGGTGGTCATGGCCAGCTCCAACCACGCCGCCGACTGGTACGAGCACAACCTCATCCACGAACGCAAGCTGGAAAACCTGGACCCATACCGGCTCCCGCTGTCCGACAACTTCTACGGTTGGGCCAAGGCGACCTACGAGCACATTGGATTCGTATTCGCCAGCGGGGTTTTCGGACGCAAGCTGGAGGTTGTGATGGTGCGCATCGGCGCCCCGCGGGAAATCCGGACCGAGGACTTCCCCGACAACCCCAGGGGCTACAAGCGCGATCTGGGCGCGTACTTGTCGCCCCGCGACCTGACCCAGCTCATCCGCCGGGCGATTGAGGCGCCGGCCATCGAAAACGAGCACGAAATACCCTGGCAGGTCGTTTACGGGATTTCCGACAATACACGCGCTTTCTGGTCGCTGGAAAGCGCCCGCAAGTACTTGGGGTATTGCCCGGAGGATGACTCCGAGGTCAGTTTCGCCGAAGGGATACGGGAGATCCTCACCTCCCCCGGCGCCGACGCCGGTCCCGGGCGCGCGGGCGGGGCGGGAGAGATTGAGTTCCTGATCCGGCGGCCGCCGGTTACCGGTTAGCGACCTGAGGGCGCGGGCAGTTCCTTGACGTAGAGGTCCTGCTTCGAATAGGGGATCTCGATCCGCTCGCTGGCAAATCTCCGGTAGACCTCGGTGTTCAGTGCATCGGTCACGCGCCCGCGCAGCACCGGTTCGTCGACCCAGGCCAGCAGTTCCAGGTCAAGGCCGGAGGGGCCGAACGTGCGAAACCGGACCCTGGGTTCAGGGTCCCGGCAAACGCCACCGTGGCCTTCGGCCACCTCCAGCAGGACCTGCTTTACGCGGTCGATGTCGGAACCGTAGGCGCACCCGACGCGAATCCTGATGCGGTGCTTGGTGTGGGGACCGCCGGTCTCGTTGATGACCTTGATGTTCCCCATGATCCCGTTGGGGATCGTGATCTCAATGTCGTCACGGGTCAGGAGCCGGGTGCTGCGCAGACCGATATGGGTGACCTGGCCCCGTTCGCCGGTGTCCAGGACGATGAAATCGCCTACCCGGTAGGGTGCGTCAGCCAGGATCAGCACGCCGGCGAAGAAATTCGCGACCGTATCGCGGGCGCCGAGCCCGACCGCGATGCCCAGGATCCCCGCCGAGGCGAGCCATGCCGTCACGTCCAGGTCCCAGACCAGCAGCAGGAAATACGCCGCGATTCCGACCAGGAGCACATTGTTGATGTTTCTAAACAGCGGCATCGTGCGCTGCCCGACGTAGCGGAAGCGCTCCTGGTTCCGGCTCAACCCCTCCAGGGTCAGCTGGTTCAGGCGAACGGCCAGGACCAGGACGACGAACACGGCCAGCGTGCCGAGTATTCCGAAGGTGATAGTCTGCGCCCACCCGTCCAGGACCAGCAGGGTTGACGCGACGGCAAGGCCGCCGAGCAACACCAATAGAAAGACTGGCCGGTGCAAGATCTCGACGAGCCGGTCGTCAAAGTCGTTTTCGGTTCTGCGCACCCAGCGCAGCAGCAACCGCGTGATGATCCAATCGGCCGTTTTGGCCACGACCGCGCTCACGAGCACCACAATGGCCGCCTGAATCCGGGGATCGACCGCGGCTACGTCGTAGGCCGTGATTTCACCCAGCAAATCCCAGAACCCCTGCATTGGTCACCTCCCGGTGGTGGAAATGCGCGAAAACGACCCTTTGGCTATTCGGCTTCCCGCCGGGCGATCGCCGTTCGCGCTGCGCCGGACTCCACCCGCTCAACATACAAGAAGCTTGCGTGACCGAACGGTTCAATCACGCGGCGCGCATGATGCAGGACTCGGCGTGCGGTGCCGGGACCAGTGATGCGCAGGGGAAGCCGCCGCGCGACTGGACCTTTCGGAGCCGATCCCGGACTACCACCGGGTTGAATTCAGGCCGGATCGCCACCTATAAGACCGACCGGGAAAACGTCGTTAACCAGCGGGTTCTCGGTATCGGGGCAGTGCGCCGGCCGGACCGTTCGCCATTCCTCACGGGGGATATGGTACCTGAGCTCGCCGGAAATCCAGATTTCCGCCTCCAGTTCATAGCGGCGGTGGCGGGAAATTGCCACGCCTTCCTCCGGCAGAAAAATCTCGATCGGAAACGATCCGGAATATCCGGCCTGGCGGGACTCGGTGACTATGGTTCGGTCGTCCGGATCGGAAACGTCCACCAGCCGCACGCGAATCTCGGCGTCGTCAAAAGCAACCCGATCAGCAGGGTCGGTGTGTATCCGGACGGGCAGGGGCGCCACGCAACGATCGTAGGGATCTACCGAGACGACCTGTACGTCGCTGTTGTCGGGCGCACCGCGGGTCAACACCGGATGAACCGTGTCGTTGACATAAAGCAGGGAATCGCCGTCAGTGATCCTGGCCTGCAGCGAATACTCGTTGCGCGGGTTTATCGCGGCCGAGTCGTAGGCGACCCGGAATCGGACCGGCAATTGCCCCGGGTTTTCGATGACCGTGCGGCCCAGTTCCACCGCCGGGGCGTCGGCCAGGGAAATGTCACTAAGCGAGACGACCACCACTGCGCCATCGGGCAGCTGGACATTTCTGGCGAACGTCACCTGGCCCGTCACGGCGCTCTCGCCGAGCGGTCCGCAGGCGGTTACCGCCAGAACCAGCGCCAGCAAGAGTACGTGTCGGAAGCGGCGCAATGGCCCTGATTTCACCCGGTCCGATCCCGGTTGGCATTTGCATCCATTTGTAACTACGCGATGGCCGTCTCGGCGGTTTGGGCGGGATCTGAGAACTACACTGGCGGGCCAGAATCTTACCGTCGCGCAATCGGTCCCGCAGCCCTCGGAAGGGATTCAGGTGGCAATCACGCTCGCGCCGGGCGATCCCGCGCCGGAATTCGAACTCCCCGATCAGGACGGCAACGTCCACCGGTCGTCCGAATACCGCGGACGCACCGTCGTTCTGTACTTCTATCCGCGCGACGACACGCCGGGCTGCACCGCCCAGGCCTGCTCATTCAGGGACGCGCACGATGAAATCGCCGCCGAGGGCGCGGTCGTGCTCGGCATATCCAGCGACGACGCCCACTCGCACCGCAACTTTCGCGACAACCACGCCCTGCCCTTCCCGCTGCTGGTCGACGAGGACGCTCAGGTGGCCAATGCATATGGCGCCTGGGGCGAAAAAGTCTTCTACGGACGCAGGTTTCTGGGCCTTACCCGCTCCACTTTCGTTATCGGGCCCGACGGGTCCCTGCTGAAGGTGTGGAAGCGAGCGCGGCCCAAGGAGCACGGACCGGCGGTACTGAGGGCCTTGCGATCGCTGAAGTGATCTTGCCCTGATCCAGCGGCGCACGGGCGGCTCAAATCAACTGATCACTGCGGTGGTTGTTTGCGGCGGATTCGTTTTGGCGGGAATTACGCCAACGTGCGTCTGAGGAATCCAACCACCAGGTCCTGCGCCCAATCCGAATCGAATGCGCCGCCCCCGTGACCCGTGTCGGATAGAAGGTAGTACTCTGCGGCTTCCGGTCCGAATCGCTCCTGCAGGGCGTCCTTCAGTCGTACCGACTGCGGGGCTCCGATCAGCGGGTCTTGGTCGCCGTGCATGATCAGGAACGGCGGCGCCGAGCCGGCCGATTCGAGGTAATGCAGGGGGCTGGCGGCATAGGCCAGATCGGGGCGATCGTTCACGACCGCGCCGATCAGGTCCGATTCGGGCGATCCGGCTTCTCCATTGGGAGGCGATCCGCGTGTCACCCCGGTTAAGGCGATGTCGCTGTCCATGTGCTGGAAGTGAATTGGTCCGTACCAGTCCACGACCGCGTCAATCCGCAATTCCGGATCGTCGGCGAATGCGATCCCCATGACCGCCGCCAGATGGCCGCCGGCCGAGGACCCGAACGCGGCCAGCCGGCCGTCGTCGAATCCGAATTCGGCCGCATTGGCCCTTATGAACCTGCTCACGTTGGCCAGGTCCTCAAGCTGGGCCGGCCATATCGCATGCTGGCTCAGGCGGTAGTTGATGCTCACGATCGCCATCCCGGCGTCCAGGATCGGACCGGGCATCTTCAGGTCGCGCTTGTCGCCAATGCGGAATGCGCCTCCATGAATCCATACCACGACCGGACAGGGTCCGGCGCCGGGCGCCGCCGGCGGCAGGTAGATGTCGCAGACATTGCGGGGCGATAAGTCCGCGTAGGGAACATCGGCAACGCTCGGGGCGCGGATTCGGCCGTGGCTTCTGGCGGCGATTGGATTCCTCGCTTCGCTACGCGGGCGAATCGGCCACGCTAGTCAATCACCGGTTGCGCGAACTGCTATTGGGCCTGGTCGAGGCATTCGCGGAGGAACCGGGCCGTTTCGGCGAGGGTCTTGCCTTTCGGTTCTGCGATCCGGCATTCCAGAGCGGCGAACCCATCGTAGCCAATCTCGCGCAGCGCCTTGAATCCCGCCACGAAATCGGTGTGTCCGCGCCCCGGAACCTGCCGGTTGCTGTCGGCCAGGTGGACGTGGCGGAGGTGCCGGGCGGCCGATTTGAGACTGGAAGCGATATCGGCTTCCTCGACGTTCATGTGGAAAAAGTCGGCCATCAACTTCAGGCCCGGGCTGTCGACCTCGTCGCAGATCGAGGCCGCCTCGGCCAGATCGCGCGGGAAGTCGGACTCGTAGCGGATCAAAGGCTCCAGGAGCACGCACACGCCCAGGTCAGCGGCCTCCTGCGCCAAGGGTCGCATCAGGGCGACCAGCAGTTCCCGCTGCAGCTGGCCGGTCGTGGCGATCGGTTCGAGCCCCGGGATCCGGGTGTCGTGATTGAACATCGGCACCACTATGCAGCCGATCGCGCCGAATTCGGCGCAGAGCTTTAGTATTTCGCGCTGCTGGCGGACCGACTCCTCGCGCTTGGTCCGATCAGGGTGGATGAACTGCACGTTGCTGCCGCCGCAAATGGTGCTGGCTTGGACCGGGCTGTCGGCCAGGGCGGACTTGATCTCGGCAACCCGCGAGCGCAGCAACCCGTCAAAGTCGGTGAGCTCGACGGCCTCATATCCCCAAGCGGCGAGATTGGCCAGGCGGTCGGCGAACGTAGCGCCGGGGACCAGGTTTTCCTGGCAGGACAGCTTCATTTATGGCTCCGCTCGAGGCCCGCGCGCAATTATTGACCGGCGGGCGGCCGCTCGGGCACCGCCAATCGGTTCACCCGCCCGGACCCGAGCTCCTTCGGGCCGGGGGTCATCCTTCCTCGGGCAGCAGGACGACCCGCAGGTACTGGTCGAGCGGCAGAACCCGCTGGGCCACCGCCGCTATGTCGTCGAGCGTCAGCGCCGACAGTCGTTCTTCCAGGTCGGCGATTTGACCAAACGAGTCGGCGCGCTGCGAAGCGCTCAGAATCTGCCGCATCCAGAAACCGTTCTCACGCAGCTGCTCCTCGCGGGCGCTGATGAACTGTTCCTTGACCGTCGCCAGGTATGAGTCCGCCGCCCCCGCGCGCAGCCATTCGACCTCCTCCAGGACCTTGGCCAGGAGTTCGTCGGTCCTTTCCGGATCGCTGCCGAAGATGATCGAGACCTGATATTCGGCGTCCGGCAGCCTGCTCCGCGAGGCGTCGACCTGGATCGCATATGTACCTCCCAGGGCCTCGCGGATGCTCTCGCGCAGTCGTATGCCGAGCACATCGCCGGCGACCGAAAGGGCCAGCGCCTCGCGCTGGCTGAATTCGGCCTCGCCGGCAAATATCAGGACCGTCGCCGCGCGCGGTTCAAGCCCGCTGTTTACGACCTCGTCGATCAGACCGGTCGGCGGATCGATTCCAACGTCGCGCCAGCTCTCCTTGACCCCGCCGGCCGGCAGGCTGGCCAGGTAGGTCCGGGTCAGCGAGCGCAGGTTTTCCCAGTCGAATGCCCCCACGAACACGAAGGTGGCATCGCCCAGATCACGGAACCGGTCGGCGTAAACGGCCTGCACCCGCTCCGGATCGAGCTCCTTGATCAACTCGGCGGTCAACGGCCGGGCCCGGAAGTGGCCCTGGCTCAGCAGTCGGCCCACATGGTCGAAGAGGATGGCGTCGGGATCGGCGGCCCGGGTCTCGGCCACGCTTTCCAGGCTGGCCCGGTAGCGGCTGTAGAACGCCGGGTCCAGGCGCGGCTGGGTGGCGTACAGGGTGATCAGCTGGAACATGGTTTCAAGGTCCTGCGGCGACGCGCTGCCGCTGAACCCCTCGTAGAGCTCCGAAATGTAGGGCGCGACCGCAACCCGCTTGCCGGCCAGCAGCTTGTCCAGGTCCACGCTGTCGTGCGGGCCCACCCCGCTGCCGGAAATGAGCGTATCGCTGTAGATCGCCGATACGTGGTCGGCGTCCTCGACCAGCGAGTGCCCGCCGGGGCTGTAGGCGTTGAAGACGACCTCGTCGTCCCGGAAATCGGTCTTTTTGGCGTAGACCGTAATGCCGTTGGAAAGGGTCCACTTGCGGGCATCTATCGATTCGATCGACTCCTCGGCGACAATGCTGCCGGCTTCGGGCAGATTCGCCAGCAACGGTATGTCCTCGATCGCGTCGACATACGCGTCGGGCGCCAGGCCGGGCGCCGATTCGAGATCGCCGAGCAGCGCGGCGGTCAGGTCGGCGTCGGGCAGCGCGTCGTCCCCGCCGGGCCGGACTACGAGCAGCGCCGTGTCCGCCGACCGGGTCCATCGATCGGTCGAGGTCTTCAGCTCGGCCAGCGATATCTGCGGCAGAACCTCCTGGTAAAAGCCCCACTCGGCCTCGATCCCGGGGGCGGGGATCCCGCGCAGGAAGTGGTCGACGTACTCGCCAACGAAGCTTGACGACGGGGTCTGTTCGCGCTGCGTATAGGCGCTCTCAATCGCCCGCAGCAGGGTTTCCTTTTCACGCGCCAGTTCGGTTTCGGTGAATCCGTGCAATTGCACCCGCCGCAGTTCTTCGAGCATCGTCCCCAGGCCGCGCTCGACCCCGCCCGGTTCGACCCAGCCGGAGAAAGTCAGAATATCCAGCCTTTCCACGTAGGGGGATCGCGCCGCGCCGGCCCAAAGGTATGGCGGGTCTTCGACCTGGGCGCGCTCGAACAGGCGCGCGTTCAGCATCATGAAGGCCAGTCTTTCGACCACGATCCGCCGGAACGCGGCCGCGTCCTGGCCGTCCTCCGGAGAGATCTTGCGCACCAGGATGAACTGGACGCCGGGAGACTCGGGGTCGGTGAAAACTTCGATCCGCGGATCGGCGTGCCCTGGGATCTCAATACTGGGCCGGGCGGTCGGATCGCCGACGGCGGCCGCGGCCTGACCGGCCTGGCCCTCGGGCGGCGGGGCGAAGTGCTGCTTGATCTTGGACTCGATGGCCGCCGGGTCGAATTCCCCCACCGCCACGATCGCCATGTTGTCGGGCCGATACCAGCGCCGGTAGAAGTCGACCAGGCGCTCCGGCGGGGCGTTCTCGATCACCTCCGGCAGGCCGATCGGGGCCCGCTGCGCGTAGCGCGAATCGCCGAAAAGCAGGGTCAGCAGGTTGTCCTGCAGCCTTGAGCTGAATCCCTGGCTCAGCCGCCATTCCTCCAGGACGACGCCCCGCTCGAGATCCACTTCCTCTGGGTCGAAGGCGATCGCGTAGGCCCAGTCGCTAAGGATCTGGAACGCGGTCTCGGTGATTTCGGGATCGTCGGTCGGGATTTCGACCCAGTAGAGGGTGCTGTCAAAACCGGTCTGGGCGTTGATGTCGGGCCCGAACGTGCCTCCGACCGACTCCAGGTATTCGACGATCTCCTGCTTGGCGAACCGCTCGGTCCCGTTAAAAGCCATGTGCTCGACCAGGTGCGCCAATCCGCGCTGGTCCTCTTCCTCCAGGACCGACCCGGCCTTGACGACCAGCGAAATCTGGGCGCGGTTCCGGGGTTCGGAGTTCGGCCGGATGTAGTAGCTCAGGCCGTTGGACAGGGTGCCGCGAATGACCTTCGGATCAAAGGCCAGGGGCGGGCCCGGCTCGGGCGCGGGCTCCGGTTCGCGCTCGCGGACCGGAGCGGGTGTGAGTTCGGGCTCCGGTTCGGCGGGTTCTTCCACCGGTTCCGGTTCGGCGAGCGTGGTGGGCTCTGCCACCGGCGCGGCCGTGGCGGCCGGCGGCACGGTTGCGGTCGGTGTCGGATCTTCGGATTGGCCGATGTCGCAGGCTGCCAACGCAACAAGCGCCACGGTTAGCAGCAGCCCCGTCCAGATACGCTTCAAGCCGGCACCGGTCCTTTGGGTCTCAATTGGGTAATTCGCAGTCATTAGGTAACTACGAAAACTGGGTCGATCGGATCACCCGCAGCCCGCGTATTCGACCGCGCGGCCGGTCAACAATCGGTCCGGCCCTTGCCGTCCATTTCCACGACCAGTTCGACCGGCGTGTTGCGGGCAACGATGAGCCGCAGCGGCTGGTCGTCGCTGGTGTTGACCGGTTGGTGCGCGGCGCCGGGAGGGATGTAGATCATGTCGCCGGGGCCGATGACCTCCTCGATTTCGAGATCGTGGCCGGAGAGCATCAGACCTTCGCCTGCGGACACGTAAATCGCCGACTCGCAATTGCTGTGGTAGTGGGCGGTGGAGCAGCGACCGGGCGGGATCAACGCTTCGGCCAGGTGTATCCCCTTGGCCCCGGTCAGCGCTTCCGATACCCCGGCTATCCGGGTCATGGCGCCCGAGGCGATCTCGATCTCCCGCTCGTGCTCGCGCACGACGAGCACTTCGGGTTTCCGCAACTCAACGTCAGACATCTGACCGAATTATCCGGTAGCACCGCGCTCGGCTGCCGGCCGACAGCACAGTTTGCAGGCCGGCGCCAGGGGGCATTGAGGTGCCGGCGAACACGCTGGCGGCGGCGCTTTGGCCCGCTGCGATGCCCCTAGCGATGCTGGTCGATGAGGATCGGATTCCCATCCGGATCGATCGCCATCAGGCTGCCCGGGCCAGATCCTTCCGGGTCGACCTCGCTGATAAGGTCCACGCCGGCGTCCTTCAGGCGGTGCTGGATCTGCCGCACGTCCGCAAACGAGTCCAACTCCTGGCCGAACCGGTCCCATCCCGGGTTGAAGGTGAGGATGTTCTCCTCGAACATGCCTTCGAACAGCCCGATCGTGTGATCGCCGTTGCGCAGGATCTGCCAATTCGCATCCCGGTCACCGCCGATCACCTTGAACCCGAAGTGTTCGTAGAACCTCCGTGACGCGTCGATGTCGGCGACGGCGAGGCTGATCGAAAACGCCCCGAGCTCCATTTGCACTGTCTGGCCTCAATTCCAACCTTTGAAAAATCGATGCGGTCCGACCCAATAGAGCGGTTCGCCAACGCCGGCCCGCGAGCCGATGCTAGACAAGTTCGCGGGCTCCCAGTCGATCGGCGTTTTTAATCTGTTGCCGGATATGGCGGACGGCCGAGAACCCAAGGCCAATCAGTTTTGGTCGGCGTCCGGCGGTTTTGGGCCGCGGCTGCCGGCGCGTAATGATCCGGTCCGCTTTAAGGCGTGAACACGCGGAAGCTGTCGAACTCTTCAAGATTGCGGTTGCCGCTGATGATCCCACCAGCCAGGGCGATGAAGCCACGATCCAGGTTGTGGCTTAAGTCGAGTTCCAGGGCCAGTTTCCCATCGACAAAGAACCAACCCGAGGACCCGGTCGCAATGAGCTGCAGCCGACGGTTTACCTGGCCCTCTACGGGTTCGGGCGCCTGACCGGTGCCGAGCCGATCGAAACGATCCTCGCCGGTAGTGCGCGTGTAGTGGAAGACCTCGCCGTCTCCGTCCAGGGCAACCATTTCAAACCGGTCGGACTGGGAATTTCTAAATATGAATCCGGCGTCCCAGTCGGTTTCGGTCGGCAGGGGAACTTCCGCTTCGGCGACCAGGTCGCGGGCAAAAGCACCGCTCTGCAGCACCGCGATCTTGTCGTCATCAACCCTTTCCAGCATCCCGGCGCCGGAATCGAAGTGCGGTTGCAGGCCGCGCCCGGCAAAGCTCTCAAACCGCGTCGCCGCGCCAGCCACTTGGTGGCGGTTGTAGTAACCGGAAATCGCCGCCACGTCGCCGGCTCCGGTCACGGCGTCCAGCTCCAATCCGGCGACCAGCTCCCCGTTGCCGAATAGCCACCCGCTTTCGCCGACCGCAATCACGCTCAGGTGGTTCGATTCGCCCACGCCGTCGCGGAACCGCGGCATGCGGCCCTCGCCGACTAACGTCCGCGGCGGGTCGTCGCCGTAGAAGAGGCGCCAGGAGGCGTCGGAAGTGACGATCAGGAAAAAGGCATTGCCGCCGGCGTCACGGAACTTGAATCCGTAGTCGAATCCGCCGGCCGCCGCGCTGTAGGGATTGAAGAAGGTGGCCTCGATAACGAAGTCGGCCGCGTCGAAGCCGGCTGCGACGCCTTTGATGAAACCATCATCGGGATCGTGATTCAGCGTCCCGCTGGCGGGACCGAAATCTGAAGCTCCTGATGGAGTGGTCTCGTTGGTCGGCGGCGATTGCGTGCTGGGGGCCAGTCGCCCGGACAGCAGCTCCGGCAGGCGATTGGCCAGTTCGTCGTGGCGAATTGCGAATCCGATCCCCTGGGCCAACCGCGAGGGAATCCCGGACGTGTTCATGCCCACGACCTGGCCACGCAGGTTCAGCAGCGGTCCGCCGCTGTTGCCCGGATTGATCGCCGCGTCGGTCTGCAGGTGGATCACATCGTCGAGGACGCGTTCGAGCGACGAGATGATTCCGGTGGTCACCGTCAGTCCGCCCTGGAGTCCAAGCGGGAAACCCAGCGCCACGACCGACTCCCCGGCGCGGACGTTCGTGGCCAGGGACAGGAAAGGCAATGGCGAATCGGGGTTGACTTTTAGCAATGCGATATCGCGGGCCGAGTCGATTCCGATCAGTTCGGGTTCCCAGCGGCTGCCGTCCTCGAGAACGACTTCCATTTCGCCCACGCGCTCCACCACGTGGGCATTGGTGAGGATGTGGCCCTCGGGATCGATCACGAATCCCGAACCTGATCCGGTAGTCCCCTCGATGCGCACCACCGCGGCGCGGGCTCCCGCTACCACGTCGACCACCGGCATCTCCGGGGGTTCGGAGATAAACGTCCCGGGCGTCACGTAGCGGTCGGCTCGTTCGGGTTGCAGTGGCGCGCCGGCAAACATCCCGACCTGCTTGGCAAGGTCGCCGCCGTTGGCGACCGTCACCGTACCGGCGCTGGCCCACGGGAAATCGCTGGTCCAGAGTTGCAGCACCGCGCGTTGCAAGCGAATGGAGCGAAGTCCCTCGTACTCGCGCACCCGGGAGGTCGGCAGTCCGTAGGTGAGCAGCGGATCGGGCACCGATTGGTAGGTCGCCAGCAGTTGCGGTTCAACTTCCAGCAACGCGATCCGCTTCCGGACGATCTCGCTGAAGTTGAGCGAACCTTCGTCGGCGAACGTTTCGGTCTCGGGAACCAGCAGTTTCGCCAGCGCCGCGTCGTGGCCCCGGCCCGTGAGGTCGTCGAAGACGTTCACGAACGCCGTGCTGCCGGATTCGGGACGCCACTGGAAGACCGCTTTCTGCATTACCTGGGTGGTGAATCCGTCCCAGACGAACCGGCGCGAGATCGGATAACCGACCGCGGCCACCCCGCCGTTATCCTGGAACGCGCTCCAGAATCGGGCCTGGCCGTCGTCAATTACCGCGAATCCGTCCTGCGGGTCCGGCGTATCGGTCGCGCCCTGGGTAAAGAACCAGCCCTCCGCGATCGGGTAATCGAGCGTCTGGGCGCCGGCGCCGGGCGCGGACTGGACGGCCAGTGCCAAAAACGCCGCCAGCAAGCCGATCCGGAGCATCCGCAGCAATCGGCGTTGGCCAGGCCGCCGGCCCGGCGGGCGCCGAAAGGCCGGCACGGTTGCAGCTGGCGGCAGGTTCAACCTGTATGCAAACAATGCGGGCGGGACACCAATCGACGGCCGAAAACGCTGCCCAAATGTATACGTACCTTTGCTGGTTCGGGTTTGCCGGCGGGCAAACGACCGATGACGCCGGACCGGTCTTGGCATTCGGCTTGAGCGATCCAATCTTGCGGCCAGCGGCGAACTTTGGGTAAGAATCGGCCGGTTGAAAAGTTCCGGCTGGAGGGCCAATCCAAACCTCGGCCGACCGTCTTCGCCAAAGGGGCGCGAATTGACCCAGCTGCAGGGAAAGGTCGCCGTGATCACCGGAGCGACCGGAGGGATAGGCCGGGCCGCGGCGCGCCGGTTCGTTGAAGCCGGAGCAAAACTCACCCTGGTCGACCTGGACGAGGATGCGCTCCGGAGCCTGGTCGAGTCGCTGGGTCCCGGTAACGCCAACTTCTGCGCCGCCGACGTGACCGACCCCGCGCAGACCAAGGCGTACGTTGACGCTGCCACCGGGCGATGGCAGGGCATAGACGTCCTGCTGGCCAACGCCGGGATCGAAGGGCCGGTTGCCCTCATTTCCGAATATGCGGACGAGGATTTCGACCGGGTCCTGTCGGTCAACGTGCGCGGCGTGTTCCTGGGGCTTAAGCACGTGTTTCCGGTCATGCGTCGCGGCGGCGGCGGCAGCGTCGTGATCACGTCGTCGACGGCCGGCGTCAGCGGATCGGCAGGCATGTCGGGCTATTCGGTCAGCAAGCACGCGGTCATAGGTCTCGCCCGCACTGCGGCGATCGAGGGGGCCGCTCACGGAATCCGGGTCAATACGGTGAATCCGGCCCCGATCCAGACCAGGATGATGCGCTCGATCGAGCACATGCGGGCGGAGGCAGATAGCGGACCGCGGGAAACCGCCGAGCAGGCCCGGGAGCGTATGCAGTCCCGGATCCCGCTGGGCCGGTACGGCAGACCCAAGGAAGTGGCGCGGCTCATGGCGTTCCTGGCCAGCGATCAGGCCAGCTTCTGCACCGGCGGCATCTACATGGTCGACGGCGGCTGGACGCTTGGCCAAGCTCCCGCGGATTCGGCCAATCAGGCCGGTTCGGAGTAATCCGGATCCCGGGTCTTGGGCCCGCGGCGCCCGAGTAATCGGCGACGGCTTTGAATGAGCGTGGCTTCCCGGCATTCAATTCGATTCGCTCAGTAACGTCGTCGTTCCGCGAATGCGCGCAGACGGCTCGAGCCCTGGCCGCGGCCGGCGGGCGGGCGGACCGTTGCCGACCCGCCCGCCGGCGCGCGTGATAGGCATTGCGTGCCCTGCCGGCGCCCAAGGGTGTCTTGTTGGCGGCAACGCCCGGAGCCGACATGGGTGATGCGAAGCTCCCGGCCATCCGGGTGGAACGCCTTAGCGACGGGCCGATCATCTGCCCGGAGACCCACCCAATCGCCGGCCGCAACATCCAGGGACCTTCGCTGATTCGGGTCCCCGACTGGGTCGAGCAACCGCTCGGCAGGTACTACCTGTATTTCGCAGACCACAAGGGCAGCCATATCAGATTGGCGCACGCCGACGACCTGCTTGGGCCCTGGAGGATTCATTCCCCGGGCAGCCTGCGGATCGAACATTCGCATTTCCCGAGCGATCCGCCGGAGTTCGACGAGAGGATGCTGAACAGGGCGGTGAAGCGGCACCGGCAGAACCCCCGCTACAACCGGCTTCCGCACTCGCTGCTCGCCGAGTTCACGACTCCGCACATCGCATCGCCGGACGCGCACGCGGACGAGCAGAACCAACGCATCGTGATGTATTTCCACGGGTTGGAGGATTTCGGAGTACAAAGGAGCCGGGTAGCGGTCTCGCGGGACGGGATCAACTTCCAGGCCCGCCCGGAGATCCTCGGACGGACCTACCTCCGAGCGTTCAAACATGACGGTTTCACGTTTGGCATCGCGATGCCCGGCCACGTCTACCGCTCCACCGATGGCCTGTCCGGATTCGAAAAAGGTCCGACCCTTTTCAACCCCGACATGCGGCATTGCGCGGTCCTCAAGCGGGGGGAGCGGTTGCACGTGTTTTGGACGCAGGTCGGGCACGCGCCGGAACGGATCCTGCTGAGTACGATCGACCTCTCGGCCCCATGGACTCAGTGGAAGGAGACCAAGGCGGTTGAAGTCTTGCGGCCGGAAAGGAGCTGGGAGGGCGCCGAACTGCCGCTGGAGCCGTCGATGGGCAGCGTCGCCTACGGCCGCGTGAACCAGCTGCGGGATCCGGCGATCTTCGAGGAAGCCGGTCGGGTATATCTGCTCTACGCGATCGCCGGCGAGGCGGGCATCGCAATCGCCGAACTGCACCTGACCAACTGACGGGGATCAAGTGACCCTTTCCGCGCGCCGATCACCGGAGGCGCGATTAACGCCGCCCGCGACCGGGCAAGCGCAAGGGTGCCGATGGCCCGGAGGTGACTGAGACTCCCGCAGTGACATCCGTGGCCCAGACTGGACGGAACCAGGCGCAAACAGTCAAAAATGAGAGCATGCGTTTGGTCGAACCCGTCCGGTTAATCGTTTGCGGCCGTGACGCGCCGGTCCGGACCGAGCAGCCAACTGGCAACAACCGGTGATTGAGCGCCGCAATCGCCATTTCGACGAGCTGGTCTCGCGCCGTGAACTCAGATGGCTGGGTCAGAACACCAACCATTTCCAGCCCCATCCGGCCGTTCGGGAGGCGATGCTCAAATGCATAGATTCGGGCGAATTCCATCTTTACGCGCCGCCGCTCGGGCTTGAGGCCCTGCGCCGGGGCATCCTCGCCGATCTCGGAGTCGGTGCCGGATTCTCAGTGCTGGTCACCGACGGGGCGATCGAAGGCCTCTACCACGCGTGCCGAACGCTGATCGGGTCCGGCGACCAAATGCTGTTCACCGACCCGGGCTGGCTCTGGCCGCGCCGCTTCGCCGCCAGCGCCGGCGCCACGGTCTCGGAAATTCCGATCTACGACCGGTCGGCCGGGTTCAGGCTCTGTCCCGACCGGTTGCGCGCGGCAATCACGCCCCGGACCCGCCTGGTCTACCTGGTCGATCCCAGCAACCCGCTCGGGTCGGTCCAGTCAGAAGACGAATTGAGGGAAATTGCCGAAGTCTGCCGCGCCGCCAGATCGATCCTGATCCACGACTGCACCTACCGCCACTTCGCCGCCCGGCATTCGCTCGCCGCCGAGCACTACCCAGAAGGAACGATCACGACCTACAGCTTTTCCAAATGGCTCGGCATCGCCGGACTGCGCCTCGGCGCCCTGGTGGCGTCGCCGGAAATGATTGCGCGGTTGGCCGAGGCGCCGCCGAACAATCTGGGCGCATCGGTCCTGGCGCAGCGCGCCGCGCTGGCCGGACTGCAGCACAAGGCGGAGTGGTTTCCCGCGGTCCATAAAGCACAGCTTGCCAACCAGGCCTCGATCAAGAACGCGGTCGATGCAATTCCGGGCCTGGCATTGACCGTTTACCCATCCAACGGCAACTTCGTCTGCATTGACGTGAGCGGAGCGTCGATCGCGCCCGACCGGCTGTGCGAGTACTACCTCGAGCGCAACGTCCTCATTCGCCAGGCAAGGTATCACACGGACCGCTTCGCCGAGCGATTCGTAAAGGTGGGCACCACGGTGCCGAGCGAATGGATCGCCGAGTTCTGTAATCACCTCGATGAAGCGGTCGCGCGATGCCGGGGGAAAGTCGCCGCCAGCGAGTTGTTCTGATTCCCCTTCGTTGGATCAATGAAGCACGAAAGAGGTAGCGGTTGGATCTTCAGTTAGCTGGCCGGCGGGCGCTTATTACCGGCGCTTCGCAGGGAATCGGCGAGGGGCTCGCCGAAGCTTTCGCGCGCGAGGGCGTGAACCTTCTGCTAGTCGCCCGGAACGAGGTCCGCCTGCTGGCGGTAAAGACCCGGTTGAGCGAAAGCTACGGGGTGGCGGTCGAAATCCTACCGGGCGATCTGACCGCGCCCGGGGTCATAGACGCGATCGCTGCGGTTGCGGGCGACGTTGACATATTGGTGAACAATGCCGGCAGCATCCCGGGCGGGAACCTGGAATCCGTCAGTGAAGCCTCCTGGCGCGAGGGGTGGGATCTCAAGGTGTACGGCTACATCAATCTGACCCGGACGATTTACCCGATCATGCGCGACCGTGGTGGCGGCGTCATCGTCAACAACATCGGCAATGCCGGCCAGGTTTACGACCCCGACTACGTGGCCGGAACCTCCGGCAACGCCAGCCTGATGGCGTTCACCCGGGCGCTCGGCGGACGCAGCCTGGATGACGGGATCCGTGTCGTCGGCGTAAACCCGGGTCCGGTCGAAACCGAGCGGATCTACAAGCTCCTGCGGCGCCGCGCGCTTGACCTGTACGGCGACGAAAGCCAGTTCACCCGCCTGCTGGAACGCTATCCGCTGAACCGACCGGCAACCGTTCCCGAGGTCGTCGACCTGATGGTTTTTCTCGCCTCGGACCGCTCGGGGTACACGTCGGGCACGATCGTCACGGTCGACGGCGGCATCAGCTCGCGCCACTCGATCATCTAGGAGCACTGCCATTCCGTTCGCCACCACCGACGACGGTGTCCGCCTCTACTACGAATCAGAAGGCTGCGGCGATCCGTTGGTTTTCGTGCACGAATTCGCCGGCAGCTACTGGAGCTGGGAACCCCAGGTATCAGCGTTCGCGGGGCGCTATCGCTGCATCACCTACGCGGCCCGCGGCTACCCGCCCTCGGACGTACCGCCAAGCGTAGAAGCCTACTCGCAGGCACGGGCGGCCGACGATATCGTCGCCGTCCTGGGCGCCGCCGGCGCCGAACCGGCTCACCTGGTTGGGTTGTCGATGGGTGGATTCGCGGTTCTGCACGCCGCCATTCGGCATCCCGGCATGGTCCGCTCGCTGGTCGTGGCGGGAACCGGCTACGGCGCCGAAAAGGAGCACGAAGAGTACTTCCGCGAAGTTTCGGAATTGGTGGCCGGCGGGTTCGAACGCGGCGCGGCTGAATTTGCCCCCGTTTACGCCGAGGGAGCTTCGCGCGTCCAGTTCCAGGGAAAGGATCCGCGCGGCTGGCGGACATTCGCCGAGCGGCTGGCCAGGCACTCGGAGCTGGGAGCGGCCAACACGATGCGCGGCGTCCAGGCCCGGCGGCCCTCGCTTTACGACCTCGAAGCAGATCTCGGGGCAATCGCGGCCCCGACTTTGATCGTCAGCGGGGATGAAGACGACCACTGCCTCCAGCCGGGGATTTTCCTGAAGCGAACGATCCCCGCTTGCGGACTGGCCGTGTTGCCCAAGACCGGGCATACGATAAACCTCGAGGAGCCCGAGCTCTTCAACCGCCTGCTGGCGGGATTCCTCGCCTCGGTCGAGGCGGGCGGCTGGCGGGAACGCGACCCGCGCGCCGATCCCAACCAGATCATGCGCACTTCGTGAATCAAGCGGGCGCGCCGGGATCGGGTCCGGCTTCCCGGCTGATCGACCCGCAGCGGTTGTGGAACCGGCACATGCAGCTCGCCGAGATCGGCGCAACGCCAGGCGGCGGCGTTAACCGACCGGCGTTGTCCGACGTCGAGATCGCCGCCCGCCAGGTACTGCTGGCCTGGGCTCGGCAGTCCGGATTGACCGCCTTTCACGATCCGATCGCAAACCTTTTTCTGCGCCTTGAGGGAAGCGACCCGGATGCCGCGCCGGTGCTCGCCGGATCGCACATCGATTCGCAGCCCACCGGCGGCAAGTTCGACGGTGCGTTTGGAGTTCTGGCGGCGCTTGAAGCGGTAACTGCGATGGCCGCAGGTGGATTGCGGCCGCGGCGGTCCATCGAAGTCGTGGCCTGGACCAACGAGGAGGGTTCGCGATTCGCCCCGGGATTGATGGGGTCAGAGGCGTTCGCCGGTTTGCGCCCGCTGGAGAAAATTCTGGCCGTGACCGACGCCGAAGGTGAGACGGTCCGGGAATCAGTTGCGCGGATCCTGGCCGCCGACGCCGGGGTCGAATCGAGGCCGCTGGGGTTCCCGATTCATGCTTTCATCGAACCCCACATCGAACAGGGGCCGGTCCTGGAGCGCGAGGACGTGCCGATCGGCGTGGTGAGCGGGATGCAGGGCAGCCGCCGGTTTCGGGTAACCGTTTCCGGGAATGCGTCCCATGCCGGCACGACCCCGCGGGGGGACCGCCGCGACGCGGTCCTCGCGGCGGCGAGGATGATTACCGACCTTGCTGCACTGATGGACGAACCCCAGGACTTGATGTTCACGGTCGGCCTGCTGAACGTTAGTCCGAACGCACCGTCGGTTGTGGCGGAAGAGGCCTATTTTTCGATCGACCTGCGGCATCCCGTGAACGCGGTGCTGGCCGACCTCGGAGATGCCATCGCCGGTTGCTGCGAGCGCGCTCGCGGTCCCTGCGCGGTCAGCGTGGGCGAGATTGCCAGCACGCCCTCGATCGAGTTTCCCGTCAGCATGCAGCGGCGGCTGAGCACGGCCGCCGAACGCCTGGGGCTGGCCTGGCACAGCGTCTATTCGCTGGCCGGTCACGATGCCCGGAACCTTCACGCCGTTTGCGAAAGCGGCATGATATTCGTCCCATGCCGCGACGGCGTCAGCCACAACGAATCCGAATCGGCCGAACCCGGGCATCTTGTCGCCGGTGCCCGGGTCCTGGCCGACGCGCTCTGGGGTCTGGCCGACGGCGACTGATTCGCTCGCAGATGCTCGGGGGCCCGGCGCTCGGTGCGAACTCAGACCGGGTCGGGCACCACGATCAGGCGGCGAGAAAGCCGCCCGCCAGAACGTCCAGCATCGCGCCCAGAAACACCGCCGCCAGATAGGCGATCGAATAGAGGTACAAGGACTTGGCACCCTCTATCCCTTCGGACCTGGCCAGGCGCAGCGCCAACACGAGAAAGCCCGCCCCCGATGCCGACGCGATTACCAGGTACATGGATCCGACGACGCCGGTGAAGGCGAACGCGATCGTCACGCCCACCAGCACGAAGGAGTAGATCAGGATCTGTCGCTTGGTGGCCGCCGGTCCGGCCACGACCGGGAGCATGGGCAATCCGGCTCGCGCGTAATCGTCCTTGATCAACAGCGCCAGGGCCCAGAAATGGGGCGGCGTCCAGATGAAGATGATCGCGAAGAGGACCAGCGCCGGCAGTTCGAGCGATCCGGTTACCGCCGCCCAGCCTACCAGCGGAGGGACCGCGCCGGCCGCACCTCCGATGACGATGTTCTGCGGAGTGATCCGCTTGAGCCCGAACGTGTACACGAACAGATAGATCAGAGTGCCGCTCAGAGCGAGCACGGCGGTCAAAAGATTCAGGAACGTTGCCAGGATCGCGAACGCCAGGACGTTGAGGATGATTCCGAAGCCGATCGCGTGCCGGGGCGGTACCCGGCCGCTGGCGACCGGGCGTCGGCTGGTCCGCCGCATGCTCCGGTCCAAATCCCGTTCCGCGCCGTGGTTCAGCGAGTTGGCTCCACCGGCGGCCAGGTACCCGCAGAGGGTCACCAGCAGCAACGTGATCGGATCGGGCCACCCCTGGGCCGCGACGACCATCCCGGCGATGGCGGTAACAAGCAGCAGCGAGATGATCCGCGGCTTGGTCAGCGCGATGTAGTCGCGCAGGTGCCCGGCGAAGGGAAAGGCCTGGATCAACATCTGCCGCCGGTCACTTAACCAAGATCCGGGCTCGAAACCGGGCGGGGTCGAATAGGACCGCGACCAGTCCCACGAGCGAGACCCAGAGGAGGGTCGCGGTCACCAGGTGCAGCGATCTCAGCAATGCCGAGAAGTTGAACCAAACCATGAGCGCCCCCAGGAGAATCGCAGCTGTCATCCAGCCGGCCGCCAGCACCGCGATCCAGCGCGCCCGACGGGTTCCGGGTCCCGGAACCCAGGCCCGGTAGCACAGCCAAAAAACCGGTAACGAAATAAGCGCGGTCGTGACCCTGTGGGTCATGTTCGCGATGAAGGCGAAACCCTCGGGGATCCGCGTTCCCTGGCACATCGGCCAACTAGTGCAGGCGGCGCCGTAGTTGAAGCCGACCATGTACGAGCCAAAAACGATAACGCACAGCAGCGCGGCGGGGGTTGCCAATCCCACCGTCCGGTCGAGTTTGGATCCGGCCCGCGGCTCATCGACGGACCGCAATTCCCTAGGCCCGGCGAGCCAAGCGACGGCGATGCAGGCGACGACGAGTTCGGCCAGCACCAGGTGGATGAGCCGCGCCCACCAGGACAGTTCGGTCAGAACGGTCAATCCGCCCAGCAGGGCGGCCGCCACCACCAACACCAGGGCCGCGCCGATCGCCAGCAGCGAGGTTCCGAATCTCGGCACCTGGCGCCAGGCCAGCACGCTCGCTATCAGTACCAGTACGCCCAATACCGAGGCCGACAGGCGATGGCTGAATTCAAGCCAGATGTTCAAGTCGAGGGGAGGAATTATCTGGCCGTGGCACAGCGGCCAATCGGGGCACGCGTCGCCGGACCCGGTGACCCGTACCACTCCACCCAACGCCACCTGCGCGATTGCCGCGGCGAGCCCCAACAGCAAAGTGGCGCGATACCAGGAGAGGTTGGCAGTCAAAGCCGCGGTGTCTATGGGCTTTTCGGCCGGTGCGGAATTCGGAGCGTCAGCCGTAATCGATTGATACGGGATCCGGACATCGTGCCAACGTCAATCAGCCGCGCACGAGCCGACAAATCATATCCTGCCGATCTGCCTTGTCCGCTGCGCGTTGCACAGAAATCGCGGGCCCGGCCCGCCGGCGAGCGGCGGCCGGCCGTCCTCCTGCCAACGGTCAGGCATTCGGATTCAATGGGGAAGCGCGATTTGGCCGCCTAGCCGGGAACCGGAATCGACGGCGGTGCGGCGTGATGGTCGGTCCTGGCCGGGTACTGGCGAGCATGAAACTCGTCTCCCCACTCGGCCAACCTGGAAACTGCCTCCTCGAAAAGCAGTTCTCCTTTTTCTCGGGTCGCCAACTCGGCCGACCCGCATACGCCCGTTTCCGTGTATGTGCTTGTCCAGCCCGTTACCGCGACGGGCCCGAATCCGAAAATGTCGACCGATTCGAACTTGGATCCCTGGGCGTTGGTCCACGTCTGGTGGCTCTCGACCAAGTCCTTCCGAACCATGGACTCATCCAATCGCAGCGCGAGGGATGTTTCCAGTTCGCATGCGTGCGCGCAGCCGCCCGGGAATTCCGATTCCCGCCACTGGGCCGCGAAGCCCGGATCGACCGTCACGAGCGACCACCAGCTGGTCATCGATACCACGGCGTCGGTTTCAATCATTGCCCGCCTGGCGGCCAAGTCCAGCGGCGGAACGTTGGAGCCGTGACCGTTGACGACGATCACTTTTTTGAATCCGTGGTAGGCGACGCTCTTGATCACATCGACGACGTAGCGGATGAAAGTTTCGTGGTGGACCGTGATGCTGCCGGGGAAGTCCATCACATGGGTCGTGTAACCGTAGGGGATGACCGGCATCGCCAGTAGCCGGTCGGGCCGGCGCCGCGCAGCTTCGTCAACCACCGAATCGGCCGACCATAGGTCCATCTTCAGGGGCAGGTGCGGGCCGTGCTGTTCAACCGTGCCGACCGGCAGGACTGGAATCAGGCCGTTGGCGACTGCGTCGTTGACCTCCGGCCAGGTCAGGTTTTCGAATCGGTGCGAGTTTTCCATCGGTATCTGCTCCGGGGGTCTGATTGCTGGTCCGGCGCACTCTGAGCGCCTCGCCGGGCGTGCAGCTGCCAGCAACGCGGGGACTGGCACCCTTCATATGAGTTTGATCACGCCAAACTGTGCTTCGGCCATACGTTTTCAAGCGGTCGCTGGCTCCAGGGTCAATCGCGATTCGGGCGCACCATCGGGACCCCAACACAGGTTTCCGCTGCGCGGGCAAAGCTATCGTTGTACGTGAACGCGCATCCGCGCGAAACGTGCGTGCAATCCGCGTGTGCAAATGCGGGTCGGGCGGGGTCGTGGCGAGTTGGATCAGGTACGGCGGAGGGTGCTGAAGTGACGCTGGTTGACTCGATTCGGACTTGCTTCCAGAAGTACTTTGATTTCAGCGGCAGAGCTTCGCGGTCCGAATTCTGGTGGTTCTTCCTCTGCGCAACCATTGCCCAGTGGGTAGTGGGCATTTTTCTGCCCGGGATCCTATTCCTGCTTCTGGTTTCACCGTTTCTGGCGGTGTCGGCCCGCCGCCTGCATGACACCGGCCGTTCGGCCTGGTGGCTGTTGTCGTATTTGGTATCGGGTGTAGCGATCATCGTTCTGGCGGTAGCGGGGTTCGTGCTGGCGTTCGCTGGGGAAGATATCTTCTCGGAATTTGATTTCGAGGACGCCGAGTTCGTGACCCTGGCGGTGATTCTTCTCTTCGGCCTGCTGGCCGGCTTGGCCGCATCTTTGCTGCCCCTGGTGCTCTGTGCCCTCCCGGGGACGGTCGGACCCAACCGCTTTGGCGACGACCCGCTGTCTCCGCCTCCCGAATCCGGCACCGTGGATTTGCCCCCGATCGACCCGGTAGCGCACGCTCCACCGATCGAACGAGAGGCTGACAAACCCCGATTTTGCGCCCAGTGCGGGTCGAGCCTGGACCCCGGTGCAAAGTTCTGCGCCAGCTGTGGCGCGGCCGTTTAGGCCGCACGACGGCGACGTCGTCGAAACGCGTCTTATGAGGCGGGCCGCCGGAAGAAGCTGATGATCGAACGGCACTGCTCAAATTGCGGGCACGAGGCGTCGTCCGCCGATGCCAAGTATTGCGTGAATTGCGGCACCGAATTGCCCGAATTTGCCGCGGAACCGGCCTCCACCGCCGACGACGAAGACCTGCGGCGGGCAGTAAGCGAATTGCAGTCGCTGGTTACCGGACTCCAGTCGCAGGTGAACCGCCAAACGCGGCGCATTTTTGCGTTGGAGAACACAACCTCGGGGGTCGCCCCTTCGGCGACCGAATCGGCCGGACGCGCCGGCGCCCCAGGCGCCGATCGGCGCGGTTCCGCGACGGCGGAGGCGGTGCGATCCCGGCGCCCGGCACCGGCCGCTCCCCGGACGGCCGACGAAAAAGACGCGTCCAGGGACTGGGAGTGGTTGCTGGGCGGCAACTGGCTCGCCCGAATCGGCATCTTGGCGCTCATAGTCGGAGTTGGCTTCTTCCTCAAACTGGCTTTCGACAACGATTGGATCGGCGAGACCGGCCGGGTCGTGCTGGGGTTTGCGACGGGCGTGCTGCTGTTGGGCGGCGGCGAATTCTGGTCGCGGCGTTACCCGGCGTGGGCCCAGGCCGTCACCGGCGGCGGGGTGGCGATCCTCTACCTCTCGGTGTTTGCCGGCTACTCCCTTTACGACCTTTTCGCTCCGGTCCCAGCTCTCTTCCTCGCCGGCCTCGTGACCGCGGCGGCGGCGGGGTTGTCGATTCGCCACGCATCCCGGGCGGTCGCGGTCCTCGCGATGCTGGGCGGATTCGCAACGCCGCTTTTCCTTGCCGACAGGCTTGAGGATCTGTGGGTTCTCCTGGTTTACGTCGTGGTCCTGGATCTGGGCGTCCTGGCGCTGGCCTATTACCGCGACTGGCGCTGGCTTGCGATCCTGGCCTTTGTCGGTTCACTGGTGCTATTCGGGTTCTGGTACGACGAATTCGATCCGGGCCTGGCCCTGGCGCAGACAGGGATAACAGTCATCTTTTTGATGTTTGCCGGCGCGTCGAACCTCTTGTGTCTGCGCAGGACGGGCGACCCGGAACCGCTCGACTGGGCGTTGATCGTCCTGAATGCGGTCGCGTTCCTTGCGATCAGCTATCAGATCTTGTTCGACGTGCACCGGCCCTGGATGGGCGCATTCACGCTTGCGCTGGCCGTCTTCTACGCCCTGAACGGGTTCGGTATCCTGCTGCGCTACCCGGAAAAGGAGCTGCTGGGACGGGTTTCGCTGGGGATAGCGATAGTGCTGTTGACCATCGCAATTCCGGTGCAGTTTGAGGGAGTCTGGGTAACGACGGCCTGGACGGTCGAGGCGGCGCTGCTGATGCTGGTCTCCTACATGCATTCAAGGCCGAATTTGCGCTGGGCGGCGGGCGCGATCTTCGCCATCGTCGTTTTGAAGCTTGTTGTGTTTGATTTTTCCGCCGACGACTGGCGCGAAATATATTTCGGCGCCGATCATTCCTACCACCCGGTTGCCAACTGGCACTTCCTGGCCTTTGCCGCCGCGGTCGCGGGGATGCACCTATCGGCCTTGTTGATCAGTAGCCGGCAGGCCGACGATCCCCATCCCTCAGACCAACGATTCCGGCGGTATTTGCTGGTTGCGGCAAACGGCCTTACCGTGTTCGCCCTCAGCGGCGAGATCGTGGACGCGTTCGACAGGGAATATTTCGCGGTCGACCCCGAAATCGCCGGGCAGGTGGTGAGTCTTTCCCTGAGCGGTCTATGGGCGGCGTACGCGGCGGTATTGATCATACTGGGCATCGCGTTCCGGACTTACTGGCTGCGAGTGGCCGGCCTCGGACTGCTTGCGGTGCCGGTCATAAAGTTATTCGCCTATGACGCGTTCGAATTGGCGCAGGCGTATCGAGTCGCCGCTTTCATCGGCTTGGGCGTGATGCTAATCGCCGGTGGGTTCCTTTACCAGCGATATGGTCGCGCGATCCGCGGGGTGTTGTTGGATTAATCCGGCTGCAACCGGTACCTCGATCGGCGACCGAGGCGCGGACTTGGCGGCGTTGAACTGAGCAACGTCGCAATTGGTGGGCAACGACCGCGCGGTCGTTCGAATTCCGGCAGACGCAACCAGGTCCTGCAACCGGGAGAGCTCGGGGGTGGCAAACATCGCCTAGATCACGGATGCGCCCGGGGTGCCGTTCAGCATCCGAGGTACCGAAAGGCCGACGGGCCTCATTGCGGCGGTTTGGCCGACCGGAATGACCAAGCCAAGAATCGGCGCGCCATTCAAGTTCGTCCAGGATGACGACACCCCAATGCGTAGGGGTTTGGCGCTGTCCACGGATGAGATCAAACTTCGCATTGCAACTCTGATACCGAAAGCCAACCGCGGAAAATACGCCGAGACCGCAGGCGGGCCGTTCAGGTTTACGAGGAATCTCCAGATCGGGGGGCGGGAACCGTCGTGGGAACGGTTTCGTTCCAAGGGGAACGGTGCTGGCCCGGTAGCGTTTCACCACCTGTTTGACCCGTCTGGATGTAGCTTTCGTTGGCATCGCTCTCTGGTTTCCTAAATACCGACGCGTTGACACAGCGCATGGGCGCGTTATCGCAGCCTGCCTACCGGCGTTACTGGCTGGGATCGGTGGCCTCCGTCGGCTCGGTTCAGCTGATCATCGTGGGGCAGGGCTGGCTGATCGTCAACGAGCTTGGCGGTTCGCCAATCGATCTCGGCTACCTCGGCGCCGCCTCGGCGCTGCCCACGATCGCGGTCAACACGTTCGGAGGGGTGGTGGCGGATCGGGTCAACCGGCGGATGCTCTTGGTCATCACGTCCACCATGGTGATGATGCTGCTGGCCCTACAGGCTTTGCTGGTGATTTCCGAGGCTGTTCGAATATGGCACGTGGTCGTGATCAGTGCCATGCTGGGGCTGGTATTCGGCCTCGAATGGCCGACCAGAAACGCCTTTTTTCCGGCGCTCATACGGCGGGCGCACATCATGAGCGCGGTGGCGCTCAATTCAATCTTGTGGCACGGGGGCAGGGTGATCTCGCCGGCCATTGCCGGATTTGTGATCCGGATGTTCGGTACTGGCGCGGTGTTCATCGGAGGAGCGGCGGGATTCGGCGCGATGGCGTTGGTCTTGCTTTCCCTCAAGACTCCGGTGCAAGTCCCCCCATCCGGCCGCAACGCTGTGAGGGATCTGGTGGAGGGCGTGAAGTTCATCGCGAAGGACCCGTTGTTCGCGGTGATCATTCCTCTTACTTACGCCCACCACTTTTTCGGGACCCAACACGTGCAACTGATGCCGTTATTTGCCAAGCGTTTCGACGTGGGCGCTGAGGGGTTGGGGTTGATGTTCACGATTTCCGGTGTCGGTGCCGTGGTAGGCATTCTGGTCGTTGGAAGAATTCAGGGGGGCCGCCATACAGGAAAAGTCATGTTGGGGGGCGGTTTCCTTTTCGGGCTGTTGGTTCTTGGATTCGCGCTGGCGCCAACGTACCCGGTTGCGCTGGTGTCCCTATTGATCATGGGGATGTTCAGTTCGTTCTACCTGATAACTTCGATGTCGGTCCTCCAGTTGCGCGTTCCGGACCGGCTGAGGGGCCGCGTGATGGGCATTCACGGCATCACCTTCAGTCTCATACCGCTCGGAGGGCTGCTCGGCGGCGCCGTGGCGGAGTTGTACGATGAACGCGTCGCAATCGGCCTCGGCGCAGTCATCTTTATGGCGATAGTCCTAGGTGTTCTCGTGTTTGCAGGCCATATCCGCAGCTTGGACGGGCGGCAATTGGTGGCCGCGAGGGCCGAAGCGGTCTGACACCCAACGCCAGGGAATAGTCGAGCAAGCACCTCGCAAGGGTTCAAGCACTTTGGTTCGGATCCAGTCAGCAGCGCAGGCCCGGTATGGCGCCAATCATCTGCTTCCGCGCCAAAATTGGCCTATCGCGGGGTAGTATTCCGATCGTTGCAGACACCTCCATGTCCAGTCGCCTTGACGCTAGAGATTCAGAAATAATGCGCTCCGACGCTGACCTTGTGGCCTCCCTACGCCGCCTGCGGCGCACTTCCGCACTTGCCGGTTTGGCGTTGGCCTTGACGTTGGGATTGATGGTGACCGCGTGCGCGCCATTCGGGACTGAAGACGAGCGGGTTGCCGTGGAACCGACCGCAGCGCCGCCGGTCGTCGATACCACGGAACCGGTGGATCGCCCCGAACCCGCAGACTCCCAACCTCCCGAGTCAGCCGAACTAGCTCCTGCCCCCGAGCAGGTCGAGGTATCTCCTTCTGACGAAGAGTCCGGGGAGCCAGAGCCTGACTCGGACCGACTCGATCTAGGTGAGTTCAACGACTACGAGCCGGCCGACGCGGACCTGACCCGCTTGAGCGTCGATGAAGAGATCCTCATCGGAACGCTAGACAACGGGCTGACGTATTACCTGCGGTCCAACGACACGCCTGTCGAAGGTGTCGAAATGCGCCTTGTCGTCAACGCCGGCGCGATTCTGGATCCAGAGGGCACCGACGGCGTTGCCCACTACCTGGAACACATGTTGTTTAACGGCACCGAGCGTTTTTCCAAGAACGATCTCATCCAAGCACTGCGCAGCATCGGCACCGACTTTGGCCCTGATCTAAACGCCTACACCAGCGCCGACGAAACCGTTTACATGTTCGACTTCCTGCTCGACAACCCCGAAGCGCTGGATCTTGCTTTCGAAGTGCTGTCGCAATGGCTGTCGGCCGCGACGTTGCGACCCGAAGACGTCGAGGCCGAACGAGGAATTGTGCTGGACGAGTACCGACTGACCGAAGAATCCGCAAATGGCCGAATCACGCAATACCTCAACGCGATCTACTACACCGGCAGCATTTATGAAGGAATGCTGATTGGAGGCAACGAGGAAACGAACAACGCAATCACCGAGGCGCACCTCCGGGAGTTCTATGAAACCTGGTACCGGCCCGACAATGCGGCGGTGATCATCGTCGGGGACCTCCCCGTTACCGATATGGAACGGATGGTCGAACAGTATTTCGGCAGTCTGGCGCAGCCTTCCGATCCGATACCGGCCCAACCCGTACGACACGCTTTCACCGCGGACTTCATAACCGAACCCTTCACCGACGTCGTGACCGATCCGGACTTCGGCTTCGTTTCGATGTCCATCGACTGGCAGCTCCCCGCCTGGCCGGCAAGCACCGTGGGCGGCGATCGCCTGCGCTTCATGGAAGGAGTCATCGCACAGATGCTGGAAATCCGCCTCGACAAGGCGTTCCAGGCCGGGCTGATGTCTCAGGCCAGCGAACCGTTCATGGCGCTGTGGCAGCAGGCGCGCGGATTGCGCTTGTATGGCACCAACCTGCGCGGACCCGATCTGAAGCAGGCCACGACCGACTACCTTTCGGTTCTTGAAGGCGCCGCGCACTACGGGTTCACCCAGGACGAACTTGATCGCGCAGCCCTTGCGTGGCGGACCGGTCTCGAAGCGACGCTCGAGGGGGCGGAGACTACGCAAAGCTCTGCGTACGCGAGTCGCATGGTTTCACATTTCACGAGTGGCGGGGGAATCGAATCAACCAGCGATAGGGTGGCTCGCCTCGGCGCTCTTCTGGGTACCTTTACGGTCGAGGAGTTGACGGCGCACCTGCGCTGGATTTTGGACAACGCGCCGCCACTAGTCGTTTCTTTGGGCGACGATCCAGCAAACGTGCCGACCGCAGCCGAGCTCCAGGCCGCGATCGACGCGGTAATTCCGGTGTCGGTGCCGGAAACCGAACCGGCGATCGAATCGCTTATGGTCGCGCCCGATCCGGTCGCTCCGACCGGCGAGGGTGGACTGGCGGCGTTTGAAGGCGCGTTTGAGTGGGTATTCGGAAACGGCACCACGGTCGTTTTCGTTCCCAGCGACCTTGCTGCCAACCAAGTGAACGTCACCGCGCAGGGCTTGGGCGGCTGGTCGCTGCTGCCGGTCGGCAGCTCCGCGATCCGTTTCCATGCAACCGCGGCCGTGGCCGCAAGTGGTGTCGGCGACGCTTCGGCCACCCAACTGGATGAATACCTTGCCGGCACAACCGCGCGATTAAGCCCCTACATCTCCCAGTTCACCGAGGGATTCACGGGTTCCGCGAGCCCCGACGACCTCGAAGACCTGTTCGCCCTGCTGCATCTGTTCGTAACCGAGCCGCGAATCTCCCAGGTCGCGACCAACGAACAGATCCAGAGCATGCAGACGCGCAGGACGGCCGCCGACAACTCGCCGGGGTGGATTGCGGCGATTTCAATGTGGGCCGCTGTTTATCAGGACAGTCCATGGTTCACTCTCGTTGCCACCAACGAACAAATCGCCGCCGCCACGCCCGATTCCCTGCTCGAGCTCTACAAGATGCGGCTCGGCGACGTTGACGACCTGGTGGTGGTAGTGGTCGGCGACGTCGATCGGGAAACCGTGGCTGAAATGGCAACCCGGTACATTGGAACGCTGCCGTCCGGCGCCTCCGATTCGTTCGTGGATCACAATCCAGGGTTCCCGGCCGGGGTCCAGCGGATAACCATCCCGGTTGCCGCCGATTCCGGTGAAACCGGCCTGAACATTGCATTCGGCGGAAATTTGCCGGTCACGGTCGAATCGCTAGTCGCCGGGGACGTTACCGAGAACCTCATCAACGATCTGCTCGACGTCACCGTTCGGGAAGGACTCGGGGAAACCTATTCAATCGGCAGTTCTATTTCGCCCGCCATCCAAACCGGCGCTTGGGAAGTCGTTATCCAGGCCACCGGAGCAGCGGATGTACTTGAAGAGAGCCTGGCCACCATCATCGCGGTAATCGAGGACCTGAGAGCCAACGGACCCACCGAGACCGATCTCGCCCAGGCCATATCGGTGGCACGCGATGACTATCAACTCGATAGCAACAGTGAGATCGTCGCCCCGCTGCTGCGCCGCCGCCACCTCGGCGACGCTCCCGGCACGCCGGAACAGCGGCTGCAGGTGCTCGGCCAAATCACCGCCGACGACATTCAACGATTCATGTCGGTGGTGGTCAACTCAGGTAACCGGATCGAAGTCTTCCGCACCGTCGAATAGCGTTTTTCCGAACCACAGCTAAATCCTCCTAGTGCCGATTCAACCGGAGCGGTGCGGTCGATAAACCGGCCCATTCCCTGGTTCCGAAGCCTCGCGCCAGTGCTGATGAAGGATGGAGAGGATGCTCCCTGGCAGCACAGTAGCCGGCGGCATCAGCCGTACCGTTTAATCACCATTAACGGAAGATGCTGGTTATCTACTAAGCCCGAGCGGCTAACAGGGCTGCGAGCGGCAAATCGATTGGGTGCTAACTCACGGGCGGGACGGTTTCATTGTCGGAATTGAAAGGCGACGGAGCCGCATTCGAAAACGGTCACAGGGACCGGCCGCGCATTGTTCAGGGGCACAAATACCGCGACTTGAACGGAAACGGCAGGTTGGACCCGTATGAGGACTCACGGGTGCCTGTTGTAGACCGCGTCGGCGATCTCCTGGCGCAAATGACCCTGGAGGAGAAATCCGGCCTGCTTTTTCATCCGGGGATCCCGATCGGCCGCAAAGGGGGCGTCGTCGAGGGTTTCCACCCGATGAAGATTGCCCCTTCAACCGAACTGGTAGTCCAGCAGAATATTCGGCATTTCAACATCATGATGGCCCCGGGTCCCGTTGCCGTCGCCCGTTGGCACAACCGGCTGCAGGAAATCGCCGAGGGGACCCGCCTCGGAATCCCGATAACGTTCAGTTCCGATCTCCGCCACGCGCCGGGATTCAACCCCGCCTGCGGAGTTAAGCAGGAAGGTTTCAGCCATTGGCCTTCGCAGCTGGGCCTGGCGGCGGCCGGCGACGAAGGGCTGGCGGAGAGCTTCGGCGACGCGGTGCGGCGCGAATTTTCGGCGATCGGACTGCGCGGGTTGCTGGGCCCGATGGCAGACCTGGCCACCGAACCGCGGTGGGGACGATCCGGAGCCACCTTCGGCGATGACGCCGAACTCGCCGGCAGACTGGTTGCCGCCTTCGTGCGGGGACTCCAAAAAGGGGCGGACGGCCTGAATCCAGCCAGCGTGGCCGCAATGGTCAAGCACTTCCCGGGCGGCGGGCCGGCCGGGGATGGCCTGGATCCGCATTTCAGCTCCGGCAGGCGCCAACTCTACCCCGGCGACAACTTCGAATACCATCTCGGCCCGTTTCGCGACGCGATCGCCGCCGGCACGCAGCAAATGATGCTCTCTTACGGGATTCCCAGCGGTCAGACATCTGAAGAAGTCGCAATGGCGTTCAACTCGGAGATCATCACCGGCTTGCTTCGCGATCGGCTCGGCTTCGACGGCGTGGTCTGCAGCGACTGGATGACCGTGGAATCCATCCGCGTTCTCGGATTGCTCAGGCTCAAAGAAGCGTCGGCCTGGGGAGTCGAGCACCTGTCGACCAAGGAACGGTACGCCAAGGCGATCGAAGCGGGAGTCGATCAATTCGGCGGCGACTGCGGCCCTGCTCAAGTGACGGAACTGGTCCGCGACGGCCGCATTCCGGAATCGCGCATTGACGAGTCGGTGCGGCGGATATTGAAGGTCAAATTCGAACTCGGGTTGTTTGAGAACCCGTACGTGGACGCGGAGGCGGCCGCAGAAAGGACAGGAACTGCCGACCTGGTGGCGGCCGGGAAACGGGCCCAAAAGCGGAGCCTGGTGCTATTGAAAAACCGGTCCAGCAACACTGCCGGAGATCGTCCGGCGCTGCCAGTGTCAGGGCCGGTGAAGCTCTATCTGGAAGGCGTCGATCCCGACGTGTCGCGGCGCTATGGGACAGTGGTCAAGTCGCCGAAGAACGCCGATATCGCGGTCCTGCGCTTGGTTTCACCACGCCGATTCAAATGGAGCAGGTACCTGCTCGAGTACTTTATTCCCCAGGGTTCGCTGGCATTCCAGCGGCGCCGGTTGTCGAAAGTCCTGGCGGTCTGCCGCGCCGTACCGACCATCGTCGACATCCGCCTGGATCGGCCGGCAGTCTTCCCTGAAATCGCCCGCGAGGCGGCGGCGTTGCTGGCCTCGTTTACGTGCGATGACACGGCCCTTCTCGACGCGGTTTTTGGCATCGACCCCCCGACAGGGAGTCTGCCGATTGAGCTGCCCTCGTCGATGCGGGCAGTGGAAGAGAGCTTGACAGATGTCCCGGGAGGCTCAGAAAACCCATTGTTCGAGCGGGGCTGGGGCCTGTCAATCAAGCAGCGCGAAATGGAAAGCCGCTAGCCGCAACCCTCAAGTAAACGGCAAGCCGGTTCGATGCCACCGGTTCGGCTGGCAATCACACACGCTTGGGGCGATGGCTGTGTCGATCTTCGCTGCTACCCGCCCGGAACACCGATGGCGCGTTGCAAGTGCGCTTCGACGGACTCCGCGGGCGCGCCGGAGAGCAGTTCCACGTGATCAGTTACCCGGGCAAATTCGCCGTGATCGACAGCTCGGTACATTGACGCAAGGATCGCGACTATCTCATCCGGGATGTCGTCCTCACGGCAAATTGCCTCGAACTCGGACTCGGAAACGCAATCGAAGGCAATGGGTGTTCCGGTAGCTGCGGTAAGGGCCCCAGCCAGTTGCGGCATTGACACTGCCTCTGGCCCCGTTAACTCGTACACCTGCCCGGAATGCCCGTCCTGCATTAATGCGCTGGCGCTGGCTCTCGCCAAATCGTCGCGTGAAATGTACGCAACGCGCCCCGATTGGACCGGGTATGGCAGGCGCCCTTGTTTAACAAGCTCCGGCGCCCAATCGGCAAGGGGGTCAAGGTACATGCCGTTCCGCAAGATCGTCCAATCAATCCCGCAGAGTCTGACCTTGGTTTCGGCGTAAACAAGGTAGGGAGCAATCAAGAACAGGGAGTCGGTTCGAGCAGCGCTGAAACTGCTGAAAACGATCCTGCGCACCGAGGCTGATTTCGCTCCCGCCAGGATGCGGTCGTGCTCGATTACTCGGTCTTCGACGGGGGCCATGCTCGGAATTTGCATTAGCACGTCGGTGTCGTCAAACGCCGGTGCGAGAGATTCGGGAACGTCGTAGTCCGCATACCGGATTTCGATTCCAAGTTCGGCGAACCGCCGCGCCTTCGCCTCGTTGCGACAGCTGATGACCAATTGCTCAGGTCTGGCTCCGGCCCGCAGGAGCGAATCGATGATTCTTGAACCGAGTTGGCCGGTTCCACCGAGAACATTTATCTTCACGCCGAAAGTCTATTGGCGCAGGAGAAACGCAACCGTCGACCGAGCCCTCCAAGTGACGCCTTCAAGGTAGGTGTTCCAATTGGTCGACTCTTGGGAACCCCCGGAAATCGGATCGCATTCGGGCCTGGTGGCATCCACGGAAATGCCAGAGCCCCCGTGTCGCAGAGGTGGTGGTGGCTGTAGATGGAGTTTTCGCCGGACTTTGTCGGCGCGGCGGACCCTCCCCTACCAGTCGAGGTCGAAGACCTCCTCCATCTCGGCCCACCACTCGCCCGGCTTGGCGCCCGGGACGGGCTCCTGGAAGCCGCGCATCAGCTCGTCCCACTCCTTTGCGCGGGGGTCTTCCATGTACTTGGGGAAGTCCCGAGCCGGGTCGAAGTCGTCGCCGGCCTCCAGGTACATGAAGAGCCTGTGGCCGTGCAGGAATATCTTCATCTTCGTGATGCCGATATCGTGCAGTCCTGACAACGCCGCTGGCCAGACGGCGCGGTGATACCGCGTGTACTCTTCGACCACGCCGGGATCGCTCTTCAGGCCCAGCGTCATCGCGAACGCTTTCACTGCCGACTTACCCTGTCGGCGCCGGCGCGTCCGCCGGTATCAGTCTGGCCCGGCGCAGCTCCGCCCACATGTCGGCGGGAATCGGAACGAGTACCATCTCGCAATTCTCCTCCGCCTCCTCCACCGACCGCGCGCCCGGGATCACGGAGGCGACCGCCGGGTGGGCCAGGCAGAACTGGAGCGCGGCGGCCTTCAGCGGCACGCCGTAGCGGTCGCAGATCGCCTTGATGCTCCTGGCTCGCTCCAGCACCGCAGGCGGGGCTTGGTCGTAGAAGTAGGTCGCGCCGAGCGACAGATCGGAGGCCAGGATGCCGCTGTTATAGGGCCCGCCGATCACGACACTGATGTTCTTGCTTTCGCACAGCGGCAGAAACTCGGGTAGGGCCGACTGGTCGAGCAGCGTGTACCGGCCCGCCAGCAGGAAGCAGTCGAAGTCGCCGTCGCGGGCGAACTGGGCCAGCATTTGCCAGCCGTTCATGCCCACGCCCACTGCGCGGATAACGCCCTGCGAGCGAAGTACGCTCAGGGTGGGCAGCACTTCGTCGATGACCTGCCGGTAGTGGTCGGGGCCCGAAAAGGCGTGGAATACGGAGCGGCCCTCGTCCGGGTCGTGGACGTAGAGGACATCGACGCTGTCGAGCCCCATGCGCTCCAGGCTCTCCTCCAGTGACCTGAGTACGCCGCTGCGGCTGTAGTCGAAGACCGGCTCGAACGGCGGCAAGTCCACAAAGTAGTCCGAGGCCGAGGGGGCGCTCACTGGTTCTAGGACTCGCCCAACCTTGGTGGAGAGCACGTAGTCGCCCCTGGCCAGCGGCGACAGCGCCTGCCCAACGATGCGCTCGCTGCGTCCATGGCCATAAAGGGGCGCCGTATCGACGTAGCTCGCTCCCAGCTCTACCGCGCGCCTCACGGTGCGCACGGCTTCGTCTTCATCCACGGAGTAGTAAAGCCCGCCCAAGGCGGCGCTTCCTATTCCAATGCGCGGCACGCGAAGGCCGCTAGACCCCAGCTCCGCGGTGTCAGGAGTGTCCATGGCCTCCGACTTTACTTAATCAGCCATGACCGTACCCCGAAGTACCGGGCTCCAGGCGTGGACGACTCGCAAGGTTGTCCAATATTCATCACCGTTAACAAACGTGCCATCGAGAGCATTCGCAGAATCCACTACTCCAATTTCGTGCAGAACGGCTTCACAACCCCGGAATTCACGGCAAGTTAGGGTTTGTCGAAGATGTCAATTGCACGTCAGGAAGACGTGAGTCGGTGGGCCCAACGCGTCCAAATCGTCAATGACTTCGGCGGATGCATCAAGGGGTCAATCAGCCCGGGGACTTCGTCCTCTGCAACATCGACAGCGAATTCGCTCCAGGGTTACCGGTGTCTCGCCCGCCCATGCGTCTCCCTCCAGGTACACACTTCAGAGGTGAATTGATCAAGCACTTCACGCTGGTTCAACCGCGGTTCCCGAAGTGTTCCAGGGTCCAACTGGGGCGTTGATTGCCGCGATTTGCCACGTCGTCATCGTCTGATTCACGCGATTGACAAACCCCATTGAAGGCTCGGGGTTCGGCCCAAAAGCAATATCGAATATGTGAATCACGATCAAATTCATTGGACACTGTTCGCGCCCCCTGGTCGAAGATTTTGAAGATTCAACGAGCCGTCATCTTCGATATGGATGGCGTAATCACCGATAGCGAGCCACTCTATGCGGAGGCGATGGATATCGTGCTTTCCAAGCATGGGATCGCGCTTGCGCCCGAAGACTACCGCGCCGTCATCGGCAGCAGCACTGCCTTTACGTGGCAATACGTGATCGACCGATTCGATCTAGGCGGCGGCATCCAGGAGTGGATTCGCGTCTACGATGAAGCGGTTGCCGAAATCCTCTCCGCAAAAACGACCGCATCCGAGGGATTACATTGGCTACTCGAATGCTTGGTGAGCAAGGGTGTGCACGTGGGTCTGGCGACTGGGTCCAAAACTAGGTGGACGGAGATCATTCTCAACCGGATTGGCGTCGTCACATTTTTTGAAGCTGTTGCAACCGCGGACATGGTTTCTGCTTCAAAGCCTGAACCCGATCTTTATTTGCTTGCAGCCAACAAGCTCGGCGTCTCGCCTCGCAACTGCCTTGCAATAGAGGACACCCCGCGCGGCATTGCCGCTGCCAAGGCTGCCGGCATGGTTTCTGTAGCTGTACGAACTGAATCAACTGCCGGACTAGACATCTCAGCCGCCGATTACGTCATCAGTTCCCTCAGTGAGTTTGATTTCACTTGGGTCGAGGACTTACGCTAGACATAATTACCAATATGTCTCGTCCTCGCGCTAGCTCCAACCGGCGAATCCAACGAATGAGATTAGTCGCCGAGAAATATGGAGCCGCGAATCTACGGCGCCTCGCGGGAATCGCCAACAGAATGGCTTCGAAAGGTGCTGCCAGGTAGTTCGCATCGCATTTGTTTCGAACATGTTGCGGAAGCTTTGTCAGCCGATTCTGCGAATTGCGAAGGTCCTCAATGCGAATGTTGCAAATGAACGGCCCGATTCTCCCAAGTACCTCCACCTGGGAGAGGCCGACCCGCTTCGAAAGTGGGCACTCGTTCTGGCAATCAGGTTTAAGAGCTGCGGCGCTTGCTAATTCGCAATCGGGCCAAAAAAGTGGATTGCACTTCAAAACCCAGGTGCCGCAGATCTCGCAGGGCTGCGAGTCTGTTGGGTTTCCCATTGCCGAAATTCCGCTGGCAAAATGCGAAGCAATGCGTCCGAATCCATGCCGTAGACATCGAACGTGCGTTCCAATTGCGCCAACACCCTGATCAAGTGGCGAAGGCCGGCACGATTCCGAGAAAACCCTCGTTTTTGTTGCGAGCCATGTGTGTACAAGCGCAATATCAGATCAACGACGCCGATCGAATTGAAGATTCGGGTGGAACCAAAACAGCGTTCCTCGATATCTCCCCACTGAGTCAATGGCCTGTCAAGCAAGAAATCTGCTTGCTCGCCGTGTTGCAAATAGAGCCTCCAAGCGCCCCAGAGATAATGCCGATACCGCAATTGATACGAGCGGGTTGAAGAATCTTCGCGATTTACTACGAACGTCTCATCAAGTGGCGACAGCTTAACGGCGCCGTCTTCGCGTGCAACTGTTTCGGGGAAATAAAGCATGCCGATCCATGACCAAACACCGGAATGATCAGCAATTAGGTGTGAAACCGGCTGAAGGATGGGGGAAAGATACGCGGCGGCTTCACGCCGCGAATTGAATCCGCGCATTTCTAAGCGTATGTCTCCGGCAAATCGAGCCGCGAATTCCTCGTCGATCAATAGCTCTTGCGGCGGGGTGACAGCACCTGATGGCTTATCCCGCAAGTCAGACAAGAATTCACGAGCAAGCGTGATTCCAGCGGGGGTCAAGCGACGCAATTCCAGGTTGACCCCTGAGGTATTGGCCAGGTTTCTCGAACGGCCGAAATCCGATACACGTACTCTTCTCGAAACTTGCGGTCCATCTTCCGAGGCACCATCGAGAAGCTCAGTTGTAAGTGAATCGATCGTTGCGTTTACCCGCGTGATTACGGTGTTGCGACGGACTTTGCGTCCTGGAACTCCAGCAACCTTAATGAACGCCTTCCACGCAGGTGAATTTTGGGGAATATGAGCACGTAAATTGACCCGCCTAGGCGCATTTTCTTGCCCTAACTCGTCGCGGAGTTCTCGCAGCGTAGATAGCGCCTGGATCTTGTCTACGTTTTTCATTCTCAGCGACCCGAAATCGTCGCGTTGTACACATCAACTGCGTCCAGCGGGGAATCCGCAAATGCAGCAACGACGCGATCAATCCATTGAATTGCAGATGAAATCTCTTCTTCGGAGGTTTCATCGAATCGCAATGTAGGCGGGTCTTCATTCGGCAGGTGCGTGCGGGCGATCGCAAACCAACCGCCCCATGGACCTTCATCATCATGGGGGTCATGGCATCCAACTACAACTATGTGGTGCAATACCTTCCGCAAGATTTCAGGCATCACAAGCGAACGGAACGTCGCATCACTCCGGACAATCTCACTTATCCCTACTACAGATGAATTGACGAGCAACTCAGGGCTATCCAATCCATCGCCAAAGTCGACTCTCCAAACCTCGTCCCCCAGTTCATTGGTCTCCCTAACGGGCAACAGTGATCGTCTTGGAAGCACTGGGCGAATGCTGGGCGCGTGACCCAACAACAGGCCCGAATCGTCTCCGGCGACCACTAAAACTCGGAATTGAGCAGAAGTAGGAACATCGGTCAATTTGCTGGCTTCCCCAATCGGCGACTCTATTGCCCCAACGGTGCCGTATTCCCAGCGCTGAACTGAATTGCTGCGCCATGCCTCAACACGCACCAGGGCGTTTTTTGGGAAATCATAGGATGACAACTCAAGCGTGACATCAACTACCGGCGCCTCGCCCTCGGGAGCCAACCTGATGCCAACTTGCGCGTGATTGCGCGTTATTCGCCTCCGCCCGGTGCTATTTAGCCGACTCCTCACTAAGGGCTCACGATCTCAATCGGTCTCGCATCGAGGATCAAATCGCGATGATCAAAGCCCGAAATGTCAATGCGGAAGTCGTCGCCAGTTATTTGGAATTGCAACTTGTTTTCGGCAATTTGTTTGATTGACGCAGATCTCGCATTCACTTCAACATCACCTGGCGCTATTGCGAAGTCTGGCACTCCATTTCGAACGCCCTGGTCGAACAGCTTGAATGCATTCCCCCTCACGACGTCATATGCAAATTGAAGTTCCCATTCAGAATCAACTAACTGGGCGTCTGGTGGACCGGAAAGCGAAAAAGAGTTTCCGACACGTGTCGCGACAAGGGCCTGCGGTTGAGTCTGATAAACCTGTCGGCGCGGCGGTTGGACACCCCTACGCCTATTTGGTGGATTTCGACCAATGTTTTCAGGTTCGGCCGGAAAAAGATCAGCTAGGGCGTCATATTGCTTTTCATCAGGACGTTCAGCAAATCGATTCAGTAGAAACAACGCGGCGCGTCGCACTTCCTGAACACGGTTATATCCACCAATCCAATGATCTTTGAGTCGTTGTTCATGTGGATTCCAGGACACATGAGCTGGCCCCTCGGAGTCCCTGAGCATGTGAGCAAGATCAGATTTTCCCGCCACCGTCAACAAAACACGCGATTTAAAGCGTCGTATGTGATTCATGCGCGGAATATTGAGATGGCCCCGAACAAAATAGTCGTGGCCACTACCAAGACCATCATCTCTCTCGAGGAAAACGTGAAAGGCAGACTTGATTTGTGTGCCCGAGCTCCTCGGACGTACATGAATTCCGAATTCAAATGCGAGTCGCTCTCCGCGTTCGTACCGATCGCGTAAGGGTTCCACGTCAAGAATGTCCAGTGCATCATTTGCGCGAGTCGGCACGTGAAGCTGATTGAAATCAGATGCTTCGAGGGAAATTGCCCACTTCGCTAACCGAATTACCCCAGAAATCGAGGCCACAGATTCTTCATCATGCGCGTCCGAGGATTCGAGTGCCGGCATTTTCAGGGCCTCGGCCGAAATCGTTTCGGCGTTAATGGTGAAATTTCCTTCACTTGGAGAACGGATCTCGACGCAAAGGTCCCCACGTACTATTGGCAAAAAGAAATTTACGATGGCTGCTCGAGCAATTGCCCCCGGTGAAAGCTCCTCTTTTGGAAAGGGCACGATTACTGACAATCCTGGTTCTTCAGACCTTGCTAAACCGAAATCCACAACGGCCCGCGCATTGAATTCTGAATCCCCAGGTGCAACTATCGGCAACGGTAACCACGCGTCGTCAGATTCGTTAGTTTCCGTTGCAAATTGCCCGTACGGCGGATGTTTATTCCCGTCCAAATGATGTGTACGCAATACCGCCATACCCATCAAATAGGATTCGTTCTCACCTACTCGTTTAGTGAGACCAAGATATGCATTGATCGACGATGCATCCGGAAAAACCCATTTGCCTAAGCCCCACGAGCCACCGTCGTCCTCGCCTTTTGGGGAAATACCAATGCTCCTAAAAAACCCCCAGAAATGATTTCCTCTTTCGTTTGAACCATTGGCCCGAATGTTGCCAGTGAGGCCAGTCGTGCCGAAGTCTTCTACTGACAACCAAGGCATCGGCCCGGTTACAAGGTCGCGCGCCGCCGCGATAGCGGTCAATTCAGATGCATCCGCATCCGGATCCACTTGAATGTGGGGTGCAAGACCGCGGAGATAAGGCGCCGCTTCGCTTGGTGAAAGCGCGTTTTCTTGGCCGCTAAAGGTAAAGCACACGTGGACTTGCTCTTGTTGGTGCTGAGCGTCCAATGAATTCTGGATCGATTCCCGAACTAGCCTCTCTGACAGATCGGAAGAGGAGGTAAAAAATTCTCCCTGGATCGGATCTTGGTTTATCTCCGATGGCAACATCCGTCGAAACCGCCAGCGCGGCGAATTCGAGAATTCATGGTCTGCGTGCAATGCAACTCCCGGTTTCCGATCAGATTTGAGTCGGCGCTTTAACGGCTCTTGGCTGCGAAGGCTCCTCAGTATGCACGAATACGCGATTGCAACACCAATACACGACGCTGAATGAGTTTTGATTCACCTAGACAGGGAGCAAAACGTGGCTCTTGCACCCAAACTTAACCGTGTTCGAAAGCGCGCGCCTTTGTGAGAGGTTCTTTCAACCCTTGAATCCGGGTGGCGATCTTACGAACAGGTTTCGCTGATCGAGCCGATTACTGGAAATGTAATCAAATTAGTTGAGTTATCAAGTAAGCAAATCCGTCCTGATTCGAAAGTCAATTTCGCCACTCGCTGCAATAACTGAATCCATTGATTGCGATTCGATGCAGCATGTCGAAGCAAGTACCAGACATAATTGCGATTGGGTCTAGTTCCCCGGACGCACCGGCAGAATATGTTGGCCGCCACGAAGTGCGCCTGCACGCGGGGATCTGGAGAAGTAGTTGGAAAAAAAATTCAGTAGCGATGAGTTGCCGCTTGCGCAATTGCTCGACCAAGCAGCGGCTGGCGAATTACAACTGCCGGATTTTCAACGCAGTTGGATTTGGGATGACGACCACATTCGCAGCCTTCTCGTTTCGATTTCACTCTCATACCCGATCGGTGCGGTCATGACGCTGGAAGCCGGAAATCCAGACGTCAATTTCAAAGCGCGCGCACTTGAAGGCGTGAGGGATCCAGCGAAGCGGATCCCTGAAACATTGCTATTGGATGGCCAGCAAAGACTCACTTCATTGTTTCAGGCGTTGAAGTCGAACTCGCCTGTTAATACACGGGACAGTCGTGGCCATGACCTGCGGAGACATTACTACGCAAAGATTGATGTTTGTATCGACCCTAATGCAGACCGTGAAGAAGAAGGGATATTGAGTGTCCCCGAGGGGCGGATTCTTCGGAGCGATTTTGGTCGCAGGGTTGACTTGGATTTAAGTTCTCGCGAATTGGAAATTGCGGAAGAGATGTTTCCGTTGGGCATCGTTTTGGATTCAAGCGAAACGGTTGATTGGCAAATGGCCTACTTGCAGTTCGGTCCAGGTGGCATGGAAGGGCGCCTCAATAAGTGGAAGCGATTTCAGGATGCATTGATTAACCCGTTCGTACAGTACCAGGTGCCGACGATCGAGCTAATCAAATCGACGCCGAAGGAAGCAGTTTGTCAAGTATTCGAGAAAGTAAACACCGGGGGCGTCACGCTTACCGTATTTGAATTGCTCACGGCGACCTACGCGGCCGGCGACTTTGAGTTGCGCAAGGATTGGGAAGAGCGAAGTGCGCGGCTCAAACAACACGAGCTCCTGAAAGGGATTAATGCACCTGCATTCCTGCAGATCGTCGCGTTATTGGCGACCTTCGAGCGGCGCACGCAACACATGCAAGACAAACCTACAGATGACAAGGCACCCGCAGTATCCTGCAAACGTCGCGACGTGTTGCGTTTGCCACTTGCAAGTTATCGCCGGTGGGCAAATTGTGCGGAAAGAGGGCTAATTCGGACGGTGCCTTTCTTTCACGCTCACAGCATCTTCAGATACCGGGATATTCCATATGCCACACAGCTAGTCCCTCTGGGGGCGATCTACGGGTGGCTGCAAGATCGAGCGGAGTCATTTGGGGCGCAACAGCGCCTGGGGCAATGGTACTGGTGCGGAGTACTTGGCGAGATGTACAGTGGCACAACGGAGACTAGGTTCGCCAACGACCTGGAAGATTGCGTCGCTTGGATCGAGGACCCAATCAACCGGCCGTCTCCGCGCACAGTGCAGTCCGCTCAATTCCAGGCAGATCGGCTACTAACCCTCCGAACGCGCAATAGCGCTGCCTACAAAGGCTTGTACGCGCTGCAAATGAGAGAAGGAGGCAAAGACTTTCGGACTGGCAAACGGATTGACGCTCTCACGTACTCTGAGCACGCCATCGACATTCATCACATATTCCCGCGGGCATGGTGCAACAACCACTCACCGCAAGGAGCGCGAGCAACCGGCGACTCCGACAATCGCGTACCGCCCGGAATAGCCAATTGCATTGTCAACAAGACTGCACTCGATGCCAGTACCAATCGCCGAATTGGCGGCAGTGCGCCAAGCATCTACCTTTCGCGCATCGAGTCGAATGCGGCAATTGAATCCCACGAGCTGGACAGCATCTTGCGTTCGCACGACATTGATCCTGCCGCGACGCGACACGATGACTTCGTACAGTTTTTCAATCAGCGATTCGAGAGCCTGCTTAAGCATGCAGAAAGAGCTATGGGAAAACCAGTCAACAGGCGGCCCGACCGCGACGAAAGTCCATTCATTGAACCGAACGAGTCCGTAAGCGGAGGGGTGCAATCATTACTCGGTGCTGGCGAATCTGCAGTTGTGGAATTCAAGTCAACGGCAAGACACAACTTTTTCACTGATGCGAAAGATGACGAAATAACGCGGGCCGTGATCAAGTCGATCGCCGCATTCATGAATACCAACGGCGGGACGGTATTGGTGGGCATCAATGACGGAGGCGATGCAGTCGGTATCGAATCCGACTATCGACACGTCAAAGGGAATGACCGCGACGGCTGGGAACTTTGGTTAACGACAGCCATCGAAAATGCGTTGGGCGCAATTGCAGCCACGGAAACGCCAATCCTGTTCTGCACCATCGACGGCCGGACAGTCGCTCGTATAGATGTACGCAAAAGCGCGCACCCGGTGTTTGCAAGAGGTAAGGGTGAACTCGGTGAGGTTTTTTATGCGCGAATCAACAACTCAACGCGGGTTCTAACGGGATCTGATTTGCTTGCATACCAGAAGAAACACTGGCCCGCAGTTAGCACCCTCGGTTAATTGGGGCAGCGGTCAACTGATTCAACGTGGCCGATCGAGCGTCAGTCACTGCAAATAATCCCTCGTATCTTGGAAGTGGGCTACGCCGGCTGCGGCAGTCCGAACCTTCCTTGATCCGCTACGACCGCACAATTGCGTGGTCGTCACGCCAGGGAGCCCGCCGAGAAATGCCCCACTGATTAAGCAGTAGACCGATGGTTTTATTTCGAATTGACAATGGCGGCTCCAAGATGGTAGCGATTGGCAACGAGCAAGAAGATGCCGATTTCCGAATTCCGGTATACGTCCTAAACGACGAAGGCACGCTGACCAAGACGGCTCAGCTTTTCCCTGGCATCGTGCGCTGGATTCCATACGCAACGATTGAGGGGCCGTTCTTGCAGACAACTAAGCAGATTCGCAAAACCTATCCGACTTGGGAGAAAGCTCGGAAGCAAAGTCCGAGCTAGTTATGCAGATTTATCGTTTTTCAGCTGATCCGCTAGAAGAAGATGCGCCAAGGCGCCAGTTCGCTGCAATCGGTACACGCGCGCAGGAAATCGCCAACGAGCTGTCGGTCTATGAGATTGACTTCAGTGATGAAGCAAGAATGATCGCGACGGCGCACCGTTTTCCTTCGCTGCTCCGTTGGATGCCAGATGCTCGTTCGGTTGGCGGCGACACGACTCGATCAAAGCGCGAAATAGAAGCTCAGTACGGTCCGATTCCAAGACCCCTGGCATTGGGATAAACTGCACAGCTTTATCAAGAGGCCACGCTTCAGGCACGATGTCGTCAAAAACCCGGGTTTCGTACGAGCCTTATGCATGGCTTTGAAAAACTTCTATTCATGAATTACCTCATTGACTGCTGGGGCCCCAACAATCGGGGTGGGTGTGTCACTGATAGCAAATGCGACGACCTACTTGGCAATTTCAATTCGCTCATCTTGGTAGTCGCGAGTTTGTGAAAGCGCACCGGGACGAGACGCGAGGTGATATCGCCTGGTTCGGATAAAACCCGCGACGAGATCCGAAGAGTACTTGCCAGGCTGCAGGATCTTGAGGTCTGCGTGATCGTGATCGACGTGACTGTCGGCAGAGAAAAACGACTGGCTGTCGCACTTGATGGAGCCGAGGTTCCGATCTAGGTCGCAATCCCGCGACGATCCCGGAGCAATGGCAGGGCCATGCGGAAACCTAGCCTAGGCGGATTGGATCAACGCCAGTGTCATTGCCGAGATCGACAGGCAGGGACATTAGCTGCAATGGAGGGCCGCCGATCCGTAGGATCTCAATAATCTCGCCCTATAAACCCAAGTTAGCGCGTTCATTACGTTCCGTTGATCGTCTGGATTAGGAGTCCGGAGCTTTGGTATTGAACGCCGATGCCTTTGAGGATTGGGACCGACCAGTTCACGAATTCCAGCGGGGGCGGAATCGGATTCTTGTTTCGAAATAACAACTGACGAGCAATGGTGAGCTTGGCCAAATAGGTCCGAACTGCGAATAGCGTACGGGCATGCCAACAATCGTTAGTAGCTTGCCCGGCCCGGAATCGGCTGAGAAGGACTGACGACAATACCTTGCAATATGGGCAGTGATTGATCAGGAACAATTCCAGTGCTTGCGAACTTAACGGAATTAATTCGAAATGCGCCTTGGCGAGAAGCGGTCACCTATCGCGACACGTGGCCACACGAATATGTCCTAACTGAGAGAGACAGCCAGCAAGAGCTTCTTTTGGCAGTTTGCCAACGGTTTCGCGCCGGCGAAGGAGTGTCCTGCCGATTCTTTAGCATGCAAAACACCTACTTGTTCATCGGCGAGCACAAGTACTGGTTGATGACACATTGGGAAAAGATTGAACCAGGAACCAACTACGTACTAAATCGCGCAAGGCTCTATAGGGACCGCAGGGATTTCGTAATCCAACCGGGTGATTCGGGACGACCATCGGACTATCCACTCAACCCCGCGGTCCAGCTGTCAATGACGTGAAGTGATTCTGCCGGTATCGGTATCTGTCCCGCGACCCAGTGTGCATCTAGTCCTTGGAAACTAGACAGCTAGGCCATGACGGGTTTGGAACCTTGCTGAAATACGTGGACGGCAGGATCCACTCGCGGCGCCGCGAACGTGAGAAATTGCTTGCGGAGTTGACTCCGCTCCTGCAGGCGGCCCGCAGAGTCGAACGCGAACTGGACCGCCACCTGGCTCGCCGGTTTTCCGTTTTCAAGTATCTCCGCACCGACGAACTTGGCCTGTCTCGAATCTCCTGGACTCAGAAGCCGATCATGGCCAGGGGGCATTGTTTCTCCAGACGATGCTGGAGCTGTTGCCAGAAACGCGCAATCTACCCGTAGGAATTTGCGCAAAGACCACCGATTCGATCAAAGTTGTAACCGAGCGCCGAATACCGAAGGGCCGGCCCTGTCGCGTCTAACGCCGGTGATAGCGACAGGTGGCGGAGATGCCGGTCACCAATCTTCGGCTTCGACAAACAATGGCGCGTATCGATAGATGGATGCGAATTGCCGCGCGTCGGCCCTAGGGATGCCAGCCTCGGCCGCGGCCCTATTCAACGCGCCGCCCACATCGGGCACGCGGCTCAAAAGGTGCTGGGCTTCGCGACGAGTGAGCGGCGGAATTCTGACATGGAATGGATCCTTGCCTGATCGGGTGAATTCGAGAGTATTGATCTCGTGTTCAGGCCAACTCGCGCACTCCCTTTCCCCCGCCAGCGCACCGCCCACCGTCAGCATTTGGGCACCGTCGGCGTGGACCAAATGCAGCAGTTGGCGGAACTCGATTCGCCTTTCAGAGGGCAGCGCCGCGTTTCGGAACCGGATCGCGCTTTGGATCGCGGCGTCCAGCAAGCGGTAGGACAGCATCGTGTATTCTCTTCGGGATCGAGGGTTGCGTGGATGCGGCCGCTCCCCCTCGGCCCCGAATCCGCTTAGCCAACTCTCGCGCTCATCGCCGAGTAACCTTTCGGCATTTACCGAAACCAGCAGAATGCTGCCCGCGCAACTCCGCTTCGCCGCCTCCTCTACATCGGAAAGAACGCCAGGGTTCAAGCGACTTTCGTAGTCGAGCCATATCACATGGGGGCGGGCACCGAGCTGCAACTTTGCAAGTGCGGCTCCCGCCGAGTCCATCATCAATTCGATGCAGGCCAGCGGCAAATTGAATTTGACTCGGGACTCCGCGTTCCTGTTTCCCTCGATTGTGACCATGTCGTTCATCCCGAGTCGCCGGTGGAAGATCTGAAAATCCCGAAAAAAGATCGATCCCATTCCGACATAGCGGCATTCGTTGGCGGCCACCGCCGGGTCGAGTTTCGCGAGGGTTTCGGCGACCATTCTGCGAACTGTGGCTTTGGCGGGGCGGATTGCATAGTCGAGCTTCGGCCGGAATGTCGCCATGGGTGGTCCTAGGCGATTTCTTCTTCATACAGGCGCTCGAATGCCAGTTCCCCGACTGCCCGATTGGTCGTCAGGCCAAACGCGGCCTTGAGTTCGCCCACTTGATCTGCTTGGGCGTGGAATAGCACTCTTGTCATTTTCGGGCCGCTCGGCGTTCGCTTTATTCGGCCTCGCTCCGGAACGGCGAATTCACCTTCCGGCAAGTCGTTGACCGCTACGAGCTCGGCTTTGCCGATCGCTTCTTGGATCACTTGGGGGGCGTCCCCTTCGCTCTCTTGATATCGTTCGCGTTCCTGGTCAAGTTCGTTCGTGAATGAGGTAAATCTCCGAATCACCGTGCGCATCCTTCCGAGCGCGTTTTGATAGACGGGGGAAAACTCATCTATCTCAGTCTTCGTCGTGGTCCACGGCAATGCGGCGGGGTGTTCGGACTCGAAGAACACGAAACCGCGGAATCGGGCGTATTGGGGATGCCATGCGGGTATGCCGTCGGATTGGCCGGTACCTCCGGTGCCCCATCCGGTCAGGGGCGTTCGGTCGGCTTTCAATACCAATCGACCGTTGCAATATATGTACCAGCCGGACTCGGACCTTGAACGCCTGTCTGGCCCGATACCGGCCACTATGCGGAGTTTCACCGGGTGGTCCCCGGAGACCAGTTCGATAGTCTGGTTCTCTGGGGCAATTCCAGCGCCGTTCAGCACCTCGTGCAACCGCGCGTCGGCCGGGATCTTGTTCACGGTCAATTGCATCCCAAGCCGCAGCGCTTCGCTGTGCGCTTCAGCAATCTCCTGCAACATTCGGTTCGAATATTCCTCGCCGTCGAGTAGCTCAGCGACACCCTGGTTTAGTTCCGTAACTTTGACCCGGGTGCCCGAATCGCCCAGCGGATCCGAAACGACCATCGGAAACGTCCATTCCCCTCGCTGTTCGCGCCATGTGGCAACGTCGACGTCGACGCTGAAACTTGCGTCTGTTGTGGACGATTCGACCAAGAACTTCCGCCCGAGCCTGAAGACGGCTCTCTTCATCCCAATGCCGAATTCGCCGATCTTTGACTTCGGGTTGAATTCCCTCGCCCTGCCGAATCGAAACGCGTAATTCCGGGCCGTTTCGACATCGATGCCGCCGCAGTTGTCACGGATCTCGAAGTAGTCGGAATTGAAGACCACTTCGACCCAGAAGAGACCAAGGCCCTCCCGTTGACTCGAGTGCGCGACCGCAGCGTCAATTGAGTTGTCGACGAGATCGAGGATTGCCCCGTCGACGCCGATGTCTCGCACCAACATGTCGACGAAGAAAGCTCTCGTGGCGCTCGCGTTCGCTGCAATTGTTTCGGCCATGGAATCGCCTACGCTTCCTGCGAGATTGCCCTGTCAATTGAGTCGGCGACCGCCTGACCGAGCAGCGGCGGAACGGCGTTTCCCACTTGCATGAAGCCCCGCCACTTAGTCGAATCGAGGAGAAACCAGTCAGGGAAGGACTGGAGTCTTGCGGCTTCGCGCACCGTGATGCACCGGGGAAACCGATAGTGGATCGGGCGCGGCGCGGTGTGGCTGCCGCGGGCCGGAAGCGTGCCCGCTCGGATCGTGGGGGATGTCCGATCCGGGTGGAGTCTGTGGAATCGGCTTACCGGATCGGCCTCGCCAGGACAAACCGACTCGAACCTCTTTGCGACGTCCTCGGAATGCTCCACCCGCGCGCACCCCGTCAATTTCATTTGCACGCCGGAATGCTGCGACTCGCCGTTCTCCGGAAACAGCCTTCGGAGCTGCTCCACGTAGGCGCTCACAACCTCGGCCGAATGGGTCAACTCCCCATCGGGCCCAGGGGTTTCGCCTTCAAGTGTCTCCAGATCCCCAATCGCGTCCTTTACCGTGGGATTGGATTCGCGACCGGCCGCGGGCTCCACCGGAAGTGCACTTCCGTCCTTCGCTCCCACGAGGAAAACCCTCCTCCTCCGCTGAGGAACACCGAAGTCCGAAGCGTCCAGCACCCAAGGATCGGTGACTTGGTACCCGGCGGTCCGCATTTCCGATCGGAATCTCTCAATGATCGCGTCGAAGGGCGGCACCAAGATTCCGGGCACGTTCTCCATCACGAAATACATTGGTCCGACCTCTCGAACGACCCGGCCGAACTCGAAGACTAGCTCGGACCGATCATCGTCGGCGTTTCTGAACCCGCCCATAGAGAACGCCGCGCACGGCGGGCCTCCGACAACGACTCCGCAGGAGTCGACGCCAGCGGAGTCAAGCATCTCAGATCCGGTCAACTCGCCAACGTCTCCCAGTATCGTGGCGACGCCCGGAAAGTTCGCGGAGTAGGCGGAAATCGCGCGCTGGTCGTCGTCGACCCCGAGCACCGGCGAAAACCCGGCTTGGGCGAATCCGAGCGAAAACCCCCCGGCGCCCGCGAACAAGTCAATCAGCGATCTACTTTCGGGGATCGCTTCAACCCGGTCAGGGGTTTCCTGTGCATGGCCCTTGGACAAACTCGGCTTCCCCCTCAGCTAGATGCAGGGTCGGCATGGTCCAATTGTCGCGTTGGAAGGGAAGGCGACAGCTGGCGGACTTGCGGCCGGGTGCAACGCTTGCGCGGCGCGCCCCGGTTGTGTGACCGCAAACTTCGCTCCGGCCGGGGAGTCTCGTCGGTGTGCCGTCGACCGCGGTTCGATCCTCGTTTATTCAGCTAGTTGGCGTCGGGGCGTTGTGTTTTCACGTGCGGGTGTGACGATCGCATGCGCGTGGGGCCGAGGAAACGCTTGATTGTCCCGGCGACGCAGTCCAAATTTGACGTTTCGCACTCCCAAACAATATGCACGCGCCACCCGAGCGCCACCAGGGCCGCCACGTTCCGGTCATCGCGCCGCGCGTTGCCTTCGAGTTTGCTTCGCCAGAATTCCCGCCGCGATTTTGGTAGGCGATTCGCCTTACAACCCTCGTGCCGGTGCCAGAAGCATCCGTGCACAAATACGACCTTTCGGCGGGACTGGAACACGAGGTCCGGGCGGCCCGGTAGTTCCTTCGCGTGCAGGCGGTATCGATACCCCATCCCGTGCAAGAGCCGCCGAACCAACAACTCGGGCTTGGTGTCCTTTGAGCGGATTCTGCTCATCAACTTGCTGCGCTCGCGGATCGTAAGGTGATCGCGCCCGATCCGCCGGTCGGATTGCGGCATGGCCCCCGCGCTAGGATCCACGCGCCGAATTTGCTGAGCGGTCGTCGATCAGCACTGACCACCCCAGCCGCCGCCGTTGCCGACGCAAATGCGGGCGGGCATCCGGGAAGCCGACGACCCAGTCACGGCTGTTTTTGGGCCTCCACTTCGCGGACGAATCGATCGAAGGTCCGCGGCCATCCCCGCTGTGTTGGTGAGTAGCTGGCATAAATGGCAATCGGTACGACCAGTTGCAGTTTGGCTGCCTCCATCTGGCGCGCCTGCGACTTCGATTTTCCCGGCTCAAGCGTCAGGAGGTGCTTTTCCGGGACCTATTGCGTTTCCACCAACACCTGCCGCCAGCGGCCCTTGCAGGTTAATCTGGCCCCGAGCCTTGCCAGGCGCCATCATCCCGACGACACGGCCCTGCGGGCGTCAATCCCGGTAAACGGGAAGTCTGGCTTGTTGATGCTTTCAGTCACCGAATAGCGATCGTACTTGAGGCAGTGGCCGCGGAAAACGGCGGCGGCGTGGCGCTCCAGGGAGTAGCCGATTGAGATGTCCGAGGGTTGCGAACCGTTAGAGAAACGCCTACGGAACCGTTGGCATCGATGCTTCCGTCCGTGACGAATCCGGCGTTCAGCTTCTCGGCGACCAATTTCCTATCCAGCCTTCCGAACAAGGCCTCCCCGGGGCCTAGCTAAGCCAGCAGCGCGCCGTCCGGATCGTGATGCGGGCTTGCTTCGACGGGAACCGTCATTGGACGCGGTCGCAGTTCACCCACCCTTGGACTATTTGCGGAAGCCGCTCTACCACTTCGTAACCGAATAAAGCTTCGTCCACATATCCCATATGCAGCATATCGACGATCCGGCACAAGTACGAACGGCCCTTTCCCCACCAAGTGTCGTACGCGTCGAGCATGAAGTAGTGCTTTATCTGGATTCCATGCGAATCTCGCAATGCGGCGAATTCCATGCCGTCCAATAGCGTTTCGTACACACCTGCCGCGACTCGACTTCCGAACGTGGTCGTGTAGTACTGCTCTTTGACCTCCCAGACTGCGATCGGATTCTTGTCTCCGCCGAACGCTCCGTCCAATCTTCTCGCGGACGTGAAAACCAGATCGCCGGCCTGAGAGGCGGTTATCAATCTTTGGGGGTCGTAGTCGCATTTGATTCCCGCGCCGTGCGCTTCGACGAGCATGTTGACAATTCCAGTGAAGTAAGCCGGTGCCTTTTTGTCGCCCTTCTGTTTATTCATCGGGATTGGGCAAGTGGGTTCGAGACTGTCTTGCAATTCGGCAAAAACCGTTGCCGCCCGGTACACGTCCATCAATCGAGGCCTGACGTATTCATTAAGCGTGTGAGCTCGAAAAGCGAGGTACTCGCCCAGTAGCTCGTCAAGCTGGGCTGGCCCTAAGGCCTCATTCGCCTTTCGCAGGGGATTAAACCCGCGCTTGGAGATAGCCGTGCAAATTTCTTGGGCGCTCGGAGCCTTTACTCTATCGGCACCCTTCATCGAATAACCGGCAGTCTCGCTGACCAGTCGAACAGTGGCCCAAAACGGGCTCGGCAAATCCAAGAACTTGGTTTCGGGCAACACTAAGTGGACTTTTCGAATCGGGCGACGAAATCCGACAACGGAATGCCCAACGCGCTGCAAATTGCTCTCAACTCGATCAAGTCGAGTCGTCGTTCACCGGATTCGTACTTGCTCACGAACGACTGCGTTTGCCCTAAGCGGCGGGCAACGTCGATTTGCCGCAGCCCCGCTTCTTTCCTTGTTTGTCGGAGCAAATCCCGGAGCGCATCGCGTTCGAATTGAAAGTCCTCGCCCGACATGCGGCGATGCTACAAGCGGCTTTCACAATATGCCAAAATGGAATATGGGGATGCGAGCAAAGTCAATTGACAGTTCGACGCAACTAGGATTCACTGGGGAATTGGCGCCTGCAAGAACTGGGCGGCCGCGATACAAACCCTTGCTGAAGTGGGTTGGAAGCAAGAACCGCTCGGCCCCGGAGATCATTTCGCACTTTCCAGAGGAATTCGGCACATATTTCGAGCCTTTTCTTGGAAGCGGAGCGGTGTTAGGGCATCTGTCCCCGGATCAGGCGATCGCCACGGATGCGTTCGAGCCGTTGATCCAAATTTGGAAGACTCTCAAATCTCGCCCCAACACCCTGAAAGCCTGGTATCGGACTCGTTGGGAAGCTGTGGCCTCGGGGGAGAAAAAGTCCGAATACGAGCGGATCAAATCGTCTTTCAATCGGGAACCTAATGGCGCCGACTTGCTTTTTCTTTCCAGGTCTTGTTACGGCGGCATCGTGCGGTTCAGGAAACGCGACGGGCACATGTCGACGCCTTGCGGCGTTCACAATCCGATTCCGCCGGACTCATTCGACGAAAGAGTCGATGACTGGCTTTCGAGGACTCGCGGTGTCACCTTCGCAACTCGGCCGTTCGAAGAGGCAATGGATCTCGCCCAGCGTGGAGACCTTGTCTATTGCGACCCGCCGTACTCGTACAGCCAATCGATCCTGTACGGTTCGCAATCGTTCGATCTGGAACGACTGTTCGAGGCGATTGCCGGTTGCAAGAACCGAGGCGCGCGAGTTGCCTTGAGCATCGACGGATCCAAGCGCTCCGGCGAGTTCGTTTGCCATCTGAACCTGCCGGACGGATTGTTCGAACGCGAGGTTTATCTCGATACGGGCAGATCCATGCTCAAAAGGTTTCAAATGAAGGGCCACTCCCTGAATGAGGAACTCGTTCGCGAGCGCCTACTTTTGACTTACGCGATTTGAAAGCGGTCCAAACCACAACGGTTTGATTCCAATTCAATGGCGAATCCGGCACCGGCCATTTGTATTCGCCGCCATTGACCCGATTTCGCAGGCTTCGACCTGCCGCATCTAGGACGCGATTCGCTTCATTGCGGCGTTCAGCTAGTGCGCCAATCGGTCGCAGGCAACTTGAAACGCGCAAGAACGGTGTGATTGTGAACATGCCTAGGCGGATTCCAGATCCCCTGGTTCGAATATTGCTGAATCCAAAGGGGTGACGGAAATCCTTTGCGCGGGTGCGTTTCCGCACGCCTCCCCATTGGGAATCCGTATTTGACTAGATTGCTGAATGCCTCTCCGCATAATCCTTTGGCAATCAAACAATCGAATCTAGATTGCGAAGCACCTTGCGGGAGGTTGTATGACGGTTCCGCCAACCTTGGACGGCGCCTCTTTGGATGCCGTCAGACACCGTGGCGGGCCTCTCCAAATCATTGCGTCCGCTGGTTCGGGCAAAACCGAAGTTGTATCGCAGCGAATTGCAGACCTCCTCGCAGACGGTGTCCTCCCTGGGCAAATCGTCTCATTCACATTTAACGAAGCTGCGGCTGATGAGTTGAAGACTCGGGTCGAAGACCGCGTCGCGAACCGCCTCGGCCGAGGCTTTCTCGATCACATGAACGACTGCTTTATCGGCACGATTCACTCATATTGCTTCAGGCTTCTTCAGTCGCAGGTCCCCGGATATGAAACTTTCGACGTACTTGATGAGCACGGCCTCTCGGCATTCCTCTCCATCGAGTCAAGCCGCATCAAGCTGGGAGAGCTTGACAGGCCGTTGTTCGCAGCAATCCGTGACTTCAGAGCGAATATCGCCGTCGTCGAGAACGAGCTGATTGCGGTCGATCAACTCGAAGGGGCATTCGGGGAGATTACCCGGCGCTACTACAACGAATTGAACCTGCGCCGATTGCTTACTTACGGCCAGCAGATAGAGCATGCGGTTCGCGCCCTCGAATCCGGTGCCGTTCTGGGAACAATCCACTCGTCGCTACGGCACCTGGTGGTCGACGAATACCAAGACATCAATCCGGCCCAAGAACGCCTTATTGAATTGCTTGCTAGCGGGCCGGTAGAGCTCTGCGTGGTTGGCGATGACGATCAATCGATCTATCAGTGGCGCGGAGCCGACGTAAACAACATCCTTGAATTCAAACAACGCTATGACGCGAAGCAATACCCAATCGTTGTCAACCGGCGCAGCCGGCCAGGGATAATCAGCCTCGCAAACGGGATCTCGTCGCAGATTCCAAACCGGTTGCCGAAGGAAATGCAGCCCGACCGAGAGCCGGCCGAACCGGAGCACACCGTCTGGGTCGCACCAACCGAACAGGGCGAATCGGAAACGATTGCCGAAGCTATCCGCAATCTCCGCGACCAGGGGTGGCGCTATAGCGACATTGCCGTGCTCGTCCGCGGCAAAGTCGCCTATCCGGCTTTGCTGCGGGCGTTTGAACGCATACCCGTGACGACAGGGGCTGCGGAGGGGTTGTTTCAACAGCCTCTTGCCCGGCTATTTGGCCGTTCGGTGGCTTTTTTGGCGGGCATTGAATGGAGCGATGAACAATACGGCCAGCGCCTAAGCGTCGAAATCGACGATCTGCTGGACCGGCACGAAATCGAATATGGCCTAGGCAGCGGGCAACGGCAGGAATTGCGTGAGTTGCTTGAGAACTGGCAGGAAGAAGCCGAGTCGCCGACGCATCCGGCCGACTTAGTCGGGGACTTTTACCGCCTTCTGGAACATTGCGGTGTGCTTGACTGGGATCCGGACGAACCGGAAAACGTCGCGCGGCTGGGGTGCCTCGCGCGTTGTTCCCGCATCCTGGCCGATTTCGAAAGCGTCCAGCGCCGGTCCCGGCCAGATCCAGCTGTTCCTGGGGAGCAAATCGGCGGGCAAGACAGGGGGTCCTTTTTCTACTTCAGGCTGGCGACCTTCGTTCAAAACTACGCGCACGGTGCCTACGAAGGATTTGAGGGAGAAGAAGACTTGGCTGTCGATGCGGTCACCCTTACCACTGTGCACGGCGCAAAGGGGCGTGAGTGGCCTATCGTATTTGTGCCGTCGCTGACCGCGAAGCGGTTCCCTCCCTCAAGAATGGGTCGCGCAGGGAATTGGTTCGTCGCACCAAACCTTTTCGACCGGGCCAGGTACGAGGGGTCGATGGACGATGAGCGGAGACTTTTCTACGTCGCAGTTACGAGGGCCCGCGATTGGTTGTCCCTTTCCGCCCACGAACGCGTGAATACGGCCCGCTCCGGGTCCTCGCCGTTTCTCGCCGGGCTAGGAGGAGAACCCCGACCCGATCGCCCCGAATTACCGCCGCCTCCGAGTGCGCGTGAAGCTACCGGCGAACTGGCGCGCGTCAACCTTTCCTTTTCTGAGCTCGCCAATTACTTGCGCTGCCCCTATGCGTTTCGGCTTCGCCACGGTCTCGGATTTCAGCCGCGGATCGCCCCAGAACTCGGTTACGGTACCGCTGTGCACCACGCATTGCGGCGTGTTGCCGAGCACCATCAAGAATCCGGGTCCCCGCCTTCGCACGAGGAGCTAGATCGAATATTTGAAGAAGCGATGTTCCTGCCGTACGCAAGCAAACCGGCCCACAAACAGCTCAAGGCATCCGCTCGGCGCCTGGTTAATCGTTACTTGGAGGCGTACTCTGAAGACCTCGACAGGTTGTGGGAAGTTGAGCGTCCATTCGAATTGCATTTGGACGGCGCAACGGTGGCCGGGCGAGCGGATGTGATTCTTGATCGAGAAGAGGGCCAAACTCAAGCCCTCGCGCTAGTCGACTACAAGACATCGCTCCGCCGAGGTGACGATTACGATCTCCAGCTCCAGATCTACGCCAGCGCCGGCCGGCGTGAAGGGCTTGACGTTCGAGGAGCATACGTACATGACCTTGACTTGGGGGATCGCCTCTCCGTGCAAACCGATCAATTGGCAATCGAGGCTGCCGAAGAGCGCGTGCTCAAAGCGATTGAACGGTTTCGAAGCGCCGATTTCACGCCGACCCCTTCTGGGCGCGCCTGCGGGACGTGCGACATGCGCGCCGTTTGCCGGTTTCGGTCCGCCTGAGGACGGCTTGTCACCGCCGGGAAGTTTCGGCGAAGCGCATCGGCCCGATTGCCTCGTATTCGTTACCGCTTCCAATCCGTCAACGAAAATGGAATGGCGCTGCAGCAACCGAGGGGTCACTGAAAGCGCTGCTGCCAATCTGGCGCAAACCAGCTTGGGCAATAAGGGCGCCTTCGATCGACCAAATGGCTTGAACAATCAGGCGAAATGCAACCTCAATCTGGATATTCACCGATTCGAATTGGCGTGCCACATTCGGGTAGCCAACAACCGCGGCAGCGGGCCTGTGGAACCTCCGGTGGCGCTCGAATGCCCTTGCCAGGCCCGCACCGGTACCCGCAAAATCATCCAGTAAACCGATAAGGGTTGTATTCTGGTTGTATGAATGACCGTTTGTCCTGTTTGACTGTGGAATCAGCCACTGTCGAGGGAAATGTCCACCCGCCAATCATTGAGTCCCCGGCGTGAAACCCACGGTTCTAGAGCTTTGCGCCGGCGGCGGCGGCCAGGCGATTGGCTTTGAGCGGGCGGGATTTGACCATTCGGCGCTGATTGACGACAACGATCACGCTTGCGCAACTTTGCGCATTAACCGTCCGTATTGGAATGTCATCAATGCAGATATCCGCCAATTGGACATGGCCTATTGGCGCGGCGTCGATGTCGTGGCCGGCGGGCTCCCCTGCCCTCCGTTCTCTGTGGCTGGAAAACAAAAAGGCCGGAGCGATGAACGCGACTTATTCCCCGCTTTGCTGCGCATCGTCGACGCAACCAATCCGAGGATGGTTGTCGTTGAGAACGTGCGGGGGCTGATGCAGCGCCGTTTCGAGCAATATCGGGCGGATTTGGAATGCGCACTTGAAAAGTCCGGCTACCGAACCAAGTGGGGTTTGCTCAACGCTTTTGATTTCGGCGCGAACCAAAACCGCACCCGAGCGTTTATGGTCGCCCACGGCGACGATTTGTCGTTTCAATGGCCTGAGCCGAATGGCGGCGGTGGCACCGTGGGCGAGGCCCTCAGTGAATTGATTGCCGAAGGCGGTTGGCTCCACGCTAAGGAATGGGCTGCAAAGGCGGATCAACCGGCGCCAACATTGACGGGCGGCTCGCACAAACACGGTGGGCCAGACCTTGGGCCAACCAGGTCACGCGCCAAGTGGGCCGAAATCGGCGTGGACGGATTGGGTATTGCTAATGAGCCGCCGTCCCGTGATTTTGATGGAATGCCCCGATTGACCATCAAGATGGTGGCTTGCCTCCAATCATTTCCGCCGGATTGGCAATTCGCCGGAGGCAAAACACAACAGTACCGACAGATCGGCAATGCGCTGACCGTCGAACTCGCAACCGCCGTGGCGAAGGCAGTGCGCAAGTGCCTGAAAGATTAACCGGCAAAAAAGGAATCAGGGCGTTCCTCAGCCAGCGAGTCGGTGAGATTGTTACGACGGAGCAAGTCAGGGACGCCAGCGGAAACCAGGTCCAATACGGCCGGAGATTGCGGGAGCTCAGGGACGAGGAAGGTTGGCGGATCGAATCTCATCTCGACGCTGAAGATCTCAAGCCCGGGCAATACAGGCTTGCCGAGGCGCCGCCTCCAAAAGGCGACCTGAAATTCGAGCGCAGTATCAGCGGGCGAGTGCGTGCAGAAGTCCTGATCAGAAACGGCAACACTTGCCGGATGTGCGGTGCCGGCGCCGGTGAACCTCACCCCGTGAACGGGCGCAGAACAGTTCTGCATGTCGGGCACATCGTCGCAAAGAGCCAAGGAGGGGATGACACGGCAGGCAACCTTCGTGCGCTCTGCACCGTTTGCAATCAGGGCGCCAAGAACGTTGCCCAGGAGCCTCCCTCCCGCATCAGGATGATGACCATATTGCGCACCGCCACGGTCGCCGACCAGCAACACGCGCTCGATTGGTTGAAAAACAAATTTAAGGATTGATCTGCCCGGGACGTTGAAATTCCACTCGGGGACGTAGGTTTTTCTAAATTGGTTCTGGACCGTGGCGCGAGGTATCAACGAGCAATTGACGGATTACAGGAACCGCTTATGAATTGGCGCCCCGCGAGACGTCAGTTATCTGTTGGTTCGCGTCTTGGCGTCCTGCCTCCGTACCCGGATCGGTACCTTGGGCCGCACGATCCAATTTCAAATGGCTACAAATCCGATTGACAAGCGATTCGGGCGACTGCAAATCGCACTCCCAAATCACCAATACCCGCCACCCGAGCCGTGACAATTCTGCCAAGTGTTCTGCATCTCTTTCCCTGGTCCGGGCCAGCTTTGGCCCCCAATACTCAACGTTCGATTCGGGCAATCGGGCAATAGGGCATTTAGGGTCTGGATGCCAATGCCAGAAACATCCATGGACAAATATGGCTGCGCGGTGTTTGGCGAGAACAATGTCGGGATTTCCTGGCAGGTTTTTCTGGTGGAGTCGAAACCTGAAGCCCAGTCGATGGATCATGGACCGCACCGCCATCTCCGGCTGCATGTCTTTTGCCCGGATCTGGGACATGCAGTATGAGCGCTGTTCGGGCGTCAATACGTCGGTCATATTGGAGACTGATTTTCAAGATTCGCGGCAGCCAAGAGATGTTCAGGGCGGCTGGCAGCCAATTACGCGCAACAGCAAGTTGGCAGGTACCTGACCATTGCCGCAGGGCTGCGCCACCGGTGAGTCACATTTATTAGCGTCCGCAGAATTCTCACCTCGCAATCAGAATGAAAACAGAATGGTGACGCGTATTGGGCGCGCTGAATTGCGCGCTCGATCGGCGTATAGCAAGGGGCGTGAATGTGGCGAAGCGAACTGCCATGCACAAAAGCCTGAATCAACTGGGGCGGCGCCTTCGCGTTGCAGTTGTCACCTGTTCGAGGGATTCCGTTCGAAACTGGGGCGAAGGTCGGCTAGCTTGGAAGCTCTGATCGGGAACCTGGTTCGGCGTTTGCTCGGTGATGATCAATATGACGATTCCGACGCCGATTGTCCAAAAGGCGGGCGCAACTCGCCGACGGGCCTTGACTCCGTAGTCGCAGTCGATGTCGAAACCACCGGCCTATTCCCGAATGGCGACCGGATCGTTGAAATAGCGCTGGTCGGATTGACAGGCGAGGGCGAGATCGCCTGGCAATGGCAGTCGTTATTGAATCCGGGGCGGCGGATACCGCCTTCGGCCACGCGAATTCACGGCATCCGGGACAGGGACGTGGCGAATTCGCCGCGTTTTTCTGACGTTTCCGACACCGTCAAAGCGTTGCTGGCCGGCAAGGTCCTGCTCGCGCACAATCTCCGGTTCGACGCCGGTTTTCTCAACGCCGAATTCAGACGTTGCGGTCTGGAGGTGCCCACCAGCCGTGGAATCGATACGTTGCAAATGTCGCGCCATTTCGACTCCGGCGAGCGTTCCCACAAATTGGCCGATGCCTGCAGCCGCTACGGTGTCGGATTGAGCGGCGGCCATCGCGCCAGGCAGGATGCGGTAGCCGTCGCGCAGTTATTCGTGGCGATGTGCGAGCGCAACGAATTCCAGAGCGGCGGTTTCAGGCCCGGATCGTACCGCATCGGATAACCGTGAACTACTTAGGCGGCCTGATTTGGGGCGGCCCCGAATTCTTTGGACCTTTTCGCCAGCGCCGATATGAATGCAGCGTTGCCGGGACCGGATGACGAATTGGCCAAAGATGATGTTGCCGGCCGCTCTGCCGCAGCAACGCTCCACGGATCGTGTGGGCAACCGCCGCAAGGACGCGGAGCAATCCCGGTTGGTCATGGCCGAAAGTTGAGCACCAAAGCAACTTTGGTTTTGTTTTCCGATTTGCGGGGGTCAATCAATTTGATCAGCGGGTCGAACTGCACGCGGCTTGGAAGCGTTGCTGGCCCTAAGCCGGTCTATTCAACGTCGGAAATTTGGGCCTTGCGGATCGGCTCGATCTTGGCCGGATCTAATCCATCCGCAGTTACTATGCGTGGATCGATGTGGATCCCCGTTATGCGTCCAAATACGACTACGTTTTCTACATCAGTCACGAAGCAGGGCAGGTCGACGATTGCTACCACCCGACACTCAACGCTTATTGGACTCTCGATTACCCGCGGACAACCGACCGATCGACCGGGCGCCGGCGTCACCCCTACACTCTCGAATTCTTGGCCCCACCAATCGGTGGCCGACAGCTGGCGCCGCAGATCTGCGTTTGCGAGATTTGCCGTAAATTCACCAACTTGGCGCGCATGGTTTATTGCGTTTGGCATGAAGCCGGCCACGCTGATACCGCTTCCGGCGAACATGACCGCCGGTTCAACCATGCCCACCAGCCCGAAATCATCGAATGCCGAAAGGCGGGGCGACCCATCGGGCACCAGAGTCGAAATCCAACCGACGGACCCCGGTTTCGTGATCGCCCGGATAGCCGATGCAACCGAGTCGTCTGGGTCGTCTGGGCGTTCGAAAAACACGTGCGGTCCGGAATGCATGGAACCCAACCTCCGACGTCGGCGCATTTGCGTGAATTTGGCCGCGCCTTCCTCTCAGCGGGCCGACGCTTGCGCAATTTTGCAGTCGCCGCCGGAATGCACCGAGTAGGCAATTGTCAAGATCTCGTCGGAGCGGTTGGGAATGGCAGCAGCGCCGGTCTCTCTGCGGCCACATCCCAGCTCTGCATAGGAGCTTGCTGCAGGCGTAATCCCGGCATAGGAGATTAGGGTGCGATCGTCGATTGGGCGCGGCGGCGAGAAAGATCTCTTTACCCTGGAAGTGCTCCCCATTCTTGTGCTTACTTGTCGTGGCCAATCCGGATTTCCCCGTTATGAGGGAGCATTTCTTCGAATCCGGGGCCGAATTCTGAACAGGTTAAGGGGACGATCCTCGTCAATCGGCCGAAGTCGGAGAGACTCGCCGGAGGTTACCGCTGGACGTCGATGATCAATCGGCAGTGATCACTCGCACCCCAGTTGTCGACCGAATTCAATGCCTCGACTTCGACGTGTTCATGGAATCCGCGTGAAGCGAAAACGTAATCCAATTGGTTCTGGGCTGTCGCAGGGGTTTGGCTACTTGCGTGAAAAGTGGGCACGTTCTTAGTGTCGCGAGGCAAGCCCTGCGGAGTGGGGTCCGCGCGCCTCCCGGCCGGATACTGCGGCCCGAGAAACTCCAAACCCAGCGCATTCATCCGGTCCCAGACCGTCCGGTCGCGAGCGGGCAGTGAATATTTGTTGTCATCCGAGGCGCCATAGATAGTATTCAGGTCTCCGGCGGCCAGGATCCGGTGCGTGTTTGGGTCCGTGCTGCCGATGAAAGCCGAAAGGTCGGAGATGATCCGGTGGGCGGAACCGTCCGGAAAACCGGTCGACCAACTGCTGTTAGCTATTGGGTGAGGACTTATCCAGCGCGCATACATTGACACGGCCAGGAAAGGCTGACCCTGTTCAGGGACGACTCGGGCCGCGGCTACCGTGCCGATTCCGCTTACGGCGAATTCATCGCACTCTGTACCGCCGATCGGACCAACTTGTTTGAACCATTCAATTCGGACTCGATCGGACAACTTGACCACCATGGGCCAGCGGTCGTAGAGCTTCGGCCAGCGGTCTTTGTACCAATCAGAGTTCCAAACATGAGAGTCCCAATGCTCTCGGCTTCCGCACTCGACCCGATCCGCCACGTCGTCGGGGATTGCCTTAACTTCCTGCAAAAGCCCGACATCTGCTTCCATCTCCACAAGTTGCCGCCACGGTGCTACGCGACCGGCAACATTCCAGCAAACCACTCTCGTCGTCATTAACCGATCAACCTTACCTAGTGCTATTCCGGCGCACCGATTTCATCACGAGTCGCACACAGCCGACTAGCGTCGCTGCGATGACCGGATCGGTCGCATTTGCCTATGTCATGGCTCGATTGGGATCGGCAGGGGAGTGTGCCGACTATTCGATTGGGCGAGATCGTTCGAATTCCTCGGTCAAATGGGCCATAGCCCGTCCCGAGTTGCCAGTAGAAATCCAGCTAGGAGAAAGGGAGCAAAAGGTAGGGCGGAGTGTCGGTTGCGGCTCCTTCGCAATCTCCCAATGGAGATTGCGTAAGCCAGGGCCGCACCGGATGCGGCACCAATTGTGAATAAGGTGCTAGCGATGCCCAGCAATGCACCAACGGCCCCCACCAGCTTTATATCTCCGGGGCCAATCGCGCCGGATTTAAAGAGGTTGGGAAGACTTGTGACCAGCATTGAGAGTAGGACCGCAAACAATGCACAAAGAAGTGCCCCCTGGATGAGCGCGATTGCCAACCCGCCGAAGGCTGCTGCAACCGTAAGCCAATTCGGTATCCGACGCCATCGCATGTCAAACCACGACGCAAGCATCAGCATCACCGCCGTCAGGAGCCAGGCGAACCCGCAAGCCGCCGACGCCATGTTACCGGTGGCCATCAGGAGCCCAGGCCCTGCAGCATCCCAAGGAAAAGAGGTACCAGGACCATGGCCATGAATGCGGGCAGAAAGCATCCGACAACCAGCAACTGCGAACGCAACTGGGCCCGTTCGGCGGCCGCCGCGACACGGCGCTCGTGGGCGGCAACGAACTCGAATTCGGACCTTGCCAGGGTCTCTTCCAGCCCCACTCCCAATCGCCGCGCCTGGGTGATCGAGCGCGCCAGGATCTCTATCTCAACCGAACCCAGCTCGCGCCCCAACTGCGACAGGGCAGTTTCCGCCGATCGGCCCAGCCCGTATGCAGCAAGCACCGAGCGCAGCCTTTTCGTCAAGGCCCCACCAATCAATGGGGTGTAGGCCAGTAGGCGTAGGGCCGCCTCCAGCCCCAGCCCCATAGCGATCTGGGCCCGCAGCAACGCCATGGCCAACTGGACCTGACTCAGCGCCGATGCCTTGTCTCGGGCCCGATCTCGCTCTTCACGCAATCGCGGCAGCAGCGAACCCATCATGGCCAATACCCCGGCCAATCCGAATGCGGGAAGACCGATCAACGGCACAAGCGCCACTCCTAATGCGATTCCGACCAGCGCCAGCAAAAAACGCCGTTTGATTGGCGTCGGAGGCGCCTTAATGCTTACCGGCAGCGCAGACCGAATACGGTTCGATTCCGTTGCGCCTCGTTGCTTCGATCTGATCCGGACAGTTATTCCAACCAGCAGCGCGGCCGCCAGCAACATTGCGGGTGGGGCGATCGCAGAAATGCTCACAGCGAATCGGGCCGGGTCCAGCGCCAGAGCAGGACCAATCCAATAAGTTCCATCACCAGTGCAAATGGCATAAGGATCGAGCGCCCCAACGGCAGTTCAAACACGGAGAACCGGTACGGGGAGCTCTGCCAGAGCCAGACGGCCATGAGCGGGATCGCCCCTGCCACGACGTAGATCTGTATAGCAATCCCACGGGTTCGCTCGGTGAGCTGCTCGCGCGCGCGCAGCCCGAGCTCGATCTGCCGGGCGACGAGGTCCAGCACGTCGGCGGCCGCCTGGCCCTGCGCGCCCTGCCGGGCGAGTTGGGCCATTACCGTCAGCAACAACGCCAGCGGCCGGTATTGGGCTCGGACCGCCGCCGCGCCAAGCACCTGGGCCAACGGCCGATCGAAACGGAACTCGTCGGCTACCTTGCCGAGTGCCTCCTCGACCGGGTTGTCGCGCGATCCGGCCAGCTGGCGGATCGAGCGGTACAGGTTCTCGCCGGCGGCCAGGTGCGCCGAGAGCTGCCGGGAGCAGGCGATCACCTCGCGCTCGATGCGGCGCTCGTGCCCGGCGGTGCGCAGCCACAGGTACGCCAGCGGCGCCATTGCGGCCGCGGCCCCGGATAACACCGCCATCTGGATGGAGATCCCTGCGGCCAACCGACCTGCCCCCAAACCCGCGATGCAGCAGACCACGAGCAGCTGGGCCGATCCCAGACTGATCCCGCTGGCGCGCCGGATCCGCGCCAGGAACTCCCCGGCCGCGGCGAAGATCGGGAGTCGGGATGCCGCAATCGGCAGGTCAAACGCGCCCAGTAGCAGGACTGCCACACCGGCTGCGACCAATCCGAAGTGAATCGGCACGCTAGGCGCCGACGTCGGACGTGGAACCGAACTTGGCCTTGACCCGCGGTCCTGTCCTGTATTCGCCGCAGGGTTGAAACCCAGCGTCCGCGGTCCAGGCAAACGCCGGACGCAGGTCGTATTCCGAACCCCGCATCCCGGCCAGTTCGATCACCTCGCGAACGATCCGGCGCCCGTTCTCCAGGCGCCCGACATGGACGATGAAATCAAACGCCCGGGCGATCGGCGCCCGCACGTCGGCGGCGCTGAACCCCCCGTACTCGCGCCTGATCAGCATCTCGAGCCGCCCCAATGCATCGGCGGCGCCGTCGGCGTGAATGGTCGATCCCGACCCGGGATGCCCGGTGTTCAGGGCTTCTATGGTCACGTAAGCCTCGCGCGGGGTGCGAATCTCACCGACCACCAGGCGGTCCGGGCGCATCCGCAGGGCGTTGACGACCAGGTCGGCCAGGTTCACGCGACGCTGGCCCGAACTGGCGCCCCGCACGTCATGCACGCACTGCAGACGCACGGCGTGAGCGCCGGGATCGATCGGCAATTCCTGGGTGTCCTCGATTACCACCAATCGCTCGTTTGGCGGCACATGCGCCAAAAGCGAAGCCAGAAAGGTCGACTTGCCGGCCCCGGTGGCGCCGGAGATAAGGAAATTGCAGCGCGCGCTCATGGCCATGGCGAACAACCTGCCCATCAGTTCGCTCATCCCGCCGCCGGCGGCCCACGAATCGGCGGCGCCGTACAGGGGTCGCAGTTCCTGGCGGTGCCGCCGGATCGATAGACACGGACCGCCCACCGGAGCGATGACCAGGTTGGCGCGCGAACCGTCGGCCATCCGGGCATCCAGGCAGGGCGTCTGCAGGCTAATGGTCCGCCCGACCAGGGCGGCGATCTTCTCCATCAACGCGCCCAGGTGTTCCGGACCCCGAAAAGCGGTATCGACGCGTTCCAGGCGCCCGCGGCGTTCGACCCAGACCTCGTCGGGGGAGTTAACCAGGATGTCTGATATGCCCGGATCGGAAAGCAGCGGGTCCAGCGGCCCCAGACCGATCAGCTCGGCCAGCAGGGTCTCGATCCGCTCGGCCCCGAATTCGGCGCCCGGCGACCACTGCGCCAGCAGTTCCCTGATCAACTCGCGCAGCTGCCGGCGCTGACCGGGCTCAGAACGGAATGGATCAAGCAGCTCGGGTTCCACTTGATGGAGCAGCTGGTCGCGCAGGAAATCGAGTTGGGCCTCGAGATTTCCAGAACCGGGTGCTGTTGCCGTCAGGGACCGGCGTCCGCGGCGGTCGCCAGCACGAAGTGCGAACTTTCGATGCGGGCGATTACCCGGGCCAGCAACGCGCGCGGCAGGGCGATCAACACCGAGCCGAGCGGTTCGTCGGCATCCAATCCGGGAGAACGCGCCACCGCCAGGCTCTGCCCATCCGGGCTGCGCAGGTCGATCAGCCGGGCTCCGGGTGCCAGGATCTCGGCCGGTCCGGCCGATCGCTTGGCGACCGCGTACAGGTCGACTTTCTGCCCCGGCGAGAGGGCCCCGCCGAGGGCGTGCTCGAATTCCATCGGCAACGCCAGCAGGGACCATCCCACCGGCAGCTTGATGCTGGATTCGGCGAGCGCACGCCAGGCGGTTGGAGCCAGCTGCCGGCCGGTCAGGTATTGGCCCCGTGGCAGGGGCCCGCGCGCATGCTGTCCAATCGCCGCTTCAGGATCGGCAAGGGCGCCGGGCGGCAACGCGCCGCGCGGGGCATTCTTGAAGGAAAGATCTGACTCGACCAGCCGCTGGCCGGCCGGGACGTCGCGGGCCAGGACCAGGACCTTGGCCGGGCGGTCGTCCAGTAAGTACATCGATACCGCACCGCCGGCCAGCAGCAGCGCCAGCGCCAGCAGGGCGATCCGCCACCAGTTGATCGCTCTCACGCGATCGCCTGGTAGTGGACCTGGGCCAGGAGCGTGACCGGCAGTTCGAAGTCCTCGATGCGCCCGTCGCTGGCGATGACCCGCACGCGGGCCGAGAGTTCGATCTGATGCTGCGCGCGTCCGGCGGGCGGACGGGCGTCGAGACGCAATCGCAGCGGTTGCAGCGGACCGTGCACCGTCCCGGCTGTGGGCGAATCCGGATGATCGTTGGGTCCTGAAAGGTAGGTCCACGACCTGAACGAAATCGTGGCTTCAGGGTCCTGTTCCGGCGGTTTAAGGCGCGGCAGCAGATAGACCTCGACGGGAGCGCCGCGCAGCACCTGGATGCTCGGCTGGCCGGCTCCGGTCACTTCACCGGACCCTTCGATGGCCACCGCGAAGGCGAACTCTCCCCCGGGATCCAAGACGACCGGCGGCTGGGTCGGGGAATGGGGCGGGGTGGTCGGTCGCCGGGTCGGGGTGGAAGTCGGAGATTTGGTCGGCGAGTTCGGTGGATTGCCGGGCGTGGGCGTTGCCTCGGGCGTGGGACTCGGGGTCGGGGTCGGCGAACCGGGGTCGGGCGTTGGGGTTGGATCGGGGGTACCGGGTTCGTCCAGCTCGCCGGCCACGACCGTATCGTCCTGGAAGAAGACGACGCTCACCGCTTCGAAGCAATCCCCGTCCGGCAGGTAGTTGCGGTAGAAGCGTCCCGCAAGCAGCAGGCCGTCGGCGCCGCTCCCGCGGCCGTTGAAGGCCTGCGAGTCGTAGCGGCTGCCGCTGCCCTTGGAAACCGAACCCAGGCTGACCGCCCACCAGGGGTTCTCTTCAGGGGAGGTCTCGGTCCCGTAATGGATGGTCCCGTCCTCGTCGGTCCACTGGGTGTTGCCCACGTAGTTGCTGGAAACCTTGTAGATGCCGCTGGGCCTGCACGCAGGCGGCTCTTCGCCGACTCCCTCGTGGGGCAGCTCCACCCATACCCGGGTGGTCTCCCAGCGCCCCGGCTCGATTTCGTGCCAGTAGGTCTCGGTCCGGCCCGGCACCCACCGTTGCCGGGTTTCCCAGTAACCCGGGATCTCCTCGGTCACGGTCCGGGTTTCCTGCCGGTTTTCGGTGCGGGTGCGGGTCTCCCAGTAGGAGGTGTCGACCCAGCGGCGCTCCAACCGGAAATACGAGACGTCGACCCGCTTGCACTCCTCGCGCGGACCGTAGACCCATTCGCAGGAGCCCCAGAAATCCGAGCAGTCCCGGTACCACTTCCAGACTGTTTGGCACCGGACCTCGTAGGCCTCGACCCAAACGTGAACGACGTCCCAGTGCCCGTCCTCGACGTAGTACTGGTATTCGACTTCGACTTCAACGGTGGTCGTCTCCTCCCTGGTCACCGTGCGCGGCGGGACCCAGACCCTTTTGTTCACCCAGCGGCCGGGAATCACGCGGATCCTTTCTTCCCGCACCGGTTCGATCCAGGTCTGCCGCTCCTGCCACTCGCCGTGGTCGGCGAGCGCCGGAGGAGCTCCCGTGACCAGCAGCAGGACCGCCAGCGCGACCCCGAATATGCCGGACAAGGCTCGCGTCAACGCCGCATTCAAGTCGCTGCTACTCGCCAACGCGGACGGTAACTTCCGTAATCAATGGGGATAGTTCGGCCGTTAACCGAACCTGCCCGATTCCCATCCCGCTCAAAAGACCCTGCGAATCGACGCGGGCTATCTGCGGATCTGAGCTCGACCAGCTGATCGGGGCGTCGTACCTGACGCTGCCGTCTTCGAGCTCCACCGCCGCCAGCAGGCTTAGCCGCTCTCCGATCGTCAGCTCGAAGGGACCCGGTCCCTCGTCGGAGCCGATCTCCAGGCCGACTGGGGCCAGCGCGCGTGGTTGGGTCGGCCCCGGTCCGGCCCCGCTTGGGACGGGTTCGGTGCTTTCGGTTGGTGCGGGACGGTTGGAGAACCAGATGCCGCCGGCCAACGCCGCCAGCAGGAGGGCGGCTACCATGAGCGCCCAGAGGTTTCTACCGATCAATTCAGGGTCCTTCCAATACGGAATGGGATTCGATGCGGTGGGTGGTGGTCGGACCGACGCCGACGATTGCGAGCAACCCGTTGGGCAGATCCACCACGCCCGACAGCGTGACGGACGATTCCGGCGCCGAGGAAACCCCGACTTGGGCGGCGGTCGCAACCCGGCTCGCGGTCATACCGGGTATCGAGCCTTCCAGCGGCTCCAGGTTGGCGGCCAGGTATTCCCGGGCGACGGCCTCGGCGGCCGCCGCATCGAGCCTGAGCTCGCCTCTATCGGCCAGGGCGCCGCCATCGATCGCACCGGTTGCCGCCAGGGCCGCGCGGTCGAACGCCGACTGCAGCCGCAGGGTCTTGGCGCGCAGCGACCCGAATTCGGCCACGAACGCCAGCACGACCATGAATATGCCCAGCAGCAGGATCCCCTGCACGCTGACCGATCCGCGTTCGCCAAATAGGAATCGCCCGATCATGCGGCGACCTCGCCGACCTCGTTGCGGGCCGCGAACTGCGAAGACAGCTGCAGGTCCCGGGATCCGAGCAGCGGGATCTGGATGCTGCGCGACAGGCTGAGGCGCACCGTGATCGAGTCCTGCCAGGCCGGCGCTGCCGGATCGACCCGCACCGTCACCGAATCTTCCGGCAGACCGGCCGCCTCGAGATCGGACCGCAGGCTCGCCCGCAACTGCGCCGAGTCCCCGCCGGCGGCGGCGGCGCGGCGGACCGCGACGGCCGCCACATGGTCCAACGCCACCTGGTCGGCCCAGAGGTCTCCGAGCGCGATCATCGCCGCAAACAGCGGCGCCAGAAGCGACAACACCAGGATCGCCTCGGTGGCCGCGCCGCCGCGCTCGCTTGCCAGGGCCCGGAAGACGTTACTCCCCCAGCCCCTGCAGGTCGGAGAGCATGTCGTCGAGGTAGGTGACCAGACCTTCGTTCCAGGTCACCACGGCGGCGCCGAGGACTATCACCGCCAGGCCGGCGATCATGATGTACTCGGTCGCCGAACCGCGCTCGTCGGCGATGAACCGCGCGAGAGTGCCGCGCAGGCGCAGCATGATCCGATTAAGCAAGGTTCCTCCTTTGGGAGACGTCTACCCGGATACCGGGGTAAAGGTGCTTGAGGCGCGCGGGGTGGTTTCCCGACCAGGGCCCGGCGGTGTAATCGCTGTATGAGATCCGGCGGGCGTTGATCCTGACCGCGCGGCCGAAAGCGGCCGGTTCCGCTCCGCCCAGCAGGCGCGGACCGGGTGCGGCCAGCTCGCCCGATCGGGCGAGCTCGGAAAGCATCGAATGCGCCGGCCCATCGTGGTCGGAAGGTACCAGAATCCGGTACCAGGTCCCGGTCGGATCGCCAGCCAGTGGCCCTGATCGGGCTCCCAACCAAACGAAAAGCGCGACGGCAATTGCCAGGCCGCAGCCGGCCAGAAGCCCGGCCGGCGCCAAAGGCAAGAACTGCTCCGTTTTGTAGCTCCAGGTGTTATGCGCCGGGACTCCGGCGCTGGCAGAATCCTCGGTCCGCCCAGGACCCTTGCGCCAGAGGGAATCCCGTATGCGCGCCCCGGTGCCCGGCTTCAGTTAAGACGCGGGCCGTAGCGCCGGCGAACGCTCTCCTCGAGTTGCCCCAGGTCGGCGCCAAACAGCTGCGAGGCGCGCCGCTTTCGGGCCGTCAGCCGATCCGCACAGGGATCCGGCAGCGCCGTCACGTGGGCTGAAAACGGCGGCACCGGCTGGTTGTCAACCAGCGTCGAAACCGTCATCTGGAATGCCTCGCGGCGGTCCAAGTCGCGGGCCGAAAAGTGCGGTTCGGTTGACAGCGCGAAGTGCCGGGCCTCGTCCCGCAACCCGCCAAACACCACGTGGGTGCGAGCGTTGATCGTCACCGTGCGCCGCACGGCTTTGAGCCGCGGCTGGGCCAGGGACTGGGTCGCGATGCACATCCCCACCCGGTAACTGCGGGAGCGCTCGAAGAACGCCCCCATGTTGCGGCCGGTATCGAGGAATTCCTGGAATTCGTCGATCAGGAAGATGAACGGCGGCCGATCTCCGCGCGGGCGCCTCAGCACCGCCTGCCAGAACTGGGTGACGATGATGCTGCCCAGCAGGCGCGATCCGGCGATCCCAAGGGCGTTGTCGGCCTGGTCCAGGTTCACCAGCACGATCGCCGATCGCTTTAACGCACGGTCCCAGCGCACTGCCGGCCGCGCCTGAGCCAGGATGTTGCGGACACGCGGGTCGTTGACCAGTAGGGCCATCCGACGCAGCGCCGATCCGAAGTTGAGCTCGAACTGGCGCTCGCCCATCCGGTCCACCTGGTTGGTCCAGTAGGCGGCAACGAACGGATCGGAGACGTTCTGCAGCAGACCGGCGCGCCATCCGCGGTCGAAGAACAGCCGCTCCAGGTCCAGCATGGTCGGTTCGATCTGTGGATTTGCGGCCAGGGTCCTAAAGCCGTAGGCGAACGCCTGCGACATAGTGGTGCCCCACGCCATGCCCTCGCCGGTAACCAGCTCGCGCATCATGGTGCTTACCGCCGCCGCGGTCTGGTCGGCCGCGGCCGTATCGGTCACCGCCAGCGGGTTGAGCCCGATCGGTCTGGCGGTGTCGGCAAAGTTCAGGAATGCGACGTCGTTGGCCCGGCACTCTGGCACCGCGTCCAGGACCGCTTCGGCGAGGTCTCCCTTGGGATCCAGCAGCAGCAATCCCATACCGCTGCGGATTGCCGACTGGGCGTACCAATATAGGAATGTGCTCTTGCCGGTCCCGGTCGGTCCGACCGCCAGCACGTGCCGCAGCGCGTCCTCGGTGCGCAGACCAAGTTGCCGCCTGGGATCGGCCGATCCCGGTTCGGGCCAACCCAGAAAGAGCCCCTCGCCCACCGGCACCATCGCCGCCGGCGGGACCTGGGCGGCCGGCGCGCGGGCCAGGTTGGGATCGCGGGACCGCGCCGTTGGCAGTTCGCAGAGCGCGGCCGCGTCCGCGGCGGTAAGCAGCCAGCATCCCGAATTCGGCAAGCGCCAGCCGTCGAACCAAGATTCAGCGCGGCGGTTGTCGGACAGCCGTTCGACCTTCAGCCGATTCCAACCGGACCCGTACTGGCCAAGCGCCTGGGCCAGCGCGGCGACGATCGTGCCATGCCGTGCATTGGGGGCCCGAACGCGGGCCAGGACCGCCCCAGCCAATAGCGGTTCGAGCGCGCGTTTGGCGACGATTCGGGAGAGCTCGCTTTCTCGGTGAGGTACAGGATGCTCCGGTCGGCAGAACATAACGTCGAGAAGGAACCTGACTCCACCGACGACGGATCGCGCCAGGCTGGCCGCTAGCCCGTGGCGATAGGGGGCGATGCCGTTCTGCAACCGGCCGCAGGCGGCCGCGAATTGGCGCTGGGCATTTGGAGACGCGGGCGCGAACAGCCACCGGATTTCGACCTCTTCGTAATCGGCCAATCCGGACAGGGCCGCGTGCAGGATCCCCTGGGGGTCGGGGTCGCCGCAATGGCCGAGCGGCGCCGCGCTTTCGAATTCCGGCACGATCCGGAAATAGGCCGATTCGGTTAGGTGGTTGCGCTTGGCTCGAATTCCGTTCAGGGTGAGCCAGGCGAGAAACCGGCCAACCACAGGGCGATGAGCATCCCCGGCGTCGCGAGGATCAGGGCCGCGATCCCGGCCGCCAGCAACACGTGAATTGCGCCACTGGATCGACCTTCCTGCTCGCCCGGGGCATCGCCTCGACGGGCGATAGCTGAGATGCCCGCCTCCAGTGCCACGCGGCCAAGCACCCAGACCAGCTTCACGGTCCGGGCCCGGCGCGCGGTTTCGGGCCCATCCGGGTGCGCCTGAAGATCCGCCGGGCATTGTGCCACCCGGACGCCGGACCGGCGAGGTGCCCCAGGATCGCTCGCCCGCCCTGGCCACCGGCTCCGGCCACGGCGTCGAGCAGGAATCCCGGCAGCGCCTGGGCGACGAACAGGGCCACGATTGCCAGGGCGACGCTGAGCAGGCCCGGCGGTTGCAGAGCAATGACCGAAAAACTCACCGACAGTCCCAGGACCAGGGCCGATTTCTCAAATACGGTACGGAGCAGGCGGCGCAACCACAGCTCCGGCAATCGCGCGGCCGGAGGGAATACCGCCAGCGTCAGCACCAGCGGGGCGACCACCGTCAGGGCCCAGATCCAGACCAGGCGCACCAGCAGGCGGATCGCAATCCCGGCCATCCCGATCAGCAGCAGCAATTGCAGGAATGCGCGAAAGAGTCCATACCACGCGCCCTGCAGCAGCGCCCCGCCCAGGTCCACAAGACTGTCGGCGTCTTCCCCCCAGCTCCAGGCGCTCATCAAAGTCTGCGGCGCGCCCAGCAGCACGTCCGTCGACCCGATGCCGGCGAAAAGCCTCACCAGGATGTCGTTGACCTGGAGCATGGCATCTACGAATTGATATGAGGCCAGCGACCCGAGCAGAGCGATCCCTAAGCGTCCAGCGGCCGCGGGAACGTCGACCGGTCGACCGAGAAACAGCATCGCCAGCGCCCAGACCGCGAACCCGCCCAGCACCAGTCCAAGAAACGGCAGCCGCGAGGAGAGCGCCAGTTCGCGCGACCGCTCCCAGGCCGTCCGTACCGCCACGGCCGCTCCGTAGCCGCTGAAAATCGGATCGCTCAAACCCGCCGGGGCGATTCGCGCCAGCGCCGCATCCACCTGGTCTGCGCGCGCCGGGTCGATCGCATCCGGGACCAGGAAGAGATAAGCCCATACCCACTCCAGGGGTCCGCTGATCACGCGCGTGAGCTCCCCCACCAGGCCGGCTCCGGCCGCCGCCGCGGCGGCGCCGGGATCGTTCCATGGCAACGGCAGAAGTTCCACCGGACTTGGAGCTTCGACCGCGGATCCGGGGGTGCCGTCGCCTGGTTCCTGGGCCAGGACCGGATTGGTAACGAACAGCAGCGCCATCATCAGTACGGCGCCGGACAGGCATTTCACCAAGGGTGGTTAAACACTTCGATCGCCACCCGTTCGCCGCCGGCAAGGGCGGCCAATGCCTGGCCGCGGCGCAGGGTCGAAACGCGCGCCGAGCCCTCAGAATCCAGATCGAACAATTCGGCCAGGGCGGCGCCATGCGCCCGGTGCTGGCGAAAGATCATTGCCGCCGCGCAGTTTGCCAACACCGAACGCGCCAGGGGATTGGCGGCGAAATCAGCCACATCCTGGGTGATCATCAAAAGCATCGCGCCCTTGGCCCGCGCAGTCTTGGCCAGATCGAGCAGAAACCGCGACCCGGCCCGGTCATGCAGGAGGCACCAGGCCTCGTCGATCAGGATTAGGCGGCGGTCGGCGGGGCGATTGAACCAGCGCGCCAGGGCGAGCAGGGTAAGCCTTACGGCCAGCGAGAAAACGTCCACGTCCTGAGCGCGCAGGCCCGCCAGCTTGAACAGCAGGAAATCGTTGTCCAACTGGACGTTGGTCGGAGACGAAAAGAGACGTCCCATCGCCGGACCACAGAACCTCTGCAGGCGTTGCGCCAGGTCCTGGGCGGCGACGCGACCCGCCCCGTCGATCGAAGAATCATCGGTCAGTTCGGCGGCCAGGTCGCCGGCCAAAGCGCGCCGTCCGGTCCGGTTCCCGGGCGGCGGGCAGATCCTCTCGATCGCGTTGGAAAGCAGGGCGGCCTGATGGTCGCTCATCTTCCCGAGGGCCGCTCGCCAGAACCCGGCGACATTGGCGACGCCGCCAGCGTAGGAGCTTTCGTCGTCACCGACCGCATCGAATACGTTCAGGGCCGATCCACCGCCCAGGTCCAGCACAATTTCGGACCCCGCGCACCGCTGACATAACGACCCGTACTCGTTCTTGGGATCGATCAACGCGACTTCGGCTCCTGAAAGCCAGGCGCTGTAGGCGATTGCCCGGGCAAGGTGTGTCTTGCCCGTTCCGCTCTGCCCCAGGATCGCCACGTGCGGGTTTTCGTATGCGGGCGAGAAGGGATTGAACAGGAACGGCGCACTGGGGCCATTGTCCCATCCACAGGCGGCCAGCAACCAGCCGTCGGGATCTGCCCGACCGCGCCCGCTGCCCGGGTGGGCGGCCGCCAACGGGGTCGTGGTGATCCCTCGCCGGCGGACCAACTGCTCGCGTGCAAGCGGGAGAATCGACATCAGCGCCTGCCGCTGGTAGCCGAATGCGCCGGACCCGACCAGCCCGGTCCCCGATAGGACTGACCGCAAAGTGCGAAGGTTTTTGTCCAATTCCTCGCGGCAGTCTGCGCCCACCAGGTAATAACCGCCCAGCTTGAAGTAGCGGTCTCGACCACGCATGGCTTCAGCCAGTTCGCCGACATCCTCGGCTCGCCAGCGTTGCTCCCGGGCAGCGACCGGATCGGTACCGGCGGCATCGTCAAGCGCTCCGGCGATTTCGCGTTCCGATTGGGCGACCCGGCGCATGACCTCCTCGTCAGGCAGTGGGTCGATATGTAGCGACAGCGTCATATCGAAATCAAATCTGGACGGCAGGGCCAGCCACCCGGTATCCACGGCGCGCGGCAGCGCGCGAAGGTAACCGGCGGCGCAATACCGGTCCCCCTCCGCTAGGGGGAGCCGCATGTGGCGGGGCGAAAATTCGATCCATTCCGGCAGCGGATCGGCCAGATCGAACGCCAGGTTCTCCAGCCCCTCCACGACCCGCATCGGCCCTCCCGCCGCCAGGGCGTTGGCCAGCGTTCCGCCGCCGTGAAAAAACGCGCGCTCCAGCTCTAGCACCAGCTCCAGGCCGCCCATCGTCCGCCAGGCGATCCCTGCCTGAGAGAGCGCCGCACCGATCCGCTCGATCCGGGATTCGGCGTCGGGCGGACTCTTTCCGCGCCCGCGGTGGGCCAGAATCATGAGGCGGACCTTGATCTGCCGAAGATTCGCGTTCGCGGCCGCGACATGCGCGAACGTGACCCAGGAGGTTTGGCCTTCAGGGGAAGCAACAAGACGCTCGCGCAGGCCGGATTTGGCGAACCAGTCACCGCGCCAGCGGTCGATGGTGCGCGAAAGATAACGCTCGGCATCGAATCGGTTGTTGCTTACCAGAAATTGGACCGGTGTGTCCAGACCGGCCAGGAATCCGGCCATGCCCGAATTCAGCGCGGAAACCTGCTCTCGGTCCAGGGATTCCAGATCTGTCGGCGCGAGCGCCAGACCGGCAACCAGCACGCCATCTTCGCGCTCGATGCCGTTCTCGGTTACGCGACGGACGCCGACATCTAGCACCGACCGGCGGCTACCGCCGAATAGCTTTTCAATCGATCGATTCAAACCGGAACCCCCGGTCGTTGCGGTGCCCGCGGCGCAGCGAATGGACCGGGCTGACGATTTCGTATTCGAGACTGATGCGCAATCGGGCCGTCCCAGACTCCGGCCGCTGCCGACCAGTCGCCAGGACTCGGCCGCGGGTGACGAAAAGCGCCATGTCCACGACCCAGCGCTCGATCACCGCCCCATCGACGCGTAGCTTCAATGCCGCCCAGCAGGCCAACGCCGGGATCGCCAGCAACAGCAACGCCGGCAGCGAGAACCCGGCTGTGACCGCGAACCCAGCCAAAGTGGCCTCGGCTCCCACGGCGCCGGTCAGCCAGATCAGTTCGCGCGGGCTCACGTAGAAGCCGATCAGACTGAACCGGCCGGCGATTTCCTCCACATCGGCTGGGATAGGGATCAATTTCAGGCGCGCCCGCCCATGGAATTGACCAGGTATTCGACCGCGTTCTGCATGAGGCCGAAATTGAACGCCATCACCAGGCCGTAAACGACCAGCGATTGCAGCGCGAATCGCTGAGCCTCGCGTTGGGCCTCAACGCTTCCGGCCGACCAGGCCACCACCGCTTTCCAACCGATCGAGGCGGCAACGACCACGGTTGCGATCGTGGCCAGGAAGGTCTTCAGCGAATTGACCGCGAATGTGATTGGATCCGAGCTGCTGGCCGGGGCAACGATTTCGGCAGCCCAAACTGGTTCAGGTCCAAGCAGTGCGATTCCGATCGCCCACAGCGGCGCTGTGAGGACCAACCCGAGAAACCGGCAAACAACGGGATGCTGCTGAGTACCCGGTCTTGCCGGATCGTCGGTGTCACGCATCCTAGATGAGCCCGTAGTAACGGGCGATGTTGCAAGCCTGGACCCGGTTGGCGGCCTGGAGCTTGCGGTAACAGACGCTGAGGTACTTCTCAACTGTGTGCACGCTCAGGTAAAGCTGTTCCGCGACCTGCTGCGAAGTCAGACCGATCGCGACGAGCTCCAATATCTGTCGTTCGCGTTCAGAGAGTTCCTCCGGACCGACAACCATCGCCGGAATCTGGTTCGGAGACTTCAGTTCCGCTCTGCGCGGAAAGATCGAGTGTCCGTGGGCGATGATCTGGCCGGCCGCAGGCAGGTCCGAATACCCCTTTGAGCAGTCGACCAATCCGCTAGACCCGGCATTAACAAAGTCATCCACGATTACGGGTGCCGGAACTTGATGCAAAGCGACCAACATGCGGGTTGATCCCAGACACGCCCGGAGTCGCTTCACCACGGTCAAGGCGAAATCGGGCGAGAGCCCGGCCACCACAACCAAATCGAATCGTTCGGTCGCCAACCGACGAACAGCCCCATCAGCATCTTTGACCCACGCGAGGAATCGGCAGGTGCGGCGGCGGTCGAGGGAGTGCAGGATCGCGTCAGCGACATCAGCTTCGAGCGCAATCACAAGGACCGCGCGCAGTGGGGCGTCGCCGGGATCGGGCACATGATCAGTACCGGGGCCCACGTGTTCGAGCGGGTTTGCACTGGTCACTTATGCACTCCACGTTCGGGTTTTGTATGGTCGCTGAAATATAGCATACGGAATTGAAACATCGAGCGAGTTTTGATGACCGGGATCGAAGCGTATTGCCGACGAAATGGGAGCGGAGTTAAGCGTCCGTAGGAGGTTCAGATTGAAGACTTCGGATTAAGGCCCCAATTGGAATCTTGGTACCGGATTCCGTATTCGAGAACCCGTTCGGCGTGAAACCTGCGAAGGCGCTACGCTGTGATCCGCCCTGGCACGCTCGTCCACCCAATCGATGGACAATCGCCTCTTGAATCCTGTACCCAATTCCCAGCGTTGGCGGATTGGGAATCCCTGCACAAGGACAAGATCGTGCCTCGCGCGATCGCTCACAACCGAATGTAACTCGGTGAATCTGTGGTGCAAATCGCAGTCTGGGCCGCGATTGCAGAACCGTCAGATCGCCGGTTATTCGCGCTGTCGGTAGAGGAGCGGGAAGAAATGCAAGGGATTCTTGATCGATCCACAACTCCAAAACCCAGGCTCGCCAACCTACTGGCTAGACCCTCAACGCTTGAAGCGGACTGAGCGCTTACCAGGATCCCGAACGGCTTAGCTCAGATCATTTCTGCGTTTGCGTCGTCGATTGGGAAACTGTGGCGAATTGGCTCGCAAACTACTGCCGGTCGGCCTCAAGTTGCCCGGATGCAATCCCGTGGCCATGGGTTGCGCCTCGAGTAAAGGCTGAGGAGGCTATATACCGGGTAGACCAGCTAGACATAAACCCGAATATGTCGAATGGCCCGAATCCACCAAATACTCAACCGGTGTCAGATACCGTAGTTGCGGTGTACTGCGGCAGTTATTCGGTGTCGCAGGTAATTGAGCGTCGGCGAGTTCGGATTTGCGTTCGCTCAAGCCTTGAACCCACCACCCAGCGTTAATTCAGATCGGATGTATCCGTTATTCGATCGGCACAAAGACCTTTTTCAATGGCATCAGCGATTGGGCCTGAGGATCCAGCCGATCGTAGTACTCCAGCAAGAATTCGGTGAATTCGTCTCCCGTCAAAACGGTCAAAGAGATTCCTTGTGGGGCTCGTTCAGCCTCATATAACGCCTCGCGTGTATACCCTCCAGTGGAAACGTAAAGTCCTTTGTCCGGGGGGCGAAGCGTCGCGATGAACTCACGGATTTCGCGTGCACCAGTCCGATCATTCCGTTGCTTGACTTGCACTTTGATGCGGGGAGATTCGAATCCAAGAGGATCCGACTGCGCTATAACATCCACGCCGCGATCAGGACCTTCCACAGTGCGACGCGCGAAGTACCCCATCGACCGCAAGAGGGCGGCGACTAGTTCCTCAAAGTCCAGCGGGTCCATTTGGGCAATCTTGTCGGAGATCAGCTCCTCAGCCTTTCCTTGGACTTCTTCGTAGAACTGCGCCTCTGAATCGTCCAATAGTGCCGGGTCATTGGCGGCAATCGTTTGCCCCTGGGAAAACGCGACCGATTCGATTTCCGCCCGGTGTTCATTCATCGAGAAAAGTGTTTGCGCACCGCCGGCGCTGTTCCTTGCGCGGTTGGACAACTTTTCCCGCGCAATACGCTTCTTCCAATCGACTGATCGGATATGAGGGTTATTGTCATGTCGTCCGGACTCGTACTTGTATGGTCCATCGCAGACCCCGATCATGATTTCGCGCGAATCCCTTATCGGCGTGAGGATTAAGTCGCCCTCCTTGATTACGTGAACAAATCGAAGGAGCTGACTCGCTCTAGCGTGTAGCCGGCGGTCCTTCACGTTTGGATGTTCGCCTCTCATCGCGTCCATGATCTCCTTTGGGGTCTTCAGGTGGGAGATATCACCAGTGCGTGCAAACCCGATCGCGATAATCCCCGCCTCCCAGTACGAATCAGCAAACACGCCGCCGCCGCCAGCTCTAACGATCCAGATATTTCGCACTTGGAATCGCCTTCACGATCGCGTTCTGGGGAGGTCTTGTTTAGCTTCGCCGAATCGGCACGAACCACCGACTGGCTGACTAAACCAACCCCTTACCGGGAACGCCAAGACTCTATATGAATCGTAAGTAGATTTCGCGTTCCTATCGAACGGAGTTATTGTGCATGATTCAATGCTCAAAATGAAGCCAACGCAGTCGCCAACAATCGATTTGGCGAAGAATTCCTGCTAGTTGAAACCTCCGTGTTATTGGCCAATAGGGGATTGATTTGGGAGACGAGCAAGTCTTCACTGTTGAATCGGGAAATGCTCTACCTGCACAGCGGATTTCGCTAGCAGACGCGGGATTTCGCGAACGGACACATTTGCAAGAGTGGGTCAGAAAAAACCCCAAAATCCTCGGAGATTCGGTACGCATAGTTACCTTCGAATTCAGTTCATGGCAGGGTCGCAACAACCGTCCACTTGATCGTCTGGATCTTTTGGGTGTCGACGAGGATGGGAGACTCGTGATTGCCGAACTGAAGCGCGGGGTGGCACCTGATTTCGTAGAGACTCAGGCAATCAAATACGCGGCCATGGCAAGCAGATTCGATTCTTCGACGCTCGCCGTCAGTCACTCCCGGTACTTGACCGATGTTGGCGAATCGACTGTCAGTGAAAACGAGGCCCTCGGACTCCTTGAGGATCACATTGGTGGTGACTTCGATCCTGAATTGCTGAAACGCCCCAGGATCATCTTGATGGCGGAAGGATTCCCATCACAAGTCTCGACGAGCGCAGTGTGGCTGACAGAAATGGGAATAGACGTGTCGCTGATTGAATTCAGCGCTTGGGATACCGGTAAACAGATCGTGATCACCGTATCGCAAACCTGGCCGATTCCCGACGCCGAAGATTTCGTGGTTACACCGGCGCCGCCTGGGGGATTACGGGAAAGAACGCGCAATCGTCGAGAAGCTACCGCGACCAAAAAAATCGTTGACGGCGGATTGCTTGACGACGGTGTGCACGTAGACGTAGTAGTTGAGGCGTTCCCGGTCCGAATGCGGCAACCAATCTCTAGATGGCTGGCAGAAACGCCTGAGCGAGCCATAGCGACCTGGCGTAATCACTCTCGCTTGCCTTTGAAGTGGGCGATTGATGGCGCACATTGGAGCCCGACCGGACTAGCAAAAGAAATCGGGTTGAAGGCAACGGGTGAAATGCTCGCTGTAATCAATGGGCCCGAAGCTTGGCAGTCTAGGAGCGGGAAGTCGCTTGCCGAATTGGCAGGATTTAGTTGGGCCCGGGGAGTTCGGCGGGATTGGGGCGCCCTGCACGAATTGTTAGGTTTTGTGCGTCCTGGGGAGTGGACAACCTATGGTGACTTGGCCAAGTTGGTCGAAAGTTCACCCATTGCGGTAGGGAGGCACATTGCCTCATGCGGTGATTGCTCAAAAGGGTACAGAGTGCTGAATGCCGACGGTTCGGTTTCGGAACATTTTTCCTGGTCCGACCCTCAAGATACGCGAGACCCTAAACGAGTATTGATTGATGAAGGCGTGCAATTCCCAGGGGGTAAAGCTGCGGTCGGCCAGCGACTTTCCTCAGGCACGTTGATGGCCCGCGCAAAGCAAAACACTTGATTCGCAGCAAGAACATTCAAATCGCGAATTGATGCTGATTGGCGTTCGCTTATTGCGAGGCCCAATTGCTCGGACGGTGCCTCGGCATTTGGATTCGAAGCAGCAGACGATCAATGTTGAAGTAATCGGTGGTGGGCGGACAAAAAGTGAAAGCACAGTTGCCCAATAGGTAACTACGCTTCGGCCCCGATTTCCATCGCTGGGCGATTAGAAGGGTGATCCAGCGTCGGTGAAAAGTCGAGGTCGCGGCTTGAGCGAACGTACCAAAAGTTCAATTACGCGATTTAATTCGCGTTGTCGCCTCCAAATTGAACTTTGTACAGCTTGAAATCAAACTCACCTGGAATTGAAGAGGCGATGGCAAGTGTGTTTGCATTCGTGCGCCCAAATCGCAATGCCAAAACACCCTTTTCCGTCTCATAAACGACTATTAATGCTTCGCCGAGTTTTGGCTGCATTCCGGGCGCCACCAACGGCAAATCGAGCAGTACTGAACCCTTGAATTGCGGCCCGGGAATCAGACCGGTCTTCAAATTGACCATTACGGGGGAAAACTCGATGCGCCGGACCAACCGATATAAATCCCTGAAGTACCTCCCGGCTTCCTCACGGACTCTCTTGTCATCGACGCTGAGTATCCGGTGTGCAATTACATTCCGGCGGGCCAATAGGTCGCGCCAGATTTCTTTGGGCAACTCTGGGAAAAGAGCGATTAGCGAAGACCCTCGCACTTTCAGGCGATTGTCGATCTCCTTGAGGGCTTGCCCCGTGTCTTCAACGTATTTCTTCAGAGCGGTAGATCGATGGTGATCACCTTCTGTACGGGGGTCTTCAAGTAATTCGACTGCTCTGCCGGAGTTCCTCGCTGCGAGGTTCATAAATTCCAGGCACTCGACACACAATTGGGAAACGAGATCCTCGCCAGGATTAATGCTCCATATAATCTCGGCCTCATCGACCAATTCGCGACTGTCGTCAACCAGGCGGGCCCCGTGCTCAATCCTTTTGTTGATGAATTCCTGAGCATCTACAGTCCTGATCTCCCCCCGAGGGCGGTCTTGCTTGCGGTGGCGACCCTGCCGCGCTGATTGCCGCTTTTGTCGTCGACGTCGATCGCGTGACTTACTCAATTGACTGCCTCGTCTCAGCGTTTCCCGTAAGTAAGTACCAACCCCCAATTGTGGGCGCCTACCTGGTGTTCCCGCCGATGAACATGGCCGGTCGTACGCAAGATCAACGTTGAATTGGAGTGAACCCATGGACTTTCCTCTATCCTCATCTCGCTGTGCGCCAATTGATCGCGCAAAGACTCAGTTCTCGAATCCCAATCGTTAGCCCCCCCCCGGTTCCATCGGTCAAGGGAAAACACCTATGAAATCTGCGTTAATCAGCCACCGAATTCAAAACCTTCTCATGCGGCGATTTGAGGCGAGAGTCATGGAAAACGTTTACCGGGGCGACTATGTCGAATGCATGGTGGCGCACGCATTGGGCCATGATTGGCAACTCACGTGGATAAATGGCTGGAATTGGGCCGTTTGGGACATTGAGCACCGAACCGGTGTCCGCGTTGAAGTTAAGCAATCCTCAGCAAGGCAGTCTTGGGATCGGGCGGCGGAAGCTCCTGATCGGCAGGCTATTGCAAGGTTTGACATCGCCCCCCGCACGGGATATTGGCTCAAAAATGGCGGCGACTGGATTCCCTTTCAATCACCTTCCCGGCCAGCCGACGTGTACGTATTTGCGTGGCACGGTGAAAGGCGGCGGGAATTTGCTGACCAAAGTGATCCCGCGCAGTGGCGATTCTTCGTCGTGGCCGAATCCGAGCTGCCATGTTTACAAAAAACGATCGGACTGCAAGTCTTGAAGCGCTCGTACTCGAGTTGCCGCATCGGAGAGCTTCCTGACGCAATCGCCACCGCATTTCCAAATCAATTGGAGATTGGGGCAAAGCCACCGGATTGAATTGCAAACACTCCAAACGCCTCCAAAGAACTGGAATTCGAGCGCCGACATAGTCACGGACCGTAGACATAATGCTCATTAGGTTTAGCGCAATCATTGCTTTTGCTACGAGTGGAAGATGGCTTTCCGGCCCCACCAGGTCAAAAGTTGGGCGAACCGTTCTACTCGGAATAAAGCTCTTGACACGGTGACGTTGAGTTGGTCTCGTTGATAGCCGATCGAATCGAGATCTGCCGCCGTGCAATCGCCAGACAAACCGTCGGGAATTACTAGGCGCTTGTGGTCCCGGGTTGATTTGGATAAGTAGCTAAGCATCGCTCCAAGTGGCTGATTTAGACATCGGATCACGCGCAAACGGTAGTTGCTTTTTCGATCTCTTCTGATGCCGGACGCAACTCTATATTTCCGGCAAGTTCGGAGGCCGAAAATATCAAGCATCGAAAAGCGGTGCGACCGTCGCGTATCGAGCGGCCTTGCGCAGAAAACTCAATCAAACGGGTTGGCGCCAGCGCGCCGCAGTAGGGGCCGCCGTGTTGGATTCCGTCGAGTTTCGGGTTGGGGGATTGGCCAAAGTGGAATTCCTGATCGGATTTCTGGCGCGGCGTCTGCTCGGCGACCAAGATCAAGTCGACTTCAACGATGCGGATCCGCAGGGCGGTCAAATCTCCCCAACGGGGCTTGAAGACGTAGTCGCAATTGATGTCGAAACCACCGGCCTCGACTCCAGGCGCGATCGGATCGTCGAACTGGCCCTGGTCGGATTGACAGGAGAGGGTGATCTCGCTTGGCAATGGGAATCGCTGATCAATCCGGAGCGGCCGGTACCGCTTTCGGCAACGCAAATTCACGGCATCCGAGACAGCGATTTGGTTAATGCGCCGGTTTTTTCCGAAGTTTCTGGCGCCGTGGAGGCGTTGCTAGCGGAAAAGGTCCTGCTTGCACACAATCTCAGATTTGATGCCGGTTTTCTCCATGCCGAATTCCGGCGCTGTGGCCTTGCGGTGCCTACCAACCGGGGAATAGACACGCTGCAAATGTCGCGCCAATTCGACGCCAACGAGCGGTCCCACAAACTGGCCGATGCTTGTCGCCGCTACGGTGTCTACTTAAGCGGCGGCCATCGGGCTAAGCAGGACGCGATGGCGGTCGCGCAATTGTTCGTAGCGATGTGCGAGCGCAACGAAGACCATAGTTCCGGATTCAGTCCCGGCACTTACCGAATCGGGTAATCGCGCGTCTTCAGGGGCGGCCCGATGCGGTTGGCACGAGCGCCAAATACACACCGGCTCCCAGGCCTGATCCGCCGGCATCCGGGGGCGGCGATTTTTCCAACGCCGAATCGAACTCAGAGAACGGCCGCCGCGATAAAAAGCCCGTAAGCGGTTACGTCTTCTGGTGTGGCGATGTGAACTGGCCAGATTAATGACATTGATCAGTCGACGCTTTCGCTACATCTGGACGTGGCAATACCAACACGCCCATTGCCCTCCGTATTAACGTGAAAGACGGTTGCCCGGCGCAGAGCGGTCGGGCAGCGAATCCCGAGAACGAAAGCGGGCCATCGTGAGCGTGGTGACGGCAGGAGCGGTCCTCGCCGCCATCGGCCTGCTTTTCGCGATGGACCCGGGCGGCGCCATCGTCGACAGCGGTTTCCCAAATTACCAGGAAATGGACTGGAAGCGGCTGATTGCCTGGGGTTTCCGCACAATCGGCGTGGCTGTAGCGCAGATCATCATCATCGCGATGTGGCTGTGGCCCAAGTACCGTCAACCCCAGGCGAGCACCGGATTGGGGTCTCCCCAACCCGGATCGATGCCTGCGGCGGCAGTGTCCGCCTTGCAGGGGCACATGATTTGGAGCCCGACGCTCCTGGCCTCAATCATCGAAATGTGCCAACGCGGCGCGTTGCGCATCGAGGTCGTCGGCACTACGGTCGGATTCTTTTACCGGTTGACTCGGCAAGGCCCGATGCGGCATGGTTGGGAAAGAACAATTGCCGATCGGCTTCCGGCGCGCGCCACAACGATTAATGGGCTTCGTGAAGCGATTAAGCAGCGCGAGGAGACCATCGGCGACCAGATTGGGGAATACCTGCAGCGGCGCGGGCTCTACCTTGACAACCCGGTGCTGGTCAGGAGGGGGAATTCCGGCGACGGGGGCGATTGGTGGATGGGTGCCTCCGCCCTGACGGGCGTTGGCGCCGGGCTCTGGGCGGCGCTTTGGCTGGAGCCGTGGTGGGCAAACGCCCTGATTGGCGCATTCGCAGCTCTCTTGTACTCGTTTGCCACCGTGACGACGGGTATACGGACCGGCATGCTTAAACCGACGCCGGCAGGCGAGCTTGAGATAGGTCAGTGGTTCGGATGGCAAGCATCCATGGCTGGAACCGGCCGGCCTCTCGCCCGCCACCTACGAGATACCATGCTCCCCTACGCGGTCGCGCTCGATGTTGCACAACCATGGCTCGAAAGCGCGGGATCAGCTCCACCGTGGTTTGGCTCCGGTGGGGAATCCCCCCTGCGTGCCGCCGACCTCAACGCGGCCTATCGCGCTTTCATGCACGCACCGGAATGGTCGCTCAGCGGGCGATCGGAAGACGCGGCAAAGGAGGCCGCGCACGGGTACGAGGTCGAGCTCGAGGCACTCGAAATGGAGTCACTGGATGCCGGGCCGGTTGCCCAGTACGGAACCGCCGCCGAATCTGCAGAGACAACTGGTGATCCTGAGGAACTTGGCGAACCTGCGGCAGGCCCGGCCGAAGCGGCGGCGATGGAGCATCGGCAGCTCGAGGGAGAAGGTTCCGCCGAGGAGAAAAAGGGTGGCGGCTGCTTCCGCAGTTGCTTCGGGGCCGCGTTGAGCCTATTGGGGACGGGGGTTGTGGTCCTGGTCGTCCTCTTAAGCCTCGATGTGGTCTCGCCGCGCGAAAAGCCGTGTCCTTTGAACTCCATCCCGATTCCTACGCCCGCACAGATCGCCGTGGCCGGCGACCTTTGGCGCGATGGTTGCGTGAGCGTCCGTGGCATGGTCGTGTTCCAGGACGTCGACGAATTGGTCATGGAGGTGAACCGGGGAGAGTACGCGCAGCAGGTAAACGTCCGCGTACCTACTGGGGCCTTCGGCAGTTTCTCCCCGGACAGCGTGGTGACGCTGGCTGGATGGCTCAGGGTGGAGGAGGACGGGACGTACGCGGTCGACTTCGTTCCGGACCATGGATCGGATCGGGGGTGGTGGCGAAATCTTCTGGAGAACCTCGAAGGTTTGTACCAGTAGGACGGGAGCGCGCAAAGCGGTCGCTGCTGGTGTCCCCATGGCGCGGCGTTGGTGATCATCCCGCCGATCCGGACGGGCAAAACGAATCGGTTGTTTGGGCCCGCCGCATTCCGAGGGCTTGGTCAGCAAATCACGTGGCGAGAGTTGCGAACTCGACCGGTGCGATTGCCCCGACCGCGTGACCGTTGCCGCTCATCGCAGCTCGGATCTTCGGAGTGCCTCTTTCTCCAGGATCTTTGGCGAAATTCGAACCCCAAGCGCCGAGTAATTTCCCGCCATTTGGACGCTTCATCTTGCGTAACGAAGGTGATCGCTTCCCCGTTGCGGCCCATTCGCCCGGTACGCCCCACGCGGTGGGTAAACAGCTGCGCCGAATCGGGGAGGTCGAAGTTGATCACACGGCCGATTCCGTCGAAATCCAGGCCGCGGGCAGCCACGTTGGTGGCCAACAGGATCGGCGTTTCGCCGGATCGAAACCTGGCCATCACGCGCTCGCGCGCGTTTTGACTCAGGTTTCCCTGCAGGGCCCCGACCCGGTAGCCGAGCGCATCGAGCTTGCGGGCAAGTTTCTTTACGCCGTGCTTGGTCCGGCCGAACACGATGATCGATTCCCCATCGCGTTCGTCCAACAACGTCTGCAGGGCGTCTAGCTTTTCATCGCGATCGATCGTGTATACCAAGTGGGTAACGCTGGGCAACGCCTTCAGGTCCGCGTCCACCTTGACGGTGGCCGGATTCGTGAGGTGTTTGGCCGCGGTCTTCGCCACCCAATCCGGCATCGTCGCCGAATATAACCCGGTCTGGCTGTCGGCCGGCGTGCGGGCGAGGATCGCCTCCACGTCACGGGCAAATCCCTGGTCCAGCATCTCGTCGGCCTCGTCGAGGACGAATAAGCGGAGTCCGCGAAGGTCGAGGGTTCCCTGGCGGAGATGATCAAGTGTTCGGCCCGGGGTGCCGACCACGATCTGCGGCCCGCGTCGCAGGGCATGGAAGTCCGAGCGCGCCGAGCGACCACCGTAGAGCAGCGTTGTGCGCAGTCGGTGCGAATCCGCAAAATTCTCGATGACGCCGGCAATCTGAATCGCAAGTTCGCGGGTCGGGGTAAGGACCAGAGCCTGCACCTCGCGCACGGACGGATCGCAGCACTCGGTTATGGGGAGTGCGAAAGCCAGCGTCTTGCCGGACCCGGTTCGCGCCTGCGCGATCACGTCGCGCCCGGCCAGCGCCAGCGGGATCGCCTGCTCCTGGATGGGAGTGGGGACCGAAATCTTCATCGACTCGAGGGCGGCGTGCGCGGTCGGGCTCAGGCCCATCGCCGCGAACGTTGCTGCGGGCGCAGCTTGACCGTTGGCGGACGAAACCGCGCCGAGCGACTCTCGCGACGGGATCTTCTCTGGCGCGGCGCGGCGTGTTTCGAAGCACTCCGCGCAATAGACCGGACGGCCCGGACTGGGCCGGAACGGAACCGTCGCCGTTGCGCCGCAGTCCGTGCAGACTATGTTCTGTCGGAACGAACGACGCGGCGACCTGCGCCGGACCGGGGCGGTAACTGGGGGCATGTAGACGCTGCTTCCTGATTGCATTCAGGTCCATGTGTCGTCGGGCGCGAGCCCGGCGAGCAAATGTGATATGGGCGGATTCGAGCGCCGATGTCAATCAGGACGTCGGCAATGTAACGCGCGCAGGGCGCCCTATCGAATCGGTGGAATTCGATGGATTGACAAGGATCCGGTCACCAAGAATGTTGCGATCGGCGGTGTTGTCCGCCGCGCGGCGCGGAGTCGACGCTCTGATGTCCAGCGATTTTGCAGGCCTCAGTTTCTATCGCCACGGGTGAAGGTTTGCGATCACTCGCCGCCAATGACCCGATACGCGTACGCGGTTGAGGCTACGGCGCTGGTTGTTGTCCGTTTGTCTAGCCAATTGCGCGTTGAGATTGTCGCAGGTTGAACGCTTGCCGGGGCGAACTGTCGCCGTGGAGACGGGCCGGACGGCGTTACGGTACCGGGCGTCTCCGACATTTCAGCCGGGCGGAGGCATAAAGACGGAGTCGGGAAGCGACGGATCTATCGCGCCAGCCTCGGCCGATTGCAAAACCCTTGGCGAATCCCAACTCCAAGAATCTGCCGAAAGTTCCGCCGTCGCTAGGGGCCCGGCGCTGAGCGCAAACTCGCATTCAGCGGGTGACGCTTCGCCGGCGACGGTCCCACCGGCGCAGATCCTCCGACGGGGGTCCTGGTCCGATCCTTGCGCAATCCAATCGCCGCCGCCAGCGGCGGCGATCTGCATCAGGCGCCCGCGGAATCCTCCATGGTTGCGTCGATTGCCACATCCAGGTCGCTCCACATTCGCTCCACCATTGACTGCAACCGCATGTTTCGGAATGCGCCCCATACGGCCATCGCCGGGGGCACGAGCAGCACTGAAACGACAAGCGAGTAGGCGATGGTAATCGCCGCTACGATGCCGAATTGCGCGATCGTGGCAGCCGGCGACAGCGCCATTACGCCGAATCCGATCGCGGTCGTGACCGCCGAGCCGACCAACGCCGCCCCGGTGGTGGCGAGGGTCTGCGCGGCGGCGGATTCCGGGTTGCGATTTGCCGTGAACTGCTCCCGATATCGGTGGATCACGTGGATCGTGTAATCGACGCCGATGCCGATACAGAGCGCGGTGATGAGCGAAGTTACGGGCGAAAACGGGATTCGCAGCAACGCCATGGTCCCGAGCACCCAGACGAGCACGATCACGACCGGGACGACTGCGATGACCGCCAAGACCGGCTCGCGATCTGTCGCCCAGAAGAAGGCGGCCAGGACGATAAGGGCCGCGGCCACGGTGGTGAGAATCGCCGCGGTTTGAAGATCCGCCACCGATTCCAGGATTTCCAGCGACCGGATTCTGGTCGAAGTGACCTGGACTTCCTCTTCGGCTCCGAACCAGAGGTCATCCAAGTCGTCCAGCAACGCCTGGGTTTCGACGTTGTCGGTGGTTGCCCCGCTGAATCGCAGCAGCATCGTGTCTTCTCCCGCGGGATTGTTGACCAGCACCCGGCGTAAGCCGTCTGGGTTCTTGGCGGCGAGGAGGTCGAGGAACGACTGGATCTTCGCCGGATCCAGGATTAGTCCAGCTGTCGCTTCTTCGAATGCGGCTTCTACCTCGGAGTCGTATTCGCCGCTTCCGGGCGTGATCACATCGCGGACAAGCAAACCGAGCGAAGCCTCCATCGGGCTGGCAGCGCCAGGTGGTCGGGCTTCGGGGTCGTCAAATGTCTCGGTGATTTCAAAGACGTTCAGGAACGTGCGGGTGTCGGTGATTTCCGCCTTAATCACGACGTTCACGTGCTCGCTCGCTTCGCCAACGGCGGCTTCGATCGAATCAATCGCCTGGGCGGTCTGGCTCCCGCCCGGCAATACGTCGCGCGGACTGAATTCACTGGTCAGGCCGGTGGCGGCGAATGCGAACCCGACGCTGACCGCGACAACGCCCACGATATAGGGCGTGGAGTTGCGTGCGACCGAGATGCCCAGCCGTTCGGCCGCTTTTCGCATGCCCGGCAGGGCTTCCGAAACCGGACGCGGAGCCGTCAGCGTCCCCTCGGCTTCTTTGCGTCGGTCGATGATCACCTTGACCGCCGGTCCCAGCGAGAGCATTACGACGAGGCTCAGCGCGACGCCCAATCCGGACACGACCCCGAAATTGCCGATGGCATCCACTGGTGACAGCGCGCTGGTGGCGAAGCTGATGGCGGTCGTAAGCGCGGCCAATGTAAGCGGAATCAGCACGCGGCGCAGTCCGTTCCGCACGGCCTGGGCGGCCGGTTCGCCGGCGATTCGGTGCTCTCGGTATCTGGCCACGGCTTGGATGGAATAGTCGACCGAAAGGCTCACCAGGATGATCGGAACCATAGCGGTCAACGCGTTTGGAGCACCGATTAATGCCAGCCCGTTCGGTCCGAGCCACCCTTCGGCCCCGATGATCCAGACGACTGATACGATGATTCCCAGCATCGTAACCACCAGATCAGACAGCCGGCGCAGGAAAAGAAAGATCAGCGCCCCGATCAATATCACCGCCAGGCCGAAGAACGGGGCCGACAAGCGGGTAGTGCCTTGCCTGAAGTCCCGGTTCAGGGACGCAGTCGACACCGTGGTAGTGCTCAACGGGCCGGGCGTAGCGTCGGCAATGGTCTCGACGTTTTCCTGCGCCGCAAGCATCCGCTCCCGGTCCGACGAATCGAGGTAGACGGCGGCGATGCCGAGCGGCGCCCCGTCATCGTCGGTTCCGTACAGGCGGTCGAAGGCGCGCTTTGCCCTCGGGATTGCCTCGATCGAAGCTACGGCGGACTCGATCTGGGCGGGGGTTGCGCTGCCCAAATCACCGATTCCGGCCACCGCCGCGATCACGGTAGATGGGGCAACGGCCGGGTTGGACCTTGATTGCACGGCCGCGACGTCGGGGTCGGACGTGACGCCGGCTAACACTTCGTCCATCTGGGCCAGCCCGGCCGGCGAAAGTACGTCGCCCTCGAACAAGATCGTGGTCCTGGCGACTCCCGCGTTGTCGGAGAACAAGTTCTCGACATCCTGAGAGGCCTGGGCCACCTCGCTGCTGTCCGTCAGGAATGCGTCGGAGCCCGCGAATGGTGCGCGTAGCGCAATTCCCGAGCCGAGCAGCAACGTGATTACAAATAGCACCCCCAGCGTCCACCAGGGCCGGGCAGTAATCGCAGCGCTGACAAAGTCCCAAATCCGACCCACTTCAGCCGCCTTCCGATCCTGAACACGCGCGGATTACACGGGAAATCGATCCCTTGCTAACAGCATATTGCCAGTCGGTCGATCCGGCGTCCGGGCGGCCGATCGCGATTTGCAACTCGGCTCCGGAACGCCGAATGTCGTCGAATCTAAACGGCCGCTGTTGGCGCGAATTGCCCTATCCCGCATAGCTCGCGAGCCCCGGCAATCGAGGTGTCCGCCGTATCTGGGCATGGAGATCTACCCGCAATAGATCTGGATCGAATGGCGCAGTCGTAAATGTCTCGCAATCGGACGCGTTACGGGAGGAATTCCCTGTTCACCTTGGCCACGTAGGTGAAGGTCGGGTTTACGAATTGGGTGCACCGGGCTTCGAGCACTTGGCCCAGGAAAAGGTAGGCTTCGCCCCTGGTGAAGCCGTAGCTGTCTTCGAGCCAAAGAATCATCTCCGCCAAGGCCGCGCGAAACGCGTCTTCGGCCGGCCTGGCCATCGCGGTCGTCATGATGTGGGTTTCGTTGGTGATCCGGGGCCAGGTCATCGACGCGGGTTTGGGTTCCAGCTCGCAGGTGATCCGGACGCGGCCGCCGGCTTCGATTCCGCCGGCGCCGCAGATTTCACCGTCCCCCTGGCGGGCGTGCATATCGCCGACGTGGAGTAGGGCGCCGGGGACCGCAACGGGCAGATAGACCGAAGCTCCGGTCGTGATCTCCTGGATGTCGAAATTGCCGCCCCACTCGCCGGCCCAGGCATTAGTCCAGCGCGAGTGTTCTTGCGCCACGCCCACAACTCCGAGCATGGGTGCAATTGGCAGTTTCAACCGATCGTCCCAGAGGATGTGGTTTTCCCTTATTTCGACGACCTTTTGCTGGTGACCGATCCCGGTGCCGCCAAGCCAGCCAGGCATTGCACCGTTGGCCCCCCTGAATTGGGTGAAGCCAATTGGATCGAGGTCAATCTCGCCCACGCGCACTACGAGGACCTGACCGGGTCGGGCACCCTCGACGTACACACATCCGCTGGAGGGATTGCCGCCGCGAAGTTTGCGGCTCAGATCTTCGCGATCAGGATGGTCATCGAGCCAGGGGCCGCGGTTGACCTGCGTCTCGACTTCGATTTCCTCACCGGGTTCAACCCGGAGAGTCGGTTCATTGTCCGGGCCGATCTCAAAGTACAAGACTTCTTTGGTAGCTTTCTGCACGCTCAATCTCCTTGATGCCTTCGGGGTGATGAATTGTTGCGCAGCCAATCTCCGGGCATTTGTACCGTGAAAACGTGATTTCGCGTGGAAGCTACGACCCAAAGCACCCGACATCATTGATTTGGGTTAAGCCACGAGGATGGAAACCATCACAAACTGCCGCCAAATTCCATTCGCGATCGTGGCTGCGGATCGCGACTTCTTGGAAACTTCCGCGCCGAATTCGAGCGAACGAGCCGTTGGCTACTTCTTGCGTCGACGGCGCAATGGCAAGGATCGGGTCGCGCTCAACGCCATTAGCGTATACGTTTCAAGAGACCATCAAACGGCAGCCAGCTCCGGAGAAATGCATGTCCTCGAACGACTACGAGAGAGTCGAGGCCTCCATTCGATATTTGGCAATGAATCGCGAGCGCCAGCCGGAACTCGCCGATTTGGCTGCCCATATCGGACTTAGCCAAAGTCATCTGCACAGACTTTTTTTGCGTTGGGCCGGCGTCACGCCAAAGCGCTTCCTCGAGTACCTCACCGTGCAGCACGCGAAGCAGCTGCTTGACCGTTCAGAATCCGTGCTCGGCGCGGCCTACGGGAGCGGATTGACCGGGCCGGGAAGGTTGCACGATCATTTCGTCACTGTTGAAGCCGTCACACCCGGCGAGTACCGAAACAAAGGTGCGGGCTTAACAATTCGCTTCGGCACTGGAGATTCTCCATTCGGTCCTGTGTTTGTCGCCCGGACCGAGCGCGGCGTATGCCGGGTCGGATTCACGACAGATGGAGATGTTTCCGCCGAGATTGAGGCGCTCCAGCGGACGTGGGAGCATGCGTCGTTGGAATGCGACGAACAGATGGCCGAAGCGTTGGCGCGGTCTATCTTCTCAGCGCCATTGGAAGCCGATAGTCGCCCATTGACCGTGCACGTACGCGGGACGAATTTCCAACTGGCCGTCTGGCGCGCCTTGCTCCGCGTTCCCTTTGGGCAGGTCGTCAGCTACGGCCGCCTGGCAGCAGAAATCGGCAACAAACAAGCGTCTCGCGCGACGGGGGGCGCGGTGGGCAGAAACCCGATTGCCTTTCTCATCCCATGTCACCGCGTTATCCGCGCGGGCGGGATTACGGGTGGCTACGCCGGTGGAGCCACGCGTAAACGTTGCATGCTGGCGTGGGAGGCAAGTCGCCAATCCATCGCGGGCAGGCGCAGCTAACCGAATTCGACGGTTTTAGGGAGCCGGTGTTTCTCGGTTCCGCACTGGATAAGGGCCCCGCAAGGGTGCGCCACCTCATAACGATCTCGCGCCGTCGGCACCACGGGCCCGCAGTTGGATTCCAAGGGCCGAGAAGCATCAACCGAGGCAACCCCGCTTTTTCGCGCGTGGAGCTTCCACCGCAGCGAAGCATTCCACCCCGCGGCCCTGCTCGAATTGAATCAAAGCCTGCGGCGGGGTACCTCCGTGCGCGACACCGGGCGCAGCTGTATTGACATAATGGCTCCTGGTAACTATTTGCTGATTCCGCAGATTTCTAGTTGCCTAGAACTCGAGCGCGGGGCGCAAGTTGCCGGCGCTTTTATCGACAACTGAAAGTGGACAACATGGACGCAGATCCCGCCAACGCCGACCCTTACATGTACAACGGGTTTCCCATGAATACCCCCATGGACATTCGGCTCGGTCTGACCAACGAAGACGGAATCCACCACCGATTGCGCTGGGGCATCATCGCCGCATCGGCAATTTCATCGGATTGGGTCAAATCTCTGCAGGACGTGCCTGGAGCATCCGTGGTCGCAATTGCTGCCCGGGATAAGGATCGGGCGAGCGCATACGCTGACGCCCATGGTATTCCTACGTCATACGACTCTTACGAAGCGCTTTGCAACGACCCCAACGTCGACATCGTCTACATCTCGTCTAAAACCTGGCATCACCACCGCGACCTGATGATGGCGATAGCCGCCGGCAAGCACGTGTTGTGTGAAAAGCCGTTCACCGATACCGCGGATCAGGCGAAAGAAGCGTACGCCGCCGCCGAAAAGGCCGGAGTCGTTTGCTGGGAAGGCATGTGGACGAGCTTTTTTCCGGCGATCGAACACGCCAGGGCCGCAATTGAACGCGGCGACATCGGCGAATTGCAAGTTGTGCAATCGGACTACCCGGATCCGGTCTATGCGCTAAATCCTGTTGTAGCCGGGTTCGGGACGAGTGAATTCCCGGTAATCGCCGCTGCCGGTGGGAAACCCATGCTCCGGGACCAGGCCATGGCCGAGACCGGGCAAGGCGTTTTTTCCGAAGGCTATTCGGTCGGCCATCCCTGCGCCGCCGTCCTGCAATACCCCCGGCAGCGGGGCATCGGTGTCGTTACTATGCCAACCGCCAGTATGCCAACCGCCAGATTCAAGGAGGAGACTCTTTTCGTGGGGACAGAAGGGCGAATCACCGTCGAAACTCCCGCCCATCACCCGACCGCACTGACCGTTGCCACCGGGCGTCCTCCGCGGCGAGGGAGCCGGGCGGCTGAAGGCAAGCCGGATATGGAATACACGTCTGGTGGAGGCCGGGTCGGCGACTGGCTGCCGACGCACTGGAACCAGGACCAGAATCCCTCGAGCGGCGCCTTCAATCATGTGGAGCGCTTCGAATATCCGGTTCCCAACCCCGCGCCAATCCATGCAGGTTATCCGGCAGGGTCACGTTGGACCGGCGAAAAGCTGATTACCTACAAGGGATGGACTTGGGGTCACGGAAACCAGCACGGATTCACTTATCAGGCGCGGGCCGTGCACCGCTGCATGGAGGCCGGGCTCAAGGAAATGCCCCAATTCACTGTCGGCAATTCAATCCACGTCTGCGAAATCATTGACGAAATCAAACGCCAATGTGCCGAGAGAGGGTTTTAGTTGGATCCCTGGGCAGGGGAAGTCTGAATTCGCGTTAGGTGCCTGCGCCGATCGGCGAAATTTCACTGGACATAATGGCGAATATGTTAATCCAAGATCGAATCCGCACGCTGTGGCGTGATTCTTGGTCTTCAGAAGGTGGCAACCGGAATACTGAACCAACTATTCGTTGCCGCCGATTAGATTGCGCTCAACAACGAAGGTTTAGAGGATGAATTGGCCGCAAATCCTTCGAATTGATTCTCAAGGGAGTCCGCGCGAAATCAATTGCGAACTATGAATGAATTCCCGAAGTGGACCAACAAATCGACGGTGTTGTTTAAGTGATCCGCCACGCCGCGATTAAATGGCATGCCGGATACTATTGCGGCCTTGAATCTTTCTGTCGCTTCTTCGGCGTCAGGGCGCTTTCTTAGTTCGGTTACCACTGACATCAGAAAGAGTTGCAGTTGTCGGGGCGGGACTTCTGAAACCAACTCGAGGATGATGCCGGCACCAATTGACGCTGCAATTGCTGCCGGGCATTCATTGAAAGACAACGCGCCCAAGAGAGCTCTAGTCCCAGAATTTGAAGCAAAACCGTTTTCACGGTAGCTGTAAACGACGTCGCTTACGCCCACGCGAATGTGTTTGTAGCCGAAGGTAGCGAGGCTCTCAATTGCGGCAGAGTACCGGTCGTCGGACAGGATTTGAGTGCGATTGAGCTCCTCTAGGAGAGACTGAGTATTGGCGACACTTCTGCCGCGCGCAACTGCCAATCTTCCGAGGATCAGGTCATCGCAGACTATTACGGTTTTTTCCGAATGTCCGATTTCGCACCCGGAAAAGACGACACCCACTCCAGGGGCACGTAGTACCGAAAAACACTCTTCAGCGTCGTTTTCAGCAAGTAACGGGTAACAGGGCGTTTTGCCCAGTGACCCGGAAAACTCGGCCAGTGAATTAACAAATTCCCTCCATTCATCCCAATATGACCTGTCCACTTCGGTTAAGAAGTACCTCCCGTCCTGAGCGACGCCGACATGGCCGGCAGGCGCCTTGAGGCTCGCTTCAGCTGCGCTGCGAACAAACTCGTCAACTACATGCTGTGGAACCAAAACCCTGGCAAACCGGTTTCGTAAATCGTCAGCAATTCCTAACTCATGGATCGCAATGAGCGCCAGCGCATCCACTACGACGGCGTCCGCATTCGCTAACGAATTAGCGGCAGTTTCCGCTTCCTCTTCGGATCCAGTTGCAAATTGGATTTGGTGACTGTCGTCCTTGGAAAAAGCCCGCCAAACTTCGGCAATCGAGCGTCCTAAACGTGCACAAAAAATTGTGAAAGGGAGCATCCCGTCTTCATAGACGCGCCCAACTTCCTCTGCATATCGGCTGTGTTCATTCACGACCCGGAAAAAATTCGAAAAATCATCGCCGGCGATTTCGATGGCGTTAATGCCCAAGTTTGTTGGGAATCGCGTAGAGAACTCGGCCGTGGTTTCTTGGAACGCGCGAACAAATTTGCTTTGGATTTCAATGACTTCATATTTCAGAGTCTCGAAGCCTCTTTCGATTTCAATTTCATCACCGACTTTCTTCCCTATGAGGAGTTGCGCCATCTCGCTATCCGGGCCAATATCGCGGGATCCGTTAGCAAATCTCTCGTCTTCAAATATTTGCCACCACTGCTCAATTTGGCCGACCCTCAACCTCACTGCGCTCCCGACCGTTACTTCAGTCTCTTCCGAGATTTCCCCATCATCGCTACCAATCAGCGCAAAGTAACCCATATGCACGTTCGCGTCGTGAAGCCCCATACGGCGAGCCAAATACGCATCATCCAAGTACCCCTGGATTTGAAGGTGTCTCTTTAAATGTGCTACTCGCATGAGCGCATTGGGATTTCCTGACAATGACCACCGATCAATGCGATTCAGGTGATCCACGCAGCCGCATTTGTTTCCATCGCGAATCAATGCGATTGCTAAATCAATCTCGTCCTCGGCAGTCGAGTCTGGAAGAGCACAAATCTCAGAGCGGCGTTCAATTGCCAACGGCATATCGCCGACCAATTCGTACAGCTTCGCTTCCACCTCCAATACCAAACGCGTTGGCTCGGCTGCGTTTGCCCTGATTGCTCTCGCCCAATCGAGCGCGCACTTGAAGCGCTTCGAGTTCACCAAACAAATGAGCAGATCCGTAGCAAGCAAGTGCTGCGCATCCCCATCCACTACTACAGCAATTTCATCCGCGGCCTCTCCGAATCGGCCACGCTTTCTCAGTAGCACCCCTCTGAGCATTCCAACTTGCAAGGTGTCTAATTGGGTTGAATGACCAGCCGCTCGCTGGCTCCACCGCATAGCGGCATCCAAATCATTGCGCGCATCTTTGTAAAGCGCCGCCATTGCGAATAGACGAGGGTTGTTTGAAGATCTTCTTATTGAATAAGCAATTTCCTTACACGCGGTTTCGCTAAGTCCGTCAGCGACCTCGGCCCTGATGAGCAATTCCGCTCTCCTAACGTCGCTCCAATTCGGTTCGCAAAAATCGATTTCACCCCCCAGTAGGTCAATGGCTGCGCGCGGATTTCCATTGGCAAGTTCGGCTTCAGCAAGAGCGACTTTCGCAGTCGGGTCAGGTTTCGACTCCACTACCGGACGAAGAAGGGAAACGGCTTCCAGGGTCCGGTCATCATCGATCAGAAGCATCCCTTTGATTAAGCGTGCCGCCCTATTGGTTGGATCTCGCGACAGGACTGCATCAAGATCTTCTAAAGCCATCTGATCGGATCCAAGCATTGCATGCGCTTGTCCCCTGATCACTAAAGCTGAGTGGTAAGTGCTATCCAATTCACCGGGATTCAGGGAATCGATCGCGCACGATGCAGCGCGAACTGCCGACAAGAGGTTCGGCCGAGCGTCAATAAATTTCTTCCCAGATTGAAAGTGGTGCTCCACCGACGCAATTTCGATCGACGCTTGCGCGAGAAAAACATTTGGATCAACGGATTCTGATTCCGTGATCTCGCGCATGATTCCGATCGCTTCGGGATGCCTTTGTTGCAGTGATCTGATCTCCGCCAATATTGACGCGCAATATACGTCCTTGGTCATCCACTCATGCGAAGAAATCAAGAGTTCTAAATCATCGACCTGGTTCTGTCGCCAATATGCTCGTAGCAGTACGCCGAATGCACGGGAATTGCGTGCATCTATCTTGATTGCTTTACGGGCCAATTTCTCAGCCAGTTCCGGGTCTTCCCTGATTTCTGCAGCAAGTGCTGCATTCGCTAACGCGATCTCACTGTTTGGCGAGTGCCCCAATGCGTCATCGATCAACTCGCAAGCACGATCGATTTCATCTTCAGCCAAATAGCAGTAAGCCAAGTACGTGCAAATCCGAAATTTAATTGCTGGCGGTAACGGTGTTTCACTTTCCTGGATCTGCTGCAGAGCGGTTCGGGCCGAACGGATCTGGAACTGATTAAATAAGTCGCGCGCCAAATCGACTTGTCCGCTTAATGCAACGAGCGCCGGGTCTTCCGAGACTGAATCGTTGCCCTTGTCCGATTGCGCTGAAAGGGCGGAGAGTGACGACTTAATCTCGGTTGTGGCGTCGCCAAGTGCGGAAAGTATTTCGTTCTTGCGGTCTTCTTCGCGAGCGTCATGTACCAATAGTCCGTTTTCGCTTCGAAGCAATTCGTTCGACAAGTGGCCAATGAATCTGGACAAGACTGCCGCTGCAGTCTTTTCGAGTAGGTCTTGGTCATCGAAGTGAAAGCCTCCGACGTCGGTGAAAGACGCAACGATTTCCGCATGGCCCAGGTCTCTTTCCCCTTGTTCAAGCCTGACGATGAATTGATTGAACTCATCACTCGAAATCCACGTTCCAAGGGCTATTTCGGCACCTGGGATATGTGCAAATTCGGGCACGGTGACCGAGACGGCTTGTTGGGCAATTCCAACGTCAGGCCGAAAAACCTCCCTGATCCGACCAAATCCGTATTTCGCGGCGATCGGCAATATTGCCTGGACGAATTGCACGCCGACATTTAGCATTGCTTCTTCCGCCATTGATTGCGCCTCAACCCGATTTCATAGGCCGAACGTTCTCTCACCCAAGAGGATGCGTCACTGATTCCATCTCGTCGTTCGTACTTATTGCCGCGCTGCCGTAGCAATGAGCCTTCGGAATTCAACCGAGGGATTCTAAGATCGACTACTACATATCGTGGGCAACGGATGTCTCGTGGGCACCATATTCCATATGTGCAATTCGGATTAGCCGAATATCCATGACATCTCGCCAATTCGATTCCACGTTTTTGCGGTAGGGATATCGATCACCCTCGGATCGGGCTAAGCGCGCACTCAACATAATTGGGAATATGTCCAGTCTCAACGCGCTGTACCCCGATGAAATGTCACAGCCACGGGAGACTGGCGACGCCAGATTCTGAGTAGCTTTTTCGGCCAGCGTGCAGTTCAGCAGCACACGGATTGGTTGCAGGCTGCGTTTCAAAATTGGATTTCAAGAGAAACGCGTCGTCGCCTCCGAGTTGGAGTGAATCGTGGCAAATATCCCGCAAACTCATCATTCACTTTGCGGCTCGTCGATCGCCTTGCCAGCAGGAAGTAATGCGTGAAAGGGAATTCAGCAGCCATCTGGGAGGTTCCCAAGCCATCGTCCTTGCTGCAGGTTCAGGTGGAAGATGGCAAGTCAATCACGTTGCGGCGTCACGGAAACCCGAATGGCCCCAGATTGATTGTGAGTCACGGGAACGGTCTCGCCATCGACCTTTACTACCCGTTTTGGTCCCTCCTCGCCGGCGACTTTGACGTGCTTGTGCACGACCTCAGGAATCACGGGTGGAATGAAACTGGCGAATTGGAGGGCCACAGCGTTGATGCGTTTGCGCGCGATCAGGACCGGATTGCTTCCGCAATCTCCAGTCACTACGGACAAAAGCCGACCGTTGGCGTTTTCCACTCAATTTCGGCGCTTGCAAGCCTCCACACACCGTCGAAGGGAGAAAACTACTCCGCTTTGGTTCTATTTGATCCGCCCATCTCGAACACCGCTTCTGGAACCAGGAAACTCGAGACGCGATCCAGAGAAACGGCAAGCATGCTCAGGCGCAGGGCTCGATGGTTTCGGTCCCGGGAAGAGCTCGCGGATCTTCACACGTATTTGCCGTATTTCCGCCGGTCGGTTCCGGGAACCTTGGAACTATTGGCGAGGACAACCCTCAAGGAATCGCCGACCGGAAAAGGTTTCGAGCTCCGATGTCCCTCCCAGTTCGAGGCAAGGATCTGGGACCACGCCTCCGAATATGCGGCTTCGGTTGACTTCGGAGCGCTGAGATGCCCCGTAAAGATTGTTTTGCCGGACGCCACCGCTCAGGATCTGGAAGACCCTGTTTTCAACTTTAGAAAAGCTGATGTTTGCCGGCAGGTGCTGCCAGAAACTACGCATCTGCTTCCTCTCGAAAAACCCCATGCGTGCACGGAAGCCGTTCGGGGATTTCTGAAGAATTTGGGGATCCTTTAGACCAGAAACGCGTCTAACTGAACCTGTCAAGCGCTCCTGAATCTGGATTACCCTTCGCCTGGCAACTACCGTTCGCCGTCATCTAATCCGTATTCCTTACGGGCCGCTTCCTCAGAAACGAATCCTTGCCGGACGTCACGCATAACGAGCTCTCGAGCACGCTCAAGTGGGTCGCCGTAACCCCCGCCGCCGCCAGTCCTGGTTTCGACGACCGTCCCGCTGGGCAATTCGCGGGCCCTCATCTTCAAGGGGTGTTCCTCAGTTCCATCAGGAAAACTGATGGTGTTATTGGGGGCTGCTCCATCGCCGCCGCCGGCAAGTCCCCAGGCCGTCGTCACGGAACGATCAAACCAGAGCGCGCCGAAACAACTCTCGAGCAATTTGAAGCGCCGGACAACGCCACAACCGCCGCGCCACTTTCCCGCACCGCCGGAGTCTCGACGTAACGCAAACTCTTCCACTCTGATCGGGAATTTGGTCTCGTATACCTCCGCCGAAATATTCCGAAAAGACCCATTCACGAGATTGATCAGAGCGCTTTCGCCGTCGCCGTCGACACGTGCTCCCCATCCGCCGGCGGTAGGTTCAATCGCGATCCATTGACCGCGGCTTGGATCGACAGAGAAAAAGCAGGAAACCATCGAATCCCCGTAGTGGGCGGCCGTGGCTCGATCCGGAACCGCTTCCGACATGCACGAGATCATCAGGTCGGCCAACAACCCGAGACCGGTGAAGTACCACTCGCAGGCCACCGGCTCCTGGGCGTTGAAGAGGCAAGACCGGGGGATCTTGACCTTCATGGTTTCGAACGACCCGCCGGTGATGGCCCGGTCCGGGTTGATCATCGTCTTGTAGGCAAGTCGCAGCAGGGATTCGGTTTGCACTGCGCCGCAATTTACCGACCCCGGGACCGGACCCGACGTGCCAGACAGGTCGATCAACATCTCTTCGCCACTGATGGTCAGGGCGAGGGCGATCTTGATCGGCCCGTTCCCAACGCCGTCATCGTCAAGGAATCCCTCGCGGTAGTAAGTGCCGTCGGCGAGCTCCGCAATGGCTTCCCGGTCAAGCCTGCGAGCCTGTTCGAATATGTTTTGGCACGCCGAACGGTAAACCTCCGTGCCGATCCGGTCGAGCAACTGTGCCAACCTTTGCTGTCCGGTTCGGATTGAGGCGATCTGCGCATTCAGATCGCCGATCGACACTTCCGGCAACCTGGTATTGAGCCGCAGGTGATCGAACCATTCCCGGATCGGTTCGCCCGCGCGGACGATACGGGTCGGACCCAACCTGAGGCCTTCCTGGTAGATGTTTGTCGATCCCATTACGGACCCGGGGTCGATCGCTCCAATGTCCCCCCAATGCGCCCGGGCCGCACCGAAACCGACCAGATCGCCTTCATAGAAGATGGGGCCGACCGCGGTGATGTCGTGCAAGTGCGTGCCCTGGAGGTAACTGTCATTCATGATGAAGATGTCGCCGGGCGCGATGTCTTCACCGTAGTAATCACGGACATGGTGAACGCAAGCGTCGATGGCGCCGATAAATAACGGAACCCCGGTCGATTGGCCGAGCATGTTGCCGTCTGAATCGAGCAGTGCCACGGCGCTGTCGCGACCCTCATAGATGACCGCCGAATAGGCCGAACGCCACAGCGCCGCATTCATGTCCTCGGCGCAGGAGAGGACGAAATTGCGGACAACCTCGGTCGTTACGGGATCGGCGGTTGCTCGCATCGCCTATCGCTCCAATCGACTGAGCAGCAAGTGCCCGCCGGCAATGGTCGTTGCGATCCATCCGGGCGGAACCAGGGTGGTTGCGGTTCCTTCTTCGATGATGGACGGGCCGCAGACGGTCTCCTTCGCGCCGATCGCCGCTCGTTGCAATATCGCTGTCGGGACTGCCTTGCCTGAGAAGTACACGCTTCGGCTTCGCTCCGGGGAGGGCTCGGCATCGCCCGGCTCGGCCGCCGGGGGCCGGTCGAGTTTGCCCAGGGCGGCAACTCGGAGGTTGGTCATCTCGACCCTGGCTTCCGGGTTGTTGTGCCCGTACTGGCGCGCGTAAGCATCATCAAACGACGCGCGGATCTTGGCCAAATCGATCAATCCTGGCGGAAGTGCGATCGTTAATACGTATTCCTGGCCGTGATAGCGGAAATCGATCGCGCGCTCGAAGGAAATTTCGTCCTTCGATACGCCGTCGGCAACGAGCTCATTGAGCCCTTCGCGCTCGAGATCCGAAAACCTCTCCTGGATTTCGGCTACCGCCAACTGGTCCCAGAAACCGTAATGAGTGCTCTTGAAGTCGTGGCGAACGTCGGTTTGCAGCATGCCCCAAGCCGAGAACGCGCCCGGGAATACTGGGATGACCACATCCTTGGTGCCAAGCTCGTCGGCCAGCGCCGCCGCCTGGGACGGCCCGGCGCCGCCGAATGCGACCAGCGTAAAGTCCCGCGGATCGATGCCACGACGAACCGTGATGGTACGGATCGCGTCCGCCATCTTGGCGTTGATGATGTCAACGATTCCCTGGGCCATGGCGCAGGCATCCAGTCCGAAGCGGGCGCCCATCGATTGCATCGCTTGTTCGGCCCCCTCGGCGTCCAGAGTTACCCGGCTGCCGGCAAAATTTGCGCCGTCGAGGCGCCCGAGCACCAAATTGGCATCGCTTACGGTCGGTCTATCGCCGCCCAATCCGTAACAGATCGGACCAGGTTCGGAGCCCGCCGATTGCGGCCCGACCCGAATGGCTCCAGCCTCTTCCCAGGCGATGGAACCGCCGCCGGCGCCAATAACGTTGATGTCTACGATCGACATCTGCACCGGCAGGCCCTCGATCCTGGCTTCGTTGGACGTCGAAGGCGAACCGTCAATGATCAGACTGGCATCGAAGGACGTTCCGCCCATGTCGATGCAAATGAGGTTTTTTCTCCCGGTCGAAGCCGCCAGGGCGCGGCCGCCGATCGCGCCCCCCACCGGCCCGGAAAGCAGCGTCTGCAGTGGCGAGGTGCTTGCCGCTGAAGTTGACATAACTCCGCCATTGGACTCCATCACATGCAGGGCGCGACCCTCCGGCAGGCGGTCCCCTATTCGAACGGCCAGTCGCTGGAGGTAACCGCGGATGACCGGGGCTACATAACTGTCCATGACCGTCGTCGAGGTACGTTCGAATTCGCGCCACTCAGGCGAAACGCGATGCGAAAGGGCGATGTCGATGCCCGGCAGCCGCCGGCGCAGGATCTCTTCCGCCGCCAGCTCGTGTGCCGGGTTCTGGAAGGAAAAGAGAAAACAGATTGCAATCGAATCGAACTCGCCGGCCTCGACCGTGTCGGCAAATGCTTCAACGTCATCCGGATTGAGCGGTTCGACTACTTCGCCGTCGGCGGCGATGCGCTCTCTCGCGGTGTAGGTGTTCTCGAGCGGGACGAGCGGCTCGGGTTTGTTCCACCGAATCGAGAAGATCTCGCCCCGGTCGTTCCCCTGGATCGTGTAGATGTCCCGGAAATATCGGGTGGTCAGCAACGCTACGCGGGCGCCGGATCGGGTAAGGACCGCATTGAGGCCGACGGTGGTGCCGTGAACGAAGAAATCGATTTCGTCGGTCTTGGCGATTGCGGCTTCGATGCCTTCGACCACCGCGCGAGCTGGGTCACTCGGAATCGAGAGAACTTTGGTCGCGCGACATTCACCGGTAACCACGTCCTGCGCCACGATGTCGGTGAACGTGCCGCCTATGTCGGCGGCCAGTCGATAGCGTCTGGTCGGTTGAGGCAACGAAGTATTTCAGAGGGACAGGAGAAACGGATCGGCAGGTCGGGCCCGTCGGTTTGCAGCTTATTTTCCCGCCGGGTGGTCGGGATTCTGTTGGGAACCGGCGTTACAGGCGCTTGCGCATTTCCACGTGCGGAATGTCCGCTTCCAGGAACACGTCACCATGACGTGCATATCCCCGCTTTACATAAAACTCTTCAATGTATTGCTGGGCGTGCAGCACCGCCCACTCGGAACCGCGGTCGCGCGATTCTTCTTCCAGCTGCGCCAGGATCCGCCCACCGATTCCACGTTCGCGGAAGGCCTGGTCCACCGCCATGCGACCGATCCGGGCAAACCCATCGTCCTGGCGGACTACCCGGCCGGTTCCCACAACATTTCCCTGAACGAGTGCGATCGCGTGAAGCGCGGTGACGTCGTGTTCATCGCGTTCAATTTCCACTGGAATCTGCTGCTCATCGACAAACACCCGGTGGCGGACTTGCAGGGCGCGCTGCAGCTCGGCTTGCGATTCGGCCAGTTTGACGATGATGCGATTCAAAGTCGTGCTCCTGGCAAGGCGACATTACGGACGAATCGGTCCAGGCTGCTCCCGGTTTGGCCGCCTGAGTCATCAGAATTAGACATAATAATGATTATGTCTAATGGCTCCAAAAGGAGCCCGTGAACTGAATCCGCCATTTCTGACTCAAAGTGCCTCTTCAAAGTGGCTGATTCTTTTTGCGGCTTGAATTTGGGATTGCGACTGCACTTGAATTGGATTCAATACGTAAGGCGGCGCAATTGTTCAGCCAACCCCACGAGCGTCTGCCATTGATTCACGCTGGGCTTCATTCGGGTTTTGACCTCAATCGTCCACCCGGAAAAATCGTCCGCATGGCTCTCGATTTCAACATCGCCCATGTGGCGAATAAGGTCCGTCAATTCGTGTTGTCCATTGAGAGATTCAATCAATCCGGATCCGTAGTCCTCGCCCCGCCAATCGACCGAAGTGACTTTGCCAAACAGGGGAAAGGATTTGGTCCTCCGGGTGGAAACCTTAACCGGGTGGTGCGCCGCGCCAGGAAGTTGGGCAGGAACCAGCAACGCCGTCCACCATTGCGGCGGACTGTATTGAGACCCGTCAATCTTGAGTACGTTGATCGACGCTACTGGGCCTCCTCTTATGTCAATTATGCCCAGTGAACGGCGAAACAGCGATTTGCACACTTCTTCTTCCCGGCGGCCGCGATTGGCCATAACCGCGTCGACACCCGCTCTCCGAAGCGCGAACTCCAGGTCGTCTCGCGTCTTGTCACGAAGTTTTTCTTTCAAGAATTCGCGGTCCTTGAATCGTTAGCAAATTAACCGCTCAACGCTTTCCTATATATAAAGGCGGTCCAGCTCCGCAGTCGCAAAGACAATTGTTCGATGCAACAAAGTAGTGGACCTTTATGTCCACTTCTTCTAGCCACGGTCGAGGCCGGAGGGCGCCAGAACCACCATGCCGTTATCAATCGAGCAGTTTGAAACCGCCGTCCGCGAATTAGCGTGTGAGCCGGATGTCGATTGGCGGCGAGCGGCTTGCGGCGTGACCCGCCCCGGGCGAGAAATCGTCACTCTGGAGGGTCCGGATTTCTACGACAAGGAATGCAATCGGATCCGAGTAGCGCTGGTCGGCGGGCTGTCAGGAACCCCAGAAGACGTCGAAATTGCGCTACTCGCTGTGCGGGCCATTGCATGTAAGTCCGATCGGTCCCGCATCGCCGTGATTTCCGTACCGTGCGCCAATCCCGGCGGGTTGGCTTTGGGATCCGGGCCGGCGAATGGAGCGGGCGGTCGGGTTGACCGCGGTTACCCGCCGGCCGGCGGATTCTTCAATCATGCGACCAGTCCTGAATCCCGCTATCTGTGGCGTTGGACTTGCTACCAGGCTCCGGACGTCGTAATCGAAGTTCGATCCGGGCACGGCACGGACTGGGAAACGAATTTGGCAGCAGGCACGTTGCGCAACCGCCTTGCGGCCAAACCGGCGACGCCGCACGACTCATTCATTGCCGCCCTCGGCGATGACGGCCAAGTTGATCCGGGTCCCATTCCCGGGGTCCGCCTCACGGCGGGCGCAGATTCGCTCAACCGGGAGCTCGGGCGCTTGCTCGATCTGCTGTCCGATGAACCGCCGGGCCCCTCCCGGTCCCGACAAGTTATCGAGTCGCGGGCTGCCCGCGATCCAACCGAAGTTGGGCGCGATCTGGCAAGAACGAACGGTCGAACGCTGGACCCGATCAATTACACGCAGGGCGTGGCGATTAGCGGCAGGTTGCGGCTTGCCATGCTGGAGCCGACCCCAATGGGCATCGTGGGCGACGTCGCTTCACTCGTTGAACCTTTGACCGCGGATCCGGCTAGCGTTCTTGGCGCCAACGCGGGAGCGCCCGCAGTGGCGACGGTGGTCTGGGCTGAAGAGATGCTCGCGCTGACCAGGGACGCCCGCTACGGAAACGTGCTCGCGAGCGCAATGCGCGCATTCGAAGCCCGCGGCGATGATGAACCGCCTTTTCCGCTGGACCCTAACTTCATCGCCGAAGATCATTTCCTCGCATCCGCGGTTATAGGCAGGGGTGCACGCGTTAGTCGGGACTCCAATTCCGCCAATTACGTGAAACTGCTCACCGACTTCTTGCTGAATGCGGAGATCCAAGACCCGAACGGCCTTTTCAGGCACAGTCGGCACGGACCGGTTTACTGGGGACGCGGCAACGGGTTCGCCGCAATGGGCCTGGCGGAGTACCTGACGTACATACCCGAAGACGGGCGGCGCGATGGCGGAGAGTTGGTATCGAGATTCCGCCGGCATATGGAAGCGCTCCGACCCTTGCAGCAACCTTCCGGGATGTACCTGCAGGTCCTCGACTTCCCGGGTTCGTATCAAGAGCTGACCGCCACCTGCATGATCGGTTACGCCATGGCCCGCGGAATCCGGCTGGGCGTCCTAGATGACCGATTTCGGCAGTCTGTCGGAAGCGCCTGGCGCGCCGCGACCGAGCGCATAGACGCTGCCGGAAACATAGTTGACGGGTGCGCGAGCACCGGGGTCATGGACGGATTGCGGAGCTATCTTGATCGTCCCGCCAATTCCGGTTACGACGACCGTACCGGTGCAATGGCGCTTTGGTTTGCCGCCGAAATCGCCCGGCTGAACTCGGGAGATGACGGCTAACAGCACAGGCTTCCGTCCGTCGCCCGAGCGCCCGGCCGAGACAACCGGCGAAGACATTCCAAATTCGGCTAAAGCACCACGCCGACGGTGATGGCGCCGGAATAACCCGCCGTGTCTCCGGTGATCGTCGCGAGCAGGTTGCCGTCGGAGGGATCCTCTCGCAAAACCGAGTCGTTGCCGTTGCGGGTTGCGCGATTTGGCCGTTCGCTGTACGGAGGCTGCTCGAACACGCGATCGCTCACGTCGTCCGGGAAATAGAACTGGGAAGTCAGGAAGGAATTCCCCTGGTAGTGGACCTTGAAGTGAATATGGACCGCGCGGCCGGGGTACCAACCCGGATAAATGGTGTCGAACCGGGCAATTCCATCGACATCAGTTAACTGGGTCCCACGCAGAAAAGTCTGCCCGGACGTGTCCAGCCCGCCCAGCTGGTCGGGATACCCGGAATAGGTGCCGGCGGCGTCCGCGTGCCAAATATCCACGTATGCGTCCTTGAGCGGCTCGCATTTTTCGTCGACCCTGACCACCCGGACGGACATTTGCAGTGGGGTCCCGACGCGGTCTTCGACGATGTCACGCCGTACCTGATCGGTATCGAAGTAAAACGGTCCCTCCGTCGCCTCGGGTGTAAGCACGCAGACTGGATCGTCCACGATCGGCGCCGGAATCGGCACGGAGGTAGCCAGAGTGTTCTCCCGGCTACCAGATCCGATCGGCGCGCGGAACTGGCACCCGGTGAGCACCGCCGCTCCCAATAGGCCCAACTTCCGAATCAACCTTCTTCGGGTGCCGAAATTGGGATCCGGACATGGATCTTCTGATACTCGCCGGTGGAGGGAGAGTCTGTCTGTTTCCAGTCCCGTCATTCTTTCCGCTCGCGGCACGCGGTGCATCCAAATTCGCGCCCGCAGAGGGCGAGTCCATTTTTGTTGCAACCACTCAATGTTCGCCGGCTCCAGCGAGCCGCAGCTCCGCGCTCGCCCGAGCCGAATTCCAGTAAACGTCTTCACATTTATGTCTACTTCCATAGTGCCTGCCGTTCCGGCATCGATCCCCGACCATCCGTGGGCCCGGAGGACAGGGAAACAGTTCCGAAGATCCCATCGCCGTGCGTTTTGGCCCGCAATTCGATCGGGTGCAGCAGGTAATCACGCCGCGTATCTTCGACACCCGCCCGGGTCTTTATCAATAATGGTCACGCCACCAGCTGAAGGGACGTGCGGCCGTGATTGATTGGCTCGGAATCGACCATCTGTTTGATCTCTCCGGGACCGAAGCCATTGCGGGGTTTCTTACGCCGCTGGCGGTATTCGCGGTGTTTTTTCTTGCCCAGGTCATCCTGCCCGCGCGCCGAGTTCCGGGATATGTCCAGAATCCGGCCACTGGCGAGCCGCGCAATTACCGGCTAAACGGTGTGATCGTTTTTTTGATCGCGTTGGTCGTGTGGGCATTCGAACTCACCGGCATGCCGCGCGATTGGTTCTACCGCTCGGCAATTTATGCCGTTGCCGGGGGCACCGTTTTTTGTCTGGTGTTTTCATTGTTCGCGGTTTTCAGCCAACCGCAGGGCGAGATCAAGAATTCATTCCTGGCCTTGTGGGAGGGGCGCGCGCTCGAACTGCCGTTCTTCAACGAGCGCTTCGACGTGAAGATGTACCTCTACGTGGTCGGTGGGACCATGCTTGTGCTCAACGCCCTGTCCGGCGCGGCGTACCACTACGAACTCTTTGGCGATGATTCCAATCCGGGCGTATTCCTCTACGCGGCCTTTTTCACGTTCTACATATTCGATTACATGGTCTTCGAGCGAGTCCAGCTCTACACGTACGACCTGATCCATGAAATGCTCGGGTTCAAGCTCATCTGGGGCGGACTGGTCATCTACGGCTGGCTTTACATCCTTCCGATCTGGGGGATGGCAGTCCATCCCGATCCGGGTTTTTCGACGGCCTGGACGTACGTTTGGCTGATCGGCACCACCGTCCTGTTTCTGTTCGGGTGGAGCATTTCGCGCGGCGGAAACCTGCAGAAGTACACGTTCAAGCGCTGGCCGGACAGGAAGTTCCTGGGGATCATCGAACCCCAGTACATCCAGGCCGGAGACCGCAAGATCCTTTGCAGCGGCTACTGGGGCCTCGCTCGCCACTTGAACTACCTGGGTGAGGGGTTCATTTGCATTTCGATCGGTCTTGTTTTCGGCTACTTCACCAATCCCTGGGCCTGGACCTATTTCGTATTCATCGTCTCGCTTTTCACCTGGCGGCAACGCCTGGACGAATCTGTCTGCGCCGAGAAATATGGCGAAGAAAAATGGGCGGAGTACAAGGCCAGGGTCAAGTACCGGATTTTCCCGGGCATCTACTAGAGAGTCCCGGCGCAGCTCGTGTGGGCTCCCTCCGCGTCCGCCCAAGTCATGCAATTGAATTCGCCCGGCGTTTCGATATCGCTCACCTGGCGTTCGAGTTCAGGCAACATTTTGGTCGATCCCGGTCGAACTTCGCGCCCGTTGATAGTCCGGGCGCCTTGGCCACAACGGCCGCTAAATTCGGGTAAGGCGAGTGATCGTGATTGACGGGCTCGGAATAGGCCACCTGCTCGAGCTTTCGCCGGCGGAGGCCGCAGCCGGGTTCTTCACGCCTTTGGCGATCTTCGTAGCGTTTTTTCTGGCGCAGCTCGTTTTGCCGGGCGTACGCGTACCCGGCTACGTCATAGATCCGCGCACCGGGCAGACCCGCAAGTACCGCCTGAACGGGATCCTGGTCTTTGCGATCGCTCTGGCGGTGTGGGGATTCGAGCTCACCGGAATGCCCCGGGACTGGTTTTACAGATCCTCCGTTTACGCCGTGGCCGGGGGAACAGTCTTTACCGCTAGCTTTACCGCCATCGCGGTGCTCACCCAGCCGGCGGAATCGTCGAAGGGACTGCTGGCGGCGCTGTGGAGCGGGAGGGTCCGGGAGCTGTCGTTCTTCCGGGACCGCGTGGACCTGAAGATGTATTTCTATGTCGTGGGCGGCACCATGCTTTCGCTAAACGCCCTATCCGGGGCCGCCTATCACTACCAGCGATTCGGTGACGACTTCAACCCTGGGGTATTCCTTTACGCGGGATTCCTTACGTACTACGTGCTGGATTACTTTGTTTTCGAGCGTGTCCAGCTTTACACCTTTGACGTGATTCACGAAAAGCTGGGATTCAAGATGTTCTGGGGTGGCATGGTCGTCTTCGGGTGGTTGTTCATCCTCCCGCTGTGGGGCATGGCTGCCCACCCGAGCCCGGAATTCCATTCGCCGTGGGCACTCATATGGCTCATCGCGGCGCCCGTCTTGTACTTGACCGGTAATGGGATTGCACGGGCCACGAACATGCAGAAATACACGTTCAAGCGCTGGCCGGAACGCAAATTCCTAGGGATCATCGAGCCCGAATACATCCAGGCGGGGGACCGCAAGATCCTGTGCAGCGGGCTTTGGGGATTGGCCCGCCACCTCAACTACTTCGGCGAATTCGTCATGGGGCTGGCGATCGTGCTGGCTTTTGGGTATTTCGCCAATCCCTGGTCGTGGATTTACCTCGTGTACGTGGTAACTCTTTTCACGGTTCGTCAACGCGAAGACGATCACTACTGCGCCGAAAAATACGGCGACGAGAAGTGGGCGGAGTACCAGGCCCGGGTTCAGTACCGGATCATTCCCGGCATCTATTGAATTGCACGGTTCGGGCGCGCGCCGGGTTTTGAAGCTTGTTGGCCCGAACCCTTGCCCGAGCAGCGGACTTGCAAGGGCGGAGTTCTAAGCGCGCCCGGCGACGCGTCCCGGCGCCGCCCGGAGGGATTGCATCGGAATTGGCGGACGGGCCTGGACTACAGCCGGAGGTCGATGTTTCCGCGAATTCAATCCGGGCCCGTGTGTCCGGGCGCATCGCGGCTGCGTTCGATCCGGGCGGTTGGGAGTAGCGGCGGAAGTCCGCACAGCATCGACGGCGGAAAGAATTCAACGACCAGTCGCCGATAATCTGTCCCTATTTTGGTAACCCGCACCCAGCCCGACTGAGCGAGCAAATCCAAAAGGTCTCCCCATTACCCGCTCTCGGGTGGATGTTCGTCGCCTCGTTGCGCGCGCAGTTCCGAATGAGCCGTCGCGACATAGGGGACCTCTTCATGGCGATTTCCCACCCTGTTTACGCGCTGATATTCATGGCGATATTCGTCCACGTCGGGCGCGAGGATCTTGCGTCCTATGCGCTGGTGGCTCCGATGCTGATGGGAGTTGTCGGGACGGCGGCTTTCGTCGCCGGCGAGCTGGTCATGCGCGAGCGGAGGGATCAAACCCTAGAGGTTTCGGTCATTTGTCCAGTGCCGTTTCCGGCAGTCATCTTTTCAAGAATCCTGGTCATTACCGCGATATCGATGGTCGGGATCGTTGAGAGCTGGCTGATCGTTCGGTTCGGGTTTGGAATTGATATTGCGATCCATCATCCGGGCACGTTCGCTGCGGCGATCCTGTTGACCACGATCGCGTCCGCGGGTACCGCGCTGATCGCCGCGGCGGTGTTTTGTTTCGCGGAGGAGGTCAGGACCTTTCAAAACTCAATCACGTTCCCGCTGCTTCTTTTTTCCGGGGTCTTGGTACCCGTCACGGCGTTTCCCGACTGGCTGGAGCCGATCAGCCGGGCCGTATTCCTCTACTGGTCCGCGGACCTGCTCAGGGCATCGATGCAGCCCGAGATCCCGCAGGGTGCCAACCTGGCGCTGGCGGCACTCGCCGGACTTGGGATCGGCTCGACGCTCCTGGGTGCAGTTCTGCTCAGGCGGATGATCGGATACCTTCGGCGCGAAGGCCGGCTGGGGGTGTTTTGACCGCCCTGCGCACATTCAGATTCGGCTTTTTCGTGGGGGTACGTGACTTCACGAGTTTTTGGGGCTGGAAGTCGTGGTTCGGCGGCTGGATGGTCCAAATGATCGCCCAGGCAGTCTTTTTCTCGCTCTTGGCCAGGTTGTTCGAATCGCCGGACCAGGAACGGTTCCTTCTGATCGGCTATGCGGTCGCGGTCGGCGCCGCAAACGTCGCCTGGACGATCCAATCCACTGCCTGGGATCGATGGATGGGCACCTATCCGCTGCTGGTGATCGCGCCATCGAGCCTGGCGCCGGCGGTGATGGGCCGCACGTCCATTTGGTTGCCGGCGGGAGTGGCAACCACCTTGTTGACGTTGTCGTTTATGGCGATCGTATTCGATCTGGCATTGCCATGGCCGGCCGCAATCGCCGTGGTGCCGCTCGTCGTGTTGACATCGCTCAGCACCTATTGTTTTTCGTTGTTCCTAGGGGCGCTGGTCATCCGAATCCCCGGGGCACGCAACTTCATACATTCGGTCATAACGATCGGCGCCCGCGCTTTTTGCGGCGTCAGCGTCCCGGTTTCTTTCTGGCCGGAAGGGGTGCAAATCGTGGTGCAGGTTCTTCCGATTACCCACGGTTTGCAAGCGATTCGACTGCTGTTCGATGAAGCGCCCGCCACCCAGGTGCTTATATCGGCATCCCTGGAGTTGGCGGTCGCGCTGGGCTGGATCACCCTCGCCCTCATTGCGATGGATCGAATGGCGAATGCCGGAAGGGCCGACGGTTCAATTGAATTCGTGTGAATCGCGGCGCGGTTAGGGTCAAGGCTTGATTTCGGTAGCGACCAAAGACCTGACGAGGGTTTACAAGATCAGGGGCGCGAACCCCGACGTGCTTGCCCTGGACCATGTATCGATGAATGTCGAGGAAGGCGAGATCCACGGTTTGCTGGGCCCCAATGGCGCCGGCAAGACGACCCTGGTAAAGGTGCTTTCCACCGTGTTGCTGCCCACCAGCGGCACCGCATCGGTGCTCGGCTTCGACGTGGTCCGCGACACGAACCGGGTCCGCCAAATGATCGGCGTCGTCCTGGGCGGGGACCGCGGAGTTTACTGGCGGCTGACCGGCCGCGAAAACCTCGAGTACTGGTCGGCACTGTACAAGGTGCCGGCGCGAACGGCCAAACGCCGGGTGACGGAGCTCCTGCGAATGGTCGGCCTTGCCGATCGCGCCGACCACCTGGTTGAAGGGTATTCGCGGGGAATGAAGCAACGGCTGCACCTCGCGCGCGGACTCGTTGGGGATCCCCAGGTCCTGTTTCTCGATGAACCTACTTCCGGCATGGACCCGGTCGCCGCTCTTGAATTCCGGCGCCTGGTGACGGACCTGCGGGCGCAGGGCAAGACAATACTGCTGACCACTCACGATATGGCTGAGGCCGAGGCCGTTTGCGACCGCGTGACCTTGATAGATCGCGGAAAAATCCTGGCCGTCGAAACCCCGAATTCGCTGGGCCGGATGGTCGCGCAATTCGAGCGGATCGACTTCCAAGGGGGCACGGACGATCTGCTGCAAATACTGGCTTCGGTGCCGGGAGTCGCGTCCGCGAAGCTTATGCCGGACGGCCGCCACCGCGTTGAACTGGAAAGCGAATCGGCCTCGCGCCAGGTACTTGAAGTCCTGGTGAGCGCCGGGGTTTCCGCGATCAATACATCGCGACCCAGCCTGGAGGAGGTTTACCTCCACGTCATTGGGAATCGCACCGAATAGTCCAGTCTGTCGAGCATTAGCCGGCCTCGACCGCCGGGTTCTTCAGGACCGATCCGACCGTTACCGCCGCCGGAATCGAACGCGATTTTTTAGGAGACCAAGCGCCTGGAGCGACCGACCGATACGGCCGACCCTTCCGCCAGGAAGACCGACGCCGGAACGCTTTCAAGGTACCCGGCAAAGACATCTCCATACATGGACCGAGCGTCGAGCTTCCACGAAACGATTGATGCCGGGGCGACCCGCCACCGGGGCCGATCGACGCGGTACTCCACCGTTGCGCCGTCGCGTTGGATCACGTACCCCCAATGGTGTTCGGCAACGAACGAAGTATTGGAATCGATATCAGGAATCTCCGCCGGTCCGGTCGCCTGAACGGACAGGTTGCCCCATTGCCCGCCCATACGCCATTCATAGCGGGCAAATCCTGAACCGACCTCGTGACGCATCGGCAAGGTGTGATAGTTCTCGTTGTAGACCGCTCGCGCGACCAGAGTCACAGCCCGCTTGGGGACTATTTCCTTAACGAACACGACCCCTCTTCGCAATTCGCCGCCGACCGTGCGGCTTACGTAAAAGCGAAGATTCATTTCTTCGAAATCCCGATGAAACGGCACCGGGACGCCCAGGAGGCGAGTGTTCAGGAACCGGAAGGCTACGAGGCTGACGAAGCACCGGCCCCGCCACAGGCTGAGCTCGGTCCCATTCGGGACGAATCGCTCCAGCATTTCGGGGTCGACTTCGAAATTGACGATGGCCAGATCACGCCATTCGGCGGTGAGAAAGGGCCTGCCCGGTTGGCCTCCGGTCAACGCCACGTCAATTTACCGGGTCCGGCCGGCCACCGTGACCGACCTAAGTTCGTTTTCCGATCGGGGGTGGCGCAATGACTGTTGCTGCTAACGGTGCTGACTCTGGCAAGGTCAGGGCTCGCCGCACCGGTCAAGCGCTGCCGGCAAAGTAAAACTCGGCGGAAGCACTGACGATAAGCGCGCCATCTACGGGGCTTTCCTCCCTGATCTCGACGCGAATGAATCTTGGTGCAATGATTTCCGGCAATTCGACTGACTTTGCGAATGTGCCCGGCCCGCCGAATTCGCCCTGCACAGTTATGTAGCCTTCGCCGACGTTTGCTCCGGCCCGGTCGTAAAGCCGGTACGAGAGATTCTTCTCAAACGGCAGCGAGCTGATCCGGCCTCGCAATTCCAGGGAGCCGAAAACAGTCGAGCCGCTTGCCGGGAGCTCCAGGACCAGTTCGGAGACGGGTTCGCGGCGTTCCCTTCCGTCGGTAAGCGGGGCGGCCTGCAGGATCACCCCGACGCTCGTGCGGGCCGGTTCCATTCCCCTCGCCACGGCAGGGTCTATGATTTCGATTCGTCCCGGCTCATCTCTGGCGGCGAAGAATTCGATCGGCGCGGCGAACGTCGTCGGGTAGTCCGACTCCGACCCTTCTGCGACCGGGATTGTTCCGGTGCCGATCACTCCTCCGCGGGCATCGTAAACGAGATAGGTGAGTGAACCAGAGCCAGGAGTCGTGCTCGCAGTGCCGCGGACCTGGATTCCGCTTGCTACCGACTCTCCCGGGAGCGGCGCGCCGATCACCAAAGCCTGCCGCGAAATCAGCCGGTCTCCGCGGAGCAAATACCTGCGGGCAACCGACAAACTCGGGCAACAGAGCCCGTCGCCCGGGCCATGCGAAACGGTATCGGCGACGATTCCGCCGCGTGCGGCGGCAAGGCGTTCAACCCGCACGCGGTCGCCCAGAAAGGCGCGCGCCGCCTGCACCGGTTCTCCGCCGCGGTCGAGGAACGCGACCAGATGGATGAACGTCCCGCTTCCGCCCCCGGAGGTGAAGGCGACGATCGCGGCATCGGTGTAACCGTCGCCGTTCAGATCGCTGAAAGCAACGGTGTCCGCGATGACACCCGCATATTCCCGGACGCTCGGCTCCCGTTCGGACGCGATCGAGGCCTCGCCGTCTGCCAGCCGGATCGGGGTGTCCTCTCCGCCCAGCAACGGCAGCCGGTATTCGGCGTTCAGCAGTTGGTCGAGGGTGATTCGACGCAACGATCGGTCTGGTGGGTCCCACGCTTCCCAAGGGAAGTACTCGTCATTTGGCCATGGCCGGACCCCGGCGGGGCCGCGGACCCAAGTGTGTCGATGATCGAAGAATCCGGTCCAGTTGTCGGCTTTGCGCCAGGTGAGCAGGCCGTTGCTGGTTGCCTGTTGGGTCAGTCCCGTTTCCGGATCGTGGTGCTCGTTCTCGAGGCACTCGCCGACCACGTCCGGAATCAGGTCGCGCAGGGCCTTGAATCCCAATTGAAAGGAGCAGTCCTGGGCGGCCAGAGGTTGCGCGGCCAAAAGCAGCGCGGCCAATCCCAGCAGCACCGCCAGACGCACACCTAATTCGCGCCTTCTTCGGCTGAGGCCATTTCGCCGGATCATGCGTCTTGCCTGACAACTTCCAGTTGCGGTGCGGGGCCTACATCAGGGCGCCAACGGTCACCCGGAATCATCGGATGCAGGCAATTTTCGGTGCTACAGTGCGCCCCGGCCAGATTTTGCGCGTACGCCTATCCGGCCGCGACCGCATCACGCAAGACGAGGTTGCGGCCGAATGCGCGCCCCCGGCGAAGCGCGACCCCCTAGGCGCCAGGCACTCGGTAATCGACCTCGATGTTTCCGGCTCGGTCCAGGGTCTCGGGCGAAACCAATACCACCGTTCGAATCCCGATAGCGCCTGCCTTGGCGACCTCCATCGACATCGCCACCGCTGACTCGTCGTCGGGTAGATCGGCGATCATGATCAGATCGTCCGGCCCGAATGCGTAGTAGAACGCTTCGAGGCTGCCGCCCAACTTCTCGATCATGGCGGAGAACATTGCTTTGCGGCCGGTCCCGCCTTCACGCTGCAGCCCTTCGATTCCGGCCGTTGTGTAGCCGGCGCTGAACAAGAATTTCGGCATCGTCCCCGTCCTTTCCTTGCAATGCCCTATGCCAATTGAAACACCCCGGCCGGTGCCGCCGGTGCCGGTCATTGCGGGCCGGTCCAGCGCCGCCGGGTGGGAAACCGGCCGATCAGGCGCCGTATGCGGGCGGTCCCTGCAGCGATCGGGGCCATCGGGTATTTCGCAATTGGAATTGCGCAACTCCCCGCGGCCGGTTTTTTCTGGCGCCGGCGACTAGTCGCCGGCCTGCCGCGGATTCCGGCGGATTGGTTGCAGATTCCGGTAGGTGGCGCACCGCCACAGCCATTCGGCGGGTCCGTACCGGAAGTGGCTCAGCCACAGCTGCGACCACCAGATCTGCAGGACCCAAACCCCCGCCACGAATACCAGGATCGCGGTCCGATTGACCTCGTCGGAATCCCCGAGCCAATAGGTTAGGACGAGTACGCCGAGGACCGATTGCGCCAAGTAGTTCGTCAGCGCGAGTCGGCCGACGGCGCGCAATAGTCGCTTCGGCCGCGAATCCGCGCCATTGTTCCACAGAACGATAAGGCTCAGATAGCCCAAGGACGCCGGTATCGTGCCGACCGTGTTCGGGACTTGGCCGACAAACGCCACGCCGGGTCCATAGTCGTTGGCGGCGGTGACCACGACCCCGAGTGTGGCCAACCCTAGGCCGATGGTCAGCCCCAGCGCGGCCGCTGCCCGGTACCTGGCGACCGGCCATTCACCGCTGAGGAAACCGGCTCGGTAGATTCCCGCGCCCAACAGCATCATTCCGAGCGCCCGCGGGAAATAGGCCAGCAGTGCGAGTCCGGCGAGATCTTCGTTCTCGGAGGAGCTGCCCGGGGTCCAGATGCCCGCCAAAGACATGCCGGATGAATCCGCGTACGCCTGGGCCAGCAGCGCCAAGGGGACCGATAGCGCAAAGGCCGATACCCCGGCCGCTACCAGGATCCAATTGCGCAGCTTTCGCGCCACGATCAGGAAAACCGAGCAGACCGCATAGACCATGAGGATGTCGCCTTCCCAGAGGGCGAAGTGGAGAAGGCCGATGGCCAGCAGCAGCGCGTTTCGCCACAGGTACAAAACGAGCGCCCGCCTACCTCTGCTCGCGGCCCGGTCAACGAAGAGGATCATCCCGGCCCCGAAGAGCAGGGAGAACAATCCCATGAACTTCTGATCGACGAATATTTCGCCGGAGATGCCTACCGCCCAGTCCAGGGCCGACTCCGACCCGGCGGCGCTCAGGTTCAGATACCCGGGCCAGTCGAATTTGAACGCGACCGCATTCATGAGCAGGATCCCGAGCACCGCAACGCCGCGAATTAGATCGAGGCTGGTTATCCGCCCGGATTCGCTAATCGGGCCGGAATCGGCCGCACGCTGGTTAACCGCCAAGCGTCCTCCCGCGAGCATCAAACGGCGCGCCGGTTAGCCTAGGCGCGGAATTGAATCTAATCGCCCGCCTTGCGCCGGGCGATGGCTCGCTCCCCTCTTGGGCTCGACACGCGCCGGGTCAACACGTTCACTAGGGCCGGTCTGCCGGCTCCGAACGCGCGCTCCAGGGCCGGTTCCAGTTCGTCCGGACGCTGAACGAATTCGCCATGGCCGCCGAGCCCCTCGGCGACCAGGTCGTAGCGGGAAGGCAGCAGGTCGGTCGCGACCGCGCGCCCGTAGGCGGCGAGCTGGATCTGGCGGTCGATCCCCCACGCCGAGTCGTTTCCCAGCACGGTCACGATTTCCAATCCGTGGCGGACCGCCGTGTCGAATTCCATCCCGTTGAAACCGAAGCTGCCGTCGCCGGTGATCAGGACGACTCGCGCGTTGGGCCGCGAAGCCTTGGCGGCGATCGCGGTCGGCATGGCCGATCCGAGCATGCCGAGATCGGGCAACGACCACCAGCTCCTGGCGCGGGCCGGCAAGTTGAGCTTGGCGAAATGGCAGAAATCGCCGCCGTCGAAAACCAAGACATCGTCCGGCCGCAGGACGCGCTCCAGGCGTTTGAGCACGAACAGCGGATGCATCGGCGGGCCCGGGTCTGCAACCCGTTCCGCCCATTCGGCCTGTTCCGCCAGCCGGGCATGCAGGGATTGCAACCAGGGGCGCTCGGGCCAGCTGTGCGCGGAGGCTTCTTCGGCAAGTTGATCGACCACGCCGGCCACGTCGCCCACGATCCCGACCGCGGCTTCCCGGTTGCGTCCGATCTGCTCCGGCGCCGGATCCACCTGGATCACGGTCGCGTCCGCCGCTATGACTGGAGGCAGGGCATACCCGATCGAATAGTCGAATTTTTTGCCCAGCATCAGCACCGCGTCGGCGTCGCGAATCATGGCCGCCGCCCTGTTCAGGCCGAGATCGAAGAAACCGAAGCAGTCAGGGTGGTCGTCGGCGACTATTCCCCGCGCCGTCCCTTCGGTAAACAGCGGGATGCGAGTCAACTCCAGAAACCGCTGCAAGGACTCGGAGGCAGCGTCCTCGTAACCGGCTGGATTCGAAGCAACGACCATTGGCCGCTGCGAACGGTGCAGCAATTGGACCGCCCGGCGGACCTGATCGCGGTTGGTGACCGAAGGCCCTGAACGGCGCGAGGTCGCCGGATCCGGCAAATGAATGGAATCCTCGTCGACCACCGCCTCCTGAACGTCGATCGGAATGGTCAGGTGCACCGGGCCGCGACGGCCGGAGAGAGCGGTCCGGATTGCCATCGATATGTACTCGGGTAGGCGATCGGGGTCGCGCACCAGCCAGGCGGCCTTGCAGGTCGCCTTGGCCATCCCGACCTGGTCGATCTCCTGCATCATCCCGCGGTCGTAGTTGGAGAGCTTGTCGGAGCCGCTTATGTTGAGCACCGGCGCTTCGGTGGCCATCGCGTGAACCAGGCCCGGCAGCGCGTTGGCGTGACCCGGGGTGGTAACCATGCACACTCCGACCTGGTTGTTGATCCGCGCCCACGCGTCGGCCATGTGCACGACGGCCTGTTCGTGACGGCCGTCGATGAATTGAAAATCGAAATCCTCCATCACGTCCAGGACCGGCAGGATGTGGTCGCCCGCCAGGGTGAATACGGTACGGACGCCTTCCCGTTTCAGGGCACGGGCGATTAGGTGGCTGCCGGTAATGCTCATGGTGCCCGCTCCCGGGAATTTCAAGCCGCCGATTCCGGTCCGGACGCCGCGTCCTGGCATCCGGTTCTGGCACTTGATGCTTCGTCCCTAACTTTCGGTTACCGGAGGCCGCGGGTAATACCGGCCGAAACGACCCCGTCGGCGGCCCGCCCTTCCCGGCGACTTGCGACCGGATCGAAGCGCGCCGCCTCGATGCGCGAACTGGCCCATATATTGAGTCGGTGGAATCCGGGATACATTTCTGAGGTGCGCGTTGCCGGGTCCGACAGATTGAGCCGATGACCGATCGGGAGATTCGCACCCAGGTGGTCGTGGTAGGCGCCGGCAACGCGGCCATGGCCGCGGCGGTGGCCGCCCGCGAAACGGGGGCGGAAGTGGTCGTCCTTGAAAAAGCCCCGCGGACTCACCGCGGCGGCAACAGCGCTTTGACCATCCAGATGCGATTCCCGTATTCGGGGGTGGATGATCTTTTGCCCCTGATTCCGGACTTGTCCGCAAGTGAAGAGGGCGAAATGCGCGAGCAGATCGCCGGCTACAGCGAGCAGGAGTACTGGGACGACATCATGTCGGTGACCGAAGGCCTCAGCGACAAGGCCCTGGCCGGCACGCTCGTGCGGCAGGCCCACCCGACCGTTGAGTGGATGCGCGGCCTGGGTCACGAATGGGAACCGACGTTCAAGAACCCGCTCTCGGCCAACGCGGTCTCCTTTGCCGGCGGCGGCTACAACCTGCTCGAACGTTGGTTCGCGGCCGGCCGGCGGCGGGGGATCGAGATCCACTACGAGGCCCGGGCGACCGAGCTCATTCAGGACTCGCGGGGAATCGTGACCGGCGTTCGGGTCCTGCGCCCGTCGGGATTCCACACCTACCACGCCGTCGCGGTGGTGCTGGCCTGCGGAAGCTTTGAATCAAGTCCCGAAATGCGCGCCCGGTACCTGGGAACGGGCTGGGACTCGGTCAAGCTGCGCGGGGTTCCCTACAACACCGGCGACGGCCTGCTGATGGCGCTGGGAATCGGCGCGTTGCCGTACGGCTCCTGGACAACCTGCCACGCCTCGCCGCAAGATTTCAATCGGCCGGCCTACGATCTACCCGGACCCGGGGTTGCCGGCGACTACTGGAGCCGCTACGCATATCCGTATTCGGTGATGGTCAATCTCGACGGCCGGCGCTTCGTCGACGAGGGCGCGACCTGGCGCGGGCTCACTTACGCCAGGATGGGACGCGCGATCCTGGCCCAGCCGGAGGCGAAGGCCTTCCAGGTATTCGACGCCAAGCACCGCGACATGGGCCTTCTGGAGCGCTACCAAGACGCCGAGGTCGTCAGGGCCGGTTCGCTGGAAGCGCTGGGGCGCGGACTAGGTATTCGCGACGTCGAATCCTTTGTCGCAACTCTTCGCGAGTACAACGCCGCCGTCCAGCCGGGTGAATTCGATGCGTTCAGGCCCGACGGCAAGGCGGCGGCGAACATCGATCCGCCGCGGTGCAACTGGGCGCTGCCGATCGATTCGCCACCGTTCGAGGGTTACGCGGTCACCTGCGGTATGACCTTTTGCTACGGGGGTCTGCAAATCTCATCCGAGGGCGAAGTGCTGCACACCCTGGACAGGCCGATTCCCGGCCTTTACGCAGCCGGCGAAATGGTCGGGGGACTGTGGGCCTGGAACTACCCCTCCGGCGGCGGGATGATGGCCGGCGCGGTCTTCGGGCGCATAGCCGGCCGCGCGGCGGGGCGCTTCGCCGGCGTCTAGGCCGCTCCGGCGGTACCTGACGCCCGACTCACGGCCAGGGGACCCGCATCAGCTCCTCGCCCCAGATGATCCGACCTTCCCAGGCCCGGCGGGCCTCCAGTTCGCGGGCATCCCGCATCTCCGGCCGGGTCAGCCGCTCGCCGATGTGGACCATGACGAGCTGGCGCACGCCGGCCGCGGCGGCGGTCTCGGCGGCACCCCTGATCGAACAGGTCCCCTGGGCGAGATCGCTTCCGTCGACCACCTCGCCGGTCTCCCAGCACATCATCAAAAGGATGTCGGCCCCGCGGGCAAGGTCGGTGATCGAATCGCAGGGGCGCGAGTCGCCCGCAATCACGATCGATCCGTCCGCGGTTTCGAGGCGATAGGCGAGTGATTCAAGATAGGGCTGGACATGCTCGGCCCGGGCCGCGGTAATTTCCCAGGAGGACCCCCGCAGGACAAAATCCGGACCCACATCCTGGGCGGCGATCCTGGGTTTGGAGCGCGGCAGCCGCCCGCCCCGGTCGCGGTAGGTCACCTGGCTTAAAGGGTGGTTCACCCGCGCCAGCCAATCGTGGGCGAATAGCCCGTTTTCGGCGTCTACGATTCCGTTTGCGAACCTGACCGTCGGTGGCGGCCCGTAGACGTGCAACGTTCGATCGGTCGGTACGAGCTGGTCCCAGCGGGAAAGCACGAATGTCGGAAAGTCGGCGTCGTGGTCAAAGTGGTGATGGGTGAAAAAAACGTGGTCGAATTCGGCCGGCGAGATTCCGGCTTTGGCCAGCTTGAACGTGGTGGCCGGACCGCAGTCAAAAAGCAGCTTCTCGCCGTCGATTTCGACCGCGTAGGCAGTACCGAACCGGTCCGGGGTCGGGGTCGGGGTGCCGCACCCGATGATGGTGATATTTGGAAAGCCCATCGCCACCGACCCATGATCTGGCCCGAAAACCCTCCGCGTCCGGCCGATCTATTCCGCCGGAAGGAGTAGCGGTGCAATCTGGATTGCCGCAATCGATGTTATGGCGAACCGCTGATCCCTCATCGGGGCGGCTGCCTGCTTTGGCCAATTCGAAAGGGCGGTCGCCGGCATGCCGCTGATGCGCGCGGTTGCCGCTCGTGCCGGCCGGCTAGAGCTGGTGGATATCCCCCGGCCGGAGCCGGGAGAAGGCGAAGCGCTGGTCAGGATCCTGGCCTGCGGAATCTGCACATCCGATATTCACTTCCTCGCGCACGGAGAGGAATTTGTTCGCACTTCGGCCGAAATCGGCGGCCGATTCGCTCTCGACCTTTCGCGCGACGTGGTTATGGGCCACGAGTTCTGCGGGCAGGTCGTTGCCAGCGGCCCCGGCGGCGACGGGGTTCTGCTGCCCGGCGAACGGGTTACTTCGGTGCCTCCGCACGGGGCCTTCAGCAACGACTACACCGGCGCTTACGCCGAATTCATGCTCGTAAATGAGCACCAGGCCCTAAGGGTTCCCGACCACGTCCCGTCGGAACTGGCCGCCATGACCGAACCACTGGCGGTGGGCCGCCATGCGGTCGCGGCGGCGGGATTCAAAGGCGGCGAACCGGCGATCGTCTACGGCTGCGGACCGATCGGCTTGGCCGTCATTGCAAACCTGCGCGCCGCCGGCGCGGGATTGATCATCGCCAGCGAATTGGCCGCATCGCGACGGGCTCTGGCCTCAGTCATGGGGGCCGACATCACGGTCGATCCGCGCAAATCTCCACCGATGGAATCGCTCGTTGACGCGGACGGCTTCGAGCCGGGCCAGGACGTAGTGATGTTCGACGCGATCGGGGTTCCGGGCTCGCTAGCCCTGCTGATGCGCGAGGCGCCGCTGCGGGGGGCCCGAATCGTCGTGGTGGGGGCCTGCCTGCAGCAGGACCGGATCGCCCCGATGGCCGGAATCGAAAAGGAGCTCGAACTCAAGTTCGTCCTCGCCTATTCGGAGGCCGAATTTGAGGCGACGCTCGAGGAAATCTCTCGCGGCGAGATCGACCCCATCCCGCTGATCAGCGGGCGGATCGGATTGGATCAGGTCGCGACGGCATTCGAGGCCCTGGAGGACCCCGAACGGCACTGCAAGGTGATGATCATTCCCTGACCGACTGCGGTCCTGCCCGGGCCCGGACGGGCTGGGCGCTATTGATTGCCAGATCCAAACGCGGAGGCGCGGATAATCGCCGCGGAATCCGCACGCCCAACGGACCGTTGCTTGCGCCCGCAGTCTTACGCCCAGTTGATGCCCCGCTACGAGCAGTTGGGCACCCTTCCCGGAGTCCGCATCGACCGGTTCCGGGTGCCTGACCGTTCGCACCAGATTCTGGGGATCAGCGTCGGCCCGGCCGAAGGAGCGGAGATGTCGGTTGGTCTGAGCGCCGGCGCGCACGGCGACGAACCGGCGCCGGTCCAGGCTACGCTCCAGTTCCTTGAGGAAGAGCGCTGGCGGGCCTGGCCGAACGTGAAGATGCGGATTCTGCCTTGCCTGAATCCGACCGGGTTCGACCTGCGGACCAGGGAGAACGACAAGGGACAGGACGTCAATCGGACTTTCAAGTGGGGCAACAGCCCCGAGTCGCTGGCGGCGATGGTGCTGATCGGCCTGGAAAGGGTCGATCTCTGGATAGACGCCCACGAGGACCCGGTCGAAGACGGGTTCTACTGCTTTTCGCGCCTGCCCGAAGATTGGGGCCCGCCGCTGGTGGCGGCCGTAGGCGCCGAGGGGCCAATTTACCCGCGCCCGGAAGTGGATGAAATGACCGTCAGGGAAGGGATCGTGCAGTTCGACGCCGACCGGCAGAGCGAGCGGCGGCGGCGGATGCGCGAGAGTGGATCATGGGGGCTTTCGGGGCACATCGATGCCCAGATTTCCGACAAGTCGGTCACGCTGGAGACTCCGGGCGTGATTGAACTCGAGACCAGGATCCGGATGCAGCTGGCCGCGTATTCGGCCCTGCTCGACCTGGCGACCAAGCGCTAGCGGCGCCCGCCGCCGGGCGCGGCACCGCGGTTCCGCGGATACTGCCCCTCGCGCGCGATTCGTATGTGACCGGTTCGCTGGCGGGCTAAGTAGTAGTCAACGGTGTTTCGACTGCGGGGCGCCGGCAACTCGCTAACGTAAAAATCTTGTCTACCAACCGCACTGACAAGGCGCCGCCCGGATGCAGATCACCGACATCACCACCACTCATCTCTTCTATCCGCACGCCCGGCCGATTCAGGATGCGACCATTCCCGATCCGCCGTCGTGGGCGGGCGGACGCGGCAACGTTTTCGTGCACATCCACACCGACGAAGGGGTGGAGGGACTGGGCGTCGGCCTCGCGTACCCCGGGGTCAGGCAGATCATCGACGCCCAGTTCCGGAAGCTGCTGGTCGGCAAAGATCCGTTCAACATCGAGCAAATCTGGGACGACATGTTCTGGCACATCCGCGGTTACGGTCGCAAGGGCATCGCGATCGCCGCCATTTCGGCGGTCGACATCGGGCTCTGGGACCTGAAGGCCAAGGCGCTCGGGCTGCCGGTTTACAAGCTGCTGGGGCCCTACCAGGAATCGGTGCCCATCTACGGGAGCGGCGGCTGGACCAACTTCGACGAGCAGGAGTTGGTCGCCGAGATGGTCGATTATGTCGAGCAAGGGATTCCGCGGGTGAAGATGAAGGTCGGCAAGGACTTCGGTCGCTCCGAACGCGAGGACATAGCCCGCCTGAAGGCGGTCCGCGACGCGGTCGGCGACGAAGTCGAGATCTACATCGATGCCAACAACGGCTACAACGCCAAGCAGGCCATTTACATGGCGCGCGAATTTGAAGAATTCAATGTCGGCTGGTATGAAGAGCCGCTGATCCCTGACGATATTCGCGGCTTGGCCCGGGTCCGCGACGCGGTAAACATACCGGTTGCCACCGGCGAGCACGAGTACACCAAATTCGGATTTGCCGAGCTGATTGCCGGTGGCGGGGCCGACATCTGCCAGCCGGACGTGGGACGCTGCGGCGGAATCACTGAGTGGTTGAAGATATCCCACCTGGCTCATGGCGCCAACCTTCCGGTGGCCCCGCACTCGGTCCAGATCGTCCACCTGCACGTAACCTGTGCGGCGCCGAACCTCAAAGTCGTCGAATACATGAACACCAACCTGGAGACCGACCGGATCTGGTACCAGGAGTACCCCCAGCAAAAGGACGGCATCTGGGCTCCATTCCCCGACAAGCCCGGGCTAGGGCTCGAGCTGGTCCCCGAAGCGGTCGAGAAATGGGCGATTTGAGTCTTCCGCGGAAGCTGAATGTCAACCCTTGCCGGCGTCGGATTTCGATAATCAACGCGCCCCGCTGAAGGCGAACCGGCCCATGTCCAGAGCACGAAACTACCAAGAGCTTTTCCAGCGCTACCTTGCCCTGCAAGGTGCGCCCGGCGTGCGGTTGATTCGACACAACCTGCTCGAGCGCGGGCTCGATCTGGTTCGCCTGGAGCTCACTTCGGCGCCGGATCCGCGATTGACCGTAGCCATGTACTCGGGAACGCACGGCGATGAGCCGGCCCCGGTGCACGCGGTGCTGCAGTTCCTCGAGGAGGAGCGCTGGCGCGCCTGGCCCCAGGTCCGGTTCAAGGTGATGCCGTGCATAAATCCGACCGGTTTTGATCTTGGGACCCGCGAAAACATCGACGGGCAGGACGTCAATCGAACCTTTAAGTTGGGCGACAGTCCCGAATCGCGGGTTGGGACCGAGATGATTGGCCGCGAGCCGCTGGAAATGTGGATTGACGCCCACGAGGACCCGGTCGAAGACGGTTTCTACTGTTTTTCGCAGCTCCCCAATCCCTGGTCTGACGCGCTGGTGGCCGAGGTCGGTCAGCACGGCCCGATCTTCTCGAAGCCGGAAGTTGATGAAATGCCGGTCGTGGGCGGCGTGGTGCACCGGAGCGACGACGAGGATGACGCCGCATTGACCGAGGAAATCGAGGATTGGGTGCGCGAGCGGGAAAACTGGCCGCTGCCGTTCTACGTGATGGTGAACCTGGCGCGGCTGGGGGTGACCCTGGAAACGCCGGGGGTGATCGATCTAGAGGCGCGCATCCGGATGCAGCTGGCCGGATTCGACATCCTGCTTGACCTGCTCTGCGGGCGGCGCGACCCGCTTGCCGCGGTCGCCGCGGCTAAGGAAGCTAGTCGGCCCTAGCTAACCCGAAACTCCGGCCGCCGGCCAATCTCCGCGCTGCGGCCCCTAGCCGGCCTGAAAGTCGGCCGCCTCCTCCGAACCGCCGGTGGTGTTTCCCTCGCTGTAGGAGTGGGCTCCTGTGCCCGCCAGGGCGCCGCCCTGAACGATCAGGTACTCGTCGCGGATCGGCTGGCCCGAAAACCAGCACTCCAGGATCTCGCGCACGCCGGCGGCGTAGCGGGCCTGGGCCGAAAGGGATGTGCCGGAGGTATGCGGCGTCATCGCGTGGTTCGGCATCGCGCGCCAGGGGTGGTCGTTGGGCGGCGGCTGCGGGAACCAGACGTCGCCGGCATAGCCCGCCAGCTGACCACTGGCCAGCGCCCGAACGATCGCGTCGCGGTCGCAGATCTTCCCCCGCGCCGTGTTGACGATGTACGACCCCCGCTTCATCTTGCCAATCAACGCGTCGTCGAACATGTGCTCGGTCTCGGGATGCAGCGGACAGTGAATGCTGACCACGTCGCACACGCTGACCAAGGATTCCACTGATTCGTGGAAGGTCAGGTCAAGCTCTTCCTCGACTTCCCGGGAGAGCCGGTGGCGATCGTTGTAGTGGAGCTTGACGTCGAATGGCTTCATGCGGCGCAGAAAGCCCAGACCGATGCGCCCGGCCGCGACGACCCCGACATCCATTCCCTCGACGTCATAAGAGCGCGAGATCGCGTCGGCGATGTTCCAGCCGCCCCGGACTACCCAGCCGTACTGGGGTATGTAGTCGCGCACCAGCGCCAGCACCTGCATCACGGCGTGCTCGGACACGCTGACGCTGTTGCACCAGGTCACCTCGCACACGGTGATGCCGCGGTCGATGGCGGTCTGCAGGTCGACGTGGTCCGAGCCGATGCCGGCGGTAATCGCGAGCTTGAGACGTTCGGCTTTGGCAATCCGTTCGGCCGTCAGGTATCCGGGCCAGAACGGTTGCGAAATCACCACGTCGGCGTCGACCAGTTCGCGTTCGAACACCGAATCCGGCCCGTCCTTGTCCGAAGTGACCACCAGTCGATGGCCGGCATCGGCCAGGAACCGGCCCAGTCCCAGGCCTCCGGAGACGGACCCCAGCAGCTCGCCGGGCGTGAAGTCTAGACCGGCCGGCGTGGGCAGCGACTGCCCGTCCGGGTAATTGGAAAGTTGCGGGATCTGGTCGCGGGCGTAGGCGGGCGGGTAGCCGGCAACCGGGTCCTCGTAAAGGACGCAGAGGACTTTCTGCGACGAATCTGCGGTCATCTTCTCAACCTGCCGTCTCAACAAGGGTTCGTTAGCTTGCAATCGCGCCCTGATTTTGCCCCGCGAACCGCGTGGCGCCTTTTTCGCAGTCGATCGTGGCTCGGGCAAGGAGCCTTACGGGTGCGAAGCGGTCCTGGCGTTCAGCTCATCCCGCGCAGGTACTGGCCGGCCGACATGGCAACGGCGGCCCCCTCGCCGGCGGCGGTGGCAACGTACTTGGAACTGTTTTTGCGGATATCGCCGGCGGCGAAAACCCCCGGTACCGAAGTCTCGAACAGGCCCGGTGGCGCGGCCGGTGATTCCTCCAGCAGCGCCATCAATTCGGCCGCCTCCGCATCCGGCGGCGGCGCGTCCGGGCCGGTGCAGACGAATCCCCAGTCGTCCAGCGCGACGGCGCTGCCTCTGAGGAAGCCGGAATTGGGCACCATTCCGATGAAAACGAACGCACCGCGGGCCTCGATCTGGCGCACCGAACCGCTGATCTCGTCCCGCACGAGCACCGATTCGAACTGATCACCGCCGCGGAATTCGCGCACGTCCAGGTGGTATTGCACTTCCACGTTGGGCACCTCGAGCAGGCGCTGGACCAGGATGGAATTGGCGGTAAGGCTGTCACCGCGCACCAACAGATTCACCTTGGCCGCGTGCTCGGAAAGCGCCAGCGCGGCCTCGGCGGCCGAGTTTCCGCCGCCCACCACCGCCACCTTTTCACCGGTGTAGGCGAACGCATCGCTGGCGGCGCAGTAATGCACCCCGCCGTTGATGAACTCCGACTCCCCGGGGACCCGCATGCGCCGGTAGGTGCTGCCGGTGGCGATGATCAGGGCAAAGCAGCTGTATTCGGTTCCGTCAGCAGTAACCACGGTGTGGTAGCGGCCCAGGCTGTCGACTTCGACCACCTCGGCCGCCTGGATCATCTCGACTTCTGCCCGCCGGGCCTGTTCCCGCAGGCGGTCGCTTAACTCGAAACCGCTGATTGGGTCCGGGAAGCCGGGCATGTTCTCAACCTGGCCGGAAACGTTCGCGTTGCCTCCGACAAACTCACGCTCGATGACCAGGGTGTCGATCCCGTCCTGGGTCGCAAAGATCGCCGCGGTCAATCCGGCCGGCCCGCCGCCGACGATGATCAGCGGCCAGTACCGGCGTTCGCTGCCGATCTCGATTTCCAGCGCGCCCGCAAGTTCCGAGTTGCTGGGGCGGAAAAGTGTCGCTCCGCCCTCTATCAGGACCGTCGGCAGGACCGGTCGCCCGTCTCCCAGCTTTTCGAATTCACCGGCCGCGGCCGGTCGCTCGACCAAGTCGATCCATCGGTACCTGACGCCGTGTTCGCCCAGGAACTTCCTGGTCCGACGGCAGTCGGGGCACCATCGGATTCCGTAAATGGTGACTTTTGGATTGGCCATGGTGGGCTCCCGGCGCGGTGGCGGGGATCTCGGACTGTGGCATTCCCTGGTCCGGCCGTTCCCCATTTTTGCGCACGGCTCGTTGGTTGCCGAATCTGACCTAACCGGGGTCGCGCACCGTCGTGATCGCCGGCGAACCTAACCTAATTGAAGCCCGGCACGATCACCGCCGCACGGCGGCCGAAATTCGCGCCCACGCGCGACCGGCAATAAAACTGGCGCCGATTGACGAGCGAGGCAGGCAATGAAGCAAGTCTGGGAGGTTCTGCTCGTCGCGACGCGCCTGGGACTGACCTCTTTCGGCGGCCCGATCGCCCACATCGGCTACTTCCGCGAAGAGTACGTGGTCCGACGCCGATGGCTCAGCGACGCGCGGTTTGCCGAACTGGTGGCGCTTTGCCAGTTCCTGCCCGGCCCGGCCAGTTCGCAACTGGGGATCGCGATTGGCTACGGTCGCGCCGGGTATCTGGGCGCGCTGCTGGCATGGCTGGGGTTCACCCTGCCTTCGGCCGCGGCGATGATCCTTTTCGCTTATGGCGTAACCGAATTCGGCGGCGAGGACGCCGGTTGGCTGCGCGGCCTGCAGATCGTGGTGGTTGCGGTCGTGGCCAACGCCCTCTGGGGGATGGCCAATCAACTCGCCCCCGACCGACCACGCATATCCATTGCGGTGTTGGCGGCGATCGCGCTGCTGGTGCTGGGAGGAGTGGCGGCACAGCTGTCGGTCATTGCCGCCGGCGCCGCCCTGGGGTTGATTTTCCTGCGCCCCGGGACCGCGGAAGCGGCGGCCCCTCCCGTCCGGCGCCGCGGCGTCGGCATGGCTGCGCTGGCGCTGGTTCTTTTTGCGGGACTGCTGGTGTTGCTGCCGGTGGCCAGCCGGATCCTTGCCGACCCGGTTCTGCAGGCGTTCGAAAGCTTTTACCGTTCCGGTTCGCTGGTGTTCGGCGGAGGGCACGTGGTCCTGCCGCTGCTGCAGGCCGAGGTGGTCGGTCCGGGTTGGGTATCGGCCGACGATTTCGTCGCCGGGTACGGCGCCGCGCAGGCGATCCCGGGGCCGCTCTTTACTTTCTCGGCGTATCTGGGAACGATCATGGGGATCACCGAATCGGCGTGGCTTGGCGGTCTGATTGCGCTGGCGGCAGTGTTCCTGCCGTCCTTCCTGCTGGTCCTGGGCCTCTTGCCGCTCTGGGACCGGGTCCGCACGATCCAGTCCGTGCGCCGCGCGCTCCTGGGCGTAAATGCCGCCGTGGTCGGGATCCTTCTGGCAGCGCTCTACGATCCGGTATTCTCCGGATCGATTGCATCGGCGACGGATTTTGCCCTTGCGGCGGCGGCATTTGCTTTGCTTTCGTTCTGGAGGACCCCTCCCTGGCTGGTGGTCTTGCTCGCCGCGGCGGGCGGGGCGTTGTTGCAAGTCGTATAGCGACGGCGCGGCCGGCAGGCCTGACCGGCGGCGACGCGGGCGGGCAGTCACCCGATTCCAGGCCCGGTCGGGTCCGGGCCGGCTTTCACCGGGCTGGTTGATCCGAACTCCCATCCGAATTGCCGGGCACCAGATGGAATTGGTCCGGCGAAGCGCCGCTAGCAGGACCGCATAACCCGCGCGAGAGGCAGGATGGCGGGAGCCTTGCCGTCAACCGGGTTGTTGCGACCGTCATTCACAAGTCGACGTCGACCGCCGCGCAACGGGTCTGCGCCTGCGAAGCCGCGCTCCGAAGCGAGGAGGCGGTTAATTCCGGCGCGCTCCAATTGTCATTCTTGACTAAATCACCTGAATATGCCAAGATTCGCAATGAGTTCGCTTGCGGCCGCCGCCCGAGGGATGGATCGCTCGACGGCCGGCGGTCTGTTATCGCTTGTCGGTCTCGCAGTCGTCTACCTCCTCGCGCTGGGTGCCGACGCTGCATGGCCGGTGTTCTGGGTCGTCGGGGTCGCCTTCGGGGCAATCTGCCAACGAAGCCGCTTTTGCTTCGTCGCCGGTTTTCGCGACCTCTTCCTGATGCGTCAGGGACGAATGCTGCGCGGCATCATAGCCGGCCTGGCTGTCGCCACCGCCGGGTTTGCGATGGTCATGGCGACCATCGTCCCCAACCCGGGGTCGGGAGTGCTGCCCTCCGACGCCCATATCCTCCCGCTCGGAATCGCCACCGTGCTGGGAGGGTTGCTGTTTGGCTACGGCATGGTCATCGCTGGCGGTTGCGTGAGCGGATCGCTCTACCGGATGGGCGAGGGGTACATCGGATCCTGGGTGGCGATCGGGGGCGTGTTGATCGGTCTTTACGCTCTAAACCGAACCTGGAACTGGTGGTGGGACAACCAGATCAGCGGCGACATCATCGCCTGGATTCCTACCAGCTTCACCTACACCTGGGCGATCGTGCTAACACTGGCGCTGCTGGCGCTCGCGTTCGCCGCCGTGTCCTGGTGGGAGCGCCGCGGGTTCACGGCAATGTCGGTCGCCATCCCGATCAGCTCCGCCGCACCCGAACGCAGCGTACCCGACACCACGCTGGCGGCCGTTGCCCGCAAAGTATTCCGCGCCGAGTGGACTCCGCTGATCGGCGGAATCGCGCTCGCAGCAGTCAACATCCTCCTGTTCATCCGCTACCGCCCGCTGGGCGTGGTCGGCGAGCTCTCGCGCTGGGTCTCCGACCTCGCCGACAGCGTCGGGGCCGGGGTCGGCGAGCTCAACGGGATCAACGACCTCCCTGGCTGCGTGCCGCGCTTCGTCGAGGGGACCTGGTTCACCGACGCGTTCATGCTCAACGCCGGCATCATCGCCGGCGCGTTCACGGCCGCGCTGCTGGCGCGGGAATTCCGCCTGCGCATCCCGCGCAGCCCCCGGCGCTACCTGCAATCGCTCGCCGGTGGGGTCGTGATGGGCTATGGCGCCGGACTGGGTCTGGGATGCACGATCGGGGCTTTCTTTTCGGCAATCCCTTCGCTGGCCCTCAACGGCTGGGTATACGCGCTGGCGCTGGCCGTCGGCGCCTATGCCGGGACGGCCTTCATCAGGCGGTTCCCGTGAGCGTGCAGACCCTCGATCTGCGGGGTCGGCCGGCCCCCGAACAGATCCGGCTGGCCCAGGCCGCGGTCGGAAAGGCCGCCGCAGGTTCGGCCCTGCAAATCAACACCGACCTCGAAATCGTCGCCACCTCGGTGTTGGCGGCGGCGGCCGGGAAAGGCCTCGTCGGCCGGGTTGAACCTCCCGCCGACGGCGCGCGAACAATAACCATCTCGCCGGGCAAGCGCCCGGCGGCGGCAATTCCAAGCAAGGAAGAGGAGTCCGTCCGATGACCCAAGAAAGCAAGACGCCGGTGCTCGATGTACGCGGCGAGATCTGTCCGTACCCGATGCTGCGCACCACCCGCGAACTCGACAACGTGCGTCCGGGGGCGCCCGAGCTGCTGGTCTGGACGGACCATCCGCCGGCCCTGGCCACCATTCCGCCGGAAGCATTCAAGCGCGGTTACGGTTGCGAGATTTCCGAGCGCCGGGCCGGCGAGTGGGAGATCCACATCTTCAATGCCGAAGCGGCGGCCGACAAATAACCCTGCCCAACTCAACTTCACGGGGTGGCTCAGTCCCCCCAACAACCACAGACACATAGAGAGGTTTTATGAACATCTGGTCTGGAATTTCTGGCGGCCTTGGGCGACTTGGCCGCAAAACCGGCTTGCTGGCCCTTGTCATGCTGTCGGTGGCTGCCCTGGCGGTGGCCTGCAATCCTTTCGAGGATGAAGCTCCTGAACTGGCGACCGGCCTGGAAGACCGTGGCTACGCCAACACCGAACGGCTAGTCACGACCCAGTGGATCGAGGACAACCTTGACAACGACCGGGTTCTTCTCCTGGACGTGCGCAAGGAAGAGCAGTACGCCGAGGGTCATATTCCCGGCGCGATCCGGGTGACCCCCAACGAGGCCTTCCAGCAGGAGATCAACGGCGTCGCCGGACTGATTCCGCCGGCATCACACGTTGCCGGAGTGCTCTCCAGCGTCGGTGCCAAGCCCGACACGACCATCGTCATCTACGACCAGCGTGCCTCGCTCTGGGCATCGCGCGGTCTCTGGGTGCTCGACGTGTACGGTCACGAGGACGTGCGGATACTCGACGGCGATTTCCCGCTTTGGGAGTCCGAGGGTCGCGAGGTCAGCACCGCAACCCCGTCGGTTTCGACTTCCGACTACGAGTTCAGCGGCACGCCGAACAACGACATCATCGCCAGCTGGGACGACATCATCGCATCGATTGAAGACCCCAGCGTCCTGGTCTGCGACGCCCGTTCGGCCGAAGAGTACGCCGGACGCGACATCCGCGCCGAGCGCGGCGGCCACATTCCCGAATCCGTGAACGTGGACTGGGTCCGCGCGATCGATGAGGATGGACGCTTCCTGACTGCCGCCGAACTGCGCGGCATCTACCAGGGCGAAGGCGTTGAGGCCGAAGGTACGGTTTACACGCTCTGCCAGACCGCGGTGCGCGCCACCCATTCGTGGTTCGTCCTCTCCGACCTGCTCGGATACCCGGACGTGAAGGTCTACGACGGATCGTGGACCGAGTACGGCAACCGCGCCGACTCGCCAATCGAAAACTAGTTTTCTTCCGGGGCGTCGCGGGTCGCGCGACGCCCCGGAATTTGCCCCGGGCCGGTCCATCTGCCCGGTTCAGCCCGGGGATCCGGTAGCCCCGCGCCGGTGGCAGGATCGGGATCGCCGACCCGCGCGAGCGGGAAGCGCGGAGGCTGGACGGCTCCGATCGACGGGCCAACCGCGCCCGCACCACGCTCAACCGGGAGCGGCTACCCTCGCCAGGCGCAGTTCGTGGGCGCCGTCATCGCGCCCGAGCTCGTAGAAGTAAAGCAATTCGTCGCCGTACCGCACGCACTCAAGGTACCGCAGACAGCCCGTCCCGAACGGCCCCTCCAGGACCGGACCGTCGACCGAGTGTTTGACCACGTGGACCAGGTCCAGCGACGAACAGACCCCGGTCTTGTCCTCGTAGACGTCGCCGTCGGTCACGCGGCCGTCGTAGAAGATGACGAATCCCTGCTCGTGCATGACCACCGAGGAGATTCGGGCCACGTTTCGGTCCCAGCCGTTGCCGGGCTCGGTTATATCGCGTTGAAACTGAAACCTGCGCCCGCAGGCCGACGTCCACAGGCCGGTCGGATGGAGCACCAATCCGGTGGTGAATACGTTCTCGGTCGAGTGCAGGTCTTCGTAGCTTGATCCGGGTACGACCGAATCGCGCGGCGCGTACGGGACGAACATGTAGGTGAGCCCACCGATGTAGAGCACCACCGGGTCCTTGACGCCCTCGGTCAGGGTGGAAGCCGAATCGAGCACCCTGACCCGCGTGGCCGGGTCGAAAGCGCGCGGGTCATCGGCTTCCAGCAGGTCGATCACCCACCGTCGGTCCGCATCCACGTAGGAAATGTAGTAGCGCCAAATTCCGGACGGGGCCCGGACCAGCGCGCTGCGCTCGATCGAAGAGGTGTCAAAGTCCCCGGCAAAACACGCCCAAATCTCATCGAAATCGTCGCCACCGTCGGACAAGCTAATCGCCGACTTCCAGCCGCGCCCATCGTCCAGCGGGCGGCGATGGCGAGTGCTCAGATAGATATTCCGGCCGTCCACCCAGGCGCTGGGGGCGCCCACCCAGTACCCGTCAGCGGCAACCTCGGGCCGCTTGATTACCTTTCCCGCGGCGGGATCAAATAGAGGCAGGGATCCGATCGATTTCACGCCCGTCGGCAACTCTTCCGCTCCCGGTGACTGAACGATTCCGCCGCCGCCAACGGCCCCGGTGCCTGACGCAAATGCGGCCGGCGCGGCGATCGGTCAGATTATCGATGTCGCCCGCGGGCGGTTTGGGCCGGACCCGCACCCGCGGCCCCGGCCGCCGCCCCGGTCGGGCCTAATCGATCAGCGGCGAAGTGCGGAACCGCCAGGCCGCGATCGCGGCAAACACGGCCGCGAAACCGAGCAGGGCAATCAGTTCGCCGGCGACCGATTCGAACTGACCGCCGAAAAGCATCAGGCGGTTGAACGCGGTGTTTGCCCAGCCGTGCGGGGTTATCAACGCCAGCGACTGCATCCAGTCCGGGGTTATGAAAAGCGGCCACCAGCATCCGCCGAGCGGCGCGGCGACCAGCGCCGCCAGGATTGCGGCCGGGGTCGCGGCGCGCTCGGTCCGCACAAGACTCGCCAGCAGGATCGCAAATGCCGAGGAGACCAGGACCATCAGCAGCGCCACCAGGATCGTCACCAGCGGGGACAGACCGAGGTCCATGCCGAAGACCAGCACTCCGAACAACCCCAGCACGGCGACCTGCAACAGCCCCAGGGCGGCGGCCGACAGGAATTTCCCAAACAGGACCTGGGCCGGGGCGGCGCCGGCCGCGACCATCCGCGCAAGCGTGCCCGAAGCGCGCTCGCGGGCGAGTTCAGCGGCTGCAAACGCCGCCGCCATGAACACGAACATGACAAGGTAGCCCGGGATCGTGAAATCGGCCGGGTTGGGCGGTTCGATGCGGCCGACGTCGACTTCGGAGAACTCCACGCCACCGCTGGGGGGCTCGGCAAAGGCCGCCAGCGGCGCGTTTAGCGAGGCCAGGGCGGCCGCCAGCGCCGACTGCAACTGGATCTGCTGGGCGATCGAGCCGGCGAATGACTCGAGCGCCGCCTGTTGCTGCGGGTCCGAATCGGCGACTACCTCAAGCCTGGTTCCGGCGCCGGAAAAGACGCCCTCGCCGAAGTCCGGCGCGAAAAGGATGTAGCCGGTGAGCTCGCCGGATTCGAGTTCGGCGCCGGCCGCCGCCTCGTCGACCGATCTGATTTCGAATCCCGGGACCGGTGATTCGAGCAGCGCACCGATCAGCACCCGGCTAAAGGACTGCGCCCCGGGCTCCCCGGTCGCGAGCGTGATTGTGGGGGGCGGCGCGTCCTCGGCGGACTCGGAAAGGCCCGGTCCGAGCATGAAAAAGAATGCGACCGCAAATGCCGCCGGGAAACCCAATGCAAACGCCAGTCCGAAGCGGTCCCGGCGCAACCGCAGCAGGTCTTTCCCGGCCACCGCCAGGATCATCCGGACGCTCGCCATGGCTGGTCAGCCCCCCGGTCGTGCGGTGGCAAAGAGTAACCGCCCCAGAACCAGCAGCCCCAGCGCAATTCCCGCCAGCACCGCCATTTCCAGGCCGTGGTCGGCCAGGCTGGTGCCGTCTTCGATCAGACCCCGCAGCGCGTCGTTGGCGTAGCGATTGATGGTGGCGTATCCGACAAGATCCAGGGCCCCTTCGAGATCGCCCTGGAAGAACGATCCGCCGAGCGTTGCCATGACCAGGGTGATGGTCACGCCGGCCCAGTTTGCCTGGGCCTGGCTGCGGGCGAGGCCGGCGATCAGCATGCCGATCGCGGCGGCGGCGGCGGCCATCAGCAGGCCGATCAGCAGAATCTGGGCGAACTGGGCCGGTGAAAACGAGCGGTTGATCGCCCAAGCCAGTCCCGTGAGCAGGACCGCGGGGGCGAATCCGCGGGCCAGCGCCCCCAGGTACTTGCCCAGGAAAATCCCGGTCGCCCCGAGCCGCGTGATCAGCAGGCGCTCGAGCGTCCCGTTTTCGCGTTCGAGGACTATCGCGGCGACCGAAGTGGCCACCGTGAACATCACGATCATGGTCAGTATGCCGCTGAACGTGCGATCGAAGGCGTCGGCGGTGCCGTCACCCTCCGGAGTGACCACCGCAATCAGCGGTTGGCTTTCCCAGGCGGCCAACTGCTCCAGGAATCCGGTCTCGGCCGCCGCCGGATCGGCTCCCGGAACCCCGTCCGCCGCCGCCCGAATGCTGCCCAGCGCGGCGGCCGTCGCCGCCTGTTGCCCGGCCAGCGAGCGGACGATAGCGGCCACCACGCGGCCTTCGTCGCCGCCTCCGCCGCGGGAATGGAATTGGACCGCCGGCGCCGATAGGCCCGACGCCAGCGATTGTCCGTAGCCGGGTTGGATGTGGGTTACCAGAAGACGCTGCGAACCTTCGAGCAGCTGCCGGGCCCGATCCTCCTCGAGCAGTTCAACCGTCAATCCGGGCCAATCTTCAATGGTCCGAATCAATTCCTCGGACTCGGGACTGCTGTCCAGATCGACGATGCTGGCGGTCGCCGAGAAATCGCCGCTGCCGCCGAACGCCCCCACCATCACCGCCAGCAGCGCCACCGGCAGGGCCAGCGACAGCAAGAGCGCCTGGCGGTCGCGAACGTAGCGCTTGATCTCGGTTATCCCGAGGTCCAGCGGCGCCAACAATCTCATCGGCTCTATTCGCGCAGCGAGCGACCGGTCAGGCCCAGAAAGACCTGTTCCAGCGTCACTTCCTCCGGGTCTCCGATACCCGACTTGAGCTCGCGCGGAGTGCCCTGGGCCCACGATCCGCCCGAGGTCGATGACCACCACTTGGTCGCAGAGCCGGTCGGCTTCTTCCATGTAGTGCGTCGTGTACACGATCGTCATCCCCTCGTCGCGCAGCGATTCGACCACTTCGAAAATCCGGTTGCGCGACTGCGGGTCGACGCCTACGGTCGGTTCGTCGAGCAGGAGCAGCCGGGGGTTGGCGACCAGGGCCACCGCGATGTTCAGGCGCCGTTTCATGCCGCCGGAGTAGGTTCCGGCCCGGTCGGAAGCCCGGTCGGCGAGCCCCACCAGCTCAAGCTGCCTGGCGGCGCTTGCCCGGGCCTGGCGGCGCGAGAGGCCCGAAAGACGGCCGAAAAACGCCACATTTTCCTGACCGGTCAGGTCTTCGTAGATCGCAAGGTCCTGCGGACACACGCCCAACTGGGCGCGGACCGCGGCAGGGTCGGCGCTCACCGAAACCCCACCGACCGAAACGTCGCCGGAGTCGGCGGGGAGGATCGTCGTGAGGATGCGCAGAAACGTGGTCTTGCCGGCCCCATTCGGTCCAAGCAACCCGGTTATGCCTCCGTCGGCAACTTCAAGGCTGATTCCGTCGAGGGCCACGCGGGCACCGAAGCTCTTGCCCAGCGCGTCTACCGATATCAGTGGACTTGAGCGCAACTTGAACCTCCGCTAGCGTGCCGGGAAAGGCCGCAGGTCAGCGCCGGATTGAGTTCTGACTCTCCCCAAGGGTTCGCCTCCGCCGGCCTACCAGATATTGAGTTTGTACCACAAACTCATTTGTATTTCAAAGTTTATCCGGTCGCCGGCCGGCGTTGCACGCAAACGGGGGCCTGAATGTCGCCGATCCCGAACCGGGCTCAGCCCTGCCCGGATCCTTGGGTCTGCGGCGGGGGGCGGCGGTTCAGCTCGAACCCGAACCCGCGGGCGAAGGCACCCGCGAATTCTTCGGCCACCGCTCCGAGGGCGACCGAACCACCCTGAAGCCGGCTGATCGAGGTAACCGGCGCCCCGGGCAGCCCGCAGGCGACGATGGCTTCGAACGGGCGCAGATCGAGATTGACGTTGATGGCGATCCCGTGCCGGGTAACGCCGCGCTGGCAGCGGACCCCGACGGCCGCGATCTTGGCCCCGTCGACCCAGACACCAGGCCGGGCCGGATCGGCGGCCGCGGGGATGCCCCGGGCGGCCAGCACGTCAACGATCACGTCCTCGAGGCGGTGAACGTAGTCCGAGGGACCAAGTCCGATTCGCTCCAGCAGCAGGATCGGGTAGGCCACCAGCTGGCCAGGCCCGTGGTAGGTGATGTCGCCGCCGCGATCGACGTCGACAACTTCGATTCCCTGATCTCCCAGCTCGGACTCTTGGGTCAGCAGGTTGGCCCGCCCTCCGCGGGCGCCCATCGTGTACACGGGCTCGTGTTCGAGCAGGCCGAGAACGTCCGGGCCGTCGCCAGACCGGACCCGGTCGGCGGTCTCGTACTGCCACGCCAACCCGTCGCGATAAGCGATGCGGCCAAGATTCTGAACGTCCAATTGCGCCATCGGATCAGCCAGGCTCCAGCAGCGGCCGGCGCGCCTCCGGCCCTTACCCAATTAACATTAATTCAGTATCCGGTGACCAGGGCGGCTCCGCCCAGTGGGGCGATTAGGGAACCCTTAGTCAATGCACACCGACCCGGCGACCGTTGCCAACGGCGAGCTCCCAATCGACGAGCTTGAACTGCTCGATTGGACCCAGGCCCTGCAGGACGTGCTGCACGCACGCGGCCCCGACAGGGTCAAGCGGCTGCTTGAAGACCTGCAGATCTACGCCCAGCGCGCCGGAGTGTGGTCACCCGAGGCGCTCAATACTCCTTATGTAAACACGATTCCGGTCCACCTGCAATCCGAATACCCCGGCAACCAGGCTCTCGAACGCCGGATCAAGAGCATCATCCGCTGGAACGCGATGGCCATGGTGGTCAAAGCCAACATGGAATCCGACGGCATCGGCGGCCACATTTCCACGTTCGCTTCGGCGGCGACCCTGTACGAGGTCGCCCAGAATCACTTCTTCAAGGGTCCCGATCACCCCTCCGGGGGCGACATCATCTACTTCCAGGGCCACGGCTCCCCGGGGATGTACGCGCGGGCCTTTCTTGAAGGACGTCTGAACCAGACGCAATTGACAAATTTCCGGCGCGAACTGCAGGACCAGCCCGGGCTGCCCTCCTACCCGCACCCCTGGCTGATGCCCGATTTCTGGAACTACCCGACGGTCTCGATGGGTCTGGGTCCGTTGATGTCGATTTACCAGGCCCGCTTCATGCGCTACATGCAGGCCCGCGGGCTGGAGGCGCCCTCCGAGCGCAAGGTGTGGGCGTTCGTGGGCGACGGCGAAATCGATGAACCCGAGAGCCTGGCCGGCATTTCGCTGGCCACCCGCGCGATGCTCGACAACCTCATCTGGGTGGTCAACTGCAATCTGCAGCGCCTGGACGGGCCGGTGCGCGGAAATTCCAAGATCATCCAGGAACTGGAGGCCATTTTCCGCGGGGCCGGCTGGCACGTGATCAAGGTGCTCTGGGGTTCGGATTGGGACGAATTGTTCGAGCGCGACCAGAAAGGACTGATCGCGCGGCGCCTGCGCACCGTCGTCGACGGGGACTTCCAGAAGTATTCGGTCTCCGACGGTGCCTACCTGCGCTCGCATTTCTGGAACGCCGACCCCGAACTGGCGGCCCTGGTCGCCGACAAGAGCGACGACGAGCTCTGGCGGTTGACCCTAGGCGGTCACGATCCGATCAAGGTCTACGCCGCCTACCACCAGGCGATGCGCAATCGCGGCGCGCCGACGGTGATCCTGGCCCGGACCATCAAGGGCTACGGGCTCGGCGAGGCCGGCGAAGGCCGCAACATCACCCACCAGCAGAAGAAGCTGAACGCCGACGAACTGCTGGCGTTCCGCGACCGCTTCCAGATCCCGATTTCCGACCAGGTCGCATCGGATCTGGATTTCCACCATCCGGGTCCCGACAGCCGCGAAGTCGTCTACATGAAAGAGCGAAGGCGCCAGCTCGGCGGCTCCATCCCGGAGCGCAGGGTCACGGCCAGCTCGCTGCGGGCCCCGTCCGATGAATTCATTGAGGAATTCCTGGCCGGTTCGGGCGATCGCGTTGCCTCGACGACGATGGCCTACGTCCGCATCCTGACCAAGCTGCTGCGCGACCCCGAGCTCGGCCGCTACGTCGTGCCCATTGTTCCCGACGAAGCCCGCACGTTCGGCATGGAAGCCCTGTTCCGGCAATGCGGGATCTTCTCACCGGTTGGGCAACGCTACGAGCCGGTCGATTCGGCCAGCCTGCTGCCCTACCGCGAAACCGTCGACGGCCAGATCTTGCAAGAGGGAATCAACGAAGCCGGCTCGATGTCGTCATTCATCGCCGCCGGGACTTCGCTGATGAATTACGGTCAGCCGATGATCCCGTTCTACACCTACTACTCGATGTTCGGGATGCAGCGGGTCGGAGACCTGGTTTGGGCGGCGGCCGACTCGCGCACCCGTGGTTTTCTGGTGGGCGGGACCGCCGGGCGCACCACCCTGGCCGGCGAGGGCCTGCAGCATCAGGACGGTCACAGCCATCTGCTCGCCTCGGCGGTGCCCAACCTCTACAGTTACGATCCAGCCTTCGCATACGAGATTGCGGTGATCATCCAGGACGGCATCCGCCGGATGTTCCAGGACGACCAGGAGGTCTTCTACTACCTGACGGTCGGCAACGAGAATTACCGCCAGCCGCCCATGCCGGACGATCCCGGCGTGCGGGAAGGCATCGTCAAGGGGCTCTACAAGTTCTCGACGTCGCCGTTGCCAGAGGCGCCCCTGCAAGTGAACCTGATTGGCAGCGGCCCGATGCTCAACGAGGCGGTGACGGCCCAGGCCGAGCTTGCCGACCGCTTCGACATCGGCGCCGACGTCTGGTCGGCGACCAGCCTGGGTCTGCTGCGCAGTGACGCCGACGCGATCGAGCGCTGGAACATGCTCCACCCCAACGATCCGCCGCGAGTCCCGTACGTCCGGCGCTGCCTGGGCGATGCTCCGCGGGTCTCGGTCAGTTCGTCGGATTACGTGAAGGCCATGGCCGATTCGCTCGGCCGCTGGACCGCCGGTCCCTTCCTCGCCCTAGGGACCGACGGATTCGGGCGATCCGAGGCCCGGGCCGAGCTGCGCGACTTCTTTGAAATCGATCACCGCTACATGGTGCTGGCCGCTCTCGGGGCACTGGCCAAGCGCGGTGAAGTCGAAAATTCGGTCGCGCGGGCTGCTATCGCGCATTTCCAGATTGATCCCGAAAAAGCCAACCCGGTGTTGAGTTGACTGTCGAAGATCCCGCCGCGGCGACCAAGCGGCTGAAGATGCCCTACCTCGGCGACGGCGCCGGGGAAGCCGACATCCTCAAGGTGATGGTCGCCGAAGGTGATGAGATCGCCGTCGAGCAACCGGTGATCGAAATCGAAACCGACAAAGCCACCGTCGAGGTGCCATCGGATCTTTCGGGCAAGGTCCTAAAACTCCTGGTCGCACCCGGCCAACAGATCAGCAGCGGCGACGCGATCCTGGAGATTGCGGCCCGGCCGAGCAGCGAACCTGCCCCGCCGGCCACGTCCCCGCCGGCGCCCCAACC